>QCWH01000116.1:4628-5694 GCA_003149565.1 Marivita sp. XM-24bin2 | reverse complement strand
ATGAGCTTTGCTACGCCGACGATGAAACGCACGCTCTAATCCGTTGCGCAAATGATCTGCATAGCGTCCGCGACGCGATTACCGCCGTACTCTATGGTGCGCGCGCCCTACGCGTCGCGGAAGAGCTGTTGGAATCATGACCCCCAGCGGCGCCCCTCTTGGGGCGTCGCGCCTTGAGGGCACGCAAGGTGGTTCTGTCGCATCTTTGGAGTAGCTGGTGTACGAAGCTCTGCGTGTTGTCGATGCAGCAGTTCAAAATTGGCTGGCGAATGCCGAACAGTTGCAATTTGACGTGGAAACGCAGCATAGACCGGATAGGCCGTTGCACAGTGGGCCTGTAGCTCAATTGGTTAGAGCAGAGCGCTCATAACGCTTTGGTTGCGGGTTCAAGTCCTGCCGGGCCTACCACGACAAAACCACCGTTTGAGTACTTGGCGCACAGCTGTTATCAGCAGGCGACGTGACCTTGGGTCATGTTACGCAATTACGATACCGACGACCCACGATGATCCGCGCTGTTCTCTACCAAAGCACTGCCAAAACTGACTTCCCCAGCACCGCTGATCACGACATTCTGGAAACAGCATGGCGGCACAACGGCGAAATGGGCGTCACGGGCTACCTGCTGCGCACACCGACCCAGTATTTTCAGCTGTTGGAAGGTGGGGATGACGTGCTGGATGATGTTGTGGGCATGATCAAAAAAGACCCGCGCCACACTGACATGAAAATTCTCTGCGACAATACTGTAAACGAACGGCGCTTTGCGAACTGGGCTATGGGCTATCACCTCGTCACAGAAGCTGAGCGCGATGAGTTTGATGGGTGGCTCAATGACGGTGACAACTTCGCCGAAAGCATGATCAGCTTCATGCAGTTGATGGCAGGGCGCAGGGAAAAAGCATCACCGATGCATCCACAAATGCGCTGAACGCAGAATAAACGCGAAACTCCGATCAAATCAGTGGAACAAATGGAATTCCACAGCCAGATAAGGCCAAGAACGCCGCTGCGAAAATAATCTCCTTCATTCGATGATCCCAAACTGCCAGTAAGCCAACGGGCA
>QCWH01000116.1:2471-3831 GCA_003149565.1 Marivita sp. XM-24bin2 | reverse complement strand
GTCATTTGTGGACAGCCCCTGTTTTGCAAGAGTTTTCTTTGTGATTTTGATCTTTTTGCTTAGCGGTCATTTGTCCGGCCTGTTTGCGCGGTGCCAATGCCGCTGGCCTTGATGATGTCCGCGAGCCGGATCCCTATCAAGTTGCCGGGCTATGACGCCCTGACAATGCCTCGGGGTGTTTCGGTTGCGGCGGCAAAGATCATCATCACTTCGATTGCCCTTGCATCTGATCCGGCGCTCGAATGGAACGCCAAGAGTTTTCAGGCCGGGTTGTAGATCTCTTTCTTCGACAAGACTGCGAAAACAATGCGGGCCGTTTTGTTCGCCAGTGCTACGCTGACCAGCCGGGATGGCTTGCGTTCCAACAACCGACGCACCCAGGCTCCGGTTGATGTCTGAGCGTGGACGATCCTTCTGAGAACGGCCGTCGCTCCGACGACAAGGAGTTTTCGCAGATAGCCGTCGCCCATCTTGGTGATGCGACCCAGCCTATCCTTACCACCCGATGAGTTCTGTCGTGGTACGAGGCCGAGCCAAGCTGCGAATTGGCGCGCGGATCGAAACTGCGCAGTATCAGCAACGGTTGCCGCCAAAGCCGTAGCCGTGAGGACACCTACGCCGGGGATCGTCGCCAGCCGTTGACTGACTTCGCTCTGGCGATGCCATGCCTGGATCCTGTCATCGAGCTGACCGATCTCGTCCTCCAGAGCATCCAGCTGCCGGACCAGCGACGACAGGGCAGCCCGGCCGACCTCCGGAACATCAAGCTGATCTGCTTGCAGCTCGCTCAGAACCTCTCGGATCTTGTGAGGCCCTCGGGCGGACACGACGCCCAGCTCCGCCAGGTGGGCCCGGAGGGCGTTGATCAGCATGGTGCGTTGCCGGACCAGAAGGTCCCGCGCGCGATGCAGCATCAAGACCGCCTGCTGATCGGCGCTTTTGACGGCAACGAAGTGCATATTCGGACGCGTGACGGCTTCGCAAATCGCTTCGGCATCTGCCATGTCGTTCTTTTGCCGCTTCACATAGGGTTTGACATAGGCGGGCGGTAACAAGCGGACTTCATGCCCGAGAGCGGCTATCTCACGGGCCCAATAGTGGCTCGTCGCGCAGGCTTCCATGCCGATCAGACAAGGAGGAATTCTCGCCAGATCATTAAGCAGTCCGTTACGACGGACCTTCTTGCGGAGTATGACATTCCCGTCAGCATCAATGCCGTGCAATTGAAAGACGGACTTGGCAAGATCGATCCCGAGTGTTGTAATTCCCATTTGGATGGCTCCCTTTCCTGTTGGGTTCAACAACTCCAACATGGCACATTGCGATGCCGTTTGGTGGGGCTGTCCACATCATCAGGTTG
>QCWH01000116.1:0-2153 GCA_003149565.1 Marivita sp. XM-24bin2 | reverse complement strand
TTTGGCTCGGCATGCAATCGTTTCTTTGGTGCAGGCTCAGGACGCCTATTGGCGCGTGTATTCATTCCAGAGATTGAAGGCATCGTTTCGGGCGTGGCGGTATGAGCGGGCTGAAAGGCGGTGGCGCTTGGGGCGGAACAAGTTGGCGATCTGATCGTGGATGGATAGAAATCTCTGTGCTTGGCGCGGCGATTTGAAACGGCCCGTGATCTTCTCGCGCCGCCGCGCGTGCCGATGGCAACCGGGTGTTGTCACGTTAACTTGCCGAGCTTGCAAGTTGGCATGCAACTCAAATAGAGTGTTATTGTTATTTCTCACACATATGAGTTGGGAACGCATATGTGAAAGGTCGGACAGGTTTTTTGTTATTCGCAATCCCGACATCACACGATCCTCCCCTGGAATTTCCTTTTTCGCAGGGCTGTGAGCGCAGCGGTGCGGAAGCGGTATACCCCTCTCAAGCCAAACCGGACGAACGCAGTGTCTGTCAGTTCACCGGCGATGATGAGTTTCCGGATCGAGGACGCGTCTCGAAAGCCAAGCAGGCTCGCTGCAGCTGCCGTGTCCATCAGGTTTTCGAACAGGTCGGGGTGGGTCTCCTGCGTGGCGTTTTTCGCGATCTCGACGTCGATACCTTCGGCAGGAAAGATGGAGGACCAACTGTAAATCAGGCCTGCCCGCCGACCTTCATACGGTAGGCCTGCTGCGCGTAGTTTTGCCCTAAAGCTTCCCGCCATTAACTTGAGACATATCCGGCAGCGTTGAAGTAGATGGGATGGTTGCCGCCCTCCCCAGACGGCATCGCGATGTGCCAAGGTCGTGGTGTTCAACGTCACGCAAAGGAGAGGACGGCAAATGAAAGATACAATGATCGGTGTTGATCTGGCAAAGAGCGTTTTCCAGCTTCACGGGGCCAGCATGGCCGGGCACTTGAAGTTTCGCAAGAAGGTGACGCGGGTCCAGTTTCGGGATTTTATGGCAAAGCACGAGCCTGCCGTTGTGGTGATGGAGGCTTGTGGTAGCGCGAGCTACTGGGCGCGAGAAATGGCCAAGTTTGGCCATGAAGTCCGGCTTATCGCGCCGCAATATGTCCGGCCTTTCGTGAAACGGCAGAAAAACGATGCCGCCGATGCTGAGGCCATCGTCATCGCGGCACGACAGCCCGAGATGCGTTTTGTGGAGCCCAAGACGGTTGAGCAACAGTCGCGCGCGGCGGTATTTCGCAGCCGGGAACGACTGGTCCATCAGCGTACCGGAGACGTGAACGCCCTGCGAGCCCTGCTGTATGAACATGGCCACGTGTTTCCCGTAGGAATACGTTACCTTGATCGCATGACGGTGCTTGTGGAGGATAAGACTTCAGACCTGCCTGCCCTGATCCGGGAGGAATGCCAAGACCTGCTGGCACAGATTTCAGAGAAAACCGTACGTATCGCCAAGCGCACCTCGAAGTTGAAGACGCTGGCCGCCGAGTCGGATAGGGCTCGTCGGCTCCAGACTATGCCGGGTGTGGGACCGCTAACGGCGATCGCGGTGGAAGCGTTCGGACCCGACATGGCGCAATTCAAAACAGGGCGGGATTTTGCGGCTTGGTTGGGTTTGGTTCCCAGGCAGCATTCCTCTGGGGGCAAGGCACGCCTGGGGCGCATGACCAAGGCAGGTCAAGCCGATATTCGCCGCCTTCTGATCATAGGTGCAATGTCGCGTGTCATCGGTCGCGGGCGTCACAAGATCAAAGCCGAGAGTTGGGTCGGCGGAATACTGAACCGAAAGCCAAAGATGCTCGTGGCGATCGCACTGGCCAACAAGATGGCCCGGCAGATGTGGGCCATGTTGACGAAGAACGAGGATTATCGCGATCCGGCGCTAGCGGTTCGGCATGATGCCTATGCCGAACCGCTAGCGACGGTAAGGGGGGTGTGAGAAGACAATGACCTGAATGGGCAAAGCGATCGAATAGATCCGGATAGGGAAAACCAGTGCTGGAATACGAGCTTAAAAGCTCGAGAAGTAGATTTGGACCCGATCCGCTGATTACCATCCCGGCCTGCGGCTTCTGGACATGTCGCACATTGAGGCCTGACAGAAGTTCGCACTCGATCATATGCCTGAACAGTCAGAAACTTCTTGCACTATGGGCGGCAACCACAGAA
>QCWH01000071.1:2476-5951 GCA_003149565.1 Marivita sp. XM-24bin2 | reverse complement strand
TGGAAGCAATACCTCGGAAGGGGAGAGGCTTATGAAACCAAGAAAGGCTAGAACCTGCAATTCGGCTTTAACGAGTTCTTGTTGAGTGAGAACCAGATCGACTATTTGATCCACGTGGTGATTTTCATGCTGAAGAAGAATCCGAACATGATCTTGACCATTGAGGGTCACACAGACAATGTAGGCTCAGACGAGGTGAACCAACGCATGGCCGTACTTCGTGCATCCAATGTGCTGTATCACTTAGAGATGGCAGGTATCGAAGATACCCGCTTGAACATCCTAGCGAAAGGTGAAAGCCAGCCGATTGCACCGAATGACACGCCTGAAGGACGTGCCATAAACAGAAGGGTTGAATTGATCAAGGACCAATCCAACCCTTCAGAAAGATTGAAGCTTTAATGGAAACTTATCCGAGGTAAGCCTTCAGCAGCTTACTGCGAGAGGTGTGGCGTAAACGTCGAATGGCCTTCTCTTTGATTTGGCGAACGCGCTCGCGTGTGAGGTCGAATTCTTCACCGATCTCTTCTAATGTCATAGGATGCTTCCCAGTCAACCCGAAATACAAACGGATCACATCGGATTCACGCTCAGATAGGGTGGCCAAAGAACGTTCGATTTCCCTGCGAAGCGACTCGTTGAGTAAGGTTGATTCAGGATTGTGTTCTTGTTCACCTTCCATCAAGTCGTACATGTTCCTGTCATCATCTTCAGCGCCTGGCACAGGAGCATCCATAGATACGTGTCGACGATTGTTCTTAATGTTCTGGCTTACATCGCCTTCTGGCAATTCCAGTACATGGGCGATCTCATCCACCGTTGGTTCACGCTCATGCACCTGTTCAAGATGCGCGTAGGCGCGATTGATCTTGTTGATGTTACCGATCTTGTTCAATGGCAAGCGAACAATGCGTGCCTGCTCAGCTAAAGCTTGTAGAATGGACTGACGAATCCACCAAACGGCATAGGAAATGAATTTGAATCCGCGGGTTTCATCAAAGCGTTTAGCTGCTTTGATCAGACCAAGGTTACCCTCGTTGATCAAGTCAGGAAGACTCAATCCTTGGTTCTGGTACTGCTTAGAAACGGAAACCACAAAGCGGAGATTAGCACGTACAAGCTTGGCAAGTGCTACTTGATCGCCCTCTTTGATTCGGCGGGCGAGTTCAACCTCTTCTTCAGCAGTAATAAGGTCTTCACGACCGATCTCGGTCAAGTACTTATCGAGAGAGGCGGTCTCCCGATTGGTAATCTGTTGGGTAATTTTCAGTTGGCGCATGGGATGGATTTTTCGCTGGTATAAAGAAAGACCATCACTAGGGGCCAAAAAGAAGCCGGTATTTAGACTTTTAAATACCGGCTTGTTGAAAGTGCTATGTAAATCAGTGACTTACTCGGCTGGCTTGCGCTCTGGCTTTGGCAAAAGCGCCTTGCGGCTCAAGCGAAGTTTACCGGTCTTTTGATCGATTTCAATCAATTTAACCTCTACTTCGTCACCAACTTTCAGTACGTCTTCTACATTTTCAATGCGTCGCCACTCGATCTCAGAGATGTGGAGTAGGCCTTCTTTACCTGGGATGATCTCAACGAACGCTCCAAACGCAACAACGTTCTTCACCTTTCCCTTGTAAACTTCACCAACTTCTGGCTTGGCAGTGATGCCTTTGATCCAGTTCATGGCTTTTTGCATGCCTTCTTTATTGTCACAAGCGATCTGGATCACACCCTTATCTCCTTCCTCTGTGATGGAGATTGTTGTTTCCGTTTGCGCTTGGATCTCTTGAATGATCTTACCACCAGGTCCAATTACAGCTCCGATGAATTCTTTGTCGATGAACATGGTCTCGATACGTGGCACATGCGGCTTGTAATCCTCACGTGGGGTATCCATGGTCTTCAACATCTCATTCAAGATGTGGCTACGTCCATCCTTAGCTTGGTTCAATGCCTTCTCAAGTACCTCGTAAGAAAGGCCATCAACTTTGATGTCCATCTGACAAGCGGTGATTCCATTGGTAGTACCGGTTACTTTGAAGTCCATATCGCCCAAGTGATCCTCATCGCCTAGGATATCAGAAAGGATTTGATACTTACCATCTTCTCCCATGATCAATCCCATCGCGATACCGCTCACTGGACGCTTGATCTTCACACCAGCATCCATCAATGCAAGCGTACCTGCACAAACGGTTGCCATAGAAGATGAACCGTTTGATTCAAGGATGTCACTCACAACGCGAATCGTGTAAGGATTGATCTCCGCATCTGGAATCATGCGCTTAAGTGCACGCAACGCAAGGTTACCGTGTCCAACCTCACGACGGGATACGCCACGAATAGGACGTGCTTCACCGGTTGAGAATGGAGGGAAGTTGTAGTGCAACAAGAAATTCTCGGTGCCTTCTACCAACGCGCCATCAATGGTCTGCTCGTCAAGCTTCGTACCCAAGGTAACCGTAGTCAACGATTGTGTTTCACCGCGGGTAAAGATCGCTGAACCGTGTGTTCCTGGTAGGTAGTCAACCTCACACCAGATCGGACGGATCTCGTCAGTCTTACGACCATCCAAACGCTGACCTTCATCCAAGATCATCTTACGCATGGCCTTCTTTTCTACATCGTGGAAGTACTTTCCTACCAATCCAGCTTTTTCTTCTTGCTCCTCTTCTGGAAGGGATGCTAAGAATTCTTCGGCCAAGGCTTTGAATGCCTCAGAACGCTCCTGCTTCGCACTCGCTGATGTAGCGATGGTGTAGCACTTATCAAAGCAGTATGCATGAACGCGTGCCTCCAATTCCTCGTCGTTCGTCTCATGAGAGTACTCGCGCTTTGGACTTGATTTTTCGATTTTGCTCGCTAGGTCGAGCTGAGCTCGGCAATGAAGCTTGATCTCTTCGTGCGCAAACTTGATGGCGTCGAGCATCTCCTTTTCGCTCACTTCGTTCATCTCGCCTTCCACCATCATGATATTATCCATGGTAGCAGCTACCATGATGTCTATATCGCAGTCCGCCATTTGATCCATCTTCGGATTGATCACGAACTCACCTTTGATACGTCCAACACGTACTTCAGATACGGGACCTGCAAATGGAATATCAGAAACAGCCAAAGCAGCTGACGCGGCCAAACATGCCAAGGCATCGGGCTGGGTATTCTTGTCAGAAGAGATCAAGCTCACCATAACTTGCGTGTCCGCATGGTAATCACCAGGGAACAATGGTCGCAATGCACGGTCGATCAAACGCATGGTCAATACCTCGCTGTCAGACGGACGCGCTTCGCGCTTGAAGAATCCACCAGGAAACTTTCCAGTAGAAGCATATTTTTCTCGGTAGTCTACCGTCAACGGTAGAAAGTCAACGCCTTCTTTGGCGTCTTTATTCGATACAACAGCAGCAAGCAACATGGTGTCGCCTTGCTTAACAACAACAGAACCGTCTGCCTGCTTGGCAAGCTTTCCGGTCTCAATTAC
>QCWH01000071.1:0-1359 GCA_003149565.1 Marivita sp. XM-24bin2 | reverse complement strand
AATGTAGCATTGCCTTTTCCCATTTTTTGATGAGGTTTTACTTCCTCAAATTAAGTTCTTTAATGATGCTTCGGTAGCGCTCGATGTCCTTGTTCTTCAAATAGTTCAACAGGCTTCTGCGCTTACCTACCAAGCGAATCAACGCTTGCTGGGTGTTGAAGTCTTTCTTGTTCGCCTTCAAATGGTCGGTCAAGTGTGCAATTCGGTAGGTGAACAGTGCGATCTGGCCTTCTGCAGATCCTGAGTCTGAAGCGCCGCTACCGTGCTTCTTGAATATCTCTTGTTTCTTTTCGCTTGTCAAATACATGCTTCAGCTTTTCTTTATCTTTCTAAAAGGGGCGCAAAGATACGAATAAATTATCCTGCAGCAATCACTTAATTAATTTTTAATCAGTGTGATGAACTGGCTCAATTTGTCTTTGAGGTCTTTCCGTTCTACGATGAAATCCAAGAAGCCATGTTCTAAGACGAATTCCGCTGTTTGAAAGCCTTCTGGTAGGTCTTTACCGATGGTCTCTTTCACCACGCGTGGACCTGCAAATCCGATCAAGGCTTCGGGCTCTGAGATGTTGATGTCACCCAACATCGCAAACGACGCGGTCACACCACCCGTAGTTGGGTCGGTGAGGATGGAGATGTACGGAAGCTTGTGCTCTGCCAATTGCGTCAACTTTGCACTGGTCTTGGCCATCTGCATCAATGAGAAAGCGGCTTCCATCATACGTGCACCACCACTCTTGCTGATCATGATAAAGGGTGAATTGTTCTCGATCGCATGATCGATAGCACGTGCAATCTTCTCACCTACAACGGAACCCATGCTACCACCGATGAATTGGAAATCCATTGCCGCGATCACCACTTTTTTGCGGTTCATGTTTCCCGCAGCCGTGCGAACGGCATCGTGAAGCCCAGTCTTCTTGATCGTCGACTTCAGTCGATGCGCATATTTTTTGGTGTCTTCAAACGACAAAGGGTCGCCTGAAATGATGTGTGGATTGATCTCGGTGTACCGGTTGTTGTCAAAAAGGATCTGGAAATACTGCTGAGAGCTGATGCGCTCGTGGTACTTACACTTTTCGCATACCCAGTAGTTGTGTGCGTGTTCATCAGAACTCACCACGTGGTTGCACTTGCGGCACTTGTACCACAGTCCCTCCGGGGTCTCCTTCTTCTCCTTGGTTGGGGTGCGGATACCCTCTGTCATTCGTTTAAACCATCCCATACGAGGTGCTTTGGATAAGGTGCAAAGCTATACCAATATTTCTGACTGCAAATCCTTAGAAAGGATAGCCAATACCAAGGTTGAGGGTGATGTCTGGTAGGTAGCTTGAACTCCACTCTGGCACAGGTGCCAAG
>QCWH01000115.1 GCA_003149565.1 Marivita sp. XM-24bin2 | reverse complement strand
AAAAGTCTCTATTCCGATCGATTTCTCGCGTTTCCGCGAACCCGACGTTTTGGGCCTCGTTCCGGTGTTCCGGTCCGCTTTCTTCTTCTCCCAGGCCTCCGGGTTAGGTTTCAACGCGACCGTCCCATCGGCCGAGACCTCGAAATCGCACCGGCCCCGGTCATGCGACCAGCCTTGTGCCAGTTCGATCTCGCGGCAAGCCTTTTCGATCCGGAGATGGTCATTCGACTTCGACCAGACCTTTCCAGTGATGGGGTGAACGGTGTTGCAGACCAGATGAATGTGCCGGCGTTTCGTGTCGTGGTGCGTCCCGATGACGATCTGATGGTCATCGAGCCCCAGGCTGCGGATCATGTGGTCCGCGGCCTCAATCATCTGGTCGTCCGTCGGCTGCTCCAGCTCATGCCAACTGAGCACAACATGGTAATACGGTCGCTGGACCCTGCTGTTCAGCTCTGACGAGAGCCGCATGTCCTCTGCCGCATGCCGCCAGTCGCTTGAGGCGAGGTTGCGCAGGGCGATCCGGGCGGCTTTGCCGCAGACATAAGCCACACCAGGCTTGAAGGCATCAGCGCTGGCACCGGACCCCTTTTTTCCTTCCTTCTTGATGGCTTCGCCGATCATGCCAGCAGGACCCGGATCTGTTCGGCCGCCGTCTCAACCGCGATGCGGGCTTGATCGATCACCCGCCGATCGTCAGCTGACATGACGGTGAGGCGCCCTGCGTTGACGGCAAAGGTGAGTTGGTTCAAGTTCGAGCCTTGCTTTCCCAGCTCGCCTTTGATGCGCAGGAGGTCATGACGCTCGCGGCGATCAAACCCGGCCTCGCCGGAGATCAGGGCGTCGAGAAAATCACGGTGGTCCTCATACCCAGCCTTGCGCGCGCGTTTGATGAAATCTTCCAGCTCGTCATCGTCCACCCGCTTCTGAAGGAGGTTCTGCCGCCTCCGCCGGTTCGATCTCTGTTCTCCATCTCCTGCGCGTGCCATGTCTGCTCAGCCCTAATTCGCCATCTCTTCTTTTTTATGACCCCGCCCTGAAAGCGCCTAACCCACGTCTTCTCCTCCTAACGCCCCCAGCTGATCCCGCGGGCGCCATCCGGCGGGGAAGGAGATCAGCCCATCAGCGCTGAATGAAACATCCTACCCGTCCGTCACCGGTCAGGAACGGTGGTTCGGCGCAGAGGCCTCGGGCCTCGAGCGAGAGATACATCCCCCACGCCGCGGCACCGGCGAGGCAGACGGCAATAAGGGCGCCGACGATGGCTGCGACGATGAACTGCCGCCGGGAGATCCTGTCGGCCGTCGTGATGGTTCTCTGCGCTGCCGTTCGAGCGATCTCTTCGGACGCGTCTTTGATGATCCGGGCAATCGCCTTCTGGGCCTCCGCGCTGGCGATCGGGCCGGCGCGTTCCGGGATCGCTTTCAATTCGTCCAGAACAAGCTCGACGTCTCGCAAGGTCTCAATCCGGCTCGACCGGATGGCCCGTTCGTAGTAATCGAGCACCATGAGCACCGGCCATATCTCGTCCCTTGGGGAGAGACCAAGTCCCGCTTTGACCGCCAACAACCGGGCCCGGTCTTGCTCCGTAGGTGCGCGGCGGTAAATCAGGGTGAACAGGTCTTCTGGAAGATCAGTCATTCGAGCAGCCCCGCGATTTGCATCTGCTCGAACCAGGATCGCAGCGCGGCTTTCACCCGCATCTTCTGCAGCATCGAGAGGGTGTCCGAGGTCTGCGCGGTGATCAGGTTCAGACCGTCGGCGTTCTCCAGAATGTCATTTACGCGGGGGTCGAGCCGGACCATGTCGATAACGGCAGCCCCGCGCGCTTCGAGATCGGCTTTGACCTTGGTCGTGTCGAACAACGTGAAATCGCGGTCCTCGCGCCAATTGCGCACGATGATCCAGCGCGTGGCATCCGGTAGGGCTGCCAGCTCATCCTTGAGCGCCACGAGCGGCGACCGGGTCTGATCGATCACGAAAACAATAATTAGTTCGGCGTCGATCTCGGCCATCAGCAATGGGAGGTTGAACCCGTCTTCAGAGGCACCGTCCTGGTTCAATCGTGCCGTGACATCAGAGCCGCGCGCGGGAAGATCAATCAGGACATCCCCGGGGCTTTGCGCAATGACGTCAAAGAGGGCATCGCGGCCAGCGGGCGTCATGACGTTGATGCAGTGAACATCCAGTTCCCCGTCTTTAAACGCCGCGTGGAGGCCCGGGTTTTTGTTGTCGCCATCGACCAGGGTGACCGGCAGGCCATTCTGGAGCATCACGGCGGCCATGCGCTTTGCGACTTCGGTTTTGCCGACGCCACCTTTGTCGCCATGTATGAAAAAAATCCGCTTCACAGGTCACCGCCTTGATCTCGAAAATCCGATGCGGGGTCCTCTTTCTGAACCTTTGTCTTCCCCTTGTCCGGGATGGTCTGTATCTTGGGTTCGGTTGGACCGGTCCGACGGGTCCAAGTTCGGGTCGGTGCGATCCCGGCCTTGGTCCGGGCGCGGCGGACGTATGTTTTAAACGTGTTCATCTTGAACTGATCGTCCTCTGGGAGCGTCTTGTTGAGCTCCTCGCAGATCTCTTCCAGCGAGAACCCGGCTGTCATCTTTGCGTGTATATCCTTGATCAGGCCGGTGACGAAATCGGCCCTTGTCAGTTTCTTCTCCCGTTGCGCCGACATCGACTTGAGCGCCGCCTTCGCCTCTTTCAGGTGTTCCGTTTTAAGTGCCATGCTGCTATCCTCGCTCTACACAGCAAGTGTCTTTGATGACCGTGAAAATACAAAAATAAATCTTCAGAATCTTCTTCTGGAATTACCCAACACCTAGCAGGGTATGGCGACGGTAAACCGTCCCCCCTGATCCAGCAGCGGCGGCGACACCAAGGTGTCTTCTTCTCGCAGGATAGGGAACGTGTCGGCGCCGGGAGGCTTCTCCGCGTTGGGAGTTAGGGACTCTGATCTGCGTTGTTGATGGCGTGGAAGTCACCAATTCTTGGCACGACCGTCGTCCTTTGTGGATCATCGCAGACCCACCTTGGCACATTGATGCTGTCGGGGGCAGTCACATAACCACAGCCAGTATGGCTCGATCTTTTCTTTGCCACAAATGTCCTGCTACTGAGACCCGGTGACTACCGCCAAACCACGCTTATGCTTCTTTTCCACCTCTTCATCAAGTAGTGCACGAGCTTCGACTGACCCTAGATTTGCGAGCGTCATTTCGCGAATAGGAACAATATCTTCGGGCAAGAGCTTTTCGAGTTTGTTGGTGATGGCCACATAGTTGAGCAGCAACTCCTTCAGCATGACCGCGGGTCGTGCAGCTTCGCCATGATTAAAGTCAACCAAGTGCCACTTGTCAGCGTCAACCTTTTCTAGGATTCCCAACTGTTCGAGTCTTTGCATTTTTCGGCGTACCGTTGCGCGATTGATTCCGGTGTACTGGTGGACCTCATACACAGACGTGTAGAACCCTCTTTCATTTGCTATTTCGGCGATGGTTTCATCATTGAGTCCGTGTAGCTCCACGAGTTGAAAAAGGTCCCGGCGTGTGCGCATGACGACCGCAAAACCTATCTCCGCCAGCTCCAAATCATTTCCAAGGTGACGTCGTATTATCCTGAGGGCACCAAAGGTTACCTTGGCCATACCGAGGGCAACCAGGTTCATAGTGCGGGGATCAGTTGTGAGCATTGACGAGTTCCTTTGACATTATTCACGGAGATAGCTAGGCGCTTGTGCATTTCAGAACATGATAAATATGAACATGATAAATAAAAACATGTTTAAGATGGCCAGTTAACAATCAGCTTAAGATTTTCCAAATGTTTCGCAGCAGCCGAGCGCAGGGGCTATCGGCGACATGAAGTTTATCTGGAGTAAAACAAATGGCCAAAGACTTGAGCGATGAGGCGCAGAACGTTCACGAGCTGGGCATTGAAAAAGCCAAGATTGAGGATGGTGTTGCAAAGCTCGTTAATCGATGGAACCAAAAAAATATTCGTTCTGCAAAGCGTCTCGGCACATTCGGTTTCATGGCTGCGGCGCTTTCGGCATGTAATTCTGAAGGGTCGTCTGAAGCCCAGTTGACGGTTGGTGATAGCCACACCCCTGGCTCCGGTTTTTTCTTTTTGAACAAGCTTGCGGCGGGCTTTCAAAAGCGTGAGCTCGTCGATATTAGTGCTTCGAAGGTGGACGAAACAGCTCTTGACGGGCTCTTGGTAGATCCCACAAGCGATTCCTCCAGCGGCTTTGGTTCGCCTGTGACAGTAACATTGCGGGATGGCATTTTAAATCTTCCGGAGGGAGAGACCTACGTCGTTGAGGTTGGCACGCTCTCAGACGTAGACGCGTTATCCGGCGCAGGCAACGCGTGGTTGTTAGTGCCGAGTGAGGGGTTTGTAGGTGGCGAGCAGGCCATCGATTTGGATGTGAGCCTCCAAGGCGGTACGCTGACTTTTGACCTGCCGGACGACAGTTACCTGTTGAATGTGACTGGAACGCTTGCTCTTGGTGGCGGGCGTCTCGAGGTCAAGGATGGCGAGGTGGATATTACGCGCGCTGACGTCAGCGGCGTAGCTGATGCGGATGACGGCATCATCCTGAACTCAACTTTGACCATCACGGCTGCGCAGGCCCGGGCCTTCGCTGAAGCTGGCACGAGCGTGCGACACGGTGATGGCCAGACCGAGAACCCAACCAAGGTCAAGATTGTTGTAACGAACGAGGAGGATGCAGATGCGCTTGTCACGCTTTTAGACAAGCCTGAACTTCTTGGTAATCTTCTAAAGGAAAACGAGACCGAGCAGCGGCCGGATCTTGAGGTGGCTGTTGTCGACGACTTCGCTCGCGACCCCGACATGACAGGTGTGCTTGATGAACTTGACGCCAAGCTCGCGCAAGCGCAAACCAAGATTGAGGAAGCGACCGGCAAGGTAGAAGGGTTGGGCCTAACTCTTCCTGATCTTCCGCCTGCAGCCCCCTCGAATGTGTCGCTGTCTGGCGACACGCTGAGCTTTGTGGCCGAAG
>QCWH01000114.1 GCA_003149565.1 Marivita sp. XM-24bin2 | reverse complement strand
AAGGTATTTGAGAAACAGAGAAGACCAGGGACGCTTGTCCTGCTGCAGGTGGGGTGGGCCGCATATCTGTTCAGGACAGGGCCATCCAGCCTGCAACGCCAACGAGTACAACTGCAAAGCTCCGGTTCAGCCACGCTGCATGGCGCTTTGATCGAAACAGGGCCGAAAGACGGTCCCCGATCACTGTCCAGGCCGAGAATGCGAGAAGGTTGTTCAATGTGAACACCGTGGTCAGTACGAATACGGCTGTCAGAACCGACGTCTCTGACGCAGGCAGGAAGGTCGAGAACATCAGTGCGATGATGATATAGGCTTTGGGATTGAGGATGAGCAGCGCCGCGCCGTCCAGAACACGCATCGGGCGTGCTGTTTCACCCGTATTGGTGATCTTCGCGCGCCAGAGCCTGATTGCGAGCCAGACCACATAGAGCGCGCCGGCAGTCTTGAGGATCGGGAACAGCAACGGCCAGGTTTCCAGTGCGTTGAGACATCCAAGACCGATCGCTGCCGTCACGACCCATGTCGCGAGATGGTAGCCTGCACTGGCGGGCAGGGTTGCGCGAAACCCGAAGAGCGCTCCGTTCGCGGCAAAAAGCATGTTTCCCGGTCCGGGGCTGAAGGCCAGCGGGAACAGAAAGAGCAGAAGCGCGACGATGGTTTCGGTCATGATGATGTCCTTGGCTCGGGACATCATCATCACGTGTGGGACAGGCCGAAGCGATCCGGATCCTGCGCGTTCAGGGCGTCCAAGCCAGGAAATTCGCGATCATCCGCAGACCAGTGGCGGCGCTTTTTTCGGGGTGGAACTGAAAGCCCACCATAGTGTCACGTGCCACTATGGCGGTGACATCTCCGCCATAGTCCACATGCGCAAGGCGCTGGGCAGAGGTGTCTACGCGCATCTGGTAGGAATGCACGAAATAGGCATGTTCGCCCGTGGTGATGCCGTCTAGCACCGGATGAGGTGTGTCGATCACCAGATCATTCCAGCCCATATGCGGGACTTTCATCTGCCTATCGGACGGCGTGATCCGTTCGACTACACCGTCGATCCAGCCCAAACCGTCGGTCGGCGCGTATTCCAGCCCCTCGCGGGCCATCAGCTGCATGCCGACGCAGATCCCGAGGAAGGGGCGGGCCTTGACCTCGACAGCCTCGACCATCGCGGCAAAGGCACCCGAACTGCGCAGAGCGGCGGCACAGGCCGGAAATGCGCCGTCGCCGGGCAGGACCAGTCGGTCTGCACCCGCAATGACATCCGGGTCGGCGGTAACCACTACGTCGCCCGCACCGACCTCTAATGCCATGCGCTGGAACGCCTTCTCAGCGGAATGGAGGTTGCCGCTTTCGTAGTCGATAATCGCTGTCAGCACGGGTTACAGCGCCCCCTTGGTGGATGGGATTGCGTCCGCCTTGCGCGGGTCAAGCTCCAGCGCGTCCCGCAGCGCGCGGGCCACTGCCTTGAACGCGGCTTCGGCGATGTGGTGGCTGTTGATCCCGTGCAGCATGTCCACATGCAGTGTGATGCCGCCATGTGTGCTGAAGGCCTGAAAGAACTCGCGTACCAGTTCCGTGTCGAACGTACCGATCTTGGCCGTGGGCAAGTCGACGTTCCAGACAAGGAACGGTCGCGCTGACAGGTCCAGCGCGGCGCGAACCAGTGCGTCGTCCATCGGCAAGAGACACGACCCATAGCGAACGATCCCGCGCTTGTCGCCCATCGCCTGCGTCAGGGCCTGACCCAAAGCGATGCCCACATCCTCGACCGAATGGTGGTCGTCGATATGCAGATCGCCCTCGCAGCGCACGACCATGTCGATCAGCGAATGGCGCGCCAGCTGGTCCAGCATATGGTCAAAGAACCCGACGCCGGTCTGGTTGTCATAGCTCCCGGTGCCGTCCAGATTGACCTCAACTGTGATCTTGGTCTCCGCAGTGTTGCGGGTCACGGTGGCGCTGCGCATATCGCCTCTCCTTGGCAAGTGTCGCGGCCTTATAGGCGGGGTGGTGGCACGCGCCAAGGCCCTGTTGCAGTTCCATCGCGGCGTGTGTTTCTTCGCCACGACTTTCAGGAGGGTATGACATGATCGGAACACGTCTGCGCATTGCCACAGCCGCCGACAGCGATCCGCTGGGGGTGGTCATGTTCCGCGCCATTCATGAAGGCGACAGCCCCTACACCAAAGCGCAGCGCACCGCGTGGCTGCCCAGACCCAATAGCGGCGCTGACTGGGCTGCGCGGCTTTTGGGCCAGCATGTGCTGTTGGCCCAGGCGGACGAGATCACCGGCTTTATGTCGGTTTCACAAGAGGGCTATGTCGACCTCGCGTACATCCTGCCCGAGGCCCGGGGGCAGGGGCTCTTTGCCCAGCTTTTGGAGCAGATCGAGGCGGAGGCCAGAGGTCAGGGAGCAAAGCAGCTCACCACCCATGCGAGCCTGATGGCGCAACCGGCCTTTCAGCGCTGCGGCTTTGTCATCGACTACCAAGAAACGGTTGCGCGCAACGGGCAAACCCTGGCCCGAGCACGTATGTGCAAGAATTTGTGACAGAAGAAGGTCGATGGAGCGGGCGAGGCGATTCGAACGCCCGACCCTAACCTTGGCAAGGTTATGCTCTACCCCTGAGCTACGCCCGCGCTGCCATCGATTTAGACCGGATTGGAGCGGGCGAGGCGATTCGAACGCCCGACCCTAACCTTGGCAAGGTTATGCTCTACCCCTGAGCTACGCCCGCGCTGCCAATCTGGTAGGCGGGGATTTAGGGCTTGTTGCGACCGGGCGCAAGAGGAAATTCGGCCCTTTGCACCGCCTTTTTTGCAGCCCGCCCAGACGCGGGCGCGGCGGACTGCTGCGCAATCCGCTTTCCCTGCCCCTCCGGACGCAGTAGGCATGCCAATCCAAGCAAGGTTGGGACACCCCATGGCGCAGAATGCCACCATCTACAAAGTCGAGCTCACCGTGTCTGACATGGACCGGCACTATTACGAGACCCACAAGCTCACCGTGGCCAAACATCCGTCCGAGACGGACGAACGCCTGATGGTGCGCCTCGTGGCCTTTGCGCTCAATGCCGATGAACATCTGGAGATGACCAAGGGGCTGTCGACCGATGATGAGCCGGACATCTGGCAGAAGAGCCTCAGCGGAGAGCTCGACGTCTGGATCGCCCTCGGCCTGCCGTCCGAGAAAGTGCTGCGCCAGTCCTGCGCCAAGTCGGGCAAGGTCATCGTCTACGCCTATGGCGGCCGCCCGGCAGAGGTCTGGTGGGACAAGGTCAAGGGCAGCACCACCCGCTTCGACAACCTGACAGTGTTTGGCCTGCCTGAGGCGGAAACCATGGCGCTGGCCGGTCTGGTTGCCCGCGCCATGAAGATGCAGGTCAACATCCAGGACGGCGAGGTGATGGTCAGCGTTGACGAGGGGATGGTCTACGTGACGCCAGAGGTTTGGAAGGGGTAGCAGCGGGCGTTTGTTACAACGGGCGGGATAGCGCGAAGGCCGGCTTCGAGCTGTGATGCGCAGCGCGCGGCCTTTGTCTCGGTGGCACTCTCAAACAAACGGTATTTTCAAGAGATGCGGCGCTGTCCTTTGCAGAAGTCTTTTTACAACCTCTCCGTCTTTTCGCAGCTTCGTTGGCATCGAAATTGCGATTTCTATTAAGCGCCGGTCATTGAATGGGTTTATGAACGGAGTTCTGTGCATCGCAGTGATGTAAGGGCCCTGAATATTTGGCAAATATTGTTCGACAAAGGCAAAATCATACGCGCGTGATTGGGCATTCTCGGGCAAGGTCTGCCACCAATTAAAATACGCGTTGCCGAATTTCTTTGCAGCAGACCTAGGGGCTTGACGAGTCACTTTCAGGCGACGAAGCGCCATCATGTGATTGATCGGTTTATTTATAACCGTGTACCGCCATTGATTGGCCCTCAAAAGTTCCATTATGTTCCCCCGCAGAACCATGTGGTCACGCGGGTAACGCTCAATCATGGCAAGTGCGGCCAATTCTCCACGCGTGCCGGACCACCCCATTTTGAGGCGCATGTCTTTGATCTGGGTGCAAGTGGCAGGTTCTTTGAAGTATTGAGTGTACCCATAACCGGTACTTCGCACGACGTGGCGGCCGTGAATGATGTCTCGCCTCGACTGGTTGTGGAAACGATGGCCACAGAATTCCTTGATATTTTCTAATGCGTCTGGGCTACACCCCAGAAGCATGCGGCTGTCTCTGCCACCGGTTACGGGCATTATGCTTGGATACGCCTTGCTCAGGGCTGTTACATGGTTGCCGAGTCGTGTGGCCAGCTCTTCCAAGCCACGATTCATGAAGCGATTTGTATTCCGTGGCGTCGGATCGAATATGGCGTCTTCGGAAGGCCAATGACGATGCAATCTGAAACTGTCGAGATCAAGAAAGTGGTTCGATACGGCTCTTTTGACAGTTGCATCGAGAGTGTTTTGAAGTCCCAGTGTCCGATTGCCTTCTAGCACTAACCTTGGTGGAAAATCGGGGTTTGGCTGGACTTCCCTATCCAAGACAAGAGCAAGGCTACTTCCGACTTGTTTTGTCGTGCTGTCATATAGAACAGGAATATCGCAGACGGGATCTGCGTAAATACGTTTGGATCTCGGCGTGAGGAAAATCACTACATATCGGCCGGCAAGATCAGTGAATGTTGCTTCAGCTTGCGAGACGAAATTGAAATCCGTTAATCGACAATCAAGCCTAAGGGTGTCCTGCACGACCAGGCTATTAGATTTCAGTGCATATCCCAGCAAGAAACCGACGGGTTCGGAGTTTGCGTCCCTGATTGGAACAACTGGCAAGGCCATGCCGTGGTGCAATGTCCATCCATAAAGCACTTTTTTGTGCCATCCAGGATAGACGCGTGTTGGCGAACGATTCAGGACGTACTGATTACGGAACAATTCCGAAAATTCTCGCCCGCGTTGCCTGCATTTTTGCTCGGCAAGGCACAGGTCTTGCGTCTTCGCAAACCCAATTGCATCGGTATTTAATTCATCCGACCAAAAATAATGCTCGCTTGACGCTGTTGCGTAGCTTTGCACGGGAACTCTCGACTGCTCGTTTTTTTGGAAAAAATATCGG
>QCWH01000113.1:2110-5875 GCA_003149565.1 Marivita sp. XM-24bin2 | reverse complement strand
TCAGGTTTTCCGTCAGCGAAATGAACCCCAGCGGGACGGAACTGTCACCGCCGACGCAGGCGCATTTCAGCTCTCTCTTGTCGATATAAACAGCCTTGAACACGCTGACAGCGCCGACCGTGCCGATAAACAGGGCGACAGGCGCCGAGAGCCACAGCAGCGCGCCGGCAGTCATCAGGACACCTGCCAACGCTTCGCCGAACGGGTAGACCTTGCCGTATCGCACCCATTTGCGCGCCAGCAGATCGTAGTTGAGGAACATCGTCGAAAACCCTTCGACATCCTGCAATTTCTGGATCGCGAGAATGGTCATGGACAGCGAAATGAACCATTCGAACCCCCGCAAGGTAAGGACCGACCCGTACTGGTGCCAAGACAGGCCCAATGCCAACAGCGCGGCAACGGAAAAGATCGCGATGACCGGCTGGTAGGTCGTGTCGCTTTGCTCTTCCTCGGGTGGGTCAATGTCGAAAAACACCCTGAGATCATCGTAACCGCCGATCCGTTCGTCCCCGATGAAAGTCTGCGGCGTCGTCTCGACCCCGTGCTTCTCCATGAAAGCATCGGTGTCTTCACGGGTGTCAAGCGGATGGTCTTCCACCTCGAAGCCTTGCCGCTCCAGCAGGTCTTTCGATTTCAGACCGTAGGGGCAGACATGGCCCGGCATGACCATGCGATAAAGCTGCGCGGATTTACTGTCTGTGTCGCGGGGCATGTCCTTTCCTCCTTATCCGCTGCACGTAAGTTGACCACGGAACCCGGCTTCGTAGTCGGTTCCCGCGCTGACGATCAGATCGGTCAGGTCACCGTTCGTCTCTGCGATCTCGGCCGACAGCGGGCCTTCAGAAAATGCATTTTCGCCCTGCGCATTCAGGCGCACCAGATCACCGCTGATCTTCATTGCGGCGGCAGACCCTTCGCCGGTTTCACCAGTCACCAGTACAGCCGGACTGTCCGAGGTGTAAGCAAAGCGGCAATTTCCGCCATTCGGGAACACCGCAGCGATTTCGTCTTCCGTCAGAAACTCAGGATCGACCTTCGACACGACCTCCGTTTGAAGCGCCTGTTGCGCATCCACAACCTGCGCCGGCGTTTCGCTTCGCGTGGCCGATGCTTCGCCGTTTGCTCCAATGTCAGCAATAAGGTAGCGCATTTCGGCGATTTCCTTGTCCTGCGCATAGATAATGTCGTCTGCGAGCCCCCGGACGCGCGGGTCGGTGATCTCGGCACGAGTCGACGTCATGATGGCGATCGAGTGGTGCGGGATCATGGCGCGCATGTAGGACCTGTCCTGTACCGTGAATTGCCCGCGAACCAGCCAGAGGCTCGCCGCGAAAAGGACTATTGCGCCAACGAAAATCGCGATGTTGGCTTTGGTGTTCTGATACATGGACAACATGTACGCCAACATGATCACGGCCATGGTCGCCCCCATCAGGATGGCCATGTAAAGGCGTGTCTCCGAAAAGAAGATATGGCCCCAAAGATAGGTGTTCAGGTACATCAGAACGAACATGACCACGGTCGATGTTCCGATCATCATAAAGAATCGTGAGTAGTGCATTTCCAGTCACCTCCTTGCAGTTCTCTGTAAAACAACAACATTCCAGCGCTGGAGAGTTCCAAAAGCACGAATTTTCGTAGTTTCAAGGCAACAAAGGCGCGTCGTTTGCCCCGGTTCACGGCTTCTTTTCTTTGCCCCTGACGCGCACTGAATTTTCATGGGTCCGAGGAGATCGCGCCATGCAGAATTTCACGAGACGAGAATTGATTTGTGCCGGAGCGATGGGTTGCTTTCTGCCCACAACTGCCTGGGCCCACAAAGTCAAATTGCCCGAACGGTTCGAACCACAATTGGTAAACACCCGTCGTGGTGACTGGGTTAAAGGCGATGTCCACGTCGTTCCCGACGATTTTTTCCTTTATTTCATGCTCGAGGACGGGATGGCGATCCGCTACGGGGTCGGGGTAGGGCGCAAAGGTTTGTACGAACCCGGAGAGTTCACGGTAGCGCGCAAGGCCAAATGGCCATGGTGGCGGCCAACGAACGCCATGATCCGGCGCGAGCCACGCAAATACGCAAAGTACAAGGATGGACTGAAAGGCGGGCCAAACAACCCGCTCGGGGCCCGCGCGCTCTATCTCTACGATGCCGAGGGACGCGATACCTATCTTCGCATTCATGGAACGAACGCCCCGGAGACAATTGGGTCTGCCGTGTCGAATGGATGCGCGCGGTTGACGAATGAACATGTGAAGGATCTGTACGAACGCGTTGAAATCGGCGCCCGCGTCTTCCTGTATCCCAAAGTGACAACGGCGTGAGGAGTGTTCTGTCGCCTTGAAGTTCCTCTTCCGGAAATGGCACAAGTGCGGCAGTTGGCGAAAGCCAGTCTATCATTCATGAGGTGACGGAATTGTCTTTGAGCCGGAGGTCTTTCCTTGGCGGGATGACCGTTGCGCTGGCTGGTACCCGCTTGCCAGCAGCGACACACGAGTTGATCCTCGCGCCCCAATCGATCAAGGCGCACCTTGCTGGGTACGACGTGTCGATGTTGGGCTTCAACGGTGGTCTGCCGGGCCCAGAAGTCAGAATGCGACAAGGACAAACCGCCCGCATTACCCTCGATAACCGATTGGAGGAGGGCGCTCTCGTTCACTGGCATGGGTTGCGGGTTCCAAATCGGATGGATGGTGTCAACGTCCTCACTCAGGATGTGGTCATTCCGGGCGACTCGTATCGTTATCAATTCGGCGTCCCGGATGCCGGCACGTATTGGTATCACTCGCATTACCTGTCTTACGATCAGGTCAGCCGCGGTCTTTTCGGCGCCTTCATCGTCGAGGAGCAAAATGCGCCGGCTGTCGACCATGACATCGTTGTTCAGTTCTTCGATGTCTTGCTAGATCAGTCCGGGCAGTACGACGAAGCGTTCAACCCGGCCCACTTCGCAACCGAGGGCCGTATCGGCAATACGGTCACGGCACTTGTTTTCAATGGAACCGGCAAGACTGTGAAACGAGGCGACCGTCTGCGACTGCGTCTCATAAATCCCTCTATCGACAGGGTGTACCGTGTCGGCCTGGATGGTTTGATAGGCAAGATCGTTGCACTGGATGGCATGCCTCTGGCGCATCCTCGGACGCTCGAACCGATCCTTCTCGCTCCGGGGCAAAGATGCGATGTGATTGGTGATGCGACCGGGCCTATTAGATTCGACGACAGCTTTGGAGAACAGACGTTGAGCCTTGGCGAAATCGCTGTTTCCGGTTCCCGTGAGCCCGCGAAAGCGCCCATCACCGCATTGCCCGCCAACCGAATGCCCGCCCCGAAAGACCCCGGCCAAACCGCGGAGCTGGTGCTCCAGGGAGGTGCGGGAAGCGCGTCCCACAACGGCACAGGGACATGGGCGCTCAATGACGTATCCGGCCTGCCTCGAAGGCCTTTCCTATCCGCCGCGCAGGGGACGACCGCGCGCATTTCGATCCGCAACGAAACCGGGTTCCCACACGTCATGCATCTGCATGGCCACCATTTCTGGGAACTCGATGCGGCGGGTGAAGCCGGTCCATACCGGGACTCGACCTATCTGGATACCGGCGAGACGCGGGATATTCTCGTCGTCCTGGACAATCCGGGATCGTGGATGCTGCATTGCCACATGTTGAGCCACCAAGCCGACGGTATGGCAACGTGGATCAGAGTCGGCTGAGGGTCGAGACGGATACATACCGTTACAAATCTCTGAATGATAACAGGCCTTT
>QCWH01000113.1:0-1494 GCA_003149565.1 Marivita sp. XM-24bin2 | reverse complement strand
AGGATCAGCCGCCTTGCTGTTGGGGGCCTTCGTTTTCCAGGCTCTTGGGTACGCGCCGTGCGCAATGTGCATCTGGCAACGCTACCCACACGCAATCGCCATTGGAATGGGCGCTCTGTTGCTCTTTGCTCTGCCGATTTTGCCAATCCTGATAATCGGTGCCCTGTCGGTACTCAGCACATCCGCGTTGGGAGTGTTTCATACCGGTGTCGAGCGCGGCTGGTGGGAGGGACCGACTTCTTGCACGGGATCCGGCCTCGATGTTTCCCAAATGTCGGTATCGGAATTGCTGCCCTCTGCCAGTTCAAATACGTCCAATCTTGTTCTGTGCAGTGAGGTTGTCTGGGAATTTCTGACGTTGTCCATGGCCAGTTGGAACGCGATCCTAAGCGGTGTCCTTGCTTGCCTCTGGTTGGTCGCGATCGCAAGACATCAAAAGGTTCGGTGGCATGGGGTCGCGGACGTTTCTTGAATCGTCCCGCATTCATCGAAAACAAACAAAGGGCTTCGCTTCATGGTTACAAGACGACACTTCCTTGCACTTTCCGGCTCGCTGTTTTCAGCGTCTCTGAGTTCGCCAGCATTCGCTAAGACCTGGCCGTCAACAGCCGAAAAAGCAGCTTGGGATGCGCAGATCACGCCCGCCAACTATGACCCGGCAACAACCAACCCATGGGGGCTGCATCCCAGGCTGCTGCCGCAACGCGTTTTGGCGAATGACGGTTTGCGCCCGGGTGACATTCACGTCGATGCGATCGCGCGCTATCTGTACCATATCGAGGAAGGTGGCACCGCGATGCGATACGGGGTGGCGATTGCCAAGGGCGATCTCTATGAACCCGGCACCTATACGATCCGCCGAAAGGTCGAATGGCCGCACTGGACGCCAACGCAGTCAATGATCGAACGCGATCCGGAGGCTTACGAGCGGTTTGCCGACGGTATGGAGCCCGGCCCCAACAATGCCTTGGGCAGCAGGGCTTTGTATCTATTCGTCGGAGATCGGGATACGTACCTTCGAATTCACGGAACGCCGAGCCCTCGCAGCATTGGCGGCCGGGCCAGTTCGGGATGCGTGCGCATGGTGATGGCCCACATCAATGATCTCTATCCGAATGTCGCTGTCGGATCGACGGCGTTCCTTTACTCGGCCGAAGACAGCGTTACCGCTCGAAGCTAACCTATTGCATCTTTGGCTCACACGCCGAGGACTGCGTCGTGCAGGGACATCTTCCAATGAATTGTTGGACGAACACTCACGGCTGTGTCGCAAGTGAACTTTCGAACTGTGCGATCGCTACGGATTTGTCGTCCTCATCGTTCTCGAACAGCTTTGTGGTTCGCACGCCCGGCAACTTGCCAAAATCCGCCATCAGGCGCTTTGGAAAAAATGTGCGTCCGATGGATTCAAATCCTGGTAATTGTCTGAGTACCGCGGAGGTACTGGCACTACAAAAACCGGAAGCGGCTGGGCCGCTGGCAATTGCAAGGCGC
>QCWH01000112.1:1952-6263 GCA_003149565.1 Marivita sp. XM-24bin2 | reverse complement strand
GTCGCCTCCTCGCGTTTTCGGGTGATCTTCACGTGCTTGCGCAGGGCACGAAGTACATCGGTAAGGCCTTCCTTGGACACTCCAGACATGAGCATCACCTCGTGACCAGCCACACGCTCAATCTCTTCCTTGAGGAAAGCCCGTTCTTCATCGTCGAGAGCGTCGATCTTATTGAGCACAGTCACGCGCGGTTTGTCCGCAAGTCCCGCGCCATAGGCTTCGATCTCGTCGATGATGGTCTGATAGTCTTCCAGCAATGTGCCCGACGTCCCGTCGATCAGGTGAAGAAGCGCCGCACAGCGCTCAACATGGCCCAGGAACAAGTCACCCAGTCCCCTACCCTCGTGCGCGCCCTCGATAAGACCGGGAATATCGGCGACGACAAATTCGGCGTCATCCACACCGACCACCCCAAGGTTGGGATGGAGCGTCGTGAAGGGATAATCCGCCACCTTCGGCCGCGCGTTGGATGTCGCTGCGAGAAAGGTTGATTTACCTGCATTGGGCAATCCGAGAAGGCCGACATCCGCGATAAGCTTGAGACGCAGCCAAATTGTACGCTCTACACCCTCCTGCCCCGGATTGGCGCGGCGCGGAGCCTGGTTGGTCGAGGTCTTGAAGTGCAGGTTCCCCCAGCCGCCGTTGCCCCCTTTGGCCAACAGAACGCGCTGACCAAGCTCCGTCATGTCGGCGATGACGGTTTCCTCGTCTTCGTCGAGAATTTCGGTCCCGACAGGAACCCGCAAAACGATGTCATTACCATCGGCACCCGTGCGTTGACGACCGGCACCCGGGCGACCGTTGTCAGCAAAGAAATGCTGTTGGTAGCGAAAGTCGATCAGCGTGTTCAGCCCGTCGACGGCTTCGGCCCAGACGTCACCGCCGCGACCGCCATCACCGCCATCGGGACCGCCGAATTCAATGTATTTCTCGCGTCGAAAGCTGATGCAGCCGTTTCCGCCCGCTCCCGAGCGAATATAGACTTTGCAGAGGTCGAGGAACTTCATGTGTTAGCCTTTGATCGAGCCTGTGCGCGGTCTACCCGGTTTGCGACCGCGCGTCAGCCCATACGTTTGAGATAGGTCCAGGTTTTGACCGTTGTGTTTCGGGCAACAGAGAAAGATTCCGCATCGCCAATGTATTCAAAGCCGCAATGGGTCAAAACGCGCGCCGAGGCCGGGTTGTCCTGAAAGACGCTTGCGAACATCGTGATGTTCTCGAGTGGATTGGCCGAAACCAACGCTTCGACAGCTTCGGAGGCAAGCCCTGTGTTCCAGAACGGCGGAGCCACCCAATAGGCCACTTCCGATTGATTGCGGTCCATACGCTGCAACGAGATCAACCCCATTACTTCGGACCCACCCGCTGCAGTGCCGTCGATGGCCCAGACCTCTTCGTCACGGTCTGCAGACAGCGCCCGATCAACAAACGCCTCGGCCGCGCCCGGCGGCAATGGGTGCGGAATTGAAGTGGTCATTGTCGCGACACGCTTGTCGCTTGAATAATGTTCGATCAATCCGACATCGGACGGCTGCAGTGGCCGCAGACAGAACCGGTCTGCCTGAACAATGCGCTGTTCGAATTCGGTGATGGTCTCCACGTTCATCTGCTCTCTCCTCAACGCAGACATTGGGCAGGCCCCCCGTCCCGAAACGGAATGGGGGACCGGCGATTTCGCCGATCCCCCTAGATTTTCCAAAAACCTTAAGGTCGGCTTACTCAGCGGCCTCCGCCGCTGGCAGAACCGAAATAAAGGTGCGGCCCTTGAGGCCTTTGTGGAACGTCACGTCACCGTCGACGGTTGCAAAGATTGTGTGATCCTTGCCCATACCAACGCCTTCACCCGGCCAGAATTTAGTGCCGCGCTGACGCACAATGATGTTTCCGGGGATCGCGGACTGGCCACCGTAGAGTTTGACGCCAAGGCGGCGTCCGGCAGAGTCGCGACCGTTGCGGGATGAACCGCCTGCTTTTTTATGTGCCATTGGTCAGATCTCCTTACTTCGATGCCAGTTCTTTGGCTTGTTCGATCCAGCCTTCACGCTCGATCCGGCCTTTGAAGGACAGCTTTTCGCCGAACTCTTCAACATCCGCATCAGTCCATGCTGCGATCTGGGCGAAGCTGGTGATGCCAGCTTCGTGCAGTTTCTTCTCAAGCGCCGGGCCAACGCCGGACAACTGCTTGAGATCATCTGCGCCATCAGCAGCCTTCGGCGCGTCAGCTTTCTTTTCTGCCTTGGGTGCAGCGGCTTTCTTCGGTGCGGCAGCGGCAACAGCCACGCCGGCCACGGAGCCTGCACCAACAGCAGCTTTCACACCAGACTTGTCGGCGCCAGACGCCAAGATATCCGTCACACGCACAAGCGTGAGTTTCTGACGGTGACCCTTGGTGCGCTTGGAGCTATGCTTCCGGCGACGCTTGACGAAGTTGATGACCTTTTCGCCTTTGATCTGATCGATCACTTCGGCCTGAACGGCTGCACCCGCCACGAGGGGCGCGCCTACAGTCACGCTGTCACCGCCAAGCATTAGAATTTCGTTGAACTGAACTTTTTCGCCTGCATCGGCAGCCAGCTTTTCGACGCGCAGTGTATCGCCCGATTGGACCTTGTACTGCTTGCCGCCGGTTTTCATCACCGCGAACATTGTGTTCTTTCCTTAATCACCCGCGTCCTGTGGCCCCGCCTTGCGGTGTTTGTGGGCTCTTGCCCGCCTCGAACAGCGTGCCCCGTCAGGGACATCGTTATCACCAAAAACAAAAGGCGGGACCGAAGCCCCGACTTTCATGAGTGCGGCTTATGGAATCCCGCGCCGCGTTTGTCAACGCGTTTCGCGCCTAGAGTTCCTGCACTTGCATTTCCCGCGCAACGGCCATGCCAAGCGCGTATGAGATGTCGTCGTACATCTTGTTAAACCCTGCAAACAAGGCGCGGTTCAAAGCGCGCCCCGGCTCCGTACGGGACAGTTCGGTATAATCCTCAACCACCCCATCTTCGAGGGGACGGTAAGCCATCAGCAAGAAGGAAAAGACCCATTCACGTGTGTCTTGACGCGTCTCTTCCTCCGAGGACCAAACCTCGGTCAGGATATCAGACTCGCTCATCCGTAAAGCGCCGCCATCCACAAGCCCAAGGTAGAACATGTAATTCGCGTTCAACGCACCGACGAGATTTGCTTCGACCAGATCGTTGGTTTCAACAAATTCTTCGATAACTGCCAATGGCTGCGAGTTCGTCCCTTCAAGATCCCGAAATGCCGCCCGCGCGGCGTCTTCGATCTCCTCGTCACGCATCGCGTTACGGGCGCTCAACTCCAAACTGACGATCTGCTGCCCGGTTTCCGAGGAAAAGAACGCCAGAAGCGGCTCAGTATCAGCATCTCCAAACTCTGTCGCAAAGACATCTTGCACAGTGGCGAGCATGCGGTCCTCGTCATAGATGCGTTTGACCGTCTCGTCCCATCCCGCCGTGCCGCCACCTGGAACCATATCCTCGGCCAGCATTTCGCCGTAGGAGATCCCCTCTTTGCGCATGATGTCGACAATCTGCGGCACACCAAGCGCATCCAAAAGGTCGTTGGTCGGATTGGCCCATCCAGGAAACGTCCAAGCCATCAAGGCCGCCGCGGTTGCTGCCGCCCTTGCCATACTGCCGATCATTCGGTCCTCCGTGCCTTGTTAGATCATACCTATGACGGGGTCCGGACAATTCCAACCCACAGCACCACATGCAGTCCGATGCTTTTCGCGCGAAATAGAGGTTGCACCCGTCTGACGCAAAAGCTAAACGCCCGTCCAGACCCCCGCGGAGAGGTGCCGGAGTGGTCGAACGGGGCGGTCTCGAAAACCGTTGTGGGTGCAAGCCCACCCAGGGTTCGAATCCCTGTCTCTCCGCCACTTGCCCCCGCGAAAGCGTTCTCCCAATCCGGCTACGCCCGGATTTTTCCGTTGTTTTCGAGGGTTATGCGGGTTGGGCTGAGCACTGGCCTCGTCGCCAGGAGGCCCGGATGCGGTCTCTGAGGGCTGACATTCTCCGGACCTCATGACTGCGCAGCTTCAGTTCAGACCGCTATGTCTCTGTTTTTGTGAATTTTTTTGGCTCCACACGAGAGTCTCTTTGTAATTGCCATATGCACCCGAACGGTACTGGCGTCTAACCACACATCCTGCGGGTGTACCCCTTCCTCGGTTGCGGAGGGATAGTAGCCAACGGTCAGTCCGAGTCAGTATGTCTTGTAAAAAGCCTCGGCCTCGAACTTCACAAACTCCTCGGTCTTGTCGGTGCTTCGACTCACCACCTGCCAAGGCTCTAG
>QCWH01000112.1:0-1223 GCA_003149565.1 Marivita sp. XM-24bin2 | reverse complement strand
CAGGCCGCTGAAATAGTCCTGCCTCGACAGCGGTTTGAGAACATGATTCACCCTCCGCACGATAACGGCGGGGGTGAAGATGCGCGGGACGGACGAGACGAGCGGGTCGTTGTTCAGCTATGTCGATCTGCAAGAGCGGATCCCGCCGCGTCACCCACTGCGCAAGATCCGGCAGGTGGTGAATGACGCGCTGGCAAGCTTGGACGCGGATTTCGAGACGCTCTACACTGATTTCGGCCGCCCCTCGATCCCGCCGGAACGGTTGATCCGGGCCAGCCTACTCCAGGTCCTGTTCTCGGTCCGCTCCGAGCGGCAGTTGATGGAACAGATGCAATATAACCTGCTGTTCCGATGGTTCGTAGGGCTCGGCATCGACGACGCCGTTTGGGTTCCGACCGTATTCACCAAGAACCGCGACCGGCTTCTGACGACCGACATGTCGCGAAAGGTGATGGCCGCGATCCTGGCGCATCGCGAGGTCGCGCCGCTGCTGTCGGACGAGCATTTCTCGGTCGATGGAACGCTCATCAAGGCTTGGGCATCGATGAAGAGTTTCCAGCCGAAGGCTGAGGCGACCCCGCCTGACGATGAAGGGCCAGGCCATCCACCCGCCCCGAATACCACCCTTGAGCCCACGCCTTCAGAGACCCCAGCCGAGACCGACCCGATGCCCCGCAACACACGCCACCACCGCAATGCCGAGGTCGACTTCAAGGGCGAGAAGCGCTCCAACGCGACGCATGCCTCGACCACCGATCCGGATGCGCGCCTTTACAAGAAATCCCCCGGCACGGGTGCGGTGCTTTGCTTCATGGGCCATGCGCTGATGGAAAACCGGCACGGGTTTGTCGTGCAGGGTGATCTGACCCAAGCCGACGGTCATGCCGAGCGCAAGGCGGCGCTGGACATGATCCATCGCCATTCCCCCGGATCGACGCGGCGGCTGACGCTGGGCGCTGACAAGGGGTATGACGCGGCCGGGTTCGTGTCCGACCTGCGCCAAGCCTACGTCACGCCACATGTCGCCCAGAAATCGAGATATTCAGCGATCGACGGACGCACGACCCGACACGAGGGATATGCGTTGTCCCAGAAGCACCGAAAGAAGATCGAAGAGCCGTTCGGCTGGGCCAAAACCGTCGGCGGCATGGCACAGACGATGTATCGGGGCGTTGAACGCGTGCGATCCCGTTTCATCCTGACCATGGTCGTCAATAACCTTG
>QCWH01000070.1 GCA_003149565.1 Marivita sp. XM-24bin2 | reverse complement strand
CAGATCTGGTCGGATGTCCGATACCTGCTGGGGCCCATGGACGTCCCACATCACCGCATGCGCGCCTGTAGTCCAGCGATACACCCAACCAACCACGCTGCACCCATCGGTCCCGATCAAATTTGCGATCGCGACGCCTTCACCTTTATCATCGTTCACTGTTTACGGACTTCCTGCACTGTGGCTCTGGTTTTGCAGCGTGACGAGCTACGGTGCTCGTTTGCACCGCATGTCGCGCTTGGGGGATGTTGGCGGACTACTCTGCTTTGAGGAGCTCACTTCACGAGGGGACATCCAAAGCGGAACGCCCCAAAATTGCATTGTTTTCAAATCTTGTGGTCGGGCTCCGTGGCGGCTTCGACGATCGCCAGAACCTCCGATAGGTCGAAGCCAAGGGCCCGGGACAATACGATGAACTCGATAATGTCGATCCGTCGCTGGCCACTTTCAATGCGCGCCACGAGTGACTGATGACAGTCGAGCCTGTCCGCCAAGTCTTTCTGCCCCAGACCCGCGTTTTTTCGGGCCTCGACCAAAGATCGACAAAGGGCCAGATGCCCGGTACTCCAGATTGTTTTCGACACGCGTCACATACCTTTTGTGACGTCGCTAGCGGATGAAATCTGTTATCTAAAAAGTAGATATTTGAGGTTGTTATCGGCGTCTGGTTTCCACGGGCTGCTAGTCTGATGCTCCCGAGGCTGCCCATCAATCCCCTACCAATTGCAGAAATCGGCCATAGTCCTCGCTGACTTCGCGCGCTTCCTCGAAGGCGCGGGCCCGTTCACCGTCGAGGCAACGGAAGTAGCTCTGGATATCCTGGATGTAATCTTCGAAGTCGCCGCGGATGATATCCGCATAGTCCCGCGCGGCCTGCGAATCGCTTGGCAGGAAAGGACGGGATGGCGCGAAGCAGGAGTCCGCCAAAACCGGCCCGGGAACGCAGATCAGAATGGCCATAGCTTGCAATGGGAGCAGGCATGTCAACCTTGGGTTTCTCAAACCTGTTATCTCCTTGATCGCGGACACTGGCCGTGACTAGTGTTTGCGTGACCAAACTACAGCCAAAGCACGATATTACATCTTGCGGTTGATAATATACTATCGTAACTCTGGGCTTCAAGTAGGAATGCCTGGGGTCGCGCCATTGGAGAAAGCGTGAGCCGGGCCATGAACTGGGACATCGAAGCACCAAATGTGGTTACGGAAGCCAGGTTCCGCGAACTCGTGGAAAGCGGCTATAGCGCAGAAATCCTGTGCCAGGAGTCGGCACACAAGAAAGGCCCCAGCTATTACGGGGTCTGGATCATGCGTGTTGTCTCTGATGACGGGGTGGAAAAGCTCCTCGTCACCGCCCGCACGCGGACGACCTACAACGATATCAAGATCCGCGAGTTCAAGACGATCTCTGGCGTGGTGTCATTCTTCATTGGCCTTGGCTTTGCGCATGTCGACCTGCCGCTTGAGGCGGGGACAAGCCGTACGCACAAACTTGCGCCGTCAGACAAAGCCCCATCAGACAAGGGCGCTGACAACTAACCTCGTCTGCCTCTGGCTGGTCGCAGCACCTGCCTCCGCGCAAATGGTCCTGGTCATGGAGAGCGGCGACTCTCTAACCCCGTCCCGCTCCCAAAGCAGCTTTGCTCGAAACTACAATGACGGTATCGGTCAGGGTTCGGCCTCCGATGGGATCGCGATCTTCGGCGAGGTAGAGGCCGAGCAAGAGGGCGTCCAAGTCGCGGCCCTTGCCCGCCCGACTCCCCTGCCCCGCGCCGATGTCCTCTCCGGGATTCAGACCACGGCCTTGCGCTATGCCGGCCATCCCGGCCTGCGTCGCGCGGGGCTTTCCGTGACGGATTGGCTGGCTCTCTATCGAGCCAATATCGAGGTTGAGAGCGCCTACCGGCAGGATGCGATTTCAAGTGCAGGTGCCATTGGCCTTGGTCAATTGATGCCAGCGACGGCGCGTGATCTGGGCGTCGACCCGCGTGATCCGCTGCAGAACCTTGACGGCTCCGCCCGCTACCTCGCGATGATGCTGGAGACGTTCGGCGATCCGCACCTGGCGCTGGCTGCCTACAACGCCGGACCCGATGCGGTCCGCCAGTATGGCGGCGTTCCCCCCTACCGAGAAACCCAGACCCACGTGGCCCGTGTCATGGCCGTCGTGGCCCGATTGGAAGGATCAAATTCGTGAAACACATATCTAACCTCTTTGTCGCCTCGCTGGCGCTTTTCCTGCTCATTGCCGAACCCGCCCTTGCGCAAAGCATCGACCTCTCTCCGATCCAGAGCTTGTTGCAGGGGATCGTAGATGCGTTGACCGGCCCGCTTGGCGTCGTCATCGCGACGCTCGCCGTTCTGGGCGTTTTCCTGAGCTGGTTCTTCAACATTATCGATCTGCGCCAGGCGCTTTGGGTGCTTGTCGGCATCGCCGGTGTTGCCGCCGCTCCCACCATCGTTGCCGCGGTCTTTGCCGGTGGCTGAGCGCTCGCCCCTATTTCTGGGTCTCGTGCGACCGCCCAAGCTTCTGGGCCTGCCCATCATGTACGCGATGGTCTGGCTCTTTGGCTCGGTGCTCCTGTTCGTCTGGGTCCAGCACATCGCGGTGCTGGGCGTGGCCGCCCTACTCTACCCTGTGCTTTGGAAGGCCGCGGACTGGGACCCGCGCTTCATCGACGTGATGATGACGGCGCTGCAGGAAACCCCACCGACGCGCAACCGCTCCATTCACGGCGGGGACAGCTATGCGCCATAGTGAAGTTCTGAACGACGCCCTCGATCTCCGCACCATGACGCCAGACTGGTATGCGCGCGAAACCCGCCTCGCGCATATGCTGCCTTACGTCAGCCTAATCGATGACCGTACCGTACGGACGCGGGTCAATGAGCTTTTCCAATGTATCCGGCTCGACGGGGTCAACAGCTACACGACCGACGATGCCTATCTCGACAAGGTCACCACGCTCTTTGCCCGGATCATCGCGCAGCTGGGACCGGAGTTCAGTTACTACGTCCACAAGGTCTCGAAAGCGATCACGCCGGACCTCGAGCCCATGCGCGAGGACAGTTTTGCTGGAGAAGTTGACCGGCTTTGGCGCGCGAAACTCGAAACCAGCGGCCTGCGCGACAAAACCTTAACGCTCACCGTCATTCATCGCCCTCCTCCGAAAAGCGTCCTGCCCTTCCTGAACCGCAGCGCCCCGGACCGACTGAAAGAGGCCACCGAGAGGCGTCTGCGTCGTCTGGGCGAGGCCGTGAGTGTGTTCCTGTCTGGCCTGACGGAGCTGAACCCGCATGTACTCACGGCCAAAAGCGGCGAGTTAATCGGCTTTCTGGGGGCCCTCAACACTGGCCAGGAACTGCCGCTCTATCCGGCGAACACCTATGGCTTCCTGTCCTTCAACGTGGCCAACACGCGAGTGACGTTTCAGGGGGATCACTTCGAGCTCTCCGAAGGAGTCGTGGGGCATCGCTACGGCAAGAGTTTCACCATCGGGGAATACTCGGAAGGCACCTCCTGCACCATGTTCGACATGCTGAACCTGCCGGTCGACATGATCGTCACCCATTCCTTCACGCCGATCAATTCGAACCTCATGGCGGGCCGCATCAAGCGGCAAAAGCGTCAGATGCAGGCCAGCCAAGATGCAGCGCTCTCGCTGATGGAAGCACTCGACATCGCCGCAGATGATCTCGAGGCCAAGCGCCAGAGCTTTGGCGAGCACCACATGGTCGTGACGATCTTCTGCGATACGATCGATGAGCTGCAGACGCTCAGCGCCGAAATTGTCAACGCCGCCGCCGCCGAAGGCGTGAAGATGATCGGCGAGCGCGTCGCGGCCAAAGCGCATTACCTCAGCCAGCATCCTGGCAACCAGCCCAAGCGCGTGCGCGCCAGTGCCATCACCAATCGCAACTTCGCGGATTTTGCGGCGTTCCACCGGACTCAGCTTGGCAAGCCTGCTGAGAAAACACCCTGGGGCAAGGTCATCACCTATCTGCCCACGCCCGAGCAGAGCGCGTACCGGTTTTCCTATCACGAGCAAGGCAGCCCCGACAAAGAACCCACCAGCGGGCATACGCTGATCATGGGACGACCCGGGTCAGGCAAATCGGTCCTCTCGGCCTTCCTCATGACGCAAGCCCGTCGAGCAGGGGCGCGGATCTTCGTCTTCGATTACCGCCTCGGTATGGAGATGGCGGTCCGCGCCAATGGCGGGCGTTATGCATCGCTCAAAGCCGGCCAACCCACGGGCCTTAACCCGCTCTGGACCGAGACCGATGCGCGCGGCACCGCCTGGCTCTCGGATTGGCTCGCCACCCTGCTCTACCGTGCCGACAAGCCGCTGACGCCTGCGCAGACCAACCGCATCCAGGAAGTCGTCCGCCAGAACGCGCAGGCCACAAACCCCGCCCTGCGAAACTGGCGGGATTTTGCATCACTTTTTGTCTCCACCGACGATGGCGGCGATTTGCACCAGCGCCTGCTCGAGTGGACCGAAGAGGGCCGCTTCGGCTGGATATTCGGACAGACGCTGGAAGATACCTTCTCGCTGGAAGGCGATGTGGTTGGCTTCGATCTCACCGGCATTCTGGACAGCGAGGCCGAGAAGGAACGCATGGCCGTGCTCTCCTATCTCTTCCGCCGGGTCGAGCGTGAGATCGAGGACCGCCGCCCCACTATCATCGTGATCGACGAGGCCTGGAAGGCGCTCGACAACGCGTATTTCGCGGAGCGGCTGTCGAACTGGCTCGTGACCGCGCGCAAGCAGAACACCGTCGCGGTGATGATGACGCAATACGCCAGCCAATTGGAACGCACCCGGACCGGCAAGACCATCGTCGAGGCGGTGCCGACGCAGATCCTCCTCCCGAATATCCGCGCCCATGCCGCCGATTACGCGATGCTGAACCTATATGAGAAGGAACTCGATGTGCTTCTCAACACCGGCAGCGACAGCCGCCTTGCGCTGATCCGCGATGACCAGGGCTCGATCGTCGTCGATGCCGATCTCAGCGCCCTTGGGCCCAATCTCACCATCCTCGGCGGCATGGAGAAAGGCGAGGCGCTCGTCGGCGCCGATTACCGCAACCGCCCGGACTTCTGGAGACTTTCATGACCCGTATCTTGTTTTTGCTTGCCACGCTCGGCGTGCTGGCCTCCTGCGCCCAGTACCAGGAACCGCAGGCGAATTGTTTTACCTTCCTCGCCTCGACTGCACCCACAGCACCGGATTGCACTTTCACGCCCCTTGGCGCGCCGGAGCGCGACATTGAAGTCTAGCCTGCCCCATATCCTGGCCCTTTGCCTGCTGCCCGGTCTCGCCCTGTCCCAAGGTGTGCCGACCAATGACAGCGGGCTGACCGCGCGCGACATCGTCGAGACCGGCGATCGCGAGGCTGACTTGGCCGTTCAGGCGGACAAGCTTGCCGCGCGTGAACTCATCGCCGAAATCGAGCGGGAACAGCTCGCCACCCTGCAGCGCATCCTCGATGCCCAAACCAGCTTTGGCGGTCAGGGCCTGCCGGCAATGGTCTCCGGGCTG
>QCWH01000111.1 GCA_003149565.1 Marivita sp. XM-24bin2 | reverse complement strand
ACTCCCCTTCATCGAGACGTGCGAGGGCGGCCTTCAGTGCGGTTCGCATGGCATCGCGTCGGGTTTGCGTGGCTTTTGCCATCGACTGACTGAGAAGTGCATCCTGACGGGAGAGCCGGCCCACGGCCTGCTGATCCAGAGCGACCACCGACTGACCGTCGCGTCCGCGCGCGTCTTCCTGATCGAGTTCGGCCAACCGCGCCTTGATCAGGTCGCGGAACCGGTCTGCCTCTGTCTCATTCAAAATGCTGATCTCCGTCATCACGGCTTTGCGTTTTCGAAAAAGGATCCTATCTGCTAAACTCTGACCGTCAAAGGAGAGATGGCATGGCAGAAACACGCGCAAAACTCGCATCCGTCGACCCGGTCTGGGCGCGCATCGTCAAGGAAGCTGACGATGCTGTGGCAAAGGAGCCTTTGCTTGGTGGCATGATTCACTATTCGGTTTTGCACCACCCAAGCCTTGAGCGGGCATTGAGCTACCGGATTTCGCTCAAGCTGGCGAATGGTGAGATGACAGAACAAATCCTTCGGGAAATCTGTGACGAAGCCTATGCAACGGACCCAAGCCTCGCGATGGCGGCGCGGGCGGATATCGTGGCCGTCTATGAACGCGATCCCGCCTGCCATCGGTTCCTTCAGCCGCTTTTGTATTTCAAGGGATTTCAGGCCATCCAATGCTACCGTCTTGCCAATTGGCTCTACAGACAGGGGCGGCACGATCTCGCTTATTTCGTACAGATGCGCTGCTCGGAAGCGTTCGGCGTCGACATTCACCCGGCGGCGAAGATCGGGCAGGGGATCATGATCGACCACGCGCATTCCATCGTGATCGGAGAAACGGCGGTCGTCGGCGACAATGTGTCGATGCTGCATTCGGTGACGCTGGGCGGGACCGGTAAGGAAGAGGAAGACCGTCATCCGAAGATCGGCGACGGTGTGTTGATCGGGGCCGGGGCGAAAGTTCTGGGCAACATCAAGGTCGGCAATTGCTCGCGTGTTGCTGCCGGGTCTGTGGTTCTGGAGGAAGTGCCCCCCTGCAAGACTGTGGCGGGTGTTCCTGCGCGGATTGTCGGCGAGGCCGGGTGTTCGCAGCCTGCGATCAGCATGGATCAGATCCTGCGCTCTGGCGCTTGAGGTTGGTAGGCGATGCGCGAACGCATCGCCTGTTTCCGATAGCGGAAACGCGGGGGCGCTGCCCCCGTCGCCTTTCAGGCGACTCCCCCGAAGTATTTTCGAACCAGAGAAGACCTGATCAGGCCAGCATGGCCATTGGATTTTCGAGGTTGTCGACGATGGCTTGCAGGAGCTCCGCGCCCAAGGCCCCGTCGATCACTCGGTGATCTACCGAAAGTGTCATCGACATGACCGTGGCAACCGTGATGTTGCCGTCATCCCCGACGACCGGTTTCTTCATCCCGGCACCGACAGCAAGGATTGCGCCGTGCGGAGGGTTGATGACGGCATCGAAGTTTTCAATGCCGAACATGCCGAGGTTGGAGATCGCAAAGCTGCCGCCCTGGTATTCATGCGGGGCGAGTTTGCGGTCGCGGGCGCGGGTGGCGAGATCCTTCATCTCGGCTGAGAGGGCCGACAAAGATTTCTGATGTGCGTCCTTTAGAACGGGTGTGAAGAGGCCGCCGTCTATGGCGACGGCCACGGCCACGTCCGACGGCTCCAGTTGCAGGATGCGGTCACCGGCCCAGACCGCGTTGGCGGCGGGCACCTGTTGCAGGGCCAGAGCGCAGGCCTTGATGATGAAATCGTTGACGCTGAGCTTTACGCCGCGCTTTTCGAGCTGCGCGTTGAGCTCGGCGCGGAAGGCCATGAGCGGATCGAGGGTCACGGACCGGCGCAGGTAGAAATGCGGGATGGTCTGTTTCGCCTCGGTGAGGCGCGCCGCAATTGTCTTGCGCATGCCGTCGAGCGGCAGTTCGGTGTAGGCGCGGCCCTCGTACATCTTGGCGATAGCGCTGGCATCGACCGGTTTTGCCGTCGGGGCGTGTGCTGCGGCGGCAGGTGATGTCGCTTGTGCCGGGGCTGCGGCGGGTTGTGCGCTTGCGGTCTCGACATCGGCTTTCACGATTCGGCCGCGCGGGCCGGAGCCCGTGATCTGGCTGAGGTCCAGCCCCTTGTCGGCGGCGATGCGGCGGGCGAGGGGAGAGGCGAATATGCGGTCGCCGGTCGCCGTTTCGGTCTGCGGAGCCGCGCCGCGACCGTAGCCTTGCACCGGAGCGGTGGCCTCGGACGGCTCGGCCGGAGCGACATGGCTGGACGCCGGTTCCTCTTTGGGCTCAGAGGGTGCGCCCATGTCTTCGGCGCTTTCGCCATCTTCGAGCAGCATGGCGATCGGCGTGTTCACCTTTACATCCGCTGTGCCTTCGGTGACGAGGATCTTGCCGATCACCCCTTCATCCACGGCTTCGAACTCCATGGTCGCCTTGTCGGTCTCGATCTCGGCGATGATGTCGCCCGAGGCGACGGTGTCGCCTTCTTTGACCAGCCATTTCGCGAGTGTGCCCTCTTCCATCGTGGGGCTGAGGGCGGGCATGAGGATCTCGATGGGCATCTCAGGTCTCCTCGATCAGGGTGATGAGGTCATAGGGGTCTTTGGGTGTTTTTCCGGCTTTCAGCGCAGCCACGGCATTTGTGATCTGGCGCTTGTGCGCGCCGATCCATTCATAGGCCGATTGATGCGAGGGGCGGGCCTCGTTCGGGAATTTGTCCATCAGGCATTCCGGGACAAAGGCGGCACCTTCGGGCGTGACCACGTGATACGCCTCGCGCGCCACGTCGCGGGTACGGACAGTCAGATCATCGCTCATCGGTAGCAGACCTTTTTCGCAGCCTCGATCACTTCGGCCGTTGTCACCAGCGCGTGTTTTTCGAGATTTGCGGCATAGGGCATCGGCACGTCCTTGCCGGTCAGGTTCAGCACCGGCGCGTCGAGGTAGTCAAACGCGCGTTCCATGATGACTGCCGACAGGTGGTTGCCGATGGCGCCGACGGGGAAGCCTTCCTCAACCGTGATGCAGCGGTTGGTTTTCTGAACGCTTGCGATGACTGTGTCATAGTCGATGGGGCGCAGGGTGCGCAGGTCGATGACGTCTGCCTCGATCCCCTCTTGCGCAAGCTTTTCAGCGGCCTCCAGTGCGTAGGTCATGCCGATGCCGAAGCTGACGATGGTCAGATCCGCGCCTTCCCGCCAGACGCGCGCCTTGCCGAAGGGGACGGTGTAATCCTCGATCTCGGGCACCTCGAAGCTCTTGCCGTAGAGAATTTCATTTTCGAGGAAGATCACCGGGTTCGGGTCGCGGATGGCGGTTTTTAGCAGGCCCTTGGCGTCGGAGGCCGAGTAGGGCATCACGACTTTCAGGCCGGGAATATGCGCGTACCACGCAGCGTAGTCCTGTGAGTGCTGTGCGCCGACGCGGGCGGCGGCGCCGTTCGGGCCACGGAACACCATGGGTGCGCCCATCTGGCCACCGGACATATACAGTGTCTTAGCTGCAGAATTGATAATCTGGTCAATGGCTTGCATCGCGAAGTTAAACGTCATGAACTCGACGATCGGGCGTAACCCGCCGAAGGCGGCACCCACGGCGATGCCTGTGAAGCCGTGTTCGGTGATCGGTGTGTCCATCACCCGGCGCGCGCCGAATTCGTCCAGCAGGCCTTGGCTGATCTTGTAGGCGCCCTGGTATTCACCGACTTCTTCCCCCATGAGGAACACGTCCTCATCGCGGCGCATTTCCTCGGCCATCGCGTCGCGCAGTGCTTCGCGTACCGTGGTTTGCTTGGTTTTGGTGCCTTCGGGCCACGGCGCTTCGGCCCTGGCCACGGCTTTGACGGGCTCGGGATGCGACATGCCTGCAGAGGGCTGATCTTCGGAGTTCTGCGCTTTGTCTGCCGGGGCCAATTGCTGGGCCGGAGCAGTCTGCGCGGCGTCGTCAACGCTTTCGCCCTCTTCAACCAGTACCGCAATGGGGGTGTTGACGCGCACACCTTCCGTGCCTTCAGGGATCAGGATCTTGCCGACGATGCCTTCATCCACGGCTTCGAATTCCATCGTCGCCTTGTCGGTTTCGATCTCGGCCATGATGTCACCGGCGTTGACGGTATCGCCTTCCTTGACCAGCCATTTGGCCAGCGTGCCTTCTTCCATGGTGGGCGAGAGGGCGGGCATGAGTACTTCGGTCGCCATCACACGGCCTCCTCTGCGTAGATATCGGTCCAGAGTTCATCGAGGCTGGGTTCCGGGCTTTCGCGGGCGAAATCGGCGCTGGCGTTGACGATGGCCTTGATCTCTTTGTCGATGGCTTTGAGATCGTCTTCGGTTGCGTGTTTGCCGGTCAGCAACATGTCGCGCACATGTTCGATGGCGTCGCGTTCTTCGCGCATCTTTTGCACCTCTTCACGGGTGCGGTATTTGGCCGGGTCCGACATGGAGTGGCCGCGATAGCGGTAGGTTTTGACCTCGAGGATGTACGGGCCTTTGCCCGAGCGGCAGTGCTTGACCGCCTTGTCACCCGCGGCCTTGACGGCCAGCACGTCCATCCCATCGACCGCTTCGCCGGGGATACCGAAGGCTTCGCCTCTTGTATGCAGGTCGGGTGTGGAGGTGGACCGCTTCTGCGCTGTGCCCATGGCGTATTGATTGTTTTCAATGACGAAAATCACCGGAAGCTGCCAAAGCGCGGCCATGTTGAAGGTCTCGTAGACCTGGCCCTGGTTGGCAGCGCCATCGCCGAAATAGGTAAAGGTCACGCGGTCTGTGCCCTTGTATTTATCGGCAAAGGCAAGGCCCGCGCCCAGCGGCACCTGCGCGCCGACGATTCCGTGTCCGCCGTAGAAATCCTTTTCCTTGGAGAACATGTGCATGGAGCCGCCCTTGCCCTTGGAATAGCCGCCCTCGCGCCCTGTCAGTTCAGCCATCACGCCGTTCGGATCCATGCCGCAGGCCAGCATGTGACCGTGATCGCGGTAGGAGGTGATCCGCTTGTCCCCCTCTTCGGCGGCCGCCTCAAGCCCTACGACCACGGCTTCCTGACCGATATAGAGGTGGCAGAACCCGCCGATGAGGCCCATGCCGTAAAGCTGACCGGCCTTTTCCTCGAACCGGCGGATCAGAAGCATATCGCGGTAATAGGCGGTGAGGTCCTCCGCCGAGACATTCGGCTGGCTTGCGGCCTTGGCCGAGGTTTTGCGTGCCGCCATAGGGCGCCTCCCTGCGAAACTGTTTAGCGTTAAACTTTTTCTGAAAGCCTACGATTAACGCTCCGCAAAACGCAAGGGGCGATCTTGGCGTGGTTGCGGCGGCGGTGAGGCTGATTCGTGATTTTCTGAAATCCCCCCTGTGTGATTGGCAGGACAATTGCATCGCCAATGTACGCACTGTTCAACGCGGGCGAACAAAAACGGCGAAATTAGGGCGGACTTTATGAAAGCTAGAGACATTGAGGCAAGAATTAGGCTGAACTGTGTTTGCTGCTTATTTGGATATCTAATTTATGCCTGAAATCGCTGCCTACGGTTTTATGGGTTCAGAAGCCTCTCAG
>QCWH01000069.1 GCA_003149565.1 Marivita sp. XM-24bin2 | reverse complement strand
CTTTTAAGTTGGTATCAGGAATGGTTTCTGCCCAAACAAAAGCAGCTTCGGGCTCCGACATCCGAAATGCTGTATCTCGAAAGCACCCGTTCGGGTCTGTCAGGGTAAGTTGGTAGGCTCCCGCACCTAAGCGCTGTTCTGGTCCAGTTGATCCATTGGGCCGATTCATATGACCCATCTACCCGCAAGGTGATTGCTTCTCCAGGGCAGAGCACCAGCTCGTGTTCCGAGTAATCTTCAACGAGAATCACGGGATATGGAGCAGCATCTCCACACTCCGTCAGACGGATCGTTTGGTTAGGTTTTACGTTGTAGGGGGTGGTGTCACCGCCCAGAGGCCAATCGATATGCAGGGAGTCGAGGGTATTGCCGTTCAGAATGGGAATGATCTGTCTTTGCGCATTTTGTCCACTCTAAGACTGGGTGGAGTGGGTCATCCAAGCCCTACTCTCTTGGCCATCATAAGCTGTGATGGTGGAACTGATCGCATCTCTGTTTGAAGAACAGCCCACCAACCGAATCGAAAACCTCGGGGTGCTGATGGGGGTGGTATTCGACCAGACCGAGTTTGGAATGTTGTCCGCATTCAAGGAAACGATGTCGGGTTTCCTGACATTGTTGAAATCGAAAATCGCGTTGGTGCCGGAATAGAGGGAATCATTCTCTAAGGTGTCTGGATTGAACCAAGCTTGTCCATTATTTACATAGAGCAAGCTAGGAAGCGCACTGAAAAATGGGAAGTGTGTACCTGATATGTACATGTCATGGTCTCCATCGAGATCGGCGTCAAAGAAGTTGTTTCCCCAACCGAATCCACCAACATATTCAAGGTTGTGTTGCCCACCAACTTCCGTGTAAGTTCCATCACCGTTGTTTCGTAGCAGCTTGCTGTCTGTAAACCGATCGGTGATGTGAATGTCAAAGTCGAGGTCACCATCAAAATCACCTACACCGAGGCCCATCGCATCGAGTTCCATATGGGTGCCGTTGGTGAAGCTCACTTCGGTGAAGGTGCTGTCTCCATTGTTTTTGTAGAAAAGGTTGCCGTCGTAGTTATCATTTGCTTCGTAGAAGTCTAACCACCCATCGTTGTTGTAATCTACCGCCACTGCGTGAAAGGTGAATTAGGAGCTGTCGCAAGCACCGGACGAAGTGGATACGTCTACAAATTGATGGTTGCTATTCTGAAAGAGAAGTGAGTTAGGTGCGGTATACGCATAAACACCTCTAAAGAGGTCCAACAACCCATCTTTATTGAAATCCGCTGCTAATCCCCCTTCCCTTATTGCGGACGGCAGCGTGTTTAAGCCAACGCTTGCGGTAACATCGTTGAACTGGCCAATGCTGTCCTGGTTAGCAAGGAATGCACCGGTATTGTTGTTAATGCCGAAACAGTCCAAGTCACCATCGTTATCATAGTCGATCCAGATGATGTAGTTGCCGTGGCCACTGTAGTCTATACCAAGATCTACCTCCTCAAAGTAGCCGTAGCGGTTCTGGAAGAACCGCGGGGGATCTCCCGGACCGGTACAAAAGGTGATGTCATCCCAACCATCTTGATTGAAATCGACCAAGGAGAGGCCTGAGGGAGGAAATGCTACTTCGCTGTGCGTGGCGAACATACCTACCTCAGCTTGAACGTTTTGAAAGGTAGACAGTTGGCCAAAGAGGGAAGAAAAATAAACGATTTAGAACAGGAGAAGCCAGGTCTGTATCCTATGCGCTTTTATGAGATAAATCAACCACATTGACTCCTGCTTTGCCGGTAGGTTCAATAGAACCCAATGAATGGAAGTTACCACAGCGCTCATGACTCAGGTCTACGGTTGTACGACCTTGCACGCTTGCTGGTCATCGATATGAATGATGAAGACACCCCGCTGAACAATGCCTAGTTCGATCCGTGAAGGGTCTGTAGCTTTCGAATCAAAGGGTACCAGTTTGCCAAGTGCATCATAGACCTTAATGTCACGGATATCGAGGTCTGGTTGCGCTGGGTTATGGATCACAACCGCTCCATTTTCTACCGTGCACTTCAGCTTGCTAATAGCCGCTGAGCGAAGTCCCAATACAATCCTATTCTTCACCTCTACTTCCCGTTGGTAGTCACACCCGTTGGCATCATGTACAAGGGCCGTGTATTTGCCAAACCGGAGGTTATAGGCGGTGTCTCCCGATTGGGAAAGGCTGTCGTCCCAGGCCACTTGATAAGGAGCAACACCTCCATCTATTTCTACCCAAGCCAGACCTTTTGCCTCGCCGTTGGTGTCTGGAATAGATTCGGCCCAGACGAAGAGGGGGTCGGGCTCAGTGATGATGAATGCCGTGTCATTTGAACAACCATTGGTGTCAGAAACGGTCACGCTATGGTTACCTGCTTCTAGGGATTGCACGGATCCCGTATCGCCCGTTGACCATTGATAGTGCAGAGCGCTGTAGCCTCCAGAGCCCAATGCGTGCACTTCGGTGGTTCCGCCGTTGCAAAGTAAGGGGGCGCTTTCAATATCAATCAGGATCGGGTTTAGACTGTCAGGTCCAACCAATAGGAAAGAGTCTGTTAGTCCGCATTCTCCTGCATTGCTGATGCTTAAGGAGTACAAACCAGGTGTTAGGTCGAAGATCGAATCCGTTGTTGCCCCTGTAGACCATTCATAGATGTAGGGCTTAGACGGGTCATTCGGACGGATGGCTATGTAGCCATTATTGAAGCACAAGGGGTCTTGCTTGAATGCTTGGTAGTTTGGATGGCTGAATGCATTGATTACAATTGGTTTTGTGGCTGCACTCGATATTCCGAACTGGTTCGTGACGGTGACGTTGTACACACCAGCACTCGTGACATGAATCGTGTCGGTGGTCTGTCCGCTCGACCAAATAAGAGAAGAATAGTCTCCATCCACCGAAAGGGTGATTGTATCGCTAGGACAAAGCACCAGCTCATGCTCAGGATAGTCTTTAACCAAGATGACCGGGTAGGGTTGGGCGCTTCCACATTCCAGTAAATGGATCGTTTGATCAGGATCAATGCTGTACAAGGTGGTATCACCGCCCATGGGCCACTTTATGAGCAGTGAGTCGAGGGAAGTTCCATTGAGGATCGGGATAATCTGACGATCTGCGTTTTGCGAGCAGTATGACTGCGTTGAGTGCACCATCCAGATGCGTTTATCGGGACCGTCGTAAGCGAGCATTTGCGCTCCTATGGCATCCCGATTGGAGGTGCATCCTTCGAGTTTAATGCTAAACCGTTTGGCGTTGGTTGCCGTTGTATTCTTCCAGACAGAATGAGGATTGTTATCAGAGTTCAATGAAACGATGTCTGGGAGCCGATCGTTATTGAAGTCAAAGATGGCGTTTGAGAAGGAAAACAAGGAATCTTCTTCAAGGGTGTCAGCAGTGAAGTTGGCTTGGCCATCATTCACGTACAAATGGCTGGGAAGCCCGTCTAGAAAAGGAATCTTAATACCGGAGACGTAAATGTCGTTATCGCCATCGAGGTCCGCATCAAACCAGTTATTACCCCACCCAAAACCATCGATGTAGTCTAGGTTATGTTGAGCTGCTACCTCTGTGAAGGTACCGTCTCCATTGTTGCGAAGCAGCATGCTGTGATTGAATCGATCTGAAATATGAATATCGAAATCCAAGTCGCCATCGAAGTCACCAACGCCCAGCCCCATCGCGTCCAGCTCTTGATAAGTTCCGTTGGTATAGCTGATTTCGGTAAATGTGCTGTCGCCGTTGTTCTTGTAGAACATGTTGCCATTGTAGAAATCATTGGCCTCGTAGAAATCCATCCATCCATCGTTATTGTAATCAAAGGCGATGGCATGGAAAGTGTGGTCAAGGCTATCGCATGCATTGGACGTTTCAGACACATCTACAAAAGCATGATTGCTGTTCTGGAAGAACAAAGAATTGGGCGCGCCGAATTCATAAACGCTGATGAAAAAGTCGAGGAGTCCGTCATTGTTGAAATCCGCTAGCACTCCACCTTCACGTTCAATGGTTGGAATCATATTCAAGCCAACATTAGCGGTCACATCATCAAGGTTCCCTACGCTATCTGTGCGCTTTACGTACGGACCGGTATTGTTGTTAACTCCGATGCAATCGAGGTCGCCGTCGTTATCGTAATCCACCCAAACAATGTAGTTTCCGTGGACAGGCACAACGAATCCTTTGTCTACTTCCTTAAACGTTCCAAAGTAGTTTTTGAAGAAGCGAGGTGGCGAGGCCAAGTCGGTGCAAACACTGATATCGTCCCAGCCGTCTTGATCGAAATCCCGCACAGAAAGACCAGAGGCATAAAAAGGAACGGCACTGTAAGAAATGTCTATACCCACAGCGGTATTCACTTGCTCAAAGGTGGGTTGCTGTCCACTGCTCCAAAATGGAATGAGACAACTCAACAGTGCTATGGTGCTTATTCTAGACAGCATGGTCGATGAAGGAGCCCAAAGAACAGATAAATATCTCAAAAAGTTCGATGGGTGACGCGAAATTAACGATGAAATCTGTTTATGCTGTGGAAATGCAAAAGAAATAGGTGTTTGCTTCGTTGAAAACCTCAGCTTGTTTGATTACATTGACAATCTGAGTACTTTTGCACATTGAAGGTCATTATTTAGACAAAATCTAAATAAACCACGAACCAATTGAAGCACAAAATGTTTGAACGCTATGATCAAGGTAAGTGATAACGCAAAAAAGCAGGTTGACAAGCTGAAGGCAGATCAAGAAGTGTCTGCAGAAGCTTTCATTCGTGTGGGTGTCAAAGGAGGAGGTTGCTCTGGTTTGACCTACGTGTTAGATTTTGATACCGATCTCAAAGAAGACGACAAGTTGTTCGAAGACAAAGGCGTGAAGATCGTTGTTGACAAGAAGAGCTTCCTCTACCTGGTTGGGACAGAGTTGGATTTCTCTGGTGGACTCAATGGAAAGGGATTTGCCTTCATCAACCCGAACGCAAGTAGAACCTGTGGATGTGGAGAGAGCTTCTCCATCTGATTCAACCCCATAACTACGCAGAAATGGCTTATACAGAAGCAGAATTAGCAAAAGAACTAGAACACAAAAAATACGAGTTTGGCTTCGTTTCAAACTTCGAGTCGGATAAGGCTCCGAAAGGACTGAGCGAAGACATTATCCGATTCATTTCCGCCAAGAAGAACGAACCGGAGTGGCTGTTGGAGTATCGACTCAATGCATACAGGCAATGGCTGTCTATGGAGGAGCCGGAGTGGGCCCATGTGAAATATCCCAAGGTTGATTTCCAAGACATCTATTACTACTCAGCGCCAAAGACCAAAAAGAAGCTCAATAGCCTCGATGAAGTAGACCCTGAACTGAAGCGCATGTATGAGCGCTTAGGCATCAGCACGGAAGAGCAGAAGCGTTTAGCCGGAGTTGCAGTAGATGTTGTTGTCGACAGCGTTAGCGTAGAAACTTCGTTCAAAGACAAGCTGGCAGAATTGGGCATCATCTTTTGTTCTTTTTCTGAAGCCGTACAAGAACATCCTGAATTGGTTAGGAAATACCTTGGTAAGGTGGTTCCTCCAAACGATAATTATTACGCAGCA
>QCWH01000110.1 GCA_003149565.1 Marivita sp. XM-24bin2 | reverse complement strand
GTCGAAGTTGCATTAGCCATGGTGATCACCTCCGACGACGGCTGCGAAGCGCTCGAAGCGACCACAGGCGATCGCCATCAGTTCGGGGACCCCAGTCAGATACCAGTAGGTGTCGGACACCTTGGCGTGGCCAACATAGGTCGAGAGGGCGGCCATGGCGTTGCCGATATCGGCGCCGTGCTCATGCCAAAGCTGGACGCGGCGGCAGATGAAGGTGTGGCGCAGATCATGAATGCGCGCTTGGGCGTAGGCACCACGCGCCGTCCACCCGAGTTCGCCTCGCAGTCGCTGGAACACCCAATGGACGGTCCGCGGAACCAACTCAGACCGGCATGTCACTTCTTCGAAGAGGCCAGATTTTTTGACCCACTCCTGACCGCCTCTAGCAACAAACCAACGTCCAAAGGTTTGCCAAGGAAAGGTGCATTCCTCAGGGGTTCTGGAATTTGCGCGGCGGAGTAAGCCGACATGCAAAGGAACGGCACGCCAAGTCGCTGCAATTCGACCGCCACCCGTTCGGAGGTTTCGCGGCCAAGATTGACATCGAGGATCGCCATATCGGGACGTGCCCCGGCGATCATCTCCATCGCCCCGTCGGCGTTGTGGGCCGGACCGATCACGTCGAACCCAGCGTCGCTCAGAGCTTCGGCCACAGACAGGGCGAGCAATGGGTCATCTTCGAGCACCAGAACGCCGTTTCCGTCCACGTGGGGCGCAGAGGAGACGGACGGCGCGTCGGGTGGCGCGTCCACCGCCTCCGTGAGGCTAGCCCACGGACAGCTCAGTGACCAGACCAGCCCCTCGCTTCGGTAGTCGGCAGTGACAGTGCCCTCGAGTTGTGAGCCCAGCACGTCACCGGAAATCACGCTCCCGAAACCTTTTCGCTTGGGAGCTCGAACCGCAGGTCCGCCCTCCTCTCGCCATTGCAGGGTGAACTCTGGCGCGACATCTTCGGGACGAATTTGCCAGGTGATGTGAACGGAACCGCCATTGTTCGAAAGGGCACCGTATTTGCTCGCATTCGTGCCGAGCTCATGCAGAGCCATACCAAGCCGCTCGGCGGCTCCCGGGAACACCGTCAATGCGGGTCCTTCGATATGGATGCGGCGATCGAGGAGATCGCCGAAATGCGCGAGTTGGGAACGGACGAGCCGTTCCAGTTCAACGGGCGCCCAGTCCGAGAGAACGAGAATGTCTTGGTTTGCCGCTAGTGCCGCTAGCCGATCCGAGAACTTGGAGATGAAATCGGCATGCCCTTCCCCTGTGGTACGCTGGGCGATGACGTTGATGAGCGCCAGCATATTCTTGGAGCGGTGATTGACCTCCTTAAGCAGTATGCTCACGTGGTCCTCGTGGCGCTTCCGGTCCGAAATATCGTGGAACAGGATCGCGACACGACAATCCTCGGGTTCGTCGATGCGGAAAGCGAAGACATCGAACCAGCGGTCGAGCAGCTCCGAATGCTCTTCGAACCGCGCCGGTTCGCCTGTGCGCGCGATCCCGCCATAGATTTCGTACCAGTGTTCTTCCAAGTCTGGCGCCGCCTTGCGCAACCAAGCGCCAAGAATTTCACGCGGGAAGCCGGTGCTGTCGTAGAAGGCCGGGTTGGCTTCGACCACGCGATAGTCGACCCGGCCGTCTGGCTCATCGAGCTTTACCTCGACAACGCAGAAGCCGGCGTCGATGCTCTCGAACAGTGCCTTGTAGCGTGCCTCGCTTTCCTTCAGCGCGCGGCGGGCTTGGAGCTGTTCGGTGATGACCTCGGAAAACAGGATTGCGCCCCCGATGTCGCCAGCGGCATCGTACCAGGGTGCCATCTTCCAGCGCAGCCATTCCGGCGTGCCGTCCGGCAGCGTGAAATACTCCTCCTCGGCCGAGACGGTCTCCCCCTTAATGACGCGTTCGTTTAGCCCGCGGCACCCGTCCGTAAAATTGGGGTTTACATCGTAATACGACCGTCCGACGAGGTCGATATCGTCGGGCAGATGGTAGTCGATAACATATCTGTCGGAATAGGCGACATACCGCATGTCGCGATCGAACATGGCGATGGCCGTCGGCGCGTGCTGGACGAAGAGTGCAAGCTGCGCCTCGCGCTCAGCTAGCCGCAATAATTCATGAGCGCCGTGTTTTAGTGCCTGACGGGTTGTTGGTAGCCTTTGCAGTTTCAGTAGCGCATGGCTGATCTGCGCCATGATTTTGCATCGGGCGTTGTTGGTGATCTGGGGCTGTGTGGGTTGGGATTGTGAGTGCTAGCGGGGCGTGTTGTTCAGCGTCATGTCGGGCGGGGCGGAGCCAGTGTTTTGAGCAGCAGCCGGAGGAGACTTTGGCGAGGACATGAGGCGGGCAGCGTCATGACGATCCGGGTTTTCTTCTCGACAATCGTGGCCGCCAATTTGACCAGGTGCAGGCGCAGGGTATCGAACTGAGCATTGCGCCATTGTGATCGTTTTGGGCAGGCGGCCCGAAGTGTCCACCAAATCCAATAGGCACAGCCATGCAGCATGAGGCGCATCTGATTGGCGCTGGCCTTATTGCAGGACGTCCGGTCCGAGGCGAGATGGGTCTTCCATCCCTTGATGTGGTTCTCAGCCTGACCGCGGGCAGAATAGATTTTCTCGTAAAGATGCTTGCCGCGCCCACCGTCGAGATTGGTCACGATATAACGAGTGTCCCGCCCTCTGGAGCTAACCTCGACACGGGCGACGACGCGGCGTGTTTTTGACCAGGATCCAGCCGCATAGGTGAAGGTCTTGAACCGTCTGACCTTGTGGCCAGTGTTGTGGGCGTAACGGGCTGCCGTCGAGGCCTCTAGGGCCTGAACCTCTTTCTGAAGGCGCGCATTGCGGCTCAAACCAAGGACGTAGTTCAAGCCCCGCTGGTCACACAGGTCCAGAACCTGCGGCGTGCAGTAATGGCTGTCCGCACGCAGCAAGATCTCGGTCTTGGGCCAGTACTTGCGGATCTCCCGGATCAAGCGGCGCAGATGTGCGGCACTTTCTGCTCCTTTGGGACGTCGTGCTGGACGTAGTAGCGCACCGACCAACCGTCCGCCCCCATCAAAAACGACAATGGGTTGGAAGCCATATTCATCATAGTACGCGTTGAACAGGCGTAACTGCTGGTGCCCGTGAACCGCGTCAAAAGTATCGTCGATATCCAGCACGATCTGCCCGGGCACCTGCGCAAAGGACAGGCAGTAAAAACGGACCATCGCCCGCCCCATCCGGATCAGGTCACGCATCTCGGGCAGGTTTTCCATCCGAGAGATTGTCGGCTGTGAGCACAGCGCAGCACCCGTCTGCGGGTTGCGCTCCAGCGCAATCTTGAATGACGGATCATGCCGCAGATCGGCTGCGTCGTTGCCATCCTCATACCCAGCGGCAATCATCATCATGCGGAACCGGATGATGTCGTCCAAGCTGTGCCTGACCTTGCCTGGGTCGCGTTGGTCCGTAAGGCAGGACGCCAACAGACCTGCAAGATCATGGCGGCGTTCAACCTCGCGTAAGAGTGCCAAACCCGCGTCCGAACTCATCAGCGCCCCATCGAAATTCATCAGAACGGGCTTGCCATTCACAGGTGACAAAACTGGTGCGGTGGAGATAGGTTGCTTCATGGTGAGGCGGCCTGCTTTGGAAACTGTAGTTTTCGGTCGGAACAACCAAAAAATACATGCTTTCAGAAGGTTACGCTATCCTCACCAGCCCTTCACGAATAATTCGGGCTAGACGCGTTTCGGCCTGCTTGCGTTCGGTGATATCAAGCGCCGACGGCACGAGCAGGGTTACTTCGCCATTAGCGTTCCGGACTGGCGACAGGTTGAAGTCGATGGTGCGCAGGCGTCCGCCGCCGGCCGCGATCTGGGCGTCGTAGCGGACCGTCTCACCAGCCGCCGCCCGGGCGACAGCGTCCTTCACGCGCGCGACTTCGTCGGGATCGTGAAGCCACCAGGATGCATCCCAGAGGGGCATGCCGATCACGTCTTCGCGCGTAATGTCCCCCGCCTCGAGCGCTGCGCGGTTCGCCTCCCGCAGGGTTCCGTCGACGTCCAGAATGCCGACGATGCCTGCCGTTTCGTCAAGGATCAGCCTGAGCTGTGCTTCGCTTTCCCGCAGGCGTACCTCGGCAGTCTTTAGGTCGGTCACATCGTAGTTCACCCCGACGATGCGCCGCGCGTATCCCTCGTGCTCGGAGGTGACGGTGCCTTGCCCGACGAAGTACCGCAGCGTACCGTCCGGCAGGACTACCCGGAAATCCGACTTGAAAGAAGAGACGTCGCGGATCGCGCAGTTGAACGCGTCGCGCAAGCCCGGTTCGTCGTCAGGATGTACATATTTGAAGAAGAGGTCTGGTGAGGGCGGCGTTCCGCGCTCGATCTGCATTAAGTCGTAGAGACCTTCGCTCCAGACGGTCTGTTTGTTCTCCAGGTCGACGTCCCAAACGCCGATACCGGCCGCTTTCTGGGCCAGCAGCAGCCGCTCTTCGCTGTTGCGCAGCCGTAGTTCGCTCTCCTTTCGCTCCGTGATGTCGAGTGCGGCCAAAATCCCGCGATCCGGCCGGCGTTTCCTGTCGGCAGTCGCGAAATCGATGCGCTTCTGAACGCGCAGCCACCGCTGCGTGCCGTCCGGCAGGACAATCCTGTGCTCGGTATCGAGCGTTCCTCCATCCGAAGGGTCAAGCGATAACGATATCTCTTTGGCAAGCCGCTCACGGTCATCTGGATGAAAGCGTACATGAATTTCATCTCTGCTGACGGTCACGGGTCCTTTCCCAAAGCCGTAGAGCTGTGCCCCAACCGCATCCAGAGAAACCGTGCCTGCTTGGTAATCGATATCCGCAAGCGCAAGACCGCTGGTCCGTTGTCCGAAATCAAACCTCTCGCGGTCCGGTAGCACGCGCGACATATCGTCGGCCCGGCCCCCGACGATCTCGGTCTCCGCATCCACGCCCGATTTTGTCATCTCCGGCAGATCGGTCACATCCATGTTGAGCCCGAAGATGCCTGTCACGCAGCCTTGCGCGTCCCGTTCGATCCGGGCGCGATCTATGACATACCGTACGCTGCGATCGGGGCGAACAATTCGGAAACTGCGTGTATAGCTATTCGCGTCACCTGTCAGGAAGGCTTCGGTCTCTCCCTCGACTCGCAGTCGGTCGTCGGGGTGGACGCAGGCCATGAATTCGGCCTCACACCGGGGCGCTTCGATGCGCCCGTAGAGCCGTATAAGACCCTGCGACCACTCCCGTCTGCCGCCCTCGGGTCGCCAGACATAGCGCCCAATCCCTGGATAATCGTCCTCCGTCAGGCTTTGCAAAATATGGGTCAGAGCCGGCATTCGTTTCCCTTAAATTGCGCGAATCATAACGACCTAATTGAAACGTTAGGCACATATTTGTCGACCTTGAACAGCGTTCTTCAGGTAGCTGAGGTTTGAAAGGGGTGGCGATATTCGGTCCTGAGCGCCCCTGTTCCCGATTGGGTGTTGGCGATCAACTTGAACGGATTTGTCAGGTTGTTGACGCGCGACCATAGCTATGGGTGACTTCCTGTAATCAGGCGGTCAGTTTTGCGGCATAGCCAGCCCAGAGGCCGAACGCATCTGACCTCGCATGGCGATAGGAT
>QCWH01000109.1 GCA_003149565.1 Marivita sp. XM-24bin2 | reverse complement strand
CGACCGGCGACTCGGACTCGTCTTCAACAACCCCAGCGTCTTCTGTCGAGGTTGTTTTGTCCTCTAGAGAGCCAACGATCAGAGGCAGCATTTCTGCACCCGCTGGCAAGACGGTTTCGCTTTGCGGTGGCGTGGTCCAGCTCAAGGTGTCGAAGCTTTCGCAGTTTTTGCAGACCGGCGTCCATTCCGTGTGTATGGTCTTGCAGTTGTCACAGACCCATTGCGGCCCCCGTGGCGCTGTTAGTGCGCGTGCCAACCATCCACGCACGATCGCGTCTGAAGCGCCCTCGCCGCGTTCAATCGCCGCTGCGATTGCAAGCACCCGTGTGTCCGGCTCGGTTTCTGCAAGATCACCCAACGAACGACGAGCTTCGGGAAAATCTTCGGCAGCCAGGTTGAGTTCGGCCAACAAGAGCTTTGTTTCGCGATGGTCGGGACTCATGGATGTCAGCTGTTTGAACCTCTGCAATCTTGCTTCAGGTGTTTCATTCGGTTCGATTTCAGCAAAGGCAGAGGCCAAATCCGGATGCGGTTGCACCTGCCACGCCTTTTTCAGGATACGAACGGCATACTTTGAGCGGCCTTGTGCGATATAACTCCGCGCAGCCATTGCGGCTGCCGGAATCAGGTCCGGTGACGACTTGTTGGCCGCGATAGCCGCCTCTTGTGCCTCGATCGTCTTGCCTTCGTCCAAAACATCCTTCGCTTCAGAAAGGGCAAGCACAGCATCACGCCGCTTATGAACATCCCGAGGCAGAGCGCCATGTTTGAGCTTGGCATTCAGCGTTTGCCGCGCCCCTTTCCAATCGGCGTTCTTAGCCTGCAGGCGTAGCAGCGTGTCTTGAACTTCTTCATGCTTCGGCTTGATTGCAAAGGCCCGCTCCGCGAGCTTAAGGGCCGTGTCGGTATCCCCCGCATCCAGCTTCTGCTTCATCAGACCTCGTACACCGACAAATCGGGTGGATTCGTTTTGGACCAGCCGTTTGTAAACTTCTTCCGCCTTTTTGCGGTCCCCTGTCATTTCGGCCGCTTGAGCCGTGATCAAATCAGTCAGTTCTGGCTTGTGGAGGTATTTCTCCGCCTTGGTCGCCTTGGCCATTGCCAATCGACCTTCGCCGGATGCAAGAGCCATCAGGCCTTCGCTCAGAGCCTGAAATCCTTTGCGCTCTCGGTTGCGGTCAAAATAACGCGAAATGGCGGTTTCATCGCCATTGATGAACTTCAACGTCGCGATGAGCAGAGCGAAGAGCTTGAGAAACAGCCAAACTGCGAGAATCGCAACCAGCGCCGCGATCACGGATTGAAGCGGCCCGAGCGTAAACTCGGTACCGCCCGCAGTGATCTGGATGCCGCCATTGCTTTCCATGAGGAAGCCAGCACCAAGCGTCAGAGCAGCGACGATGACGACAAAAAGAACGATCTTGAAAAGAGACCAAAGCATCGGACGCCCCCCTTATTCCTGAAGTAGCTGCTGGACGAGCGCGTCAGCCGCTGATTTTGCCCCTAGGCGTGTTTGCGCGCGCGCCTGCCAGTCAGACAAAGCCGCTTGAGCAACCTCTGGCAATGCTGAAATCTCGGACAAAGCCGCTTCAAGGTCACCGGAGCGCACCGCCGCTTCGGCGCGTGACAAGATTGCATCTGGATCGTCCCCTTCTCGAGGGGCAACTGACCTTGCACCAAGTTGATTGGCAAAGAACGTCGCCACGCGACCCACGCCTTCAGCGCCCTCAGTATCGGCTTTACGGGCTTCACTCAAAGCTTCGCGCGCCGCGTCCGGAAATGATGCAATCAGTTCTGACTGGGTCGGCACACCGGTATCGGCTTGGGCAGCCAAAACTTCGGGGACATCCACACCGTTCGAGGCCAAGGCAGTCAGCGCGTCCGAATAAACCGACCCATTATCGATTGCATTAGAAAGCTCGGCCATCGCAGCACGTGATGCAGCAAGCTGGGCCTTCTCTTCAGCACTGGCTTCGGCGGCTACAGCCTCTTGAGCCATCTGTTCGACTTCGGCGCGCTGCGCTTCAATTTCTGCCTGCAGGTCGGCAAGAGCGCGTTCGTATGCGGCAATTGCCTCTTCGGAAACAGCGGATTCCATCGGCTGCCGTTCCAACGTGTCGATCCGGCCCACCAACGCATCAAGACGCGATGTCAATTCATCATCTGTTGCCTCAAGCGTCGCCAACCGCTCTTCAATCGAGCTTAGATCGACGGTTGGTGCTTCCTGACTCTCGAGGTTGGCAATGCGTGCTCCCAAGTCTGACAGCGATCCGTCCTGAGTGGTCAGAGCCTGTCGTATTTCATCTTCAAATCCGGCATCCTCGGCACCTGCAAAGGGCCAAACTGCCTGTGACGAATATGCAGCGACTCCATATCCCAAGACCGCCGCAGCAACCCCGCCAAGCAGCATGGGCACAAAACCGCCCTTTCGCTCGATCGTCGTTTCCTTGACAACTTGCGGCGCGACCGGCAGCGTTTCCGGCTCTGAGGCCGGTTCTTCATCCTTTTCGGTGGCTTCCGCGCCTGACGTTATATCCGCGTCCTGGGCTTCGTGATGCTCACCCGCTTCAGCCTCTTCTATCAACGCTTCGGCTTCGTCTTCCGTCAGGTGGTCGTCTTTTTCTTCGGCCCGCTTCGGACCCTCGCCCTCGTCAGTGTCCAAGGATTCGCTCGTGGTGGCACTGTCAGGGTCCGGTGTGATGTCATCGGTAGGATCAATAGTCTCGGGCTGCTCGATTGCTTCATCAGAGACCTTATTTGCAGAAGCGTCGCCCTCTGTCTCAGATTGAGCAACGTCCTCGGAGCCTTCCTCTTTTGGAGCATAAACTTCAACGGCTTCAACAGCTTCAGTGACTGTGTCTGCATCATTGGAGGTCGTTTCAGTCACGTCTTTCTGCTCTGCCGCGCCTTCCGTTTCGACCGCCTGATCAGACTTTTCTTTTGTGGTCTTTCTTGTGCTTTTACGTTTTGCCACCGATTATTCCCTCGAATCTGTCAAGTTTGCGCGACAGCATTGTCAACTTTACCTTACATCCCTCACAGCCGCCGCTCAAGACTCACGGCGTCTGCGATCATTTCGGCCACCAACTCAGCCATCGCATCCCGGTCAGGTCGACGCGATACCCTCGTTTGTTGTCTGGCGCCCTCGGGCAATGCTTCAGCCACCGCCTGACTGAGTGCCGCGAACTGAATTTTGTGCATTTCGGCCGATTCGCGCCCCAGTTGCTGTGCCGTCCTCGGAGAGAATACCGGTGCGATTATCGGTCTGTCTTGCGACAAAGCCTCCTGCGTGTGTGAAGAAAACATCTCTAGATCCTGCTCATATAGAACGGCTTCCAAGGTTTCCACGCCCGCGGCTGTCAGTCTTTGGGCTATTTTTCCGATTGCAACCGCTCCCCTGAGATGAAGAAGCGGTCCACGAAAGCCATGCTCCAAAACGTATTCAACCACGTGCTCCGCTGATCCTCCTGCAACGTGAACGTTAAAACCAAACGCATGAACGGCTTTTGCAGTTCCGGTTCCAACCGCAATAGCCGGTATCGGCAATGGCAGCCCGCCAAGCGCTCTGTAAGCATCTAGCGCGTTGGCCGAGGTAAAGATCAACCCGGCAACACTCTCAAGTTCGGGCAAAGGGCCGGTAACACGGATCGAAAGCAGAGGGTTGATCAATAATTCAACAGCGTCACGTGCTTTTTGCGGAAGAGCCTCCCAAAATGCCTCTGATGAAGCGCGTGGGCGCGTCAGCAGCAAGAGAGGACGTGAGGCAGCCATGACATCCCGTGTTGTTGTGAGCAGCACTCAGGGGTGGTAACGGCTGGACCGTAGAGGTGCAACGGAAAGTCTGATGGACCACGACATCACTGTTCTTGGGTTGGAAAGCAGCTGCGACGACACAGCGGCAGCGGTTGTGCGCGGTCACAAGATTTTAGCATCCGTGGTCGCAGATCAGACAGACCTGCATTCGGCCTATGGCGGTGTCGTGCCCGAGATTGCGGCACGGGCACATGCCGAGAAACTGGATCTGTGCGTAGAGAACGCATTAGAGGCCGCTGGAAAGAACCTTTCGGAAATTGATGCGATTGCCGTTACTGCAGGCCCCGGGCTAATCGGTGGCGTGTTGTCCGGAGTGATGATGGCCAAGGGCCTGAGTGCGGGAACCGGAAAACCATTGATCGGCGTCAATCACCTTGCCGGGCACGCGCTGACCCCAAGACTTACAGATGGGCTTGAATACCCCTATCTTATCCTCCTCGTATCAGGCGGACATTGCCAGTTCCTGCAGGTGAATGGTCCGACAAACTTTTCACGACTCGGAAGCACCATTGACGACGCGCCGGGCGAAGCTTTTGACAAGACCGCGCGGTTACTGGGCCTACCCCAGCCTGGTGGTCCGTTCGTTGAACAGGCTGCGATACTCGGTGACGAAACCCGATTTGCGTTTCCCCGCCCCCTTCTGGATCGCCCGGGATGTGACCTGTCTTTCTCCGGCTTGAAAACAGCACTTCTAAGACAACGAGACCAACTTGTCACATCTCAGGGCGGGCTGCGGCGTGTTGACGTCAATGACCTTTGTGCAGGTTTTCAGGCTGCGGTTCGGGACGTTCTCGTTGAAAAATCGCGTCGGGCACTCGACGTCTGTAGTGGAATTACCGGCTTTGCTGTCGCGGGCGGGGTGGCTGCAAACACACAGCTGCGTTCTGCGCTCGAGACGCTTTCCAAGGCTCGAGGCATCCCCTTCGTTGCGCCACCACTGTCGCTGTGCACAGATAATGCAGCGATGATTGCCTTTGCCGGGGCCGAGAAATTTATCGTCGATGGCGCAGATGATTTGACCCTGTCTGCACGGCCACGCTGGCCCCTGGACAGAAGTGCGCCTTCCGCACTGGGCAGCGGCAAGAAAGGTGCGAAAGCATGATCGGGGTCATGGGTGCTGGCGCCTTTGGTACCGCTTTGGCCATCGCCTTGGCAAAAACCGGACAATCCGTGCTGCTTTGGTGTCGCAGTCCCGATCAGGCGACAAGAATGGCCAAAACGCGGTGTAACGAAGCCTATCTCCCAAGCGCCGCGTTTCCAGATGGCCTGCAAGTCACTCAGGACTTTCCGACTGTCTGCAGAACACAAGCGCTGCTTGTCGCAATTCCCTTGCAAAATATGCGCTCAGCAGTGTCCCAGATTGGCCTCACCAAAACACCGTTGGTCGCTTGCAGCAAAGGCATTGAGTTGAGCAGTGGCCTTGGGCCGACGGGCGTTCTGCGTGACGTGCTTCCGGGCTCCACAACCGCGATCCTCACAGGGCCGAGCTTTGCGGCTGACATCGCACTCGGTCGCCCAACTGCGCTGACGTTGGCCTGCAGCGATGGAGATATTGGCGAAACGCTGCAAGCCATGCTGACGACACCGACGCTCCGGTTGTATCGCACCACAGACACCATCGGCGCCGAGATGGGTGGAGCCTTGAAAAACGTAATGGCGATTGCGTGCGGCGCGGTCATTGGGGCTGGACTGGGCGACAGTGCACGGGCCGCAACGATGACAAGGGGCTTTGCAGAAATGCAAAGGATTGGAGCATTTTTCGGTGCTCGTACCGACACTCTTGCAGGACTTTCCGGTTTGGGGGACCTCGCCCTGACCTGCACATCTGACTTGTCACGCAATTACCAATTGGGCTTGTCGCTGGGACGTGGAGCTCCGTTCGACACGAGCATCACGGTAGAGGGCGCTGCCACCGCACAAGCCATGTCCAAGATCGCCCGTGAGAAAAGCCTCGATCTCCCGATCACGACCACAGTGGCACGTCTTGTCGAGGGTTCAACCACGGTCGGAGATGCCATAGAAGACCTGATGACCCGTCCATTAAAGGAGGAATAGATGCTCATTGCCTTGATCGCGCGCGACAAAGCCGGCGCTCTGGAAACCCGCAAATCCAACCGGGACGCTCATCTCGCGTACATTGACCAGACTGGTGTGGTGAATCAGGCCGGCCCGCTGCTGGACGACGCTGACCAAATGATCGGCTCTCTCGTAATCCTGGATGTGGCGGATATGACCGCAGCGCAAGAATGGGCCGACAACGACCCATACGCCAAGGCTGGACTTTTCCAGAGCGTCGAGCTCATCCCTTGGAAGCGCGTGATCGGCGGATGAGATACTGGCTGTTCAAATCCGAGCCATCCACCTGGTCCTGGGACGATCAGGTGGCCAAGGGCGATGCAGGAGAGGAATGGGACGGCGTTCGAAACTATCAGGCTCGCAATTTCATGCGTGAGATGTCTCTGGGCGACCGCGGCTTTTTCTACCATTCCCAGTCCGAAAAAGCGGTCGTCGGAACAGTCGAAG
>QCWH01000068.1 GCA_003149565.1 Marivita sp. XM-24bin2 | reverse complement strand
GCTTCAGCGAACGATTTGGGCCTAACATTCTCAAAGACTACCACGCAATGGATCAATGTCGCGGAAGGGCTCGTTTCCGCATTCGCCGCATGATGTTTGAATGGCGGCTCGGCGATTGCTGTTCCTTCGCTGGAAAACCAATGTGCTGCTAAATGCGCACGAAGCCACCCCTACTGACCGCGTAGCTTCCTAATACACCAGCTTCTAACCATCTTGCTGTTCCTTTCGCGGAATCGCCAACAGATTGAACGTCCAATCTTGTGCCGACCGGCACCAAACCTGTTGTTTCGGCACGAGCAACTGACGTTGACTTACCGTGCCGACCCGAAGTCCGAAGAACGCGTCAGATTGGTCGGGCGTTTGTGCATGAATACGTGTCCCGCAGTCGCCACAGAAGCTCAGACAACGGCGCCTACCGCTCTCGGCGAGGGTCTCGAATATCTTGAGGTTGCCTCTGGTAAGCTCAAACTGGCGGTCCCGGATGTGAACGACCCACCCGAAAGCTGTGCCAGAATTGACCTGGCAATTATGACAGTGGCAGATCGCGCAACGTTCTGGATCTACCACTGCATTATATGCGATCGCCCCGCAAAGGCAGCCTCCATTGACGTTCGTTCGGCCTATCCCATTGGCTGGTTTGGTCAGAAGCTATCCCACAGTCTCGCATTTAGACAGATTGCAGTCATTCTGCTCGGTCACGAAGAGTAGCTTTTGCAAAAGAAACGTCTGATGCTGCGATCAGGATCAGTACTTGTACTGAGTTGGAAGCCGACATTCAGCGGCCTTCGATGGAGCATTCGCGTAGGCAAACACAAAGGTATCCAAGAAACGCTTCGTCTTTCAAAACCAAGACCCGCTCATTTGACCACACTTGTTCGACACCAGATCAAGTTGAGCAGCGATAGATGTGGTCGGATTGAAAATCCTCGTGTCGGTGGTTCGATTCCGCCCCCGGGCACCACTTCTAGTGTAATTGCGATGTTCTTCCGGCGTAAGCGCGACATGTGCATGCGTTAGATCAGTTACCGAAGTCGTTGACGGCCCAGAGCAAACATCCAGCACCTGAATGCAATGCTGCGACCGCGCCCAAGAAGCGGTCATTCACGAAGCCAAAAAAGCAAGATCAGATTATTATGAGAAGTTTTGTCGAGGCCACTTTAACCTGTTTAGGAACGTTACCTGTGGCGTTTACGGTTTTTTATGAAGGGCAGCTGGGTAACGAACATAAACAGCAGTGCGCAAGTCAATACGAGCGAAATCGGGTTGCTAAGCAGATCGTAGAAGAATGTTCCGATATTTTCTTGCGCTCCGATCATTGCACGGCGGTAGTTGGCGTCGATCATCGGCCCCAGGATCACGCCCAGGATAATCGGACCGACCTGGAAACCGTAGCGCTTCAGGAAGTAACCGATCACACCGAAGGCCAAGGCCCAGGTGATGTGAACCGGATTGTTCTGAATGGCATAAGCCCCGACTGCCGATAGGATCACAATGAGCGGGATCAGAATGGCACGGGGGCATTCGACGACCTTGGTGAAGATCCGGATTCCAGTGAGGCCGAAGATAAGCAGGAAGATGTTCGCCAGCGTCAGGTTCCCGACGATGAACCAGAAGAGATGCGGAGTATCCGTCAGAAGCAGCGGCCCGGGCTTCAGCCCGTGAATGTAGAGCGCGCCGATGATGATCGCGGTCACGGCATCGCCGGGAATGCCCAGGGTCAACATGGGGACGAACGCACCGCCGACCGCGGCATTGTTCGCGGTCTCGGGGGCGATTAGTCCTTCCTTGGCGCCTTCGCCGAAGGGAACGTCTGGGTTCTTGGTGCTGCGCTTGGCCTGATCGTAGGCAAGAAGCGCCGCGATGTCCCCCCCGGTGCCGGGCAGTGCGCCGATCAGAGTGCCAAGCCCGGACGACTTCAGGCCCAACCCCAGATAGCGGCGCACGTCGGCCCAGGAAGGCACGATGCGCCCAACCTTTTGTTTGATCGCCGCCGTATCTACGTGCTCTAGCTGCACAAGCGCCTCGGCAACGCCGAAAAAGCCAATCATTGCGACGACGAAGGGCACCCCGCCCATGAGGTTGATCGACCCGTACGTGAACCGGGTCTCGGCCGTCATGGGATCGAGCCCGATCATACCAATCATCACACCCAAAGCGCCCGCGAAAGCGCCCTTGGCGAAGCTTTCACCTGATAACGTGCCGACCAGCAGAATGCCGATTATCCCGAGCAGCATATAGTCGCGTGAGGTGAACTTAATTGCGAAATCAGCAATGAGCGGCGCGGCGATGGCAAGGGCTGCGACGCCGATTAAGCCACCAATCACCGACATGACGGTCGAGAGGCCGATCGCCTCGCCGGCGAGCCCCTTCTTTGCAAGCGGATAGCCATCAATCGCCGTCGCAATCGCGCTTGGCGCGCCAGGAATATTCAAGAGGATCGCGGTCCGCGCACCACCATAGACGCCACCCACATACACCCCTGCGATCAGGGCAAGGGCCTCGTTCACATCCCACTTGAACGTGAACGAGATCAGAATTGACGCAGCCATCGTGACCGACAATCCAGGGATCGCGCCGATGTATATGCCCGCGAATGTTCCAAGCGCCGTCAGCAAAAAAAGCGAAGGGTCCAGCCAAGCGGTCGCGAAGAAACCCAGTGTCTCGATCATCGCCAAAAGCTCCCGATGGGCAAAACCACCTGAAAGACGACGCGAAACAGTACATAGATCGCCGCGATTGACAGAAGCGCGATCAAAAGCGCTGGAAGCGGACACTTCCGCCACAGCGCCCATATCGTCACGAACAACAGTCCTCCGGACGCTGCAAGAAAGCCTATGCTGGGTATTACAGCGACGTAGATTGCCACCAAAAGGGTGAACAGGACGACGCGCAACGGAAACAGGTAGGTAATCAACCCAGCGATGCCGCCCTCTGCAGTACGGGGTTTTCGGAGCGTATCTGACAGAATGACCAGACCTGTCAGGGCCATGATACCCGAGGCAAGCATTGGCATGACCCCGCCCGTTGTCAGCCCACGAAACCCCGATATCTCGTAGGATTCCCAGAAGGCGTAACCGGCGAAGATCACCAGAAGAAGCGCAAAGAGCCGTTCTCCCGGCCGGAGGGTGTCAGTGGGTTTCATGGGTTGTGTTCTGGCCGACCCTTACAAGGCGAGTCGGCCAAATTGATTAAGGACGTGCGATGCCCAGTTCTGCCGGGTTGACCTTGGCGGCACCCGTATCCTGAAGCGCCCAGACCGTGACCTGTTGCCATTTGGCAAGGAAGTTGACAGCCTCTTGTCCGCTCATGTTCATGACCACGTTCCCGCGGTTGGCCATGAGCTCAAGGAAGGTCTCATCCGTGGCGGCGGTCGAGAACGCCTGAGTCAGAGTGGCTTTCACATCGTCAGGCACATCGGCGCGGACAAAGACTCCATAGAACGGCCCCCAAGGCAGGAAGCGCTCCATCTCAGGGAGGGTGTCGGTGATCGCTGGCACATCCGGCAGGGTGTCAACCGGGTTGGGGTTGACCACGGCAAGCGCACGCATGTTGCCTGCCTTGACCTGCTCGGCCGCTGCCGAAATCCCTGCTGGCATGAAGTCGACCTCGCCGCCCAGCATAGCGGTCAGGCCTGGGCCTTCCCCGTCGAATGGAATGGCTGTCACGTCAAAGTCGGCGGCGTTCGAGATCAGTGCGCCAATTGTGGACGGCAGGCCACCAGGCCCGGTCGAGCCCATCTTGACAGATCCAGGGTTGGCTTTGATGTCGTCTAGAAGGTCACTCAAAGTTTGATAGTTGGAGTCTGCAGGCACGGCGATCACAGCGACGCCGCGACCAAGAATGTTGATCGGGTACATGTCTCCATAGTCAATGTCAGAGACACCCATAACACCGTGAAGCTGCGGGTTTTCAGCCCCATACAGGAAAGTGTAGCCATCCGCCGGTGCGGCATTCACGAACGCCGTGGAAATGGCCCCGGCGCCGCCCGACTTGTTCAGCACGACGATTGGCTTGCCAAGCGCTGCTTCCGCAGCAGGATTGATGGCCCGCGCAACGGTATCGGTGGCCCCGCCAGCGCCCCACATGACAACGCCAAGAACTTCGCGTTCGGGGTATTCCGCAAGCGCGGGACCGGCTGCAACAGCAAGTGCCGCGGCGGCGACCTTAAAAATGTTCATCTTTCCTCCCTTGGCCCTTTGGCCGTTTTTCGCCATGCCACCATCATGGATAGACAACGCCTGGTCAATATCGGCGGGGCACTCTTCCGATAGCCGTTTGGCCACGTATAAATTGGCGTATGCCAGCGCGTTGCCTTTCGATTGGCGTTTCAAGTATCTGCCAACTCGGCCCTTTGCTGACCTGCGACACCCGGTCATTATGCTGCGGTCGCAGCCCGCTTACCGGCCATTCGCCGTGCGTGCGAAATCTAGGGATGAGCGAACTTACACTTCGCGGGACAGTGCTGCCGTTCGCCCTGCCAACCCGAACCACAGCAAACTGCACATAGCGGACATCTATCGACTGTGGCCAAAGTCCGCCCGCTGCTGCTGGAGTTTTTGTTCGCAGCTCGTTGTATCGACGCCGCATCCGCTTCCACGAAAGTGAATGCTATTTCAACTTCGACAGTTTGATCACCTGTTGATGAGCAATGGAGCAGGCCTGACTGACATCGGCTGTTTCAAGGGGCAGGTTGATATATCTTCCAGCCTCAGGAGAATACAATAAACCAAGTTCTCCCTTTAGTCGTCCCTCCTGGAAGGCAGTTACCTCATCATCGGTCAGGTTTTCGTCACTTTTGAAGGCATCCGACAGACGATCAGCCAAGTCGGTGTAGTTTACTCCGTAAGAAATACAGAAAGAGGCTGCTCCAAGGTAGGAGGCAAGCATTAGCGTATTACCGACACGAACCGAAGGCACCTCTTGACGAAAACTCGGACTGGAAACATAAAACAACGAGATTGCAACCGCACCTCTGAAATAGCCCGCACTCACTGACATTCTCGAAATTCTGATGCGATACAGACCCGGGTTCTCTCTTGAGCACTGGCAATATCCCCCGGTGTCATCTTGCTTTCGAGCTCGTCGATTCGTGACGCCACGTAGGATAGCTCATCTGCGGCAACATTGAGCCACATATAAGCTGCAATATAATCCTTCGGCACCCCTCTGCCGGTTGCATACATCTGACCAAGCTCTCGTCGCGCCGGTGATTGATAGGAATAACGATCGCCCCCCGGTATACTGGCCGCCTTACGAAAGTATTCCGCAGATAAATCGTAATTCTGCCGTGGTGATTCCTCGGAATACAGAATTCCGAGGTGGTATAGAGTTGCCGCGTCCCAAGCTGTTTTGTGATGATCCAGCATTAAATCCAATGCACGTGAAACGTCAAAAAACGGAGATTCTTCATTCATGTGTAATCGAGCCAAATAGTAGTTAGCGCCCTGCCAACCCAACTCAAGCGCCCGTCGATCCCAATAGTAAGACTCTGATAGGTCTTGCTTTCCAGCCGGATGATACCCGTCCGACGCCTGCGCTTCATTTCCAAATATTCGCGCAAGTTCCCAAGCAGCCGACGCGGAGCCCATTTCTGCTGATTTTATGAACCATCTCAATGCTTCACGATTATTCTCCCTGCCTTCAGAGCTGTAACCTTGGTACAGTCCATGGGCGATAAAATAGGCTGCCCTTGAACTCCCATGTTCAGCCAACAAGCGGTTCCAGCTGTCACGCAATGTATTGAGGTCTTCGTCGTCAGAAACACCGCTGCCCAAAAACAGCGAGACTTGACGTGATAGTTGATCCTGCATTGCCAAAATGAACTGATCGACTGCATCCACGTCATTTTCTGTAACACCGATGCCTTCATCGAGAAGTTTTCCATAGAGGATTTGCGAAGGGCCGTGGCCCAATTCCGCGCCTGTCCGAACCCAATCGACGGCTTCGAGTTCTGTGGCGTCTATTTCTCGCCCCGAATAAAACAACTTAGCAAGCTCGTATGTGGCTGGTGCATAGTCGTTTTCAGCAGCTCGACGGTACCACATCACGCCATGTTTGAGGCTACGTTCGGTGCCTTCCGCGTAGATGTAGGACCAACCACACGCGAATTGCGCTCTCGGTATTCCCTCTCTGGCAGAACGACATATCCATTCGTTGTATTCGCCTTCGTTATGTGGACGACTATCTAGATCAATACCGTCAGACCAACCATTATACGGGTCTTCCCATCGTTCCAAAGCATACCGGAGACGCGCTGCGGTCTCTTTGATGTCCGCGTTCGCGCCATGACCTCGCGCCTGCATCCAACCCAGCAGGCCATCTATAAGTGGATTTCTGAAGTCTGCGGATTCCATGACACCGAGTGTAACTTCGACACCTAACCCGAACTCAATCTTCTCTCGGTGCGGCACCTCATTGCCTAGCTCTGTCAGGATTTCGTAGGCCACGGTGTGATTCCCGTCGACATAGGCTGCCAACGCTTCGCGAATTGCATCCTCAGTCAATCCTTCAGACGCGCTTGGCGCTGCGCTCAACATTGTCGAAAACGTGGCAGCACCCAGATTCCTTAAGATTTTAGATTTGCCTGTATACATGTGTGTCCCTTCGTTGAGCGAATTCTCGTTCTCCTTGAT
>QCWH01000108.1:6523-7515 GCA_003149565.1 Marivita sp. XM-24bin2 | reverse complement strand
CACGGGGGAGATCTTCTTCCAGCATCAGCCGCCGATCCATCCGTCCTCCCTCAGCCGATGGCGCGATCGGGTCGGCGATGAAGGCGCCGAGTGGCTGCTGACGAAAACCATCGAGGCCGGGCGCTCAAGCGGCGTTGTGGACGATGACAGTCTGTCGCGCGTGTCCATCGACACGACTGTGATGGAAAAGAACATTGCCTATCCCACCGATGCACGGCTCTACGAGAAAGCACGCGCCAAGATCGTGGCCCTGGCTCAAGAGGCCGGGGTTCAACTGCGCCAGACCTATGCGCGCAAGGCGCTGATGCTGGCAGCGCAGGTCGGGCGCTATGCCCACGCACGACAGTTCAAGCGCATGCGTAAAGCCCTGCGAACATTGAAAGGGTATACCGGGCGGGTCATGCGCGACCTACGGCGTCAGATTGATCTCATCCCGGCAGGCACCTTACGGGAAACGGTCCTCGACACGCTGGTGCTGGTCTCGCGCTTGCTGCACCAGCCCATAAAGGGTGGCGGCAAGATTTACGCCCTGCATGAGCCCGACGTTGACTGCATCTCCAAAGGCAAGGCACGCGTGCGCTACGAATTCGGCACCAAGGTCAGCATCGCCACGACAATCGACCAGGGCTTCGTCGTCGGCATGCGGGCGCTGCCCGGCAATCCATACGACGGTCACACTCTGGCGGAGGCGTTGGAGCAGGTGGAAATCCTGACCGACCAACGTCCCGACCTTGCTGTTGTCGACCGCGGCTATCGTGGCCACGGCGTGGAAACTACCCGCGTCCTGATCTCAGGGTCCAAACGCGGCCTAACACCCGCGCTGAAAAAGCTCCTGCGACGGCGCAGTGCCATCGAGCCCGAGATTGGACACATGAAAACAGACGGTCGCCTTGCCAGATGCCCGCTCAAGGGGACCCGCGGCGATGCCATCTTTGCTGTCCTCTGCGGCTGCGGCCACAATCTCCGGAAGATCCTTAACCACATCAGGAAGC
>QCWH01000108.1:0-5802 GCA_003149565.1 Marivita sp. XM-24bin2 | reverse complement strand
TTTTGAGCCTACTGCTCGCCATGATCACCAAAGCTATCGCAGCAGCTGCAATCGCCCGAACTGAAAATAAACGTCCCCATCCAATCGCTGCGGCCTGAAACGCGTTGTTCAAGTTCGACGAATGAAGTTTTCCGCTTCGCCACATTTACACAATTTATGGTCTGACAGGCGCCGTATGGCGCCTTTTCCACATTGAACCCGCGCCTTCGCGGGCGGGAAGCATGACCCCATAGACTGCGCAGGGGATTGGCGGGCCGTTGGCCCGGTCACCCCTCCGAAGGCATCTTCCTGTTCTCTTGGTCCGCCCAACAGCCGTGTCCCGTCCCGTCAATGGGCAAGCGCCGCGTGACCGCGTCGTCTCCACCGGGCTCCGTGTCCTCGGCCTGAAGGCCTGCGGGCCGCTCCAGGCCCGTCTCCGACCCATGGACTGTCCGCTCCCCTGCCGTGGGTCGGGCTTCGCCCTCACCCACTCTGTTCCGCCGAATACATGCGTATTCGGTCCGATCAGGTGGCCGAGGCGCAGCCCATCGGCGGAAGGCAAAGCGCCCTTTCGCGTCACCTTGAGAGGAGGCCACACATGGCACCGAAATTTGACGTCTACACCCATGTCACCGACATCATCATTGCCGAGATCGAGGCGGGCACGCCGCCCTGGCGCAAGCCGTGGACCGGCAGCAGATCCGGCATTGCCTTTCCGACCCGCCAAAATGGCGAGGAATATCGCGGCATCAACGTCCTGATGCTTTGGGTAATGGCCGCAAAGCAGGGTTACCTGTCGAGCCGTTGGATGACCTACAAGCAGGCCCAGGAGCTTGATGGGCAGGTGCGCAAGGGCGAGAAATCCGCCACGGTCGTCAAATACGGCACCTTCACCCGCGAGAACGAGGCCGGCCAAGAGGAAGAAATCCCCTATGCCCGCGCCTACCGCGTGTTCAACGCCGATCAGATTGAGGGTTTGTCAGAGGAATACTATTTCCAGCCCGAACTGGCCCGCGACCTTGGCACCGAGGCCGACCCGGCGCTTGAGGAGTTTTTCGCCCGCACCGGCGCGGAAATCGTGACCACCGAGGAGCCGCGCGCCTATTACAGCCCGGCAAAGGATCACATCCACATGCCGCCCGTGGCGACCTTCCACAGCGCGAAAGGATATTTTGCGACCCTTGCCCATGAAACGATCCACTGGACCGGCAGCGAAAAACGCCTCGACCGGATCAAGAAATTCGCCAATCGCGAGGCCTATGCCTTCGAGGAGCTGGTGGCCGAGATCGGCGCTTGTTTCCTTGGCGCGCAGCTCGGAATCGAGCCGGAATTCGACCAGAGCGCGGCCTATGTGGAAAGCTGGCTTCAGGCCTTGAAAGATGACAAGCGCGCGATCTTCCGCGCCGCGTCCGAGGCTCAGAAGGCGGCCGACTACCTGCTGAACGCCGTAGGTCAGACCAAGGAGGCGGCGGCGTGAGCGCCTCCGCGATCCTGCCCCCGATGACGTGCCGCAAATGCGGCGCGTCAAACCCGGTGGTTTTCCTCGCCCCGGTCGTGATGGCCGGCGCCGGAACGTACATCTGCTACGCTTGCGCGCGCGCCCGGCGATGGCTGGACCCCGACGGAAACCTCAGAACCGGCATCGAGCTTTGATCCGACGCCCCGCACCCCCGCCATCCCGGCGGGGGCTTTGCTTAAGGGCGGCGCGCCACCCAAAAATTGTCCGGTTTGACGCCGGGGTACGCCCGACCTCAAACCGGACCGGCTCTATCCGCGCGGGAGCCGGAGCCCTCGGGCGCGTCAATTGGGGGGCAAGTCTGCCACTGGTGCGCATTATCCGGATGTCTTCGCAAGCATGCGCTGATGAGATGATAAAGGCAGCAAGATTGGGGAAAGGGCTCTGAAGGGTCGCTGGCTCGTATCGGAATCTGTTTGAACATACTCGGTTTTTGCAGGAAAGTTGGCCAAGGCAATCCATAGCTTCAGGGGGGCGACATGAACTTCAAGGCAGAGCTTTCAGATCAGGAAGAACAGCGCCTCGACGCATACCTCGCTCGCGTTCAGGACGGTACCATTCCTAATATCGAGGCGCTTGATGGATTCTTCGCGGCTTTGGCCTGCTGCCCGGACCTGATCATGCCGAGCGAATACATGAGCATTCTACAAAGCGGGGAAACCGAAGACGGCGATCTGGTCTTCGAAGACCTGTCCGAGGCTCAGGAGTTCACCGAGCTGGTTGGCCGTCACTGGAGCCATGTGAACGGCCAACTTGATACTGCCAACGTCTACCTTCCCCAACTCTACGAAGATGAAGAGGGCCACGTTCGCGGCAATCACTGGGCGCAGGGATTCCTGGCCGGAACAAATCTTCGTCCTGAAATCTGGCGCGAGATTGTCGACGATGAAAACGAAGGAGGGGCGATGGTCCCCATTTTCGCGCTGGCCTATGAGCATCATGAAGATCCCGAAATGCGTCCCTACGAGAAGCCCGTGACCGATGAAAGGCGTGTAGAGCTGATCATCGGAGCGGCAGCCGGCGTTATGCGCATGCATCGGTATTTCCTGAAACGCCGTGGGGCATACAGCATGCCGTTGGGCACATTCGCGCGGTCCAGTACAAAGACCGGGCGGAACGATCCGTGCCCTTGCGGTTCAGGTAAGAAATTCAAACAGTGCTGTGGTCGGCGCTCGATGCTGCACTGATTTCCTGGCCTGGTTGAATGCCACACGTATGGCCATCGATCATCGTGGGGCATAACTCAGTCGCAATCCCATACGCACCGGAGCAATGAGGTCGCTCGGTATCATTTCGGGTTGTTCTGTTCGAGCAAGATATTTACCCGTCCCTGACGGGACCGGGACCTAGTCCGGCAGGCCGGACCCGAGCCAGCGTGCCGCCGTCTCGGCCTATGCGGGTGACGCCCCCTCGTACGGTATTATAAGAACACGGCGCCCGCCGCTCAGGCCCGCGGGCAAGCAGTGCAATGGTCTGCGCCGGGCTTCAACGGGCCGTTGGCCCGCTCAGCTCCGCGCAGGCTTGATCCTTTTCCATTTGGGCCGCCCAACAGCCCGGTTTCAGAAAGTAAAAAGACAAGCGCCGCTGTCGCGTCGTCTTCGCCGGGGACCCCGTGTCCTCGGCCTGGCGGCCTGCGGGCCGCACCATGTCCCCGTCTGCGATCCTTTGACTGTCCGCCCCCGGGCCGTGGGTCGGGCTTCGCTCCCACCCACTCTGTTCCGCCGGAAACATGCGTTTCCGGTCAGATCAGATTGGCCGCGGCGCAGCCCATAGGCGGAGAAAGGGGCGCGACGCCCCGCCCGCGACAGATAAGGAGGCCACAGGTGGCTTACAGATATCAGCCCTCGAAGTTCTGGACCTGCGATTGTGATCGCACCACCGGCGGACACATCATCGCCGGGCATTATTCGGCATGCGTCTATTGCAGCAAGACGCGCGCCCAGTTGAAGGAGATCGTCGTGCCGTCCGGCTTGGGTGGCATGTTCAGCGTGGAGATCCTCGAGGTGGGGGATGCACGCGCCAAGGTGCAGGTGGTGAGCAATGCGAACGGCTTTGACCAGCTGCCCCCCTTTGATGTGGCGCTGAAGGACATCGCGCCGCGCTGGAAGCGGGAGGTAACGGCATGAGCCCGCAGCCCGATTATCATAGCGACGATTTCGCGACCGTCCGGATGGGCTCGATGGTTACCCTGCGCGACGCCGCGCGGGAGGCCCGGGCCGCGCTCTATTCAGCCCTCAATCGGCTGGAGCTGAACGACCTCGAGGGCGAGGAAGGCCCGTTCATCGACGATTGCCTTGTGGCCATCGCCATGCTCGAGGAGGCGCTCAAGTGACCTTGCTAGAGATCAAGGCAGCCGTGGACGCGGGACACCGCGTTCACTGGGCCAACTCGGGCTACCGCGTCAACCGCGACCGGCTAGGGCAATATCTGATTCTCTTTACCCGAACTGGCGACGCCATCGGGCTGACGGATCAGACCGGCACGCGCCTCAATGGCGCGCCGGATGAATTCTTTATCGGCGAGACGGCAGAGGAGGCCGCGCAATGACCAAGGTTCAGATCACGCAAGACCTACGCCGCGATGACGGCACCGGCTGGCAGGTGGGCGAGGTTGACGGTTGGCAGGTCGCACGGGAATTCGTGCGGCCGCTGGAAAGCGTCGATCCGGAGACAGGCATCTTCATCTATGCACCCGGCCCGGCGATCTCTGGGCCCTGGTGCTACAACGTCATCGGCTTCACCACGCGACCCGACTGGCCGGAGTATCCCCAGTATGACGGCAATTGCGGACATGTCGCGCGCAGCGATGGCAGCACGCAGCCTGTCCGCCTCTTTGGCCGCACGCTCTTCGTGACGCCCAACGGCACGGAGAATTGGACGCACTGAGCAAAGCCGCGCCGCTGGATACCTCCGACGGCGCGGCGCTCAAAATTTCGGGTCGGCGCGCGGGATGGTCCCGCTTGCCGACCGGAGTGGCGCAAGGCGCCAGGTCGCGCGATGGATGCTAAATGGATGGCGTACAGCTACATGTTGTGTCTTTGGGGTCCTAGCGCACAACATGATTGACTCTGTTCTTTTTGTGTTCCAACCTGAGTCTATCAACAAAGGAGCTGCCCCTATGTCTGATGCCGCCGAACTCCATCACGCCCCGACGGCGCTTCCGCCGACGCAAAAGCAAATCCTCTATGCACGCCAGCTGGCCCTGCAGGCCAACGCCGTCCTGCCCTGGCAGGCGCAGCAGGATCGCCGGGCTTTGTCGCGCTGGATTGATGAGCAGAAGGCCGTTGCGCGCAGTTCGGATGTCGCCCGTCGGCCGAGCTCCAAGCAGGTCGCCTTTGCCGAGCGCCTGGCCGCCGGAAAGGGCACCAATGTGCCGGATGAATGTTTTCGGGATCGCCAGCTGATGAGCCGGTGGATCGATAGCCACACCCACTGACACCGTCTGCCTCAGATCGAGCGCCGCCGCCTGGACCTCGATCGCTGCCTCGGCCCGGACTGCTCTGCCCAGTTCGGGCCGCTTTTTTAGTCGAGCTTGCTGATTGTTGCCCCGGTAGGATCAACGATATTGGCACGCAGGAAGGTGGCGAGCTCTTCGACTGTGATGCGACCAACAACGACCCCTTCAACCGCTTGAAAGAGGGCCAAATCACCGGCGTCGAAAAAGGCCCCGTTGCGCTCCAGGAATGTCAGCGCGCACATCAAAGCCAAACGTTTGTTGCCATCGACCAGAGCGTGCCGTGTGGCGACGCCGTCGAGGAGCAATGCGGCAAGGCTGGCGAGATCGAGGCTTTCATCATAGCCAAAAGCCGTTCGCGCCCGATCGAACCCAGCCTGAAGATCTTCCGGGCGCGCGATCTGGAGCTCCTGGCCGATCTCGTCGAAATACTCAGCGTAATCATCCAGGATGGCAGAAAGGTCCGGCCAGATAATACCGCGCATCAGGCCAGCAGATCGAGGGTGCGGCGAAACCGGGCGCGCATCTTCTTGGCGGCTTGGCGCGTGGCCGCATACTCATCGTCGACAGCCTCGATCGTCACGCGCACGGCTTGGCCAGGCTCGACACCAACATGGGCGAGCTCATCCTTGTGCAGACGCACCATGGCGCTGTTGCCGCTCTTGGCGACTTCACGCGTGAAGGTCATGGATTGCGCTTTGGGCATGATTGAGTCCTCTTTGAGCTCGTACATACGCTCGTAATCACCGGAAATCAAGCCACGGTCGATTGCGGCTACCCCCGATAGCGCTGTGGAGATGACTGGGCCACTTCTGTGATGTGGCCCCCGGCCGATCTGGAATTCCTTCGGTCTC
>QCWH01000107.1 GCA_003149565.1 Marivita sp. XM-24bin2 | reverse complement strand
GGTCTGGAGCCTAGGGCTATGGGGCCAGCACGTTTACCCGGATGGCGCGGCTCGCCCTCGCCGAAAAGAGGGTCGCGCACGAGTTCGTCGAAGTCGCGTCCTGGGACGGCTATCGCAAGGACCCCGCCTTCGCCGATCTGCATCCGTTCGCAAAGGTCCCGGTGCTGGATCACGGCCCGGTGCGCCTCTTCGAGACGCTGGCCATCTGCAGCTACATCGACGAGGCCTTCGAGGGCCCCGGTCTTCAGCCGACCGAACCACTCGAGCGCGCCCGGATGCTCCAGCTCATCTCCGCCACTCTCGACTATGCTTGGCCCATCTGGGAGCCGATGTTTGCTACGGAGCGCTTCTTCGCCGCCTTCGAGGACCGTTTACCTGACGAGGATCGCATCGCAAGCGCCATGCCCCGGCTGACACGCGCGGCGGAAATGGTCGATGCCCTTCTTGCCGCGCGCCCCGCAGGCGCGTTCGACCTATCGGACATCTTTCTGGCGGGCAGTTTCTGCTATCTGGCCGAAGCGCCGGAAGGCGCGGCCGTCCTCGGATCCAATCCGGCGCTCGCCCGGTGGTGGCAGGGGATGCAACAGCGCGCCTCCGTGATCGGTATCCTGCCGCCAACCGATTGGCCGCAACGCCTGGGCACCAAGTAGACGGAACTGGAGCACTGCGAGGGCCAAAAACTTGGAAAATCGGATCCATCTCTCCGTTTATGAGGCGTTCGCCAGAACGCTTGGCGACCTCTCCGGCCTAGATGCGGTCGATATTGGCTGCGGCAGCGGTCGCGTAACCGGCGTGCTCGTCTCGCTCGGCGCGCGCGTCACGGGGGTCGAGCCCAACGCCGAGGCGCTTGGGCGCGCGCGCGAGACGGTGCGCGCGCGCTTCGTGGCAGGCAGCGGCGAAGCCACCGGATTGGCCGACGCCGCCTTCGACATCGCGGTTTTCGGCGAAAGCCTCCACCACGCGCAGGACCGGTTCGCTGCGCTGGAGGAGGCGGTGCGGATCGTCCGTCCTGGCGGTCGGATCGTCGTTGTCGAACCGCAGGCGCCCGACCCGATCTATGATGTGGCGCGCTTCATCGACGATGAGGCGCCGGTCTACCAGGATGCTCGGAACGCCATCGCCGCGATTGTGGCGCAGGGCCGCGCGACGCGGCGCCCGCCATTGCTTTTCGCAGGCAAATACCGGGTTGCTTCCCCGCAAGGCATGTTGAACGACATGTGCGCCGTCGATGCCGGCCGCAGTCTCGACGAGGCCGACAGGCCTGCCTACGAAAAGGCTTTCTACGCCGCCTTGCGGCGCGACGAAGAGGGCCCCTTTCTGCCCTACTGGCAGCGACTGGACATTCTGCATTTGCAATCTTCTTCCGTCGCCTGAGGCGGCGCATGAGCGGCTTTCGCACCACCGGTTTCTCGCTAACCTGGTGTCGTATTTCGGCGGAACTGATCTTCGCCCAAGTGACCTGTGGCGAACTCGACGCCGAATCGGTCGTATTTTGGTAGATTGGTCGAATGTTAACCGGGGAGTGTTCGAAAATGCGCGAATTTCCACCAAGGCTCGAGAACAGGTTCTACCTGACAGAGGGCGGCACCGAGACCGACATCCTCTACAAGTGGGGGTTCGATCTGCCCGAATTCGCGATGTTTCCGCTGCTCGACGACCCGAAGGCCGATCGCGTGCTCCGGGACATCTACCGTCGTTACTTCGACGTCGCGGAGGCGCACGACACCGGCATGCTGATTCTAGGGCACGACTATCGCGCGAGCCCGGACTGGGGCGCGAAGCTGGGATACACGCCGGACGGGCTGGCCGAGATGGAGCGCCGGACGATCGCGTTCCTCGACGACATGCGCCGCGAATACGAGGGCCGGGTCCGCGATGTCTATATCGCCGGCTGCATCGGCCCGCGCGGCGATGCCTACGGCACCGGCGGCGGCATCTCGGAGGCCGAGGCCGAGGATTACCATTCCGTCCAGATGACGACGCTCAAGAGCACGCCGGCCGACATGGCGATCTCCCTGACGCTCAACAACATTCCCGAGGCGGTGGGCATCGTGCGGGCGGCACAGGGAGTCGGCCTGCCCATCGGGATCAGCCTGACGCTGACGACGGAGGGGCGGCTGCGGTCCGGGCCTAGGCTGCGCGAAGCCATCGAGGCGATCGAGGAGAAGACGAACGGCGCCGCGGCCTGGTACGGCACCAACTGCTCCCACCCCGAGGAATTCGCTGATGCCCTGGCCGAGGACGGACCGTGGCGGGAGCGCCTTCGCTACGTCCGCCCCAACGCCGCGAAGATGGACAAGATCGCCCTGTGCAAGCTCGGGCATCTCGAAGACGGCGATCCCGCCGAACTGGGCCGACAGATGGGGGAGGTCGCGCGGCGCTTTCCGCGCGCCGACATCCTTGGCGGGTGCTGCGGCACTGACGAGCGCCACCTGGGCGAGATCGCGAAAAACGTGAACGGCCTGCGCCGACCGGTCCCGGCCTGAACCAACTCAGGGCTTGCGCAGGACGTAGCCGTAGTAGTTGCAAGCGCCGAAGAACGTGCCGCTCTCGGCCGCATCCCCCAGATCGGAGGCGATGGTGGCGGCCTCGTCCTCCTGCGCGACGCCCGATGCGACCAGCATGGGGCCGATCGTGTCGACCAGCCCGGCGAAGAACTCTGGCCGGCCGGCCTCCGCGATCACGTAGGGGAAGAACCGCTCGACCAACAGGCCGGCTGCGGCTGCCATACGGGGCAGCCGGCGCAGCACGCGGGGCTGCGTGACGGTCGCCTCGATCATTGCGGCGTCTATCTCGCCGGCCCGGTCTGGATCAGCCGTCTCCAGCGTCGAGGAGGCGTAATCCCCGTCGAATAGAGCGATCGCGCCCCCCGCCCGCGTCACCCGGGCTGCTTCCTTCAGGGCGGCGCCGGGATCTTCCAGGTGGCTGACGAGCGTGTGCATCACGGTCACGTCGAAGCGGCCATCCTCCAGGGCGAGGCTGCGAATGTCACCCACCTCGAACACCGTCGCTTGCGAAAGCCCTTCCGAAGCGGCCAGCGCGCGCGCCCGAGTGACCAGTTGCGGCGCCAGATCGATCCCGAGGACGCGGCCTGCGAACCCCGACCGCCCGGCGATCCTGCGGGCGACAACCCCGGTTCCGCAGCCGAGATCGAGAACCTCGTTCGCTTCCGGGAGACCCACCGCATCGAGGTAGTCGTCGATCATCCCGAGAAAACGCGCGTCTCGCCCCCGCTCTTCCAGACGGGAGACCATCATCTCGAGCATGCCGTCATCGACACGGTCGGCAATCCTGTAGGGATCGTCAGCCATTGGTATCCTTCTTTCCAGCGAGCGCGTGGACCGTCAGTGTCCGACCGGCTTCATCTCATGTTTTAGCAAGGTCGTGCGCGACTGTCTTCGACCATCTGGCAGAGCGTGAAGGCATCGCGCGCTCCTATATGACCCCAGTCCTGCGCCTGACCCTGCTCTCGCCCGACATCGTCGAGACGATCCTGGATGGGGAGCCGGGGCCGGAGATAACCCTCACGAAGGTGCTGGAACCGTTCCCGGTGGAGTGGTCAGACCAATCGGACCACTCCACGCGGAGGCGGTGAGGTAGGTCATCGCTTCTTCATCGCGCTCGCGCTGCCACGCGCTTTTCTCGAGTTCGACGTGAGTTGCGGGTCTTTCGACACCATCCACGAGCAGGTTCGCTTGGCAATGGAGCAGCTTACTGTGCCGCGGTTGCTGATCGACGCCCTGTTGGACTGGCGAATTCGGCGGAATTGCGTCGTTCGGGTCGCTGGCCGCCCGGCCGGCGAACTGCCGCGCTCTCGGCCCGGGTCCCTTTTCGCGGCGGGGACAGGTCGCCCCTAACCCGGGTCGGTCGGGGCCGGCTGGCGGGCCAGCCCCGGTCTTTCACACGATGAAGACGTCGGCCGCGGCGAGGTCGACATGGCCCAGCAGCGTCAGCGCCATATCGGCCTCGAGGCCGATATCGTCGCGCAGATACACGTTGGTGACGTCGCCGTGGATGTCGCTCTGGGCGTGCTCGAAATAGGCCTCCGCGCCCGGTGCGGCCGAGAAACCGCCCTGCTGGCCCATGAAATTCGCCCCGTCGAAGCCCTCGAAGACCAGCAGGTCGCCGCCCGACACGAAATCCTCGATCACGTCCATCGGCAGGCCCGCGCCGCCGCTGTCGCCCATCGCGAAATGGAAGGTATCGAACCCCGCGCCACCCTTGAGGTAGTCGCCGAGCGCCCCGGGCACGTTCGTTCCGCCCGAGATGTGGTCATTGCCGTCGCCACCGTCGAGCGTGTCGTTGCCCGAACCGCCGCGGAGCGCGTCATCGCCGTCCCCACCGGTCACGAGGTCGTTCCCGGTGCCGCCATCGAGCGCGTCGTTGCCGGCCTCGCCGTGGACCTCGTCGTCGCCAGCGCCAGCGAAGGCGTAATCGTCGCCGTGCCAGCCCTTCACCATGTCGTTGCCGTGCCCGCCATACATCACGTCGTCGCCGGTGCCGCCGTCGAGCAGGTCGTCCCCAGCCTCTCCGAAGAGAATGTCGTCGTCCACGCCACCGCCGAGACTGTCGTTCCCGTCGCCGCCGAATATCCGGTCGAGGCCCGCATTGCCTTGGATGTTATCGTTGCCGTGGTCCCCGTAGATCGTGTCGTGTCCGGCATCGCCCGAGATCATGTCGTTGCCTTCACCACCCTTGATCACATCCTCGCCGTCACCCCCGCGGAGCGTGTCCATGCCCCTGCCGCCGACAAGCATGTCGTTGCCCTGCCCGCCCTCGAGCAGGTCGTCCCCCCAGTCTCCGAACAGCCGGTCGTTCCCGGCCTCGCCGTAGAGCTTGTCGTTCCCCCCGCCGCCGTTGATCATGTCGTTGCCGCTGCCGCCCTTCGCCTCGTCGTTTCCGCCCTGGAGGTAGATCTCGTCATCCCCCCAGAGGCCCCAGACGCGGTCGGTGCCGTTCGTGCCGGTGAATTCGTCCGCGCCGAACCAGTCGATCCAGGTGTTACCGGGCGACAGCGCCAACCCGCTCGCGAAACTGGCCGACAGGACGCCCGGGTCTGCCAGATCCAGCGATCGTGCGGCCGGGGCTTCGGCCGTTGGGCGGCCACCCTCAGCCGGTCGCTGTAGCAGGTCGGGCAACAACTCGCCCAAGCCAACGGACTCAATGTTGATCCACTTGTCGTGATTATTGTCCGCGGCTGCGTCCGGTGTGACGGACTCGATGTCGAGCCATTTGTCATGTCCGTGTCCGGCGGCTGCGCCTAGGCCAACGGACTCGATGTCCAGCCACTTGTCGTGTCCGTGTCCCGCGGCTGCGTCCGGTGTGACGGCTGGCAGCAGAAGGCCGATCTTGATCCCGGTCTGCTCCGGCTCAGGAGCGGCGATCTCGTGGCTTTTGTCGGCTTCGTCGGCATTGGGGGAGCGGTCGAGAACCGAAACCTTCGAGGCAGACCTGAAGCCTCCAATCATCTTGAAATGCGGCATGTGCAATTTCCTTCCTTGTGCAACGATCCGCCGTGGCCTCGCGTGACACGAGAGCCTCTGACGAACTGTCGATTGGTTACTGTCGCGGCCTCAACGTCTCCTCTGGCCGCTCGCAGCGCATATCGAGATTGCGCCGAACGCGGAAGCTGCGGATCCGCCGCCACGCCTATGCAAAAATGCCGGAGCATGGCTGGCGCGGCCTGCAAGACTCTGCTATTCAGGAAAAATTCGGAAATCACCTGGCTGCGGCCGCGTGCGAGCACCTGCATGAACTGGAACGACCTGAAGATTGTTCTGGCGATTCACCGCACCGGCTCGGTGTCCGGCGCGGCGCGGACGCTCGGCATCGACCAGTCCACGGCCGCCCGGCGCCTCGCGGCGATAGAACGCGATGTCGGCGAGACGCTGTTCTTACGGTCGCCGCAGGGGCTCACGGCGAACGACGCAGGCCGTGTCGCCGTCGACGAGGCGCTCGTAATCGAGAAACGCGCCGAACGGCTGCTCGACCGCCTCCCCCACAAGCGCGGCCTGCCGTCGGGCTCGGTGCGGCTGCTGTCCAATCCCTGGCTGCTTACGCAGCTGGCCGCGCAAGGACTGTCGGCGCTGCGTGCGGAGTATCCGGAGATCGAACTCGTCATGATCGCCGACACGCAGCGGCGCGGCATCGCTGCGGGCGAGACCGACCTGTCCCTCTGGTTCGAACTCGCGCCGCGCGATGGCGAATTCGCAACTCCGATATGTGAGGTTCCCTACGTCGTCTTCGCGCCCGAAGGACGGGACCCGGATGCTGTCCCCTGGATGACGGTGTGGAACGTCAAGGAGCGGATCGAGCCGATGCGCTGGGTCTCGAATTCGGTCGGGCTTGACGTGAAGTTCGCCCTAAAGACCAACGATCCCCCGGCGCTCCTCGCGGCGATCAGGGCGGGTCTCGGCAAGGCGCTGATCCCGGCCTGTATCGGCGCCGTGACGCCGGGCGTGACGCGTGTGCCTGGTATCGACCCGGTCAAGCGCAGGATGCACCTCCACGCCCATCCCGATCTCGTCCAGACACCACGCATCCAGGCGACGATGGCGTGGATCCGAACCGTAGCCCCGACAGCATTCGCGGACCCCGGTGACATCACCGTCTGATCAGGACGCCGCGTGGCAGGCGCCCAATAGCGGCCACCATAAGCGCGGCGCCGCATCGATCCGAAAACCCGGCTTCCCGGCGGAGCAGGCTAGCCCTTCAGAAATCGTTGCGTGCGGCGTCGTCCGGTCGGCCTGCCACCCGTCCCACCTTGTCCGCCTGGCACGCGCCGTTCTGTAAGGACGGCTCTGGAACCACCTATGTCATCGCGAGCTTTGCACTGTGGCGAGGCCGCCTTCTTCGAGCTCCTCGTCAGGGTGATGCTCGATTGGGAGCGTCGGAAGCAGAAGTTGGAAAAAGCCATGGCCTGAGAACTTCCGAACCCGGTCGCGGCAGACGCAAACGCGACTCCAATCCAAGCAATTTCAGAGGCTTGAATTTCCTCAGTGTATACATGGGCTTACAAGAAATTCACCAAACTGGCGCAGTCATAAGGTCCGGAGAATATCCGCCCTGAGAGACCGCTTTCGGGCCACCTGGCGCCACTGCTAGTGCTCAGCCCCACCCGCATGACCCTCGAATACAACGAGAAAATCCGGCCGCAGCCGCATCAGGAGAACGCTTTCGCGAGGGCAAGTGGCGGGGAGCTTGGGATTCGAACCGTTGAGCGATTGCGAACAAATAACCCAAATCCAAAATTCGTGG
>QCWH01000106.1 GCA_003149565.1 Marivita sp. XM-24bin2 | reverse complement strand
GCAAAAATATTCAAAAGGTTGAAGAAAATTGGCCTGAGCTGGTCCAACGTCCGAATGGTTGTGCTGACACACGCGCATATCGATCATGCCGGATCAGCTGTCGCGATAAAGGCCTTGACCTCGGCCCCGATCCTCGCCCACGCACTCGAAGTTCCTTACTGTTCTGGGCAACCACCTAAGCTCGAGGCAACGGGGCCGTTTGGCCGGACTTTTCAAAAGACCGGCGCGATACAAAGACCGTTTTCCTATTTCGAACCGGATGAGATCATGACGGCTGGGGAGATGAGCTTGGACGATCGCGGTTTTCCACTGAAAATCATCCATACTCCTGGCCATACGCCGGGATCGGTTTCGGTGCTGACGCAAAATGACAGCGCAGTTGCAGGAGATTTGGCGGCTTCGGGTGTTCTGCTCGGTGGTATCGTTCTGCGAGCCAAGCCCAAGCGGCCTCCTTTTGAAGAAGACAAACAGGCAGTGGCAACCTCGTTGGAACTATTGTTGCAACGAGGGTGCAAGACGTTCCACCTTGGTCACGGGGGGCCTTTGACCGCTGACGGCATTGGCAAGCACGTGTCAGCTCTGAGACGCTTTCAGCTGTGAACAATGCGACGCCATCTGCAAAGAAGCTCTTCGCCGTGATCACGAGGTACGGTCAAAATCGGACCAAAGCTGCCGCTCGTGCGCTGAACAACGGATGGCTGGTGTCAGTCCATTCTGACCGGGCTGCGAAACGGTGCGCAACGTGCGGTCTTCTTGGCCGATAAGGAGAACCGACATGCGGCTCAAGGAAGAACATCTGTTAGATGGAAGTTGAAGAGACCACACGCTAACCCCTTGGAACATCACCACTTCCAGCGCAGGCTCGGGCTGGTCAACTATATGTGGGTTTTATGGTCACGCCTGCTTTGGCGGACTGAACGCAAGCCAAGGCGATCGTCAACGCCGCTTTGCCATCCTGTGCGGTGGCCGAGGGCGGACGCCCCGCAATTATAGCACCATGGAATTCGTCAAGCGCGTTGTAAAAAGACTGGTCATAGCGTTCCAGAAAGAAATGCTTGAGCGGTTCGCGTGCCGCCGTGCGCCGGGCGTCCCAGCGTACAAGATTGTCATCTCGGTGGTTGAGGGTCTGCACCATGCCCGCGTTGCCGAACGCTTCCAGCCGCTGGTCGAACCCATAAGCGCAGGAGCGTGAGTTGTTGATGTGGACCAAAGCGCCCGACGGCATCTTGAGCGTGGTCATGGTCATGTCGAAGTCCCCTTCGGCGCCGATTTCGGAATCGAACATGCATGATCCGGTCGCCGTCACCTCGACGGGGCGTTCCCCCGCGATCCAGCACAGCAAGTCGATATCGTGAATAGTGGCATCGACGAAATATCCGCCCGAGGTGCGCACGTATTCGATCGGCGGCGGGCTGGGTTCGCGCGACCAACTCATCAGCATGTTGATCCGTCCGATCTCGCCTCGCCGAACGGCTTCGCGCAGGGCGGCGTTGTCCGGATCAAAACGCCGGTTAAAGCCAAGCATGAACGGAACAGGATGCGCATCAAGCGCTGCCATGGCGCGCTCGACCCGATCCAGCGACTGGTCCAGCGGCTTTTCGCAATAAATCGGTTTGCCAGCCCTTGCCGCCATTTCAATGTAATCGACATGGGTGTCGGTCGGGGTGGCGATGACCACCGCATCGACCTTTGGATCGGACAGGACCACGTTCAGATCGTCCATCGCACGCCCGCAATACAGATCAGCGGCCTTCTGCGCCGAGGCGATGCGGGGGTTGTACACCACCTCCAGCCGCAGGCCGGGATGGGCGTTGATCTTGGGTCCATAGACATGGGCCATGCGCCCGGTTCCCATCAGGGCCAGTCCGAGGGTCGGCATCAGGCGCTCTCCTTCGCGTCTTGCAGAATCATCGCAGCGGCTTTTTCGCCGATCATGATCGAGGCGGCATTGGTGTTGCCCGTCACGATCCGCGGCATGACCGAGGCATCCGCCACTCGCAGCCCGTCGATCCCGTGAACCTTCAGACGCGGATCGACCACCGCCTCCGCGCCAGTGCCCATCTTGCAGGTGCCAACCGGATGCAGCAGCGAAAGCCCCTTGGCGCGGCAATAGGCCAGCAGGTCGGCCTCGGATTGCACGTCCTTGCCGGGTGAAATCTCGTACTCGACGCAATCCGCCATCGGTCGGGTCGCCGCGATCTTGCGTCCGAATTGCAGGCCGGAGATGGCGGCTCGCTGGTCTGCTTCGTCCGCGAAGAAATTGAACCGGATCTCTGGTTGGTCGGTCGGGGAGGAACCAGAAATCCGGACGTGCCCGCGGGAGTTCGGGCGCATGTGTTCGGCCAGAATGGTAAAGCCAGAGAACGGGTGGGGTTTCAGCTGTTCATCCGTACACCAAGCCATGAATGTCACCATCATGTCGGGGCGATCGATGTCCGGCCCCGAACAGATGAAGGTGTTGGAATAGTTGCCATTGTCGGCAAAGGGACCGGTGCGAAATAGCAAGTGCCGAAGCAGCTGCAGACCGCCCTTGAGCTTGTTGTTGTAAAGGTCGTTCACGGTCGATGCCACGGTCGAGCGATATTCGGCCCCAATGCCGAAATGATCCTGAAGGTTCTCCCCTACACCGGGCAGGTCATGCAGTACCTCGACTCCGTGCCGTTGCAGCAGCGCGCCTGGCCCGATGCCCGAGAGTTGCAGGATCTGTGGTGAATTGAAGGTGCCACCGCTCAGGATGATCTCGTGCCGGGCGCGGGCCTGATGCGCGCCACTCCTGTCCGTCCAGCGCACGGCTGTTGCGCGACGCCCCTGCAGCACCAGCCTGTCGACCATCGCGTGCAACTTCAGGTCGATGTGGCGCTTGGCCGGACCGCGCAGATAGCCCGCCGCCGTGCTCCAGCGCATGCCTTTGCGGGTGGTGGTCTGGACGTAGCCGGTGCCCTCTTGCTGGGGTCCATTGAAATCGTCGTTGCGCGGTACGCCAAGCACTTCTGACGCGGCATGGAACGCCTCGCCAAGTGCGTGTTTGGTACGGATGTCCGACACGGCCACAGGCCCGCCCTCGCCGTGAAAGGCATCCGCGCCGCGTTCCTGATCCTCGCAGGACTTGAAATAGGGAAGCACACCGTCCCAGCCCCAGCCGATGCAGCCTTCGGCCTCCCATCCGTCGAAGTCCTGCGGCTGGCCGCGCATGTAGATCATGCCGTTGATCGACCCCGTCCCGCCCAGTACCTTGCCACGCGGCTGGAACAGGCGGCGGTTGTTCAGGTGCGGCTCCGGCGCGCTTTCATAGCACCAGTTCACCGATGGGTTGGCGTAGAGCATCGAGTAACCCAGCGGAATGTGGATGAACGGGTTGCGATCCTTACCCCCGGCCTCCAGCAGCAGCACCGACCGGCCCGCTTCGGCCAGGCGCCCGGCCACCGCGCAACCCGCCGACCCCGCCCCGATTACAATATAGTCGTACTCCGCTTGCGCCATGGTCTCCCCCCGACAGAATTGCCCGCAAAGGGTGGCATGGCTTCGGCTTGTTGCAGAACATGCGAAATGTCAGATTTGGATAAAGGGTCAGCGGCCGGCCCGTTTGAGATCGGCTACGATGCGTTGGACCGCGACCAAGGGGCAGGAGGACATCTATGACGCGTGAGGAATTGCTGCGCATCCTGACATTCGTCGAGTCGAACCGTGAGATATCCGAAAAACGCACGCGCCTCGCGACGGTCGATCCGCGCTGGAACATCGTGTCCTTTGCCATGCGCAGGCACCTTGAGGGCAAGCTGCTGACGGTAACTTCGGCTGCGATGGCGGCGGATGTGCCTTATGGCACTGCGATGCGCCGGATATCCGAATTGATCGATGAGGGGCTGTTGCACAAACGGCCCAAGTCGCGCTCTGGCAAGTCCTTTTCCCTGCACCCGACGCGCAAGCTGATCGCGGAATTCGAAAGCTTCGCGATGCAGCTAAAGGCAATGGTGGGCAACACCTTCGGTTTCACCACCGGCGATGGGGAATTGGGCGATTTCTATTTCGGCGGCTACTACATGGCCTCGCGGACGTTGCCCTATCCCAACGCCATGCGCACGGGTGTGGGCGTGGATCGCAAGATCCGAATTCTTAGCCCCATTGATCCGACCTTCAAGACGCTCAGCGAGTTTTCGTCCAATCTGGACGAACTGTGCGGAACCAATATCGAGATCGTCAACCTGCCGCTGGACGAACTGCATGGCGAGATCATGGAAAACGCCAAGCGTGCTGTATCGCGCTACGACCTGATGGCCATTGACCTGCCGTGGATCGGCCAACTTGCGACCGAGGGCGTGATCGAGCCGCTCGACGAAATCATGCAGTCAACGCGCTACAACCCGTCGGATTTCCACAATGCCGCCTACAAGGGATCGTCATGGAACAACCGGCAATACGGGTTGCCGATCCAACCGACCGCAGAGCTGCTGTTCTGCCGCTCCGACCTTTTGGCCGAAGCAGGGCTGGCCAGCCCGACCACGACAGATGAGTTATTGATGGCGGCGCGGGTGCTGCATCGGTCGCGCTTCAACCTGTCGGGGATCGTCATGAATTTCGGGCGCGGAACTCCCACGGCCCATACATTCATCCAGACGCTCGCAGATTTCGGGCAGCCCATCATAAACCTCGACCCGCTCGGGGACGACTTCAACGTGTCCCATATCGAAGGCGAAAACTATCGTCCGCAATTGCATACGGATACTGCGCGGGCGACCGCAGAATTCCTGCTCGAACTTGCGGACTTTTCCCACAAGGAAAGCCTGTCGTGCAATTGGGACCGTCGCATCGCCATCTTTTCGCGGGGCGAAGCGGCGATGACCTATGGCTGGAGCATCCGGGCCGCCGCGTTCGAGCTGGACAAAAGCTCGCCTGCCCATGGCAACGTCAAATTCGTGCCGCATCCACACGGGCCGGGCGCGCGCACCGTCTCGCCTATTGGTGGGTTTTCCCTTGCTGTGCCTGCGGGACTGCCCGAGAATCGCAAGACCGCGTCTTGGAAGGTGATGGAATACCTAACGCGACCGGAAATGCTGAAATGGTATGTGCTGAATGGCAATCTAACCAGCCCGCGCTTTTCCACCAGCGCTGATCCCGAAGTGCAGGCCAGTTCCTCGCTCATTAGTGAGGTGGACGCGATGGACCGGCGCGGCGAATTGCAGATATGGCCGCGCCCGCCGATCCCGGAATTCAGCGATGTGCTGAGCATTCTTGGCGACGAAATCCACATGATGTTGCAGGGCACGATGTCTGTCCGGGATGCGCTGGACAAGGCCCAGGCGCGCATCGACGCGATCATGCGGGCCAACGGCCACTACTGAAACGGCGCCAACGAAAAGGGCCGCGCCAGACGGCACGGCCACTGCTTTGTTCCGCGCCGGTTTACCAGGAGGGGCGTTCAAACTCGTCGACGTTGCCCGGCAGGACCTTGGGCGTCTCGATGCCTTGCAGCGCAGGCACATCAATGCCGTTCGCGACCTTGATCGCGGTCTGGATGGCAAGGATCGCATCATCCACCGGAGACTGCTTGTTCGAACCAGAGTGCCACCCGGCCTTCATCGCGTCCCAGCCTTCGCCGAACTGGTTGCAGGTCACGACCTTGACCTCGCCCGGCTCCTTGCCAGCGCCTTGCAGCGCGCTGATCACTCCCAGCCCCATGCCGTCATCAAAGGCGTAGACCCCATCAATCTGGTCGCCGAACTGGGTGAGGAACGTTTCCATCACGGTCTGCGCCTTTTCGCGGTTCCACTCGGCGGTCTGGCTGGCAAGGATGGTGATGCCGGGATAGTCATCCGCCATCTTGTCGAGGAAACAGTTCTTGCGCAGGATCGATACTGAATAGCCCGGCGTGCCTTCGACCACGACGATATTGCCTTCGCCGTTCAGCGCATCGCCCAGCATTTCCGCCGATTGCTCGGCCTGTGCGCAGTCGTCCGGACCGGTATGGCCGACGATATAGCGGCGCCCGGCCTCGCCGATGGGCGAATTGGAGGTGATGACGGGAATACCATCGCGGGCAGCGCTGCGGATCGCCGGGATCAGCGCGTTTTGCGAGGTCGGCCAGACCACCAGTGCATCCGGGCGCTGCGAGGCCATATCCTGAATCTGGTCGAACTGCACCGCCGGGTCGCCCTGCGGGTCCATTACGGTGGCCTGAATGCCCAGTTCTTTGGCGTATTCCACGGCGGTTTCGGCATATTTGGCTTGATAGGCGTTGGAGCCGGGATACAGCACGGTGATGCCGATATGGGTTTCGGCCAGCGGCTTCTTCAATTCGCCGCCCAGCCATTCCGGGGCGTCCTGCGCGGTTGCGGCACCGGCCACGAGCGCGACCGTAGCGGCGACGGCCGCGGCTTTGACAAACTTGGTCATGGGTTTCCTCCTCTGAACGCTGCCGTTCCTCCGTGCGTGATCCCCCTTGGCAGCATGATGGGGCGCTTGCTCCAAACTGTTTGACAGAAGACAGGCGCGCTCAATCGCTGAAATATCCAAATCTGATTTTCCAAAGTCACGTTTGCCGGTGCAGACCTCACACTGGACTCGCCCGGCGACGCAGCCGTGCGACGACAAAGATTCATTTTGGACCAAACAGAAGTTTGTTGACTGTTTCGCTCTGCATATCGTTGCCGCAGGGAGGACGATTTCACATGGGACAGACGATCAAAGACGTGCTGCGGCGGCACGGGCTGATACTCGCATTCCTGGTATTCCTCGGGGGTGTGGCGCTGAATGCCGATGCCTTTTTGACCCCGGGGAATATCCTCGACGTGCTGCGCCAGGTCTCGATCACGGGGATGATGGCCTTGGGCGTGACCTTCGTCGTATTGACCGGGCGGCTCGACCTGTCGGTGGGGTCGCTCTTGACCCTGTTGACCGTCATCGTGGTCGATCAGCACAATGTCGCAGGCCCTTTCCCCGCCATCGTCATGACCCTGATCGCGGGTCTGGCCGTGGGGGCGTTCAACGGGCTGCTGGTGGGCTTTGTCGGGCTGAATGCCTTGATCGTCACACTGGCAATGTTGTCTTTTTTACAAGGGCTTGTGCTGTTCTATTCTGGCGGGTCCAACGTCAACGTCCAGAACGCACAAGAGACATGGTTCGCCGTATTCGGGCGCGGGGATTTCCTTGGGCTGCCAGTGCCGGTGATCCTGTTCCTTTTGGGGGCGATCATCGCCGCGCTGGTGCTGCAATACACCACATTCGGGCGGCGGGTCTACGGCGTCGGCGGCAATGAGACCGCCAGCATCTTTTCCGGGATCGACGCACGCTGGACCGTCTTTCTGACCTATGTCGTCTCCGGCTTCACCACAGGGGTCGCCGCCGTCATCATGGGCAGCCGCGTGATGGGCGCGCAGAACACCATCGGCCAAGGCTACGAGCTGACCGTTCTGGCAGGCGTGATCCTTGGCGGGACGTCGTTGCTGGGCGGATCAGGCAGCATCTGGCGCACGGTGATTGGCATTTCAATGCTGGGT
>QCWH01000105.1 GCA_003149565.1 Marivita sp. XM-24bin2 | reverse complement strand
CTTTTGAACATAGCATCTCCGCCGCCCTGAAAGCCCGGTTTGCAGAGGCCGTTGCCTCCGCGTGGGACTGGCAGGGCCTTCACGCTGCCCTCGGGGAGCTTGGGCTTCGCTATTACAAGGCAGGGTCCGGAGCGCGGATCGGCATCTTGGGAAGCACCGAATTCGCGAAAGCCTCGGCCTTTGGGTCGAAGTTCTCCATCCGCAGGATGGAGGCACGGCTTGGGACCTATGAAGACCCGGGCGGCGCATACGTCAATGATCGCAAAAAGGATCACAATGAGATTGAAAGCATATCCGGCGTGGCGTGGGAGGAAGATCGGAAAGCGACCGCATCATCGGCGTTCAAGCTGACTCTCTTGCGCCGCATCTACTGCGACCTTCATCTCGATCCTCAGGTCTCCGAGGAGATCCGTTTTGTCGATCTGGCGGACGTGCCTCCGCAGATCACGTTTCGGGACAATGCGACGCTGGTCGATCATGGCAACCGTCTGTCGACATCACGCAGCACCAGAGAGACGCGCACGGCCATGATTGCGATCGCCAAGACCAAGGGATGGTCATCTGTAAAGTTCACCGGGTCGCCTGACTTTGTGCGTCTTGCGTCTCTTGAGGCCGCCCGTGCGGGCCTACCCGTGCATGGTGCCCCAGAGGATATTCAGGCGCAGTGTGATGAGATCCTGGACCGTTTGGAGCGCCAACAACGCCAGATCGATGCCGAGGCCCGGGCGGCGCAGAAGGCAGCCCATGAGACCATCACCGACCGCGATCGGGCGATCCAGAGGAATGACGCCGAACGGGCGGATGCCACAGCCCGGCTCGAGGAGAAGACCGCCGAGGCCCGAGCCGTGATCGACGCCATCGGCTCCGGGCGTGATCCCGTCCGGACGGCCCTGCGGACGGTGGCGCGCGCGGAAGAAAAGCAGATCACGGCAGAACTGCCGGATCGTCGAAGCGTCTCGGCCCCGCAACCTGCACCGGACGCAGATCGTGGCAGCGGCAGCAAGAAGCGTCGGATCGCCAGGACGATCACATTGAACGATCGTCACGAACTGGACCGGATGCGTGCCGTCCACATCGACGAGAACGCCGCACGCGGTGGCTGGTCCTACGCCCCCAAGCACAAAGACGGGCATGACGACCCGCAGGGCCGGGACATGCGCACCTATGTGCGTGGCGCTGAGACCATCAAAGCGACGCGGAAACAGGCGGTCTGGGTCTGGACGAATAACAAGATCGGCGCCTCCGGCTCGGTTATTGATCTTTGGTTGTCAGACAACTCCGGATCAACCTTGGGCGATGCACGCAAAGCGTTCCGCGAGATCATTGGTATCGATGCGCCGACACCGGGACCCACGGCAGCGCCCCGCCGGGACGACAGCCCTCGGGATCACACCGAGGCCCGGCGCAGATGGGAGGAGGCACCCTACATCGAGGATCAGCAGACCTATGCGCAGGTCCGGGGCATCTCGAAAGCCACCCTGCACCGCTTCCGGGATGATGTGCGCGGCGGTGCCTTTGGCGGGGTCTACTTCGCCCACCGCAACCCCGAGACCGGCGATATCGTAGGGTTCGAACAGCGGTGGGAGAAGGATGGGCGGAAGAACACCGCGTGCTTCGCCAAGGGTGGTCTGAAAACCGTCTCGATCCTCGGCGATCCGAAAACCGCCAAGCGTCTGGTGGTTTTCGAAGGCGGCCTGGACGCCCTCGCGCTCGCGGAACTCGAAGCCTGTAAGGACACGATCTACGTCAGCACAGGCGGTGGGTTCGGGCCGAGGACGGAGGCGGCCCTCGTCAAGCTGGCTGAGGGTCGGCAGGTTCTGTCAGGTTTCGACAATGACGCCTCGGGGAATGCCCTTCACAGCAAGCTCACCGAGCTCCTGCCCGGCGCTACGCGTCTTGCGCAGCCATCACGGGTCGAGGGCAGCACCGAGCTCTGCAAGGACTGGCTCGATGTGCTCAACGTCTCCAAGGTCACCGTCACGCCATCGCCTGCCGTGCCGTCGGCGCGACCCAGGGAAACGGTTGACGGCACAGGCAAGGCCGGGCGGTCGATACAGGTGCCGCAAGGGCCGGCTGCGACTTCCGAACCGGAAACACCTTCTGAAACTGCTCCCGCGACACAGCCCGTCGGTGAGCCCGAGCCGCCCGAACTTGGAGGACTTGAATAGCGCGATGGCGATCAGATCATGGCCGCGGCGGTGGTCCCCTCCTGCCGCTGAGGACGTGAACGGATCGTTCTCGCAAAGATATCCCGTCCCATTTGTCAGAGATTGACCTTCGATACAGGCTTGGGGCAGCCCACAGGCCGTCTCTCCGTGTTTGTCGCCCGGTACCCCCGCGCCGCCCAGCTACCCCGCCGGCCAGCCGATCTTTTTCAGGTCTACCGCCGATTGGCGGCCATTGATGAGCGTACGCAACTCGAAGCGGACCTTGGTGTTTTCGGGTGGTTCGGTCATGCTGGCGCGCTCCAGGGCGGAGACATGGACGAACACGTCCTGTCCGCCGTCATTGAGCGCGATAAAGCCGAACCCCTTCGAGGTGTTTCACCATTTCACGGTGCCAGTGGGCATGGGTCAGTCCTTCCTTCTGAATTTGTCGGTCAGCCCTGCGGTCTGTCTGCAGGCCGGGAACAGGTGGATTGCGGCGTGCAGATCGTGCGCGACGGAGGGAGCAGGACTGTGTGGCCAGATCGTTCCCGGCCACATAGACCTGACGAGCGTCAGAGCCGCCATACTGGTTCGGCATCGAACACTGATCGAAGCAGCAATGGCACCCTTTACAGGCTCCACCTTCGCACCCCCCACTGTTCCAGAACCGATGGAACCGCGCCCTGTCGCGTGGGACGTATCGATGACGGTGGCCCCGGAAAACATCTGTGTGGCTCGGAGCATCTGCCTCCGCGCCACTTTTGCGCCGAGATCAGCGCTGATGTCAGCATTTACATCAGTGCCGAGGTCACTACCCACCTCAGCGCTGACCCCGGCACTTACTTGCGAGTGATGATGATCACAAAAAGGTGATTGCTCCGGTAGGTAAGGCCCTGTTCGTGTTTTCGCGAGGTTGGCGAACGTTGCGAGGGCAAGCCTCGAAGGAACTGAAATGCCCCGCACAAATTCACCGCCGACCGCCCCTGTAAGAATAGTTAGGCGTTGTCGGCACTATTCCTGGTCCTGACCAGCCTGCCATTCCAGCAGTACGCGCCGGATAATTTCTTGGCGCGTCGGCATATCCGGTTCGGAACGCCGTGCATCATCCAATGCCGTGATCAGCTCTCGCGGTAGGCGTACTGTCACTGCTTCTGTATCTACGGTCGGTCGACCCATTTTTTTCATGGTACACTTCTTGACTTTACGACTTTATGTAGTTATTTAGTCGTCATTGGCGGACGGAGCAGAGCTGGAACCTCAAACCCCGTCCTCGCCACACGCAGACCCACAGGCAAGGAGACTGGAATGACTACCGCTAATCATAATGTCAAAAAGTTTGAAATGAAACCCCCCGCCGCTGCGGCCTCGGTCACCGCGCTCTTCGTGGGTTTCGTCGCCACGCTGCCGGCGCTGATCCAGACGGAGCGCGACCTCTGCGGCTATTCCGGGCAGGACCCGGCCGTGGATCACTGGATCACGGCGGCAGATGCCGCGCTCGCCCAGACCAGGGCCGCCTGCGAGGCGATGATCACGGCACCGCCCCTCGACGAGGCCGAGCGCGCCTTTCAGGCTGTGGCGCGTCTCTACATGCGGGTCATCCGGTCCGCAGATCCGGACGAGATGGCAGGTCTTCGTGCCGATGTGCGGCTGCGCCGCTGGGCGTGGCTGGTTCCGGGGGAAGGAGCCGGGGCGCGCGACCTCAACCTCTGGATCGGCGCTGCGCTCGACGCGCTCGAGTTCTGGCTTTCTCTGGAAGACCCGTTCGATGTACGCGTCGAGGACTGGGATGGCCCGGAGCTGGACAGCGACATCGGCCCCTCCGCCTGACCTTCCCGAAGCCTTTCACACCAAGTCCCGGCGCGGGGAGCCCCCGCGCCCTCTCTCCCATCATGCCCAGTTCAGGAGCTTCTCCCATGCCCAAGACCAAGCCCCGCTCGCCCAACAAGTCGTCCCACCCGTCTGTCCGCGGTGTTCCGTTCGAGATAGTGACCAGTCGTCAGCGTCGCCTGCACGTTCCGCATCGCTCCCGTCATGTGCCCGCCAGCGAATGGCGCGACTATCCTCGGCCCGTGCCGGAAGCTTGGGCCCTCATCGCTCGCGACAAGAGCTTCAGGGTCCATGGCAGGATTCGCGACCGGTATCATGTCGCGCTCGAGTGCCGGACCTGTGGGGGGCTGACCGCCCACAAGGCGTTCACGCTCCGGACGGCCCAGCCCCGCTGTGGGGCTTGCGCCGAGGCCGATCTTGCCGATGCCGCACAGGCGGCGGGCCTGACCCTTTTGCGCCGTGACGGCCGCAATCACCACTACGGTCTGTACCGCGCCGCGTGCGGCCACGTCGTGAGACGGCAGTTCGAATTCGTTGAGCGGGTTGCTGCGAAAAGCACGGACGTTCGCTGCGAGAAGTGCCTGCGTAGTCGGGAGCGGGACGAGGCATCCCATAGGGGCTGGGAGCGGCTGGGACGCGATCCTCAGGGCAACGATAACTATCGCGTGTACCGCCATAGCTGCGGGCATTCGCAGCGCGTGGCCCGCGTGAACATGATGTGGAATCAGGTCAAGTGCGCCGCCTGCGGGGGCGCATGGAACAGCAGCCCATCCTTCATCTACCTCGCGCGGATCGAGATGACGTCGCGTGGTATCCATCTTCTCAAGCTCGGCTTTTCCAAGACCCCGGTGAAGCGCTTGAAACACCAGCTCGGCCTTCCGCGCAGCGCCAAGGTGGACCTCGTAAGGGTCCTCCCCATGGCCTCCGGCCATGTCGCACGCGCCCAGGAAGCCGCCGTCCATTCGATCCTCAGGCGGCGTCATCCCGACGCGGTGGTCCCGCCCGAGGTCTATGACGGGATCCTGAACGTGGCATCCGAGGTCTACGAGGCCTTCGCTTTCGATCTGATCATGCACCATCTCGACTGCATCGAGGCGGCGCACCCGCCCACCTGACCAAGCCCGTCCCTTCCTCAGATCATCCGGCCCGCCGCACATCGCGGCGGGCATCCTCTCCCCTTTGTCCGACGACAGGAGACCGCCATGACCGCGACCGTATTCACAACCTCTCCCAAGCCGATCACGAAAACCGCGGCCTCCGCCAAGTGCGCAGGCCGGACGCCCGCCACGCGGCGCGGGGCACCGGAATGGCTTCCCTTCGCCATGGCGATCCTCGGCGCCCTCGAGGGCAGCAGCTGGGCCGGCTGGCGTGTGACGCTGCCCGCAAAGGACAGCGCAGGTGACGCCGACGACCCGGCACGCGCGTGCCACACCGACGATGCGGCTCCCGTATCATCCGCCGCCAAGACCCGGCGCGACGCTGATGCCGGTCGTCATGCGGAATGGAGCCTTGGCGACAGCGTCGACGACCTTCTTGACCAAATCGAACAGGCAGACGAGTTCGGCCCGGTTCTTCCGTCCTGTCCGCCCGCCGGACCGGCCCCCGCTACGGTCTGGCGCCCGAAGGCGGCGACCCTGCTGGCGGTGGTCCGGCTTACCGCGAGCTTCGGCAGCGCGACGGCACTGGCCACCGAACTGGGCACGAACGGCGCGCTCACGCTGCTAGCGACCGGCAGCGCTGCGCTGGACCAGACGGTCCGGAAGATGCTGGAACAGGTCGTGGCCGAACCGAGCCTCTGGCCCGCGGCCGTGCCTGTGCCTGACCTCCTTTACGCCGTGGACGCGGTGAAGACCGGCAGTCCGGATCGGCACCGCACGCTCGGCGCCTTCTCGGACAGGATGCGCGACGCGCTCGAGATGGGTACGCCCGTGGTCCTGATCTCCCCCGTCGCAGGAACCGCGCCCCGCGCCCTGCGTGACCTGAGCCCGAAGGTGATCGCCCTCAAGCCCCTTGATCAAGAGCAGCTCTCCGTCCTGCTCGACCTCGGCTATCCCGGCCAAGGGGCTGCCGACGCGCTCGCCGCCCTTCCCACGAACGCCCGCGTCTCGCGTCTCGACCCGGACCGGGCCACGCTTGCCCTGCGCGCACCAGATCCCGAGACCGCGGTGACGGCGATCGCCGAAACTCTATGCCCGACCCCGGCCGAAGGGGCTGGCTGGGCCGCCTTTCCCATGCCGGACACGGTCAGGGCCCCGCTCGAACAGATGATTTCGGATCTGCGTGATTGGCAGGAGGGGAGGATTTCCTGGAGCGATGTTGCGCGCGGGCCGCTTCTCGTCGGTCCGCCCGGATCGGGAAAGACGCAGGTCGCAAGGCTCATCGCGCAGGAAGCTGGCGTCTCTGTCATCGCGGGATCCGTGGCGCAATGGTCATCTGACAGCGCGCGCTCGGGTGACATGATCAAGGCAATGCGCACGGCCTTCGCAACGGCCGCCGAGCAGGCGCCTGCGCTGCTTTTTCTCGATGAAATCGACGCGTTCGGGGACCGGAACCGGAAGGCCGACCACAATTCCGCGTATACGGATTTTATCGTGACGGCCCTGATCGACCAGCTCGACGGGTACCATGGCCACGAGGGTGTGGTCGTGATGGCAGCGACGAATCATCTTGAAAAGTTGGACAAGGCCATCACGCGCGCCGGGCGCTTCGACCGGATCCTCCGCCTGCCGCATCCGGACAACAGGCTCCTGCCCCAGGTGCTCCGCTGGCATCTCGGGCCCGACCTCGCCGATGCCGATCTGACCGGTATCGCGCAAGCCGCGCTCGGGATGTCGGGGGCCGATGTCGCGGCCGCGGTTCGCACCGCCCGTGGCCGGGCCCGTCAGGCACGGCGCGCGCTTGCCCTGGCCGATCTGATCGACGCGATCCACCAGGCCCGGACCCCGTTGCCCAAGACGCTTCGCAGGATCGTTGCCGTGCACGAAGCAGGCCATGCCCTTGTCAGCGCCGCGACGGGGCGCGCCAATGTATCCATGCTCGCGATCCAGTCCGACGGCGGTGTCACGGCGACCAGCCTGCACCGGACAGGTCAGGACCGTGCGGCGATCGAAGCCCAACTCCAGATCAGCATGGCCGGGCGCGCGGCGGAGCGGCTCCTGCTTGGACAGGTTTCGGCGGGGGCTGGTGGAGATCCGGCCAGTGATCTCGCCACGGCCACCCGGCTTGCGACGGCGCTTGAGGCCTCGTGGGGGCTGGGCTCGACACTGATCTGGCATGGGCCTGTTGAGGGGATCGAGGCGCGCCTGCGCGACGACACCGGCCTTCGGACGCGGGTCGAAACGCATCTGCGCAACGCCGAAACCCGCGCGAGCAAAATCCTGACGGCCCATCGTGCCCTTCTCGAAGAGATGGCGAGTGCCCTCGAGACGGCCGGGGTGCTCTCGGGACCAGAACTCGCGGCGTTCATCGCACGCGTCAGACGGGAACCTGGCGCAACGTCTGAGGTCGACAAAGCAAGCCTCGGGTAGCGCCGAGGACTGACATGCCGTATCAGCCCCTCGATCGCGCGGCGGCCTGGTCCGGTCCGGACACTGCCCGCCTGTACGACACCTTGCAGGCGGGCGGCGGTGATCCGCTGCGAAGCAAGAGCCTGGGAATCCCGGCGGTCGGTCGCAGCCGTCCATTAAACCAGACCACAAAAAACCACACATCAGCGCCGCAGGCCACCGACCCGCGCAATGTCGCGGGTCGGCCCTCTCGCGTCACTGGCG
>QCWH01000104.1 GCA_003149565.1 Marivita sp. XM-24bin2 | reverse complement strand
CCCACAAGATATCAAACGCTTACGCCGCCCTCCGAGCCGCTTTTGCGTGTCGCGTCGTGTCGCAAGCCCATCCCGAACGCTCCCCAAGGATTCCAAAGGCTTACGACTAGTCCCAATTCCTCCGTGCAACACAGATGCGACACGGGACCGGGCAATGTTCGCGGGGCGGTCGCGGCCGATGCCGCTTGCCCGCGCGGTGCCGCGGCGCTTGGATAGGAGCATTTTTCGAAAGGTCCGAATTGCCCATGCCGATCTCCTCGTGAACTGAGAGGTGGTCCAGGAAAACTGGACAGCTGGGATAAGTGGATTTTCCGCGCAACAGCGGCATGATGCTGCGAGCGAGGAGAAGACCATGGCAAGACGACCGCGCCGGAACCACAGCCCGGCATTCAAGGCGAAAGTGGCGGTGGCCGCGATCAAGGGCGAGAAGGCCCTGATCGAGCTGGCGCAGGATTTCGATGTGCATCCGAACCAGATCAAGCAGTGGCGTGATCAGCTACTCGAGGGCGCGACCGAAGTGTTCGGCGACGGCGCAAAGTCCGAGCCGGAACCGGCGATCGACGTGAAGACCCTGCATGCGAAGATCGGAGAGCTGACGCTGGAGAACGATTTTTTGTCCGGCGCGCTCGGCAGGGCGGGTCTGTTGCCGAGCGCAAGAAAATGATCGATGCCACGGCCAAGCTGAGCGTCAGCCGACAGGCCGGCCTCCTGGGGATCAGCCGGGGCAGCGTCTATTACAAGCCGCGACCGATATCCGACGGAGATCTGAAGCTGATGCACCGGATCGACAAGCTGCACATGGAATTCCCGTTCGCGGGCAGCCGGATGTTGCAAGGGCTGCTGGTCCAGGAAGCCTTCAAGGTCGGGCGGCTGTACGTTGCCACGCTGATGAAGCGCATGGGTATCGAGGCGCTCTATCGCAAGCCGAACACCTCGAAACCGGCACCGGGGCACAAGATCTACCCGTATCTACTCCGGAGGCTGCCGATCACCCGGCCCAACCAGGTCTGGGCTATGGACATCACATACATTCCGATGGCCCGGGGATTCATCTACCTCGCCGCCGTGCTGGACTGGTTCACCCGGCGGGTTCTTGCATGGCGCGTGTCGATCACGCTGGAGGCCGACTTCTGTATAGAGGCTGTCGAAGAGGCGCTGGCGAGACACGGCGCGCCCGAGATCTTCAACACCGATCAGGGCAGCCAGTTCACCTTGACCGACTTCATCAAGGTCCTGATCGCCCGCGAAATCCAGATCAGCATGGATGGCAAGGGAGCCTGGCGCGACAATGTCTTCGTTGAGCGCCTCTGGCGGACCATCAAATACGAGGAGGTCTACTTGCGGGCCTATGCCAGCGTATCGGAAGCCCGCGCTTCGATCGGCCGCTATCTCGGCTTCTACAACAGACGGCGGCCTCATCGACCACCTGATTTGCCGGCAGAATAGCGTCCTTTATCAGCTTGCGGATGACGTGATTGGTAACACCAAGCTCTTTCGCAGCCTCGGTCATGGTACGCCACGGGCTGTCTTTATAGGCAGACAAGTATCCGTGTATGTCATTTACGCGCCGAATGGATGAAACGCGCTTCGCATTCCAGGTCTTGCCCTGACCGCTCGGCATGCCCATGCGGTTGAGACAGGCCGCGATCGCCTCATCGGATCAGCGTCCAGCCATCTCACGGATGATCCCCAGAGCCTCGGCACTGGTTCGGGAATTGTGTTCTCCGGTCTTCGGCTTTTTGACGCGCAATTCTGTATGTCGGCCGCCTTTCCAGTGGACGACCAAAACGATTTCTCCTTTATCGGCATCGATGTCTTCGATCAGTGTCCTGATCAATCTTTGCTTTTCGCGCATGGATGTCGCGGGAGCGGTCCAGGCGGTCTCAAGGTCCTGCGCCAGCCCTTCAAGGCGCGTGACATTTATCTCCGGTGTCGCAGCGATATCCGCCTCAAGACGCTGTTCGAAACCGCGAACGCGGCCCAAGGCTTCTTCCCACCGCTTCTCGAGTTCTGATGCAATGAGGCGATTGTCCGGGTCACAGGCGGCATAGCGTCGTTCCGTCAGGGATGCATCGTACCTGGCTTGCTGCAACTCCATCTCGAGCACCAACCGCTTGTCTTCGGCAGCTTGGTTCAACATTGCATGGGCCTCGATGGCCGTATCGATCGCAAATGGTGCCACAGCCTCGAGAACAGCGTCTGCAATGAGTTTGTCAGGGCGGAACCCACCGAAGGTGATGCAGCGTTTCTGTCCGAGAAGAAGGTCTGGATTGTCACAGCGGTAGACGGGGCGTGGCGTGCGGCCTGTATAGACCACATGCAACCGCCGCCCGCATCTCGCACAGGAGAGGAGACCGGCAAGGAGCGCGCCGCCGCCACGACCGGATTTGGTGCCGCCAGCACGTCCGAAAGCGTTCTTGGCCAGCTGTGCCTGATTGCGTTCATAGTCTTCCCAATCGATATAGCCGACATGGTGATCCCTGATCACAACATCCCAGTCTTCCGGGGATTTGCGGTTTTTGTAGGTGACATGCGCGCGACCGTCCCGGGTTTTTGCCTGTCTTCCTGTTTTACCATAGGCGTAGACCCCGGCATAAAACATGTTCTTCAACACGTTGATCACGTTGCGATACCGAATGGGCTGCCATTCAAAACTTGTGAGTCGAATGCCATCAGTGGGTCGAGGAAAGTGAATGCCCTCGCTCGACATGGCCAGAAGAACCTGCCGGGCGCTGCCAAGCGCGCGGAACCGGTGGAGAATCTGCCGCATGACCTCCTGGATGCGGAGATCGGGATCGAACATCACACCGGCGTCGCGATCCCACAGCTAGCCGATTGGCGGCGTATACCGCAGTTCGCCTCGGCGCGCCTTGGCTCTTGCCGCTTCAACCATGCGCGTGCGCAGGACACCAAGCTCGAACTCGCTGATGCTGCCCTTCATACCAAGAAGCAGCCGGTCATTTGGATGGCGCGGGTCATAAACGCCGTCATGGTCAACGACACGGGCTTCTACCAAGCCACAAAGCTCCAGCATGTGGTGCCAGTCCCGCCCATTGCGGGCCAAGCGCGACACTTCCAAGCAGAATACTGCGCCAACTGATCTGGAACACAACATGGCGACGAGCCGCTCGAAGCCAGGACGGACGTGGCAGCCGCTGGCAGATACACCGAGATCGTCGTCGATGACATCAATCCCGGCAAAACCAAACCCGCGGGCCATCTCGACAAGATCGTATTTTCGACGCTGGCTCTCGAGGTTCGTCATGACCTGGCTCTGCGTCGACTGACGTACATAAATGACCGCCTGACGCTTGAGCAGTTCAGGCGGAAAGGTGAGGGCCATATCATTCATCGCTGTGCCCTCCCGGATCGGATTTTGCCGCCGTCAGGAGCACTTGCGCCAGTGCCAAAGGCAGAGGCAACTGGGTTGGTATCGGGGCTCTGTGATGCGTCATTCGGGGTCTCCATGCGTGAGTCGTCACCCTTGAAGCCTCGCCGGAAACCGAGGTGCTGGAGAACCGATGAAGTTCGCAAAGCGCCTCCGTGGCTACCACAAGTGCGCCAAGATCGAAGCCTTGGCAGACTGAGGCGTCCAGAATCCAAGCGGGTGCAAGGATAGCTATACCCGGATCGCGCTCGAGGCTGACATGTTGGCCATCACCACGATTGAGGGTCCGGAAAACCTTCACGTCCGCACCAAAATAGGCATGCCATCGATAATGAACCCGATAAACCTGCCCGACATGGGCAGAATGAACGGGAACTGGCCGTCGGTCGCCGCAACTGGCTTTTTGCGGGATCAGACACAGGCGGCAAAACCCACTCCCGTGCAATGGCCGTCATCGAAACCGCCAAAATGAACGGGCTCGACCCGCAAGCCTACCTCACAGACGTCCTCAGCCGCATACACGATCACAAAATCAACCGGCTCGACGCATTGCTGCCCTGGAACTGGACGCCCGCAAACCAGGCACCCACCGAGGCAGCGTAATGGCAACAACGACCTACGTTTGTTCCATCGGTCATGCCGCCACCCGATTGGGCGAGGACCAAGAGTTCCTGGAGGCCATCGTCAACAACTACGACAACCTGACCGACGGCCATATCGTCAGCGTCTAGATAGGCCACTAAGACTACATCACCACGCTGACAAGCGACGGCATCGAAGAACTACGGGACATGCTTGCAAACGCGCGCGCCTCCATCGAGCAATGGCAAAGCTTCCTCGATGACTGCGTCGACGATCCAGACATCATCGCACGTGTCAAGAACCAGCCGCAGCGGTAGAAACCGGGCGCTTACAATCTCTAGAGCTATTGGCAAAAGTGGTGTCAAAGAGGATTTCATGCGGCGAATTGATCCTGGTTTTTTCGGCGCATTGCCCGAGCTTGAACATCATATGCAGCATGCCGTGTCTGCTGAGGCAGCCCTTGATGCGTTTTGTGCGATGGCGAATTCGGCCTGGGACCAGGCGAAGCGCTTTATGGGACCCGAAGAAGCGTCTGTTGTCATTGTTGCAATGCTTGAGGGACTGCCGCCAATCGTTGTGCCGGGCGCTCCTCGGTCCGGGTTGCGGCCACGGCGTCGACAGATGAAAAGGCTTCATCCAGATCGCACACAATGGCGCGGATCATCTCGCAGTCCTCCTGCACCCTATCGAAAACCATCAACTGGGTTTCCACAGAGGTGCCGAGCTTGCGATAGACCTGCCCCGGCATCGTCAGTGCCAAGCGCGGCGTGAGCAAACCGCAGGCGCGGGACCAATGCGCGGTATCGCGTTCGGGCGTGAAACCCGGCGGCATGATCGCCACCAGCCGCCCGCCGGGTGCAAGGCGCTTGGCGACTGCGATGAGATGTTTTGCAGCGATGTGTTTGTCCCGGGAGCGATCGACCGAAGAAGCGAAGGGCGGGTTCATCACCATGACGTCGGGTAAAACCGGCGTCTGTAGCAGATCGTCGATATGCTCCCCGTCATGGCCCGTCACCTCGCCGCCGAAGACCGCGCGCAGGAGGCGCTGGCGAAAGGGATCGATTTCATTGAGCAAAAGTGTGGCACCGGCCCGGTCGGCGAAAGCAGCTAGGGCACCCGTGCCCGCCTAGAGCTCCAGCACGGTCTCGCCTTTGCCGATCGCTGCGGCCCGCACCGTCAGCGCCGCAAATGCCAGCGGCGTGGAAAACTGCTGCAGCCGGATTTGCTGCTCCGACCGGCAGGTTTCCGTCAGGAGCCGAGAACCGCGCGTCCTGATCCTCATAAGGGGCCGGCTTCTGAGAGCCATTTTTCGGCTGAGGTTTTCGGGACGCCGATCGACTGTCAGGCCACCTTCCTTTCACCACTCGCTGTTCGTCACGTCGGGAGTTGTCCAAGCCCGACGCTCGTTCTTCAAATCGTCGCCTGCGGTGCTGAGCTGTCGCTCTGCCCGTGGCGCGGCAGCGCCCAAACTGCACTGTCAGGTTGATGAGCTCATGGAAGACTTGTAGCTCGCTTGCATGCTGCGCAAGATCGATAACACGTCGGTTGCGGGGGCCGTCTTGCATTGCATAGATATCGCGGGCCAGGTGCAATGCGTAAGACTTAGTGCGTTGCGCAAAGGTGGCAGTGTGGCGAGCGGCCCGTCACCCGATGCTGCTTCGGCCGCTGGGAATGTGGCCGGAAATCTCGGCGATGATCCACCTGCGGAAGTCACGGCATTTGCGGGAGGCCGCGGTCTCGGGCGTGGTCTTCAGCGTGTAGGTGAGGCCGGGTAGACGGACATCCGGTCGAAAGGGTGCCAGCAGGCCCTGTTCCACGAGGTCCGAGACCAGCAGCGTGCTGACGAGGATGAGGCCCTGCCCGGCGATCCCGCATTGCACCATGTGGTGCTCCTCTTTGAAACTGCGAATACGAGCGGTTGCCGCCGTAATCGTAACTTCAGCGGTCTCGAACCAAGCTGACCAGCCGATCCGGAGAAGCCCGGATTGCTGCCACTCCGTCTCAATGAACTCGAAGTCTCCAAGGGCGCTTACCGCCTCAAGGTAGGCGGGTGCGGCGAAGGCGCCGAACGTTTCCTCGCAAAGGGGTGTCGTGGCCAAACTCTCCACCTGTGCCGCGCCGTAACGTATTGCGACATCGAGACGGCGATCCCGCGTCAGGTCGACTGGGACCGTTCCGGTCTCAAGCTGTATCCGATAATTGGGAAAAAGGTTTTGAAATTTCCGAAGACGGGGAACAAGCCATAGCGCACCAAACGCCGGGGTAGTGGAAATGGTTAATAGTTTTTCACCTAAAACGCAATCATCCATGGCTGAGGCTATCCCCGATAGGCCACGGTTCACCGCCTCAGAAAGCTGTATTGCCGCCGCCGTAGCCGTTACCTGCCGGGTACCGCGCACGAAAAGCCCGACGCCCAAATCATCCTCGAGCGCCCGAATGTGGTGCGAAACAGCTGTTGGCGACACAGACAGTTCGTCAGCGGCATCCTTGAAGCTGCCAAGCCGAACCGCGGCTTCCAGTGCCCGCAGAGCGACAAGTGAGGGTAGGGATGTGAACATGCGTTACTAAAGATGAGAAAAACTAATTCATAGTCAAGGATTTTGTATTTGTGCAAGGGTGGCTGAACGCGCATCTGGGAGGGGTAAGGAACGCGCCCCGGACGGTCATACGCTGCACGTGTCCATGACGCCCGGGCCACAAACGAAGGAGACAAAGCAATGACCAAGATCCTCTACGTCACTGCGAGCGCCCGGCAGAACGGTTCGCTCTCCCGCATGCTGGGGGACAGGTTTGTAACAGGGTGGATGCGGCATGACGACTTGGGCGAAGTTGTACACCGGAACGTCGGGATGGATCCGCCTGCCATCATCTCCGGCGACTGGATTGCTGCTGCCTTCACGCCAAAGGCCACGCGAACGGACTCCCAGCAAAAGTTACTCGAACTCTCCGACCGGTTAATCACGGAAGTCAGACGGGCGGATTTGATCGTCATCGCCACGCCGATGTACAATTACGGTATGCCTGGGGCGTTGAAGGCCTGGGTTGACCAGGTAGTTCGCGTGAACGAAACCTTTACCTTCGATCTCGCGCGGGGGGATTACCCGCTCGAACCGGTTTTGTCAGGCAAGACGCTTGTGCTTCTTACCAGTTCTGGAGAGTTCGGCTTTGGCCACGGCGAGGCTCGCGAAGAGATGGGGCACCTCATTCCTCACTTGAAGACGGTCTCGAAGTATCTTGGGGCAAAGTGGATCCATTCGGTTTCTATAGAATACCAAGAGTTCGGTGATGCCCGGCACGATCAGTCGATTGCGACGGCGAAGGAGCAGGTCGATGAACTTCTGAGGAGCCTCGCGTCAGACAAGGCGCGAGTGTCGGCATAGCGAGAACGCGCCACGCGTTGAGTTAATGCGGAAGGGCGGGTGCCGTGTCTGAGCCGTCCACAAATGACAGCACCCCGAAGCTTGAATTCTGTTCTCTGATCAATTGAGGGATTTCCCTCATAACACCCAAAACCTTTGATCTGTAAATTCCATGTCATGAGCTGATCAATCAGCCAAACCCTAATCCCTCGTAATAGCGAGACATGACAAGGAAGACAGACATGGCCGACAATTCAATGACAGCTCTCGACAAAGCCGCTGGCTTCAACACAGTTCTCTCGCTCGTACAATTAGGCGGCAAGGTCTTTTCCGCACTCTCATCCGATGACCCCGGAATGGCTCTGCTCGGTATCCTTGGTCTGAATTTTGGCGAAGAACCGGCATACTCGCTGGAGGATCTTCGCGACGAAATAATTGCCGAGTTCCAGCAGCAGAATGA
>QCWH01000103.1 GCA_003149565.1 Marivita sp. XM-24bin2 | reverse complement strand
TAAGGGCGAGGCATATGATTGCCTTGGAGATCGAATGAGTCCTTCTCCGTTTCCTGGAAATCAATCATTCGATGCATCTTGGCTCCGGCGGTAGGGGCGCGAGATTTCTACTGGCCAATTGAAATCCAATGAGAACTTCGTTGGAGTCCGCGCTGAGTCCGACGGTGTGCGCACATACGCGCTCCAGTTGGTGCACACGGTCAAGAGGTGCACTGAACGCAATGAATGGGATCAATAAGAGGAGTTTGGGGAGGCTGAATGGCTTCTCGGTGGGGCTTTGTAGAGGCGGATCGCCGGAAACCTCAACGGATGCCCAAGGCACGAGATCTTCTGCGGATGCGGTTGGTGCCACCGTGCCGCTTCGGAGACGAGTCTGCCTGAACTCTTGGTAGTTCCTCCGGGGAGGAGGTCCTGTGCAAGCTCAGCAAGGCCCTGTAGAGGCCACTTGCAATGAGCTCCTACGCCTGCGGGTCGCGTCGAGCCAGTTGGTGCAGGAGAGGCCCGAAGGAGATCCGATTGCAAGCAAGACAGCTTGAGCTTTTCAGCCTACCGAAGGACAGTGCCGCCGGAATTGAAAAGCCAGCTGCGGTCTACGCCGCAGGCGGAGATGCCGAGAAGGATGATGACGTGAGGGTTCATGAAAAAGAGTTTTCCATTGAGCTGACCGTGGGCCTGCCAGCCGACCATGGTGGTTTCGATGTGTTGACGGATGCATTGTTCGATGCAGGTTTTGATGACGCGGCTTTAGGAACGCGCAGGCTCACTACGCGATCATGGGGTCTAAACATCAACTCGGGTATTGAAGGCTTTGCCAGCCGGCTGTTCAATTATTCAAGTATTTCTCGAGGACAGCCTCTAACGCCTGCCGCGATCGGCTAACTTGGGATTCTTCTCGACGAGCGGGGGCGTTTTTCTCAATAAATGTGTCACCTGTCCTCGATAAGGCGAGTGCATGGGACCGGATGAGGACAGTGAGTGGCGGTACAAATTGGTTCGTCGTGCCTGGAAACCACGCATCTTGCTTGCGGCCCAATGTATGTACCGGCTGCTGTTCGCAAATGATTTCTCGCATGTTCTCGGAAGTCGCTCATATGTATCCGGCCTGTTGATCGACACGCGGGTCGTGGCCGTGTTGGGGTTACGCACGCGCCGTGGTCTAATTAGCGGCAAGGTCCAAATTGACCGAATGGGCCGTCAGACTTTGGGGGCGTAATTGTTCCGTTCCATGCTTTCTGTCAGTCGCGAACTCCTTTGGGTCGATCCGGCTTAAACGCCGATTGCGACCCCGTCTCTCTGTGCATCAAACGCAGTTTTGTGCCGAAGGATGCTCCAGGCCATCCTTGCCAGTTTATTGGCCAGGGCAACCGCCAGTTTGTTTCGGTTCATCCGTTCCGCTGCTTTGGTCAGCCAGTCTCCGAAGCTGAAGTCCGGCCATCGATTGGTTCGCATCAGGATGACCTTGGCCGCTTGAACGAACAGCATTCGCAAGTACAAACTGCCCCGCTTTGTGATGCGTCCGAGGACCGTTCGACCCCACGTGCTATATTGTCGTGGCACCAATCCAACCCAAGCAGCAAAATCACGGCCTCGACCGAATGCCTCACCTGTTCCAATGGCGGCAACTATGGCCGTCGAGATCATTGGGCCTATGCCGGGAATGGTCATTACGTTGACACAGTTCTCTTCGGTACAACTGATCACTTCGATTTCCTTCGAAACGGTCTCGATCCGATCATCCAACCAGAGCCAATCGCCGTAGAGACCAATCAGGATCGTCCGCATCCGGGGCGATATCTCGTCCATGCGCTCCTCCAGGATCGTCTCGAATGAGTTCTTCAGTGCCCGAAGGCCTTTGCGCACCGTGATGCCCGGTTCGATCAGGAAGGCACGGATCTGGTTGATTGTCGCTGTCCGGCGCGACACCAGCCGTGACCGAACGCGATGAAGCGCCTGCAGGTCGAGCTGTTCCTGGCTCTTCTCAGGGGCAACCGGCAGATTGGGTCGCAGTGCTGCTTCAGCTATTGCCTCTGCGTCGTTGTAGTCATTCTTCTGGCCCTTGATGAATGGCTTTATAGATTGCGGGTATGATCCGGGGCTCGAAGCCCAACTTGCGAAGCGTCCGGCTCACGAAATGAGCACTCAGACAAGCCTCCATGCCGACCACGCACCGAGGCAGCTTCTCAAATGTCTGGACCAGGGCCAGCCGTTTGACCTGTTTGCGCATCACCAACTGCCCGTCAGGGGCGAATGCCACGATGTGGAACGTGTCTTTACCGATATCGATGCCGATCGACATCAGCTCATCAATCTTACTGTTCGCCATGCTACTTCTCCATCTTGCAGAAATAGGCAAAGCCTAACCTGCTGGGTGAAGCAGCCGGTACATCCCATTACCTGCCGTTCACTTCATGGACGCGCGCTGCGGTGCAGCTTCACTGAACCGGCCATTCGTGCATCGCGCAGTATTTTTCGAGGGTGAAGGTCGGCAGTGCGGACCTTTGAGACATTGGAGTTTGGAAATCCAATGTCCGCTTCTTTGCCAAGGCAGCGCAAAGTGACTTTAAATCGTCCATTGTGTAACCTTCGCCGTAAGTTGGAACAGGAGAATGAAATGGACATCTCTGGGGCGGTAGCTTTTGTCACAGGTGGTAGCGGTGGACTTGGCTCCCGCATCTGCACCCTCCTCGCCAACGAAGGTGTAGGTGTCGCGATAGGCTATCATCAAGGCAAAGACCGGGCAGAAGACGTGAAAGAGCACATTGAGGCTGATGGTGGAACGGCGGTCACCATCCAAGTGAACCAAACTGACCCCGTTTCAATCAAAAGCGCGATCTCCAAAGTTGTCGCTGATCTGGGATCACTGGACATTGTCGTAAACAACGCAGCGATTGCTTCAGGTGGGCACTCGATTGAACTCGGTGATCTCGATGCATTCACCCCAGAAATATGGGACGAAATGATGACGGTGAATGTGAAGGGTCCCTATCTTGTCGCCCGTGCTGCCGCGGCTCACCTGCGTGCCTCTAAGTGGGGCCGCGTGGTAAATATTGGTTCTACGCTCGGCCATGGTGACTGGTATCAGGATCGAATATTTGCTCCCAGCAAAGCGGCAGTCATTCCCCTCACTCGCTTCTTGGCCGCAGCTTTGGCGCCGGATGTCACTGTAAACTGTGTTGCACCGGGGTTGATGGTAGAAACAGCGTTGGGAGGTGGCGGTCCCAAGCCGGGTGGCGACAACGCAGCCTACGATGTGTGGCAGGATAGGGCCGCCTTGAAGAGCTTTACCGACATTGACGATGTTGCTCCGCAAGTCGTTTATTTCTGCAAGTCGCGCACGATCACAGGTCAGAGCATTGGAGTGGATGCAGGCGTCCACTTCCACTGACGCCACACTCTGGATATAGCTTATTGCCGGATTGAGGTCGGCTCCGAACTGCCATTCGCTGCGCTTTGAAACAACGACAGCTATACAGGACCGAAGCACCATTTCGCTGCGACATGCGCGAGTGTCTTCTTTCAGAATTATGCTCGGTTCAACTTGAAGGGGCGTTAGCGAAATTTGAATGATGAAGAAAGTCGGCCGCGAGTTTGAATTCACCTCAGGATTTCAGATCATTAAGGCTGCAATGTGTGATTAGCCAGTCGACCCTGAACAACGTTTTTCAGGGTCGACTATTAAGGGTTCCGAGCTGTCATGCGGCGCGGCGAGGGCCAGCCGTTGGTCCTCCCCCGCGCGACGTCGCTCCCGGCCCTAAGCTGCCGTTGACGCGCTGCGCCGAGGACGTCTGCTTTAGCTAAACTGTTCCCTCTTTCGGAACTTACCGTTCTGTCACTGGCCGAGAGATGAGGCCTTGCGCAAACCCGACGTGATGACGTCTACCAGAGTTGGCTGGAAGTCGCGCCGTCCGAGATCAACCCTCGCAGCCTCCAGATATGCGGGGCGTATGGCTTCCAGCTTCGTGAGAGCGTCGCGTGCGCCGTCGGGGTTCTCAAGATGGCCGTGGATGGCCGCAAGAAGAACATAGGACATGTAGAAACCGGGCATCTCTCCCAGTTCAGCTTCCCTCAACGCGCGCTCGTAGTTCCCTTCGCGCAAAGCGGCCATGGCCGTCGAATGGTGCCATACGGGGGGATGTATGGGCGACAATTCCATCGCTTCGGCAAGCAGGCGCTGACCCTCGTCCCAGCTGCCGGACATTGAAAGAAGGTGGCCGAAATAGGCACGGGCGTCGGGATCGTTGGGATTGAGTTCGAGAGATCGTCGCGCGGCCTTTCGGAAGGCAGCGAGGTCGCGCCGGAAATACTGTGTCGCGCCGAGAACGCTGTGAGCCGAAGCGCTGTCAGGGGCGAGCTCGACCGCGCGCGTGGCCGCGTTGAAGGCCCGGGACAACGGATCGCCACGAGCTGCGCTCTCCCCGAAACCATTGCGGCGCTCGTCGAGATAGACCTGCGCGAGACTGCTCCAGACCTCCGCGTAGTCGGGTGACGTTTGCGTTGCGTCCTCGAGGCAATCACGTACAGCAGCGTGCTCCTGAGGGTCGCGGCGTTGAAGATAAGCGTAAAATCGGAGAACACACAGGTAACCCGCTCTGTCGGGCGCACTGTCGCCGTCGCTTCCCGACACAACCAGCCTCGTGACGGCCCCGTTACGCGAGGCGAGCGCACGGGCCACCGCGTCGGCGGCTTCGAGCCGCGCCGTCAACAGACTCGAATCCGTGTCCGGCAGGAAGAACTCATCGACCCACACGACTTCGCCTCCCGGTATGCTCAGCAATTCCAAGGTCAATCGGAACCCGTCGGGATCGTCATGCAGGGCGCCGGCAAGCTGGTAATCCGCATTCAGTCTTTGTCCGAACGAAAGCGCCTTTTCCTCGGACCGATTTTGGACGGCTGTGGCGGCGCGGGACACTACGACGAGATTGTCGAAGCGCGCGAGACGGTTAACGATGTCCGCCGTCAGGCCGGAGGCAATATAGCCAGGATTGCCCGAAAGGTTTTCGATGGGTGCGACGGCAACCAGAGGACGCTCGGAAAGTGGCGCCTCCTTGAACCACGGCCCCCATAACGCACCTGCCGCGAGCGCCAGAACAGCGACCACGGCGACAACGCCCAAGAACCGTGCCGACCGGAGCAGAGCCTTGACGTGGCCTGGGCGTGCGGAACGCCCGCGGGGCGCGTCGGATGGCGCGATCTGCGCTTTTGTGAAAGTCGCGGAATAGGCTCCCTTGGGGATCTCGATGACCACCGGGTCCTTCGTGCCCTCGGTATCGTAATAGTGCTTCAGGCGCGCCCTGAGGCGGCCGATCTCGACACGGACACTGGAAAGATCCGATGTTTCGCCCACGTCGATACCGAACAGGTCAGTGGCGATGTTCTTTCCGAGCAACTGGTCCCGGCGCCCTTCGATTGTCGCTGTGACGATGTGGCTCAGCAGCAGACGAAGACGTTCGGACCGGGCAAACGTGTCGCTCTCCAGCACACGCTTCAGTGCCTCGTTCAGTTGCCGTTCAGCCAAGGCTTCATCGGCGACAGGCTCGTCTTTCGGCATCAGTCGTACTGGTCCCCCCACTCCGCACAACCGTAGCCTACCTGTTGCAACCTGATGCGTCGATACGGATCTGCCATTCTAAACCATATGTTAAAGCATCGCTCTCGCACGACCTCTCTGACAGGTCCCAAAAAGCCGGAAGCAGCGTGAAGCGGCTCCGCACCGCCTTCTGTGGCCTGCTGGTCGGTGCCACCGCTGTGGTTTACAGCATCTCGTTCTTCGCAATCATCTTCACCGGCGATCTCGCTATACATGCCGAAACCTGGCTCGGCACGGCGCTCATCGCGGCCGGAGTGATGGCGCTTGTCGGCGGCGTCCTATTTTCCTGGCGCGGTACCGTCATGCACCCACAGGACGTGACCGCCGCGCTTTTATCTGTCGCGGCCGCGCAAATCGCGGCCGGTCTCCCAAACGGCTCACAGGACGAGATCGTGGGGACGATCCTGGCGATGATCGCGGTTACCACCGTAACCGCCGGAATCGCGACCTTCGCTATTGGGCGGGCGCGTCTGAGCTATGTCGTCCACGCAATTCCCTATCCGGTCGTTCTGGGATTTCTGGCTGCGACCGGGATCACGCTGGTCCTTGGGGCTGTCGGATTGATCATCGAACGGTCGCTGACGATCTGGGATGCCTCGGAAGCCGTACGCGCCGACGCCCTCGTTCGATGGGTGCCGTGGCTCTCGGGAAGCGTCGCCATCTTCCTTCTGAGCCTCCGGTTCCAGTCGCCCCTGCTTCTGCCTGCCTGTGTGGGGGTGACGCTGGCGACCTTCTATGCAGTGGTCGCTGTCGGGCCCGGCTTTGCGGCAGCGCAGGCAAACGGTGTCATGTTGGCGGCCCCGGGCGCCGAGCCGGGCGCACGGCTCGCGATCTCTCTTTATGGAGCGGCGGACTGGTCGGCGATCGCCGCCGAGCTTCCGGTGCTTATGACCGTCGTGGGGCTCACCATCGTCGGTGGTTTACTGAACCTGACCGGCGTCCGATACGCCACCGGCCAGGCACTGGACCTCGACCGAGATCTTCAGGCCGTCGGCGCGGCCAATGTGGCGAGCGGCGCCGCCGGAGGTCTGGTCGGCTATCCGGTGGTCAGCACGACCTACCTCGGCTGGAAGGTGGGGCTGAAGGGCCTGGGCGCATCCACCGCCGCGGCTGGAGCTTGCGGCGCGGTCGGACTTTTCGGCACCGAGATCCTGACCATTCTGCCGAAGGGCCTGTTCGCCACGATCATCGGCTTCTTGGGTCTCGATCTTCTCCTGTCGTCGCTGAAGGCTGCGCACCAGCGCCTCTCGAATACGGATCGGCTTCTTTTCGTGGGCGTTGTGACCGTCGCGGCGACTTTTGGCGTTCTCGAGGCAATAAGCGTCGGCTTCATCGCAGCGATCGTGCTGTTCGCTCGAGCCGCCGGACAGGTAGATGTGCTCCATGCCCGGCACACCCTGGCCACGCGCACCTCCCGTACGGAACGGCCCGACACTGACATGCAGCGACTGGCGTCGAGAGGGCAGGACGTCGTGATCTTTCAGTTGAAGGGATATCTCTTCTTCGGGGCCTGCACGCGGCTGCGGAAGATCGCCGACGATGAACTGGCCGTCCCTGGGCGCCCACCCGATGGAATCATCCTCGACTTGTCCCGCATCACCGGTCTGGACGTCTCAGCCACCTTGGCGCTGGCGGAATTCCGGAGCAAGTGCGCTGCGGTCGGAGTAGACTTGATTCTGGCCGGAGCCCGGCCCGAGGTCACCACCATGCTCCAAGCGGTCGGTGTACAGGAAAGCGAGACGTTCAACTCCTATGCCACACTCGATGACGCGCTCTTTGCGATCGAGGAGACGCTCCTCTGTTCGACCACCAAGCACGGAGCACAGAGCGATCGGACGACATTCCTCGATGAACTCAGTAAGCTGCACCCCAGCTTCGACCCGTTGCGACACTTCGAGCCGACCGCCGTGGCGGCGGGCGCCCGCATCGTACACGAACACGATGAGGCGCAAGAATTGTTCGTCCTACTGTCGGGACGCGCCCACGCCATCCTGCGCGCCGAATGCGGTACGTCCGAGGTTGTCGCTCGTTTTCTGCCAGGCACGGTCATCGGCGAAATCGCTCTTTACAGCGGCGCCTGCCGGTCGGCGGAAGTGGAGGCAGTGACAGATTGCAAATTGTTGCGGATCGACCGCCAGTCTTTCCCAGGGAGGAACGGCAGACATGAAGACCTCTCCGCTGATTTCCACCGGCTCGTTGCCGAGGCTCTTGCCCGCCGGCTGCACCGCTACATGACTTACGTAACGGAAGCTTGACTGGCCGCAATGCTGCAACCCTTCGAGCGGACCTCGGTCTGGATCGCGGCGAAGGTCGGCTTACCGCCCAAGACGGCTGAAAAAGCCAAAGCTGCCGGGGTTCCAACTTTCAAAGTTAACGACCTTACGGTATTTTCGCAGGACCTTGGCGGAAAGAAACCTGCAAAAGGATATGGATGCCATGGTGACCATAGAAGTGCCTGGCTTTGGTTTGATCGGTGAGGCGCTCGATA
>QCWH01000102.1:8777-9430 GCA_003149565.1 Marivita sp. XM-24bin2 | reverse complement strand
TCAGAGCAAAACCAGCGCTCCCCCTGGACTTCGCTTATCTTCGTCCTTGAGTACCAAGGAGACCAGGGCGCATGGTAGATGCGACCATTGCTGGAAATGTTGCCCTTGATGGGGCACCCTTCGGGCGCTTTTTGTTCAGCAACTTGCCAACGCTGAGCTCGATATTCCCAAGCGGGCATGGTGTCCGCTTGCCAAATACCCTGGCATGAATTTCGTGCGATAGCTTCTTCAGTGACGTAAACATCTGAATATTTGACGAACGCCCACGCCCAGCCCTGTTCCACCATGAGAGCTCCGATGTCCGTACCGTTCGCAAAACAGGTTGCAACTGTACGGCCAAAACCATCTTCGGCCATGCTGTCACATCGGACGTCTTTTCCAGAGATATATCTGATCAACGCGCCGACGGCCTCTTTTCCACAGGCCCATGTCCCTCCTGATCTTGAAGCGCATTTCTGTCCGTACTCCGGCGCATCAATTCCATTGATCCGGTACGTTGTCCCATCCATCTCAAGTGTGTCACCGTCAACGACGCGCACATCGGCAAGAGACGCTGTCGCCGCTAAAAAGTACGCTGAAAGCACGGCTGCGATGCTGGTAAAATTCACGTATCGTCCTTTGAAACCTTGGAAGCGCGATGGTCAGTGAAGGAC
>QCWH01000102.1:6814-8224 GCA_003149565.1 Marivita sp. XM-24bin2 | reverse complement strand
GCCAAAGAGCTATGCATGAATTTAGGTGACGCGCGTCATCAGGCGGCGCGGTTTTCGGTGTCAGCGGTGACTTCGACACCGTCGTTGAATTTGATTCCTTCGATGACTTTTGGCAACTGGTTTCTACCCTTGAGACGTAGCCATTTCTTTGATGCGGCCTGAATAAGGGCAAAAACCATCAGCTTTGCCGTTTTCTGAGATAGCGCACCCTTGGTGCGCACGGTCCGATGCCGAACTGTGGCAAACACGCTTTCAATCGGGTTCGACGTACGCAGGTGGCCCCAATGTTCGGCTGGGAAGTCGAAGAAAGCCAGCATCGCGTCTTTGTCCTTGGTCAGGCAGGCAACGCCCTTTTCGTATTTGACGCCATACTTTTCGCAGAACACTGTCAACGCTGCTTCGGCTTCCTTGCGCGTTTCGGCGTGCTGAATATCATCCAGATCTGATTTCACCGCCGGGGCCATATGCTTGGGAAAACAGTTCTGGATATTCTTAACCTTATGCACCCAACATCGTTGGTGCTTTGTGCTGGGAAACGCCCTGTCCAGCGCATTCCAGAAGCCCATGGCACCGTCACCAACCGCAATTTCAGGTGGAACGGATAGCCCGCGGCCTTTGATATCGGCCAGCAACTCGTGCCAGCTCTGCGCGCTTTCCCGTAGGCCGACTTGAAAGCCTATCAGCTCTTTTTTGCCTTCCGGTGTCGCGCCGATAATCACCAACATACATTCGGCGTTTTCCTCCATCCGCGCCTGAAGATAAACGCCATCCGCCCAGATATAGACATAATGACGGGCAGATAGATCACGCCGTGCCCAGGCGTCATATTGCACCTGCCATCCAGCCGTCAGTCGCGATATGACACTTGGCGACAGGTTCGGCGCCTCGGGGCCCATAATGGCCGACAGCGCCTCTTGGAAATCACCTGTCGAAATGCCCTTCAGATACAGCACAGGCAGCAAGGCATCCAAGCTGACCGAGCGGCGTGCCCACTTGGGCAGTATGTTTGACGTAAAACGGATTTTCTCTGATGGATCGAGCGCGTCCATACGATCGCGCACCTTGGGCCGCTGGACAGCAAGGGCACCAATGCCGGTCTGGATCTTCCGTTCAGGCCCAAATCCGTGCCGCACTATCCGCTGGCGGCCATCCTCCAGCTGCTCATCGGAAAAGCTTGCTACAAACGCATCAGCTTCAGCCTTCAACGCTTCTGCCAGCATCCTGCGCGCACCTTCCCGCGCAATTTCTGTCAATGGATCCGCTATCGTTTCCGATTGGCGAAAAGGTAGGATAGTTGTATCGTCCTTCATAGGCGTATTGCTCCTTGTGAGGTTCTGGCCGGCTTCAACACCAGCCACAATACGCCGCCCTTCAAATCACGCCATCACCCAAATTCCCGCATAGCTCCGC
>QCWH01000102.1:0-6134 GCA_003149565.1 Marivita sp. XM-24bin2 | reverse complement strand
TAAAGCTGTTGCTCACCGCATTATTGTTGGCGCTGGGGCTGGTTTTTGCAACTTGTCAACGCGCGCATGGTGGCGTCGCAGGCTATTTCGTCGACAAACATATCTAGAGCTTTTTTGGCGATAGGCCCCGTACCCACCGTCAGGATCAGGATCAACGAAGACTTGAGCTTCTGCGCGTCAAAATTGAAGCTAATTCTTTGGCCTCAAAATTCAGAACAAATCGGCCAGGCCGCCATTGATAAACAATCCCAGCTTCCTGCATCCGTCTCAGCGCTGTTCCGGCCTTCTCAGAGGGCAATCCTGTTTGTGACTGAATGTCTTTCGGCTTTGAAGCACCGCCTGCAATCGCTCGAGCAACCTGTGCCGCTGCCGATCGTCGGGCAATCCGCACCTCCTGCCGAACCGCCTCGCGTTTAGGCCCTGCAATCTCGGCCCGCTCAGGCTCAGGCGAGGGATTTTCTAACATCTTAGGAACGGTGCCTGTCACATCCTCTTTTGAAACTTCCCGCCGGAGGTAGGTTCTTTCATTAAACATCGCCAACGGCCCGATCTGAGCCTCAGCCATCGCACGGGCATCGCCGGGCAGAACCACCAGCGCGGGGGTGGGCTTAGGCCCTCTCTGGCCCTGCAGGCGCAAACTCACCTGTTTTGGATTTATACCCCCCGCACCGCTAATATTATATCTAATTAGCGGTGCGGGGGTATTAACTGCCTTTTTGCCCTCTGAACTTTCCAGCCATCGAGCCGCTGCCTTCTGCGTCGGGAATGTCTTGGGGGCATCCTGAGCAAGCCCTGCTGCGCTGAGCCGTAGAACTCCGCCGCGTTGCGCTGCCTCTGCCTGAGCCGCTTCGAACCGTGAGGGCCCCAGCTCGTCCCATGTCACCAGCTTATCAACGGGCAGGCCAGGGATAGGCACGTTACATGCCAGAACAACCCGCTTTCGCTCCTCCGCTGTCGCAAGCCTGAGCCGTTCAAATGTCTGCCGTGTCGCAAGCTCTCGCGTCTGTATCTGCAGAGCCCGGCCCATAGTGTCTGGGTGAACTGTCACCTGTGCTGCAGCGCCGCTGCCATCGGCCATGAGATAGGACACTGCCTCGCGGGGTAGGCGCTTGTTGCCTTTGGCATCCTCGGGCACCAGCTGCAGCTCTTCCCCTGTGTCACCTCGCATTGCGCGCAGTAGATCCTCTAAAGCATCAACGGGCAACTCCTCGCGGCCAAACACAATGGCTGTTCCGAACCCTTGCCAAGTGTTCAAACCCAGAGCTGCAGGCCCGAACCAGAGCCACCGCGCGCCATGCAATTTGCTATTTTGCATGAACTGTGAAACCTCGGCGTCTGTCATGCCCTCGAAGATATGCCCTGCATCCTCGAAGAACTGCTGAACCACCTTTTTTGTGGCAACTACCAGAACCCCGCGCTTACCCTGCAGAATGTCCGCCAGCACCTCGGCCCACACCAGCTCAACGGCCTGTTTTCTGAGCTCAGGGTTTTTGAGGGATGTGTTGCTAAAGGTTCTATCGCTGATCTGCACCACCTCTGCATTAGGTCGCAGGTCCACCTGCACCAGCTCAGCGCCCGGAAACATCCGGTCCACAATCTCGGGTGTTGCGTCTGCATCGAGTAACAGTGTCGCAACATCGCGCGGGGGCTCCACAAACCATGTTGCGCGCAGAACATCCCGCTTCTCCCCTGAGCGGGGTGGAGGAACATCCCGTACAACCCGCAGGCGCTGAGTGTCTGTCAGGCCCTTCTCAAGGCACTCTGCCAGAATAGCCCAAACCGTTGCGCGCTTTCCTGCATCCAGGTCGCCTGCCTCGCGCTCATCGAGGGCCGCGCGTATCTTTTCGTCTGAGGCGTTTGGGTGAACCGCCAGAACATCCGGGCCGCGTTCTGCCCTTGCATAGGCTCTGAAATCCTCCGCCGTGTAGCTCAACCCTGCCAAGCTCTGCCCTGCCTGCAAGGCGCGCAGAACATCCTCTGCCGCCTTCTGCATGTCTGCCGCCAGAGCATCGGCTTGGTGGCGCTCTGCAGGTGTTGGCGCGGCCTTGCCTTTGGTTTTGGGCGTGACCTTGCGGGGCCTAAGCCATCCGTCAAACGTCAAATCGGCCTTTCGGGTAAACAGTCGCCAAATGCTTTCGTCTATTACCTGCAGGCCTGTTTTTCTGCCTGAGCCGTCACTTTCAACGGTCAAGTAAGCCGATGCCTCAAACCGTAGGGCTGGGGCCTCTCCAAGCCCGTCCCATTGGTGAATGTAGGCGCAGCTATTGTGGTAGGAGCAGAGAACAGGCTCCTCATCATCCTTGCGCGCGCAGAGTGTCGGCTTCACCCGTAGGCCAGCCTTGGCAACCCGCTCTGCCTCCTCTGCCCGCTGACACATGGGGGTGCTCATTCCGGGCTGTAAGGCGCTTCTGCCGCGTGTCACATGCCAGCCCGCCTGCAGCTCTTGTGCATGTGTCGCTGCCTCCTCTGCCAGCCGTAGGGTGGGGGCCACAAAAAGAACATCACCACCGCCAAATGCGCTTAAATCGAACTCGGCCAGAACCTCGCGGGCAATTCTGCTCTTTCCTGCACCGGGATAGGCCGCCAGTGCCAGAACGGGTGGGTGCCCCTGCGCAGTTTCGATAATCTCTCCATCTGGCATTGTTGGCTCTGTTTTGCGCTGCCCCTTATCAAATCGGTCACTCGCTTCATTGTATTTGTCGAGTATTGCCTTTGCCGCCTGCCATTGTGCGGCCTTTTCGAGGAACTGCCGAACCTCTGCCCGGATGCGGTCCCTTGCCTCCTCAGGGCTCAGGAAATCAGGCATGGGCAAAGGCTCTGCAGGCAAAGCTCCTGCCCCTGTAAAGCGGCCTTTGCTGTCTCGGGCGTAGGGCTTCGCGTCTGCAATCGCTGCCCTCACGGCCTCTGCACCGCGTTCTTGCAGCGTGTCTGCCAGGTCGCGCTTGCTACCCTCGGGCTCGGGGGCGCGGGCCACCCATAGATTAACGCCTTGGCTTCTCAGCTCATCACATGCGCGGTTGAACGCCTCAGATGCTGGGCTGTCGGGGGCATCCCTGTCAGGGCAGAGGATAACCTGCCGATTGAGCGGGGCGGGGGCCGATGCAAACTGGCCTGCACCGAACACCGCCCAAACCTCGAACCCTGTCGCTTGTGCAATCGCCGCCGCTGTCTCTGGGCCTTCTGCGATGCAAAGCGGGCCACCTTCTGCCTGTGCCGCGATGCGCGCCGGGCTGCCGCCAATAGAGCCAAACGAAAACTTTCGGGGATCTAGCTCTGCCGGGCTGCCGTCCTCGTTAATCAGGATGCGTTGCCCGCCTGTCGCTTTCCCGTCTGCATCAATCGCCCATGCCATCAGCGCAGGCTTATCAGGATGCCTAACAGCCAAACCCGAAACCGGGGGCAGGTAACTCCACCCCTCGGGCAGGGCCGCAATTCCTCGGGCTTTGAGATAGACCGCTGCCGGGCTGCCTGTCAGAGGCTCTGAGCGGGCCTGTAGAGCCCTCACCAGCGTAGCCTTGCGCTTGGCGTCTGCCGCTTCCTGCCGCGCCCCCTCGGCCCTCTGGGCTGCCTTGCGGGCTGTCAGGGCTTCAATGTCGATGCTCTGGCCCTCGGCCATGCCACAAAACCGGGCTGCCTCCTGCAGAACGCGGTGAAAATCCTCTTGCGCAGAGCCTAAGCCGCAGAGCTCTACCGCCACCAGGTCAAACAGGTCTCCGCCTGTGCCCGCCTTATGGTCAAACCATTGCCCGCGCTTGCGGCCTCGCATTGCCATCGAGCGGGCAGAGTTCTCACGAGGCCGCCAATCTTTTGCGCTGACCTTCTCAGGCTCACCCCATGCCAGCCGGAATAAATCCTCTGCCTTATCAGTCAAACCAAGCCTGACGGCCTCAGAGTTGAACGTGCTTGATCGATTCTGGACTTTTTCTACCGGCCTAGCGCTTCGATAGTTGATCCACTTTTTCCCTTCGTCTGCGGACACGAGTGTCCTCAGCTTTTCAAGTCAAGAGTGCCAAGTTTATCTAGAGATCAGTCAGACACCGCCCGCCAACTGCCGGCATCACAAGTATAACAGTTGGACGAGATGCTCTGAAGCCGCCCTCGCGTGACCAATTTCAGCTTATATTGCGCAGAGGTCTGCACTCGACCTTTCTTGCAGCTTTTTTTCATCAATGATTTCAGTACGAAAAACAGACCCCGCACCTTCACTGCGTTTGAAGGCTTGTAAAAATTTTTTGAGGTAAGTATGCAGAAGGTGTCTAAGCTACTGCAGAAATCCTCTTCGAACTTCCAGTTTGGGGGGATTTCTCGCTGTACTGCCTTTCCTTTGCGATTGTTGTTGCTCAAGTGTATTGGCTGCGCGTAGAGTGGGTGTAGCGGTCGCTCGCCCCACGAAGGCTGCCATTTCAATACGTATCAAGCTGAAAATCATGCGGCAAGCATAAATAGATGTCGTGTGTCGAGTTTCTATCATTGCAATCCTTTGGTGAACTGGGTATATGGGTCAAGACGATGAGGAGGGATAAACTTTCTTTTTCTTTTTTTTCGCGTCTCCGCCCAATAATCACAGTCCAGAATTTCTGCGCTTCTGCAGCAGGGTCTATGGCATTCGACGTTCCAGACCAAATCTGTCGGTACGCGCATTACATTCTATATTAACCGTTGCGATTGCCTCGGAGCCCTTGTCATACACAGCGCTTCGGCTGCGGGAGGACGAACCATACAACTTCATCGCATCTTCAGTCGCGCTCCTGTCCGACGGCCGCGGGAAACTAAAAGGCGCTAATCTGCTTTTACGAGTGCCTGGCATGGATCGGCGTTCGAAATGTGTTGCAGCAAGTGCAAAGGCAGAGGCGCACGCAATTTACCTTGCGTCCATCTTTGGTCTTACCGATCGGCATCCGCGTTTGTCAGATGACGCGTGCTTTGCTCAGGCTGTCACAGACAATATTCGGGTTCGTATCTTACCCGCGTTGCGTGAAATTCTTAAAGTCGACCCGAACATGAATATTACCACGCTAAGCGTATTTTTGTTCATTTGTTGCAATAATCAAAATTTTGGCCATTTGAAGTTGCCGACCAAATCGATCGCAGAGGAATTAAACATAACAAATCTTTCGCGCAATGTCTCGTTGCTGAGCTCGGGCTCATCGCGAGAGCCAGGCCTTGAGCTAATAGCTCTAGAGACTGATCCAGATGATCGCAGAGCTAAGGTCCCCTTTCCAACTGAAAGAGGTGCAGAACTGGTCGCCTCAATAACCGCAGCACTTGAAACGAAAGAAAACGTGACTTTTTCAGTCAAAGATGAACCTTTGAAGGTTTCGAAGAATACCTTTAGCGGGAACAGCGAAAAAAGGATAGTTCCCAAAATTCAGCCAATCGGCGAGCACAGACCTAAGAATCAAACTAAAGTTGTACCCAGATGAGTGCCCGACAGAGTTATTATTAGCCCGCTCGGCGCTGCCAAGTGTCAATGAACAATAGCTTCGCAGCAGCTTGCTCATGGTCCACAATCCCCTTTAATCGTATGGAATGGAGCCGTCCTCGTTTTCTGCTCTCAAAGGCATTTCGTCGCGTTCAAACATCATCGCCATTGCGGCCGCAACCGGATCTGCATTTGTCGAACTAGGCGGTCGGGATAGACCGTCATCCCTTCTTCGACAGCCGTGGCCACAAAGTCATTGACCTCATCGGGTTCAAGCCAAACCTCCCATGCGATTGGTTCGGCAGATTGCGGAAAGGGCTTAGTAGGGTGTCGCCACAGATCCCGCAGTTCAATCTCGGCAAACATGCCAACACTGTTCGCAAGGTCAGCATTGTAGGGGGTCCTAACACCACTTTTGTTTGGCGGTCGAAGGTCACCAGTGAACTCGTTCAACTTGCCTTTTAGGTTGGTCAACCCGTCTTTCGAACGGTTTGCTTTGATGATTGCGCGTCCAGCAATCTGCTGTTCGATGTCGGCATCCTGCGTGGAAAGAAGTGATAGCCCGCCGACGTTGAATTTGTCTGCGATCAAAGGTTCGCCAGGGCGTCCCTCAACAGCGATGTAGGTTGCTTTGGGGTACTGTACCCTCATGTCTGGAAATTTGTTTGAGCTGCGGGTCATGAGCCTGTGCTGGGGCGCGCCCCAGCACAGG
>QCWH01000101.1 GCA_003149565.1 Marivita sp. XM-24bin2 | reverse complement strand
AGGAGATATCGTCCCTCATTTCCTTTGAAAGTGTCTCCCATTTGGTGCACAGCGTACAGCCAACACTGAAATGAGTGCTGTTGTTGCAGCGACATATTGCCAGAGCAAACCAGCGATGGAATTCGCTCAACGTGACCGTGCCTTCAGCGTCCTAGTCGTCCTTGGCGTGCGGCCCGACACGGCTTGGGAAGACGTCCTGCGGATCATCAATGGCCCCTGCCCCACGACCGTTACTTGACCCAAAGCAGTTTGCGCCTTGCTATAAAGCCTACGTCCTCGACAGGACCCCGGGTACCCTTGGGGCCCTCCGATGGGTCTGGGGCGGGTTCCGGTCTGCTGCTCCCGAAGAAGGGCATTTCCATGCAAACGCGTGTTGCGCGGAGCCGCTGCCTTTTGCTGGCAGCATAGAGATCTGCGCCGAGCCGGTCAGTTGGGGCTGGCGAGGCAGCTTGAACGCCAGACCATCCGTGATCTCGGCTATCTCCGGTCGGCGGCGAGATTTCCGAATGCCCATGTAATCCGCGGAGCGCGCGGGACGTTCCTCCATCTCATTTGACCACCGTTTCGACCTTCGCGCCCATCGAGTGCTTTCCCTGGGCCGCTCTTTAGGTCGCACTAGTCACGCCGTTCATCGATATTCGACGCATCACCGATGTTATCGCCTTCGCGATCCTGCCGCGTGTGGCTCAGGGCGAATCGAGCGACACTGACCCGTCGGGGCCCGGCAGGTCCGCTTCACCGACCACCTACATCTACTCGGTCGAAGAACTCGGCGCGAGGTTCGCAAACAATCCTCGACCCGGCCGGTCAAGCTGATCCCCGATCTTCTCACAAATACATGAGAGTATGCCAGCCTTTGCTCGACCTCAAACGTCCAAATTCAATGGCTCCGAGATCATACAAAACGAAATTATCCGCATCATCCAGCCCGGCGTCCTATGTCGGCGCAAGCCCTGAACCACAGTTGGCCCTTCTCGTCCACTGCGCGTGGGCGTTGAACGCTATCAAGGGGTGAACAACTTCCTGCTGACGATGCGTGCCGCACCTCGTCCGCCGCCAGTGAGCGACGGCAGCAATCATAACATATGGTTTGTGAGCGCCAACGACACGTCGACAATGACTTGATCACGCGCCGCGAGTTGATCACAAGCCCGGCTTACATTTCCAGGTCGGCAGTGCGGGATCCAAGCCTTCGTTGACGATGTCCCTCAAATTCCCAATAGTTTGACCTCTTTAAAGATCGGCCAGGGGGTCATATGGAAGAAGTGTTCGGGTCGCCGGTACAGAAGCGCATGCAAATTCTGGGCGAACATCTCGCCGGGTTGCTGTCCCGGGACCCACGTTTCTGTTCGCACGGCCGTGGAGTCGCGGTCGCGGATTACGGCCCAGAAGCCGCTGACCTGGTCGAGTCTCTCGCCCGGCTGGTTGGTGCCAGCTCCTGCGAGCTTGTCCCCAAGACCATTAGCAGAGATTTTCAGCACGAGTTGGAGCGTCGCGGTCTCCGCACCGACGTAATAGGCAATTTCATCGGTGGCAGCGAGGCGATAGACATCGCCCGGGCTGTAGTGGAAAAAAAGCCCCTTCCCAACGACCTTACGGTTACAGTGATTGATGGGGCTTCCTCATTACATCTGGTGCAGGCCTTCGCCGAGGTCTCAATTGCCCATGGAGTGCTGCCACCGATCGGGCCGGTTATTCGCGGCGTCAGCCGTCCTGGTTTCGGCATGGTCGCATTCGACGCCGGGGGTAGACCAGTCGCGACAGCGGGTGCCGTGCGAAGCAGGCATCCGGATCATCCCATGGCCGACATGGTGCAATGGGGCCAGCTCGCCACCGTGACGGACCGCCAAGGACAAGGTATCGCCCGGACAATCGGCGCGATGGCCATCCTGGAGGCGGCGGAGCGCCTTGGGGCGCGCAGCTTCCGGACAGGAATAAATCCCACCAACAGTGCCTCGACGAGGCTCTGCTCATCGCTCGGAGTGTGCGATAGCGACTACGTGATCGTCGCGGCGATGGACCCAGTCGAATTCTCCGATGAGCGTGTGACGAAATAGTCGTTGTGCGGTGAATGACCATCATGCAATGCGCGTCAATTTCGGGCTTATTTTGTGGAAAAACTCTTTCTTGATCTATAGGTAAGTCATTGATTAATTTTATTCTTCCGGGAGGGACTGGCTATAACGGAGCCGCGTCGGGAAGCTCAACCGGCGCTATTGTACGAGGCCTCTCTGGAAAGACACCTCTCCCAGCATCGCCGGCTTAGCTGGATTTATCGGTTCGTCGATTTCAGCTGAGTCCGCGCTCACCTGCCCCGCATGAAGTGCTTTCGTTATTCTCAGGAGATCGTCGCCAATTTTATTTGGACTTGCTTTCGTTCCTGGTGCCGCATGGAAAATTTCGAGGAGTTGCTGGCAGAGCGTGGCATCATAGCCGACCGTGAAGTGATCCGGCCTTGAGTCAAGCGCATCGCCACGCATTTTGCGAGCTTTATGCGTCGAGATCAACGACTGCCGAGCGACAAGTATCACCCCCACATACTCGTTGTCCAAAACAACGGAGTAAATCATTGATTGTGGCGGGCTGTAGATCGCAACGGCGACACGTTCGACAATCTTGATCACGTTTCCACGAAAGCACTACTCCTCCTATTTTTGTCGGCCGCTCATGCCGTATCGCCTCCAACAAAAGCTCCGGCGGCTTTGCTACCCCACCCCTGATCAGGAACTGGGTCCACTGATGTTTCGTTGCACCCAGAGCATCCAAAAAATTTGTGAGGCAGCATGGAAAGGCGCTTGAAGAACCAAAAAGAACAGTACCGGGAGACGCCGGACCAAGAAGACATGGATGGGGACGATGCCGGTGCCGCATCTGCCAAAGGGTCGAGCAATGCCAATGATCGGTCCGCTGCTGGGCATCGTGGGTCAACTAAAGCCCCGAGGCAGAAAAGTAGCCAAGCAGCTGCCGAGCTGACTGATGTCTCCAGAGAAGCCGCCGAACGCGCCGAGCAGCCCTACGCATTATGGTCTTCAGAACGCGTATTCATTCTTTCGACCGCCGCCGCCGGTGTCGGACTGGGTAATCTCTGGCGATTTCCGACGCTGATTGGTGAGAATGGTGGCGGCTCGTTTCTGCTGGTCTATGCAGTGGCGGTTGTTCTTTTCGCTATTCCTTTTGCCGCGTTGGAAATCGCCGTTGGGCGCGACACCCACGGTTCAGTCATCGCAAGCTTCCGCCGTCTCGGGCGCTACTTCGTTCCCCTCGGCATCGGCATTGTTCTGCTTACGCTTGCGATCAACAGCTATTACTTCGTAATCTCTGGTTGGACACTCGGTTACGCGGTTGAAGCAACCATGGATACCGCGCCCACCTTTTCGGAGTTTACCACCGGCTACGCCTCGCTGTGGTGGCTTGGCGCGACCGGGCTTCTGGTGGCCGCGATTCTTGCCTTTGGGCTTTCGGGCATTGAGCGAGCCGCTCAATTCCTTATGCCGTTGCTCCTTCTGACGCTACTCGGGATAGCGGTTTACGCTTTTCGAAACGGCGCGACTTCGGAGGCTCTATCCTTCCTGTTTTCGCCAGACCCTGTCCGCTTAGGAGACCCAGCCGTCTGGCGGGCCGCTTTCGGCCAGGCTTTCTTCTCCCTGACGATCGGCCAAGGCTACCTCATCACGTATGGCAGTTACCTGCCGTTGCGCGTGAATGTGCCGCGCTCCGTGGCCTCAATCGCTGCGATCAATTCTGGAGTCGCGATCTTGGCTGGGCTCGCAATCTTTCCTTTGGTCTTCGAAGCCGGACTCGATCCAGGAGCAGGTTCCGAGCTTGCATTCGAGACGCTCCCTCGCGCCTTCCAACAGATGGGCGGCAGTTCTATTTTGGAGCCCGTGTTTTTCTGGCTGCTTTTCGTCGCGGCGCTATCTTCCTGTCTAGGCGGAGCCAAGGTCGTGACGGCGGCGCTGCGCGAGCAGTGGCGGTGGATTGGGCCCGTCTCGGGAGTGCTGTTGGGCGTCATCGCGATCGTGGTCCTCGGGATTCCGTCGGCACTCTCCTATGCCGCCCCAGGATGGACAATCGCTGGAAGTCCGGTCTTGGATTCCGTGGATAGGCTAGTGGGCTCTAACGGCACTATTCTTACGGCGATAGCATCCTCACTGGTTCTGGCGTGGCGCTTTTCGCCAGACCATATTGGCCACCAATTCGGACTTCACCAGAGAGCAGCGAACGCTCTCAGCTGGGCGGTCCGGATAGCGCCACTCGGCTTGGTTACTCTGTTCTGCCTTGGGATGATTGCCCAAAGCACCTGACTGGGCTGACCGATATTTAGGCGCCCCTCAAAATGGCGAATTATCAACCGGCGAGCATCGCCTTGTCAGTCCTTTTACGCCATGCCCACCGTCACCCTGCAAGTCTGCATCGTAGCAGGCCGTGAGCCACAGCATGGAAGTCTGCTCAAAACCACCAATGGGCGTACATCTTAGATATAATTCTCGTCATAGTTGCGCCCTCGCAACTCGATGAGATAAAATTTTCGGCTGCTTTAGACTTCATTGGGCGTCTATGCTTTTGCGGGACGTTCGACCACAAACCGTCTTTGCAGGATCCCGGCGGTAAAAAGCGGAATGACGGCTGTCCCGTAGAACATGACCTCGGGACCCAACTTATCGGAGATCAGCCCTGCAATCAAAGGGCCGATCACACTGCCCGTGGCAGTGGCCAGGAGTGTGATGGTAAAGCCAAGCGACGGAAAGGTTGGAAACAGCCGTTCAGACCAAAACGCAAGCACGGCGCTCGTCATCATGATGTTGATCCCTTGCAACCCAGCGGAAACACCAACCCCCAACCAGACGCCTGGCATGAGCGCCACGAGCGCAAGGGCTGCTGCAGCGGTGATGAGAAGCGCGCGAATGAGCCAGGTTAGGCCAATCATACTGCGCACCCGGTTCGTCAGTAGACCCGCGAGGCCAAAGATGCCGCAGAAAATGAAGACGAAAGAAGATGTTGAGCTTTCAGAAAGGCCAGGAAGGCCCTCTTGGGCGAAGTAGTCGGCAGCAAAAGAAATGTAGATGGCCGAGGTAATCCCGTAAACAAAGGCAATTCCAAAGATCGGCATTGCCACGGGATGAAGGACATCGCTCCATCCTTGCTCCGGTCCAACTTCAGGCCCCTTGTCAACTTTGTTGAGAGCAGCCCAGTTTCCGACGAGAGTGAGGGCGCTCACTCCGGCGAAGACAGCCCAACTGGTCCGCCAGTCAAGCCCAAGATAGACCATCGCAAAAGCCAAGGCGCCCGCACCCGCGATCCCTAAGCTGGTTCCGGTGCTGATCTCGGACAGCGCCGTGGGACGATCCACGTCCCGAATTTTCCGATGCACCGCATCGTTGAAAGGCGTCCAGGCGAAGCCTGCACTCGATGCTGCGAGAAAAACGCCGAGCGCGAGAACAAAGACACTTGGAGATAACGCGACAATTCCCATGCCGATTGTTGCTGCGGCAAGTCCGGTCAGGACCGGAAATTTCGGACCTCTTCGGTTTAATAAGAACTGCGCAATCAGGAGACCAACGAAGAAACCCGCGAAGCCAAGGCTCGACACGAGACCGACCGCCGAGGAGGACATCGAGAAGGCAGACTTAAACTCCGGAACGAACAGCCCAAATCCCATGCGCGCGGGACCGAAGCTTATGGCGGTAGCCCCGAATCCTGCCGCGGATAAACTCTGGAAAAAAGTGATACGGAGACCCTCCCTTTTAGTGTAAATGCGGCCGATGATCCGCAAGTTCCGCCAGTGCTGGTCGACGATCAACTGTGACCCACGAGAGTCCGAGCACTGATCGATTGGCGAGATCGTCGCCGCGTTAGCCAAAGCCGAATGATACAGCGTGGAGCTCTGTTTTCCCGACGGTGCGCAGACCAGGCAGGCATGCCTGTGCGCTCACTGCTCTGGAACGATCGAGCCATCTGTTCGTTGATCATGTGGGCACCGCTAATGCTCTGCCCGTTTGCCCTTTCGCAACGGAGAGACGGATGAAGACAACAATCATAGTCAACGGGCGCTTGCATGACATCGAGCATGACGCGCGTCGTACATTGCTCGAGACCCTTCGCGACGATCTCGATCTCGCCGGCACGAAAAAGGGCTGCGATCATGGCCAATGTGGGGCCTGCACAGTCCTTTTGAATGGAAAACGGGTGAATGCTTGCCTTTGTCTGACTGCGATGCACGACGGAGATCAGATAACGACCATCGAAGGGATAGGTTCTTCCGAGCGCCTCTCGGCGCTACAAAAGGCCTTCATCGAAAAGGATGGCTATCAGTGCGGTTATTGCACCCCCGGCCAGATCATGTCGGCAGCCGCGATGCTCAGGGAGCTTCGTAACGGAGCGCCCTCTTACGTAAGCGAAGATCTCGAAACGTCGGAGTTGTCGGACTCCGAAATGGCAGAGCGGATGTCGGGCAACCTTTGCCGTTGTTCCGCTTACCCGTTGATCCGCGAGGCCATCGCCATGGCCGCGGAGGTGGAGAAATGAGGAATTTCGAATATCACCTCGCCTCTTCCTTCAAAGACGTGACTAATGGGCAGATCATTGCCGGTGGCACCAATCTGCTCGACCTTATGAAAATCCAAGTAATGGCGCCTGATGCCTTGGTGGATATCACGCGTCTCGACGGTTTGTCTGATATTCAGGTCGAGGGAAAAGGGTTGCGCATCGGCGCGCTTGTGACCAACACTGCGCTGGCCAACGACGCGCGTGTCAAAGCAGGCTGGCCTCTTTTATCACGTGCAATCCTCGCCGGAGCGTCGGCCCAGATCCGTAACAAGGCGACCACGGGCGGCAACCTTTTACAACGGACTCGCTGCCCCTATTTCTACGACACCTCGCAATCCTGCAACAAACGCAATCCTGGCGACGGCTGTGCGGCGAAGGGTGGTGCGGGCCGTATGCTGGCACTGTTCGGGACCTCCGAGCACTGTCTTGCCGCCCACCCCTCGGACATGGCGGTCGCGCTGACGGCTCTCGAAGCCGAGGTGGAAATCTACAATGCGGCTCGCGAAACCCGCCGCGTGCGGATGCAAGAGTTTTACCAAGGGCCTGGCAGCCGTCCCGATGTTGAAAACGTGCTAGGCAAGGATGACCTCATAACAGCTATCGTCCTGCCTCCGCCACGTTCGGGCGAGCGCCAAATCTATCGCAAGGTTCGCGACCGTGCATCCTATGCTTTTGCGTTGGTTTCCATTGCTGGCTCAGTTGCGATGAGGGGCGAAACCATCACTGACCTCCGCCTCGCGTACGGCAGCGTTGCGCCGCATCCTTGGACGGATCGTGATGTCGCGCGCATTCTGAAAAATCAGAAGGCATCGAACGAGTTGTTCCAGCGCGCCGCCGATGCGCTCGTTCCAGAAACCGCGCCTCACCCCGACACGGATTACAAGCGCATACTTTTGCGCCGCACCTTCATTGCCACAATGCGCCAACTGACTGGCCTCAGCGACCCCGAAGGCAGCGACATTGCGAGGACGAACTGATGACAGAGCATTTCACCATGGACGCACCCCAGCCGCGCCTGCTGGATGAAACGAAACAGGGGGTCATCGGCTCCCCGCTGGACCGTCCCGACGGGCCGCAAAAGGTGTCGGGCACGGCTGGCTATACTGCGGACCATCCCGCTGCGGAGGACACGGCGCACGGCGCTTTGGTCCGGGCCACGATCGCCCGGGGCACCGTGCGGAATATCGATCGGGACGCGGTCATAGGACTTGGGGGGGTCATTGACGTCATCACCGACCCGCGCATGATCCGTAATCCGGCACAAGGCATGGCCGGGGCTGCACCCGTGCAACCGGGTGATGTGGTGCATTATCACGGTCAGCCGATTGCCTTGGTCGTGGCCGAAACCTTCGAAGCCGCGCGAGACGCGGCACAGCGCCTGAGCGTCGAATACGAAACCGAAGATGCAGCGGCGACTCCGGACGGAACAACCGACATAGAGGTTGGAGATCCCAAGATCGCAGGCGATTTTGAGGCCGCTTGGGCGTCCTCGGATGTGAAATTAGATCGCACATACTCCACGCCGTCCCATGTTTCGGCGGCGATGGAGCCCCATGCCGCCATCGCCGAGTGGATTGACGACAGAGTCGAAGTGCGTAGTTCGCTCCAGATGCTTCGATTTAACAAGCAAGAACTGGCGGATGCTTTGGGCATTGACCCGAAACGCGTGCGGATCCTTTCACCCTTC
>QCWH01000100.1 GCA_003149565.1 Marivita sp. XM-24bin2 | reverse complement strand
GGCGTAGCGGGCTTTTTATTGCTGTGACGTTAATCGTCCAGTGAGCATCATAATCATCTTACTCGCGTGAAATGAATTCGCGCTGCCTTTGGCCTTAATCGCCTTGATCGAGTTGCCATCAATGGGCACGAGGTCTCCGCCGGGCAAAAGTATATCACGGCACAGATCGACAATCTGCTGGCAGACCTTGCGGATTGTCAGGCCGTTGTCATTGCAGAAGTCAGCGATGGTCTTGAAGTCAGGCTTCAATCGGCCGCTCCGCCAAATGGGCGTAAGCTTGCGATCGCACGCGCTTTCCAGACGCCGTGGTGATTGGACACGGTCGGGGAAGCCATACAGGCAACCCCACAACATCGGCTCCGGATGATGGCCAGGTCGACGGTCGCAGCCGGCGAAGTTTGGAATCTAAATCCGCCAAACACAAAATGTCGACAAATGCATCAATCTCGCGGACAGGGCTGTCCTAATCCACATAATCGTCCGGTCAGTATCATCGACTGATGCCGATCAAGACCTTCGATAAACTGCACCACGCAATGCCTTTGTATCGAAAACGGAGAGTTTGCAATTCCTCAGCAAACAACAGGAGTCTTCAGACAGCCGACAGCTGGGTGGTCGCTTCGTTTGGCTTACCGCGCGCAGGCAACGATCAAACAGGCAGGTATTGGCGCGCGCCACTTGTCGCCGTCGCCGAAGCGTTCACGCACTTTTTGGGCCACTACCGCTTTAATTGCCGCATTATTCGCTTCTGGCTGTTGAGACAGCAGATACCCGCCACGTGGAGCTCCGTTCTGGAAGATCTCGGCCAGGACTTCCGGACTGTGCAACATCCAGAAGCAGTCGACCTGTTCCTGCTTTTTCACGTCGAACCCGGCATCATTCAGGATCGATTGGGCCATTTCCTCGTCCGCAAACTGATGGAAATTAGGGCTGTCTGGCATCTTGACAGAGGGATGGCCGTGCTCTTGGACGCTGCTGTAAAATACTTGGAAGACAGGTGACATATCTGGGCCACGCCAAGATGTCATGATAAACTGACCTCGCGGTTTCAGAACCCTGCGAATTTCCGATAGTGCTTTTGTTTGATCGGGAACGTGCATCAGGCCAAAGCTGCAGACGACGCTGTCAAAGCTCGCATTCTCGAAAGGTAGGTCTTGCGCGTCGGCTTCGACAAAGTCCCCATCTGGCACCCGCTCGCGTGCGTATGAAAGCATTTTTGAGGAGAAGTCTGCACCAGTGACAGAGTGGCCCGCCTTTACAAGCGCTTCGGTTACATTGCCTTGTCCGCAGCAAAGATCGAGGATCTTTTGGGTGCCTTCAATGCTGGAGACGATGGCAGGGATGGCCATGTCACTCGCTTCGGAGAACATACTCACGTAGCCTGATGAGATCGTATCGTCAGACCAGCCTTTCGTTTCCAGCTCTGCAAAGCCCTCGTACGTCGTCATTTTCTTTCCTCCAATTATGGGTTCGACTTGCGGCTTGCATAGTCTTCCGTTCGCTGCTGCCAGTCCGTATCAGGCATATGCTTTGCTATCGTTGGCCTTGTTTTTGTGCTTTCCCACCACTCGGCCAATCTTGGAGCAGCCTTGGCAATGTCGTGCCATTCGGGTGTTTCCGTCGCGTATTTCAGCGATCGTGCAACCACGATATCAGCGAGATCGAAGCCACCGGACCGCGCCGTCAGGTAGTTGCCGATGAGTTCTGCGGCGCCGCACATCTCAGGCAATCTCGAGGAAATCAGATTTTCATCGACAGCGTCATCTGCCATCGGATTGAAGAGACGGTTGGTGGCCAGTACGGGCACCCAATACGGCCAAGCATAGCTGATGGTACTCGAAATGATTTCCCACATCTTAGCGAGAGCGAGCGGATCGCTCGGAGTCAGGTGCGGCCCTTCAAAAGCTCGATCGATGTAAACAAGGATTGCGATGGTTTCGGTAAGTCGGACTTTGTCATGTTCAAGCACTGGCACCTTCAAGAACGGATGCAAACCTATGTACTCAGGGTCTTTGTCGTATCCGTCCCAAGACGCCACCGGTTGGAAATCGTAATCGAGACCCTTCTTTTCAGCGCCAACAAGCGCCATCCGGGTATAGGTGCTGGCTGCATATCCGTAGACCTTTGGCCTTTTTGACATTGTCCGGTCTCCCGATAGAAGAGATTTTGACATTACCATTTTAAACCGATTCAAGCGAATAATCTGCTATAGACAAAGGCAGCTTCGGGTTCGAACCGGACTACAGCGCTGCGACGACGCCTGTTTGATTGTTCGTTTGCGAAGCGGTCCCTGGTCGAGAGGTAGCAGGATAACTGCATCACGAACGATACGCCGATTCAGCAAGTTATGGTACGTGCCTCGGTGAAATGCCGCGGTGTCAAACGAAATCCAATAGCTTGAATGTCCAATGGCGGGTTTGTCCCGCAGTTCGAACCTCGGCGCGCCCACAGCGCCCGCGTCGCCGCGGAAAGCTTCAAACACAATGCCGCCCGCCGTCCGCTCAACCCTTCTTCAAGGTATTGCTGAAACCGCGCCCGTAGCGCATCCGGCAAAGGTGCTGACCTGTGATCAATCCTCCCAACAAGGATTAGTCACATCTGAATCCTCATGGGAATTCCCAGCGATTTAGGTTCAAGCCGAAACGCTTTAATGCCGAAATGCTTTAGCGCATCACAAACGGGTTCGCCATCGGCTTGTCAGATGTGTTGATCCAGGTCGTTTTCGTACGCGTGTAGTCGTGGATGGCTTCCAGCCCCGCCTCACGTCCGTATCCGGACTGATCAAACCCTCCGAACGGTGCAATCGGAGAAACGGCGCGATAGGTGTTGACCCAACAAATCCCAGCCTTGAGGCGCGATGACACGCGGTGCGCGCGGGCGACGTTTTCGGTGAAAACGCCGGAGCCAAGCCCGAACGGTGTCGCGTTGGCCAGCGCGATAGCCTCTTCCTCGGTGTCGAACGGCAAAAGCGACATGACCGGACCAAACATTTCGACTTTCAGGGTTTCTGTATCCGGATCCGCACATTCGACAAGCGTTGGCGCCATGTAGTTTCCCGGTCGTTCGAGTGGGGCACCTCCGAACCGGACCTTCGCGCCACCCGCAACCGCTGACGAGAGTGTCTTTTCGATGGTTCGGATCTGTGCCTCCGTGCAGAGAGGCCCGATTTGGGTGCCCGCATCCAGAGGATCGCCGATAACGGCGTGTTTCATTTTCTGCTCGATTCGGGAGGCGACCTCTTCGATGACAGAGCGGTGTATCAGACCCCGCGTGCCCGCCACACAGCTTTGGCCGGATGCGCCGAAGTTTCCCGCAATCAATCCGTTCGAGGCACCGTCAAGATCGGCGTCCTCAAAGACCAGAATAGGCGACTTGCCCCCCAGTTCGAGCGACGTCACCGCGAAGTTTTCAGCCGAGTTTCGCACCACGTGACGCGCTGTCTCTGGCCCGCCGGTAAAGGCGATCCGGTCTACATCCGGATGGCGCGTCAGCGGAATGGCGCAGTGTTCTGCGTCCCCCGTGATGACAGACACGACACCTTTGGGGAAACCGGCTTTCTCGACCAGCCGCGCGAATTCAAACATCGGGGCAGGGGCAATTTCAGAGGCTTTCAGCACCACAGTGCAGCCTGCGGCAAGCGCGGGACCGAGCTTGGTGGCGGTCAGGAACATCTGTGCGTTCCAGGGCACAATAGCGACAACGACCCCGATGGGCTCGCGCCGGGTGAAGACATGCATGTCCGGCTTGTCGATCGGCAGCACGGAACCTTCGATCTTGTCGGCAAGCCCGGCATAGTAGCGGTAATAATCGCCGACATAGGCGGTCTGGCTGGCGGTTTCCGCCAAAAGCTTGCCGCTGTCAGTGGTCTCGATCCGCCCGATCTCGGCAGCGTTTTGCTCGACAAGCTCTGCAAGACGATAGAGCAGCTTGCCCCGCTGCGTCTGGGTCATGTTGCGCCAAGTCGGGTCAATCAACGCACGGCGCGCGGCACTGATGGCGCGGTCCACATCGTCGCGCGATGCGCAGGCAAAGGTGGCCCAGTCTTCCCCTGTTGCGGGGTTCTGTGACGCTATAACCTGACCGTCCGAGCCTTCGCTCCAGTCGCCATCAATGAAAAGCTGGTAATGCGGCTTGCTGTCCATGTCTGTCCTCACGCAAAGGCTGGCATCACGTCATCAATAAAGCGGGCGAGCGAGGCGCGTTTGCGATCAAAGCTCATGCCGCTGTCAATCCAGAAAGAGTATTCGTCAAAGCCAAGCTCTTCGTATTTGCGGACCTTTGCAATGACGTCCTCAGCTGTTCCGATGGTCAGGTCGCGCGCCATGTTCTCCGGCGACATAAGCGCGTTGGCGGCCATCTCTTCGTCCGACAGGCGCGCGATCAGACCCTGATCCACCGGCCGCTTGTTTTGAAACCACGCACCGAAATAACAGTAAAAACGCGACAGTTCCCTGGCGGCCAACGCGACATCCTCATCATTCGCGCCGACATAGGTGTGATGCAGAAGCATGATCTTTGGACGCGGACCGTCGTAGCTGGCACAGGCAGATTTGAAACGGCCCATCAGCGTTTCGATTTCTTCCATCCCCTGCCAAAGCGGCGTGACCTGAATGTTGAATCCGTTGTGAACCCCGAATTCGTGGCTGTTGGGATCCCGGGCTGCGATCCAGATGGGCGGACCTCCGGGTTGCGCTGGCTTTGGCACAGCGGTTGTTGCAGGGAAGGTAAAATACCTGCCGTCATGTGCGCAATCACCGGCCCAGAGCTTGGGCAAAAGCGGTGCGATCTCGCGCATCCGCTGTCCTGCTTCCCATGCATCCATTCCGGGCATGAGACGCTCGTATTCGTAGGAATAGGCGCCGCGCGCGATCCCAAGTTCAATCCGCCCGCCAGTAATCAAATCCGCAGACGCCGCTTCTCCGGCAAGTTTGACCGGGTGCCAGAACGGAGCGATGACTGTGCCTGTGCCCAGCTTGACGTTTTTGGTATGATGCGAAATGTGCACCAGCGACATCAGCGGATTGGGCGCGATGGTGAATTCCATCCCATGATGCTCACCTGTCCAGACCGCACGCATCCCGGCATCGTCTGCCATCTTGCAAAGCGCGATGAGTTCTTCTTGAAGCTGATCATGTGACTGATCCGGCGTGAGCCGTTCCATGTGCACGAAAAGTGAGAACTCCATCATCAGGTCCTTTCTGCTGCAACGGAGGTGTTGGTACGCCGAGTATCTCGGGTGCGTGGGGCGCCTGTCCGGGGAAGCGTTTGCACGACGCTCACGACCACCCCTCCTGAGCCAAATGCAGAAGTGCCGCGTTCACCTTATCGGCATGGGTCATGGGCATCATGTGGGCCGCCCCCTGGACGATCATCGCCTGGCCTCGCGGCGCCAGGGCGGCCATGCCGCGCGACATGTTGGGGGTTGAATTCCGCTCAAGTGCCCCGGTCGCGAAGAGCGCCGGACACTGTAGCCCGGTCAGGGCGGATCGGCTTGGACCCGTCGCATGGGCGAAGGCCTCATAGGCCCAGCGGTACCCCATCGGATCCACTGCGCGCAGCCAGGTTTCACATGCGGCGCGTTCAGGTGACGGTGCTGTTCCAAACCAGCGCTGAAGAGTTGGTTCGGGCTCAGGCACAGCGATACCATCAAGGCTGCCAGCGCGCGCTTTGACAGCGGCCGAAGCCTCCGGGCTTCGTTCGAACACGGCATTCAGCGCTGCCACGGCGGATATTTTTTCTGGCGCGCGAAACGCCAGTTCGAGCGCGATCATGGCACCCATCGAATGACCTGCCACCAGAGCGCGTTGATCAAATCCAGCAAGCACCTCAAGAGTGGCCAGCACATAGTCTTCCATCGCCAGCGGCTGGGACGGGCAGGGGCTTTCGCCATGTCCATACATGTCCGGCGCGACCACTTTGAAGGATGTGCTCAACATCGCAATCTGGGCCGCCCATGCCTCTGCCTTGAGACCCACACCATGCAGCAGAAGCACGGGGCGTCCCTGTCCCGCGACGATGGCAGACAGGCCCATGACCTCAGACCGCTGCTGGGTTGTCCACGTCATGTCCAAGGTCTTTCAGGTCCTGATACCTATCTCCGATGCGGTGATGCGGCCGGCCGGATAGAGCGGCCCCCAGCACGACGACCACTTCATCAGCGCGTGGTGCGTCCGGGATTGAGAACTGGATTGTAAGGTAATGCGACCGGCGTCCAGCGTCGTTCTTGTCCATCAACGGGATCATGATCGGCGCGTTCGCAGGGCCTCGGGTGTTGGTGAAGGCGAGGTAGGATTTGGCACCAACGGCTTCGCGGTAAAAATTGCCAAACCGCAGGGTATGGATTAGCCCGGAGGCATGTTCGATCTCGCCGTCCAAGCCCACAACGGCGGCCTTGCCATAGGCCTCAATTGTCTCGCCATCGCCGGCAAGCGCAATCATGCGCTTTGTCATCATTTCCCCAAGAATGGGCCCAAACGCGCGGATTTCCGGTGTCAGGTCCTCTACAAAGCGGCCGGCCCACGGGTTTCGAATGACGGCAGCAACCGCAAACATACGCCAAGGGGCGTCCGCCGTGCGGAACCCTTCGATGAAGACCTCTTCATCATAGGTCACGATCTTTCGTATTTCTGGACCCATTTTATCCTCCGGCTGGCTGAATCGAACCGTAGGAACAGCTGAATTCTTTGACAAATGATGGAATTGTGCCCTTAGGTATTACAGAAACTTATGGCTAGCTTGTTCAATGGGAAAACCACTGCCTCCACTCGGGTGGATCCGCTCTTTTGAGGCGGCCGCCCGGCATTTGAGCTTTACGGCGGCGGCGGAAGAATTGGGGCTGACCCAGTCGGCGATCAGCCAGCAGATCAAGGCGCTAGAGACCCGTCTTGGCTTGCCGCTCTTTATTCGGCATGCGCGGGGTTTGGCGCTGACCGATGCCGGGCGGCGGCTGGTTCCAGAGATTGAGGCTCCTTTGCAGGCGCTTGCTCTGGCGATGGACGGTGTCAAGACGGGCCCCAGCGAAGGCCTTTTGACAATCGCCACATCCGTGAGCGTGGCGCATTGGATCCTGGCACCGCATCTGACGGAGTTCAGAAATCAGCATCCTGGACTTCGCGTGCATCTGCTCAGCGCCATTTGGCCAGATGATTTCCATTCGACCCAGGCAGACGTGGAAATCCGGTTCGGCTCGGCCAAACAAGCCGGGAGTGACGCAGATCTGCTATTGCCGAACCGCCTTATTGCAGTGAAGTCTCCTCAGCTTGCTGGCGGCATTCAAAACCTGCCATTGATCGAGGCGGTCGGCACGTCAAGCGGCTGGCGGGCGTGGTCCAAACACATCGCGCCCGTCGGAGCTCCGTCTCTGTTTACAGACACTTACGGAATGGCTCTGCATTTGGCCGTCAATGGCAATGGGGTTGCTCTGGTCAGTGAATTGCTGGCCGACCATGCTCTGCGGACGGGCCTTGTCGAACGAATACATTCCGCGTCGATACCAAGCGGCGAGGGGTACTATCTGTCAGTCGACAAGGACAAACCGGACGCACTTGCGCTGCGCAACTGGCTGCTTGGTAAGCTTGCAAAAATCACTGAGCGCGCGTCGCAGGCCCAAGACGGCATCTGACGACGCGGGAGCGCGAAGCTCTCCGATTTTTGATCTTTGGGCACAAAGCTGTTGGTCATCTGATGTTGGCAGTCCCAACGAGGCATAGGACCAGTCATGCGCAGGGGAAACCCTGAGCACGCAAAGGTGTCGGCGCGATGTGGACTGCGCCTGCGCGACCGGCACATTCTCGAATTGCAAAGCGGTGGCGCGGTCATGCTAAGATTGAACCGCCTAAGCACGTGGAGCACCGCAAGGGTCGCTCCGGAGAGCTGTAAAAAGAGGTGACGTCACCTGAGTTGGGTGGGCATCCTCTCTTCTCTGGAAGCCCCATACAGAGGCTTCAAACCTGTATCCCGGTTCCCCGGGACCTGATGAAACGCGTCTCTCATGGTTTGAACGCCAAAAGCGTCCGCGAAGAGAGGGTGTCACTTGGGTGTTCCGCCGATTGGCGGAACGGGTCTTGGATCCAATGGCTGAAAGGTATCTTGGCCAAGGGTTAAATATCAGGAAATGGGGCGTGCGGTGCGACCCTGTTCCCGAAAGATCGACGGTCTTTAGCGCGCCAATTGTGCGGCTTCGCGTGCCAGCTCTTCGATTGCGCCCCAGTCGCCTTTGGCAACAAGCTCTTTCGGCGCGACCCAGCTGCCCCCGGCACAAAGCACGTTCGACAGGCTCAGGTAGTCGGGCGCGTTTTTGAGCGACACGCCGCCGGTGGGGCAGAACCGTACTTGCGGGATCGGTGCCCCAATGGCTTTGAGCGCCGGGGCGCCGCCATTGGCTTCCGCGGGAAAGAACTTTTGCACCGTATAGCCGCG
>QCWH01000099.1:5131-9787 GCA_003149565.1 Marivita sp. XM-24bin2 | reverse complement strand
GGAAATCACAAGAATCCCGATTGCGCCCGCCAAAAACCCATATTTTATTGACCGCGCCATCGCCCGGAAAGGCTCAAATCAGGTGCGAAGTGTCGAAGTTGGGACGACTACACCGGTGCGCGGGCTCTACTGAGCAGCCTGCCGAATGGGGAATGACTCCTGGGCGACGCCGGCTATGATGCGGATTGGTTACGGGAAGCATTGAAAAACAAAGGGATACGAACCTGCATCCCCAGTCGCAAGCAGCGCAAGACCGCGGTGCGCTATGACAAACGCCGCAACCGGATCGAGTTTATGTGCGGAAGGCTCAAGGAATGGCAGTGGTCGCGACACGGTATGCCGGATATCCAAGCGTTTTCCTTTCGGCAATCGCAATTGCTGCAACCTTCATCTACTGGCTTTGAGTTCTGAGCACAAAGAAGAAGTTTTGAGTATTTAAGTCGCTTTCGCCGTTACATTGACAAGAAAAAAATCAAAATTTTATAATGCAAAATAATCTCAATTTAAGAAGAACTTATAGGAAGTTATTTTTTTCAAATGGATTTCTTTATATTTTCTGTCTTCCGAGCGCGACGTTTCTGCTTGTGTGTTCCATTTTACGGAAATCTGTCAAGACAAACATGATCCATTAAAGAACATCGGAGTATAATTATAAGTGCCCGGAGGTAATTAGTCATCCAAGCGAGCTCAAGATATTGGAATCTAGGTTTAGTGTGTTCGTGTAAAACAGCCTCACGCCAAATGTAAAATATTTTCGGGTAGTAGAGATTTGGAGGGAATATATTATGATATTCAGTTTCAAGAAGCTTTTATTGCCGCAACCCTTTCTTGGTTCGCGATTTTCGGGGGCATTTATGCAATGAGCAGAATCTCATAACGAAAACGACCATGGTGCTTGCCAAGAGCTTAGATTTCTTGAAAAAATGGCTCCTCCACGATAGGTGTTGAGCGAACCAAGCTACTTTGATACGAAAAGCTCGGCAGCCTGTCGCGACGTGCTCATGCGCTGACCTGGAAAAAAGGCGTTATGCGCATGTTCCTAATGCATAGTGTTGTTCGCTTTGATCAATCGACGGCGGGGAGACGAACTCGATGAGTGATACGATTCACCGGCTCTTCGAATTTTTCGAAAGGCTGATTTCCCTGCTTTTGCTCATGGGTATGGTGGTCGTAATCAGTCTTGCTGCGTGGTCGTTCTTGCGACTGACCTATACGGTGGCCGCCGATCCGGCAGTTGATATCGATTACGTGACGTTTCAGACGCTCTTTGATCGTTTGCTGGCTGCCGTCATTGCGCTGGAGCTGGCGAGATCAGTTCTTCTATTGGTCGAGGGGCACCGAGGTTTGATGCAAGTAAGGATCATTCTCGTCATCGGCCTTTTGGCGGTGGTGAGAAAGCTGATCCTTATCGAGCTGGAAGCTGCGGATCCAACTCTGCTCTTTGCCTTGGCCGCCGCAGTTTTGGCACTGGCCGCCTCTCTGGCGATGATCATCTACATGGATCCGAAACGCGGACAGCAGGAGCAACCTTCGTCCGATGGAAAACACTGATTTCATCTGTCGCTTGAGATTGGTCGCGTAAATTCGATGGTCAAACCCCGGAAAATGGAGTGGGGATTACTTGTCTTTGTTATCATCTGGGTCGGAACAGCTAAAGCTTTTCGGCCTTAACCGACCCATATCCGGCAGCCTGATAGATACAGATGGAGTGGTTGTCGCCCTCCCCGGAAGGTATCGCAATCTGCCAAGGTCGTGGTGTTGAAAGCCACACAACGTAGAGGACGACAATGTGAAAGATATGATGATTGGGGTCGATCTGGCAAAGAGTGGTGTCTAGGGTCACGGTGCCCATCGGGGAGGAGAAGTTCAGTTCCGCAAAAAGCTTGCGCGATCGCACTTTTCAATGTTTACGGCCAAGCTAATGCCCTGCCTGGTCGTTTTCGAAGCTTGTGGCAGCGCGCATTACTGGTCTCGCGAGATGGAAGCGCTTGGTCACGAGTCCAAGCTAATTGCCCCACAAAACGGCGCCCTTTCCTCAAACGCCAAAAGAACGATGCTGCTGATGCCGAAGCAATTGTGATCGCGGCACGCCGGTTTGAGATGCGTTTCGTGGCAGCCAAAACGGTTGATCAGCAGTCCCGCGCCGCAAATTTCCGTGCCCGGGAGCGTCTGGTTCATCAGCGGAGCGCAGATGCGAACGCGTTGCGGGCGCTGCTCTATGAACACGGCCATGTATTTCCAGCCGGGATACGGCATCTTAATCGCATGACGATCGTTTTGGAGAATGAGGCCTCTGACTTGCCGGCGTTGATCCGTGAGGAGTGCCTTGATCTGTTGGCGCAGATTTCAGAGAAAACGACGCGTATCACAGAACGGACCAAGAAATTTTCGACATTGGCTACCCAATCGGACCGGGCGCGCCGGCTTCAGACCATGGCTGATGTCGCGCCACGGACAGCCGTCGCCGTTGAGGTGTTTGGACCTTATCGGCTGATCACCATCCTGGCCCGCGGCTTTTCGAAATAGCCGCATCAAGAGGCCTGACAAAAGTGAGCACTCGATCACACGCCAACAGGGTCAAAAACTTCTTGCATCACGGGCGGCAACCACAAAAGTTGCTAGGATCATTTGATCCTGTGTCAGTGGAACTTTCCGATCAATCGGTGTCTCACTTGCTGGCCTCATTGCCCTCTACAGTCGACTGTTCCACTGACAGCGAAACTGATCACGAGTGCGCGGCTTACCAGTAGGGTCGAAAACCGAAATGTGCGAAGATGCTGTCTTCATAATCGCGGTCGATGGTCATGGTTGGGTCAAATTCCGGCGCGTTCTTGACCTTGTCCCGGGTGACATCGACGTAAATTTTCTGCTCGATCCAGACGATTTCGCGCCGCCAATCCGGCGAAATGAGTACTTTCTTTCCAGGCCACCAGTTCTTTGTGTCGACCATCAGGTAACCCGGAGTTCGACACTTAATCGCGTAAGCGATTGATATTATTGACGCGGTGTAGGCGTTTTTGTGACGACGCGATGGGTCAGGCGGGTTTCGGCAGGCTCAATGCATCGAAGAGGTCAAGTTGCTCCGGAGTTGTTTTGCTGGTGCCCTCGAAGGTGCGTTCACCAATATGGGCGGTGTGCTTCTGGATGCGCGCGAGAAGATCAAGTGCGGTTCTCGGGCTTGCACTGTGGCCTTTGGCCTTCAGGCGCATACGCATGACGCGGTAGAGGACGAGGGCTAGGAAACAGATCAGGGCATGAGCCCGGATGCGGTCGGGAAGGCGATGGTGGACCGGCGCGATTTCGATGTCGGACTTCAGCACGCGGAAGCCGCGCTCAATATCCGCGAGGCCCTTGTAGCGTGCGACAGCGTCGGCCGGCGCCATGTCGGGAGCATTGGTGATCAAAGCGAGCTTGCCATCGAATAATTCAGCCCGGGCCACGGCGTCTTCATCGACCCACCAGCTGAACCTGTCTGCGTCGAGATCGGCATTGAGGAACCGCGTCATTTCAGCATCGGCAACAGCCCTGGTGAACCGGCTGTAGGCACCGCGGTCCGAGGCGCGGCGACCCTTTGCCGTCTGGCCGGCATCCTGAATGTCGAGCTTGTCCACCATCTTGTCTGCCATACGCTCAAGCTCCGCGATACGCGCACGCCGCCGCACTCTTTGCTCTTCGGCCCGGCTAGGATCGTGAGCAACGATCAGACGATGGTCGGCAAAGACGCTCTCGGCGAGCCCCGCCTCATCAAATGCGAGGGTCTTGAAGGTTTCGACGAGATCGCTGTAGCGGCGGGCCGGAACGGCGAGGATGAATTCCAGCGTTCGCCCGCCCTGCTCGGCCAGGGATGTCAGGGCCCCTATATTGTCGAGGCTCAGCAGCCCGCGATCGGCCACGAGGATCACCCGCTCGATCGGGAAGCGTTGCAGGACGGTGGCCAGCATGGCCTGCAGCGTCTTGGTCTCGGCCACGTTGCCCGGATGAACGGTATGCATGAGCGGCAGACCCTCGGCGGTCTGCACGACGCCGAGCACGAACTGTCGAGCGATGCCGCCAGTCTCCTTGTTCATGCCAAAAGCGCGGATGTCGTCCTCGACTTTCCCTTCGCCGTGAATGCGCACGGTCGTGAGGTCGTAGAACACGATCTCCAGGTCGCGGTCGACCAAGGGGCGGACCTGCTTGGCGATGGCGTTCTCGACGGCGTCCGCATGATCCATCAGGGCATCCATGGCCCGCAGGAGATTCTGGTGCGTGACCGTGTCAGGCATCGCAGGCATCGCAACCGTTTCCAGCCAACGCAGGCAGCCCAATTTGCTTGACGGATTGCATAAGCGATTGAAGACCATCGCGCGGATTAGAGCCTCGGCGTCAAACGCTCGGCGCGAGGACCGAAGCGCACGCTTCAAAGCGACGTCGATGCCGAGGTCCCGCCAGAGTTCGTGGAGTGCAAAGACATCCCCAAAGCTGAGCCCGGGCTCCTGAACGACATCGGAAGACGTGTTTTCCGCGCGCCCCACGGCCCGGTTGAGTCCGTTGATCAGCGGGTCAATCCGCGCTGGCGTGATCTGATCCAGACGACCGAGGTTGGCAACGACCCGAGTGCGGACCTTGCCGCTTTCATTGCGGAAGGACTCGACCAATTGAAGATACTGGCGCCCG
>QCWH01000099.1:0-4129 GCA_003149565.1 Marivita sp. XM-24bin2 | reverse complement strand
ACTTGGTGATGCGCGTATACATAATGTGGCGACATTATCCGGCCAAAGGCGCTCTATCAATGGCCAAAAAGGCCTAAACGTGTGACGACATATTATGTGCCCTGCCAGGCTGTTTGCCAGCCTAAGCCCTTGATTTCAAAAGGCCGACCGTGCGCAGAACCCGAAAATCCCGCGCCGAGGTGTCGAACTTCCGGGTAACGGATCGCCCATTCGGTTTCGTCGACCATGACATCCTCGACATGGCCGATTGTCCCGTCGGTGGCCTCGACGTGATAGCCTGTCACTTCGGTGGCGCTGCGTAACTTCGGATCCCCAGGATCACTTGTCTCCATATCTCTCGCCTCTTCGGGCAATACAGGCGCCGTAAATGGCACCGCACCTGCCGGTACCATCCCGCCTGGTGCGGGATAACCGAATCCGCCGTACCAATATGGCGTCCAGCCATAATAGCCGTAGATGTCTGTCTCCATCTGGCGGGACACGGGCTGGTCACTGGCAGGGCCCGGTGCTTCTTTGATCTGGTCCTTTTCGAGGTCAACAGGATACTCACGCGCACGCGTGTCCGGAGCGCTCAAGGCATTTGGCGGCAGCAGAACCTTGCGACCGGGAAGCCAAGTGCCGGTATCGATAACGACCCATCGCACGCCGAAATGTCTTTCGTCGAACAAAAGATCCTCAATTCTGCCAATTGTGCCATCCTTGGCACGAAGCTGATAACCGGTGATGTGTGAACTGCGTTGCATGATCCTGTCTCCTTTCATTGTGGGCTAAGAGAACCATCCCGCCGAGCTGCACGCCGCGTCAAAGAAGGTCTGGCACACTCAGAGGCCAAACGGATAGGTGTCCGGCATGCCTTTGCGGTGATAGTCCGATGGCAGGGCTGTGAGTGCCTCTGTTTCATCGAACCAGACCCAGCCATCGAACTGGCGGGGCAGTGTGGCGTTGGCGTAATGGCTCCTCAATTCAGTTTCGGGCCGGTAGATCACGCCGATGAAGCGCTCTAACCGCTGGTCCAAGAGTCGGCGGCGCAATGCTTCGTCACGGCGCATGTCGAGTAGGAAGGTCGGCAGACCCGCGTTGTGGCAGACCCGCTCGTAGCTGTCCTCGCGCGAGGGGCGCACGCGCTTGATTTCCATCTCGCCACCCCAGTCGCTGGCCGCGGCGACGGTGCCGGCGTGAGTCCCGAAACCGATCAGCGCGGCCCCGTCGCCGAAGCGTTCGCGACAGAGCTGACCGATATTGTGCTCCTTGCGCAATGCGCCCATCTCGGTCGCGCTTGCATCGCCGATATGGCTGTTATGAGCCCAGACCACCGCCTTCGCGTCTTTGCCATGTGCGTCCAGAAGACGTTCGAGCGTCTCGAACATGTGGCTGTCCCGCAGATTCCAGCTTTCTGTACCGCCGTAATACATTATGCGGTAATACTGTTCGGCTGAGCGCACGAGTCGGGCGTTCTGTGTCGCGTCGAAAAAGCTCGCGCTGTCCTGTGCTTCGTATTCGAGCCGTCGCTCAAGCAGGTCCCGGAGTTGTGCGACCACCTCGTCCTCGCACTCGCGGTAGCGCTGGCTCAGGACGGCTCGTCCATAGGTGGCGGGGTCTTTCTGCCACGGCGTCAGGCAACCGTAGCGCTCGCGGGCGATGCGGGCAGCCTCTGGGTCAACCGTGTCGAGATAGTCGAGCACCGCCGCGATAGAGCCGCGCATGTTGTAAATGTCGAGACCATAAAAGCCGACTTGCCCGGTTGCATCCTCGACCTTGCGATTGTGCACGCGCAGCCACTCTGCCAAACCTTCAACGACGGTGTTGCGCCACATCCAAGTGGGGAAGCGCGTGAAGGCGGGTTCCTCGAAGTCGCGCGCCGCCTGGTGCGTGATGTATCGGTTGATCGCGGCCGCATCGGGCCAATCAGCCTCGACCGCGACAATGGTAAATCCGTGATGCTCGACCAAGTGCCGCGTGATCGCGGCGCGGGCACGGTAAAACTCCGATGTGCCATGGCTGGCCTCTCCCAGAAGCACCACGCGCCGGTCTGCGTAGCGGTCGAACAGGGCACCGAAAGCCGGGTCCTCAATGTCCGGCAGGGGCTCTGCCGCAGCCGCCACCATTTGGGACAGCGTCCGACCGCTGGTTTGCCCCGGTAAATGGTTGGAGGCGGCTCGGTGCCCGTTCTCGGTCCAGCCCTGCGCGCCGATCAGTGGCACAAAGCGCACGGCGGCGATATTCTCTTCCTCCCAACTCTCCGGGCCGGTGCGTGTGATCCGGCGCAGCGACTGGCCCAACTCGGTCTCGCCAACGGGAATGACCAGCCGTCCGCCCTCCTTGAGTTGGTCCTTCAGCGCCTCAGGCACCGAAGGCCCGCCAGCGGCCACAACAATTGCGTCGAAGGGCGCAGCGCCGGGCCAACCCAGTGTGCCGTCGGAGATATGTACCTCGACGTTGTCGATGCCCGCGTCGGCAATCCGCTTCTGCGCTTGGGTGCCCAAGGGCGCGTGCCTCTCGATCGCGTGCACATGCTCGGCGATTTCGCCCATGATCGCGGCGGCGTAGCCCGAACCCGCGCCGATCTCGAGAACGCGGTCTCCGGGACGAATACCCGCAGCCTCGATCATAAGCGCGACGATATAGGGCTGCGAGATGGTCTGACCATGTCCAATGGGCAGCGGCGCGTCCTCGTAGGCGAACTCCTCGTTACCGGGCGTGACGAAGATCTCGCGCGGGACCTTGCGCATCGCCTCCAGCACATGAGTGTCGCGCACTCCGCGGCGCTCGATCTGGACATCAACCATCCGGTTGCGGGCGGCTTTCTTGTCCAACATCGATTCTACGCCGCTGCAGCTGGGTTGACGTCGGTCTTCGCCAGCACAGTCAGTGTATCGTCGGCCGACTTCTCTTCGGCTAGGATTGCGCGCAAGGCTTCGGCATCTTCCCGCAGTCCCAGTTGCGTAGCCCAGGTGGCGAGCGTTCCATAGACCGCGATTTCGTAATGCTCGATACGTTGAGCCGAGGCGATCAGCCCCGCGTCGCGGCACGTCGGATCATCAACCATGCCCGCCCAGTTGTCAGCCTCGTCGATGACTGTCCGCATTGACCGGTCGCTGTGCGCGGCCGCTTTCGCGCCGTGCTGTTCAAGGATTTCGTCCATCCTTTCGAGATGTGAGCGGGTTTCGCCCAGATGGACTTGAAGCGCGTGTTTCAGGTCTTTTGCATTTGCCAAATCTATCATTTTTGGAAGGGCCTCGGAAAGTTGTGCCTCGACCGAGCGCGCCTCCTGCAATTCCGCGATGTAGAGCTCTTTAAGGTTTTGAATATGCATCGTTATCCTCCATTTTCAGTGGGTATTTATCTCTCTGAGCATGATGGCCGGTCGTGATCCGCACGGGCTTGTCACGTCACCGGAGATTTTGGCTACATCGGATGGGTCGCTGAACCGGAGATCCAGAAGACTGGAGACGAGGTCAATCTCGTCCTCGCTGCCGTGCTCTTGCGCATAACACCGCAACTCATCGGTGTAGGCGGGGAAGTCCATGCCGGAAAAGAAGCTTCCCATGAGCGCTGGCTCACTCTCGCTGGATTCCTTCGACGCTTCTTCGTGTTCAAGGCCATGATAGATTCCTTCGGGCACGATGTCGTAGGCAGTGATTTCGCCGGGCGCAGGGTCGAATGCGGCGACGCGCGCGAAGGTGTCGCGATCAGTGACCATGCCGACAAGACAATGGCTCTCGCCGACCGGAAGCGCGCCGATGTACTCGTCTCGCATCCGCTGCTCCGCGGAGGATCGTGTCAGAACCGATCAATTTGACATCCTCCTCTATGAGATCGTGGGTGTTCATGTGCTTTCTAAATTCGTTGTCGAGGAGCGCGTTCCAAACACATCTTGTGCTGAGAACATCTCATGCCTGGAAAACATTAGGTGTCGCGGAAAAGTTCCCGACAATCGGGCGCCGTGTCATTTTCAGGAGTGTCGTTTTCTTAAACATACCCCACAGTCGGGTATGCATCTCCCTTGGAACGAATTGACCTTGCGAGCCCAACTTCGACACTTCGCACCTGATTTGAGCCTTTCCGGGCGATGGCGCGGTCAATAAAATATGGGTTTTTGGCGGGCGCAATCGGGATTCTTGTGATTTCA
>QCWH01000067.1 GCA_003149565.1 Marivita sp. XM-24bin2 | reverse complement strand
CTGACAGCTTCTGTGACCGCCGGACGCTTCGACTTCGAAAGGAAGGCTATGCCCAAAGAGAAACCCTTGGCCGGTATCCGAATTGTCGAAGTCGAAGGCATCGGTCCAGGCCCCTTCGCGGCGATGATGCTGGCGGATCTGGGCGCTGACGTCATCGTGGTACATCGCCCGCGCTCTGGCCCCGTTGTTGGTCTCAAAGACCGCCCGGTGATCAATCGTGGCAAGCGATCGCTGGTGCTCGACCTGAAATCCGAGGCGGATCGAAAGGTTTTTCTTGCACTCGTCGCGCAGGCAGACGGTCTCATCGAAGGGTTTCGCCCGGGTGTGATGGAGCGTCTCGGTCTTGGTCCCGAGATTTGCCATAACGTGAACCCGCGTTTGGTCTATGGGCGGATGACGGGATGGGGGCAGGAGGGACCTTTAGCCGATCGGGCAGGTCACGACTTGAATTATATTTCCCTGGCGGGTGCGCTTTGGCCAGCGGCCCTTGATGAAGAAAGGCCGTCTGCGTCGCCCACATTGATTGGTGATATCGGCGGAGGTGCACTTTATCTTGTGGCGGGGATGCTCGCAGGGATTCTGGCGGCAGGGCGCAGCGGGAAAGGCACTGTGGTGGATGCTGCAATCTATGACGGCGCCGCGCATATGCAGAACCTTCTGATGTCAATTGCGGGCAGCGTCGAAGAAGGCCCGACGGCGCAAGCCAATCCGCTTGTCGGGGCGCACTGGTCTCGGACTTATCGCTGTGCTGACGGTGGCCACATCAGCGTGCAGTGTCTCGAGCCAAAATTTTATGTGATTTTCCTGGAAAAGCTTGGGCTTGCGGAGGATTTGGATTTCGCAGCCAACCAATTCAATCAAGAGGCTTGGCCGAGGCTGTCAGCGCGCTTGTCCAGTCTTTTCTCAGAGCATTCTCGATCCTATTGGGAAAAAGTCTTTGAAGACACTGACGCCTGTGTCGCCCCTGTGCTCTCGCCCCGCGAAGCGTTTGCGCATCCTCAGAATGTTGCGCGCCAGACATGGTTGGATACCGACGATGGTCTTCAAGCCGCTGCCGCGCCGCGGTTCGATGGCAAAGCGCCCGAGCCCCCCGGTGCTGTCCGTAACAGAGGGCAGGATACAGTAGCCATCCTTGCTGCGCTTGATAAGGACAAAGAATGGCCCGCAAAAAGCGAAGCCTGACTACTCAAGCATCTTGCTCAGATCCCTCAGATGATCTGGGAACGCACGGGCAGTGATTTTTGCTTCGCGCACCAGACCGTCAAAATGGTCTGAAAAAGCACGCACCCGCTGAGTGTCGCGAAACGCTAGATAGTTGGTTCCGATATAAATCACGGCAAGCAATGGACCGAAGACGGTGATCGGAGCGGAATAAACCTGTCGCGCGTCGTAGAGATAAAGGCGCATTCTTGGGTAAAGTCCTGTGCTCAGGTCAAGCCAATGGTCAATTTGCTGCTTGCGCAGTTCGATCGGCAGATCAGCATAGTAGCCTGTGCCTTCGACAAAACTCTTTATTTCAAACAGAGGCATTGCGATCTCGTAGTCAGACGCGGATTGCCGCATCCAAGCCAACCGGTTGGCCGAGGCCGTGATGGCCTGTGCCGCTGTGCGTCCCAAATGCGGTGCGTATTCCCAGGTCAGCACTTCGTTGGTTTTGAGCATGTCAGGCAGTCCGGGCGGCACGTATCGGATCTTGAATCCCTCAGCCTCGCGGTGCCAGTCGAAGACCTGCTGATCCACCAACGCGCGCGGTGCATTCGTCAGGGTAAGCGCGCTCGCAAGAAGATCGGTGGCGTTTTCGGGATGCTCAGCCAATCCCAACAGCCAATCGGCTGAAACCCCCAAAGCACTCGCGCAAGCCCCAACAACATGCGCGTTCGGCAAACGTGCGGCGTCGTCCCGCAGCAATTGTGAGATGGTAGAGCGGTCTATTCCCGTGCTTCGCGCCAAAGCACTTTGGTTCGTTCCTGCGCGCTGGATCGCGATCAGAAGGCGCGTTCGGAACAGGTCTGCGCGTTGAAGCTTATTCATCGGTATAATTTCAACAAATGGTGACTAAAATCACTGTTATGGATAATTGTGCACCATTGTCAGAATTCTGCAAGTCATCTGCTCTTTCTAATGTGTTGGCCAAGAACACTTGAGGGCACGATATGACAGACTTGCCTTTGCCGATGTCGGCAGCTTTGAAACGCACGGCTGAATGGCCAACACTGGCACTGTTGGCGCTTTCTTACGGGGCATGGGGCGCGTCGACGATCTGGGTCAGTCAGTTTTCGGTCGGGTTGGCCATCGTGCTATGTGCCTGGGCAACCGCGCAGCACTCTTCCTTGACACATGAGGCACTTCACGGGCATCCAACCCGCAACCCTGTCATCAATGCTGCTCTCGTTTTTCCCGCCCTGAGCCTGGTTATTCCCTATTTGAGGTTTCGCGATACGCATCTCGCCCATCATCAGGACGAGTCGCTGACTGATCCATACGATGACCCGGAGACGAACTATCTGGACCCGGCTGTCTGGGAGAGCTTGCCAAAGTGGCGCAGAGTGCTGTGTCGGATGAACAACACCTTGGCAGGGCGCCTGGTCTTGGGACCTCTGCTTGGTCAAATCGCTTTTATGGCAGCAGATTGGCGACTGATCAGAAGCGGAGATCGCAGGACCATGGCGGGTTGGTTGCTTCACATCCCCGCGGTTGCATGCGTTCTGTGGTGGATGAGCGCTGTTGCGAATTTGCCAATCTGGGGTTGGCTGATGTCGGTCTACCTGTCGCTGTCACTACTCAAATTGCGGACTTTCCTCGAGCACCGCGCGCATGACCGAACGACCGGTCGCACGGCCATTGTCGAAGATACCGGGGTCTTTGGAACCCTCTTTCTCAACAACAATCTGCATGTTGTGCATCATCTGCACCCCGGTGTCCCGTGGTACGCGCTGCCAGACTTGTATCGGACCCGGAAGCAGCACTACCTGAACGTAAATCACGGCTATCATTACGACAGCTATTTTGAAGTGGCCCGAAAGTATTTGTTTCGGACAAAGGATCCGGTGCCCCACCCTCTATATCGGGATGGACAAGGCGGCTGACCTGACGCCATAGAGGCGCATGGAACTCTGGATCTTTGCCAGTGTCGCAGCTGCCCTGTTCCAGACCGTACGTTTCATGCTGCAAAAAGTACTGAGCACGGACGTTCTGAGCACAGCAGGCTCGACCTTTGCCCGCTTCGCCTATGCCGCCCCGGCAGCGATGCTATTGACTGTGTGTTATCTTTGGCTTCGCACCGCGGACCTGCCTCAGCTTCAGGGTGCCTTCTGGTTTTACGCATGGCAGGGGGGGCTGGCGCAAATCCTGGCGACTGTCTGTGTCGTTGCGCTCTTTCGGCAACGCAACTTTGCGGTCGGGATCACGTTCAAGAAAACAGAGGTCATTCAGACAGCCATCGTAGGGGTCGCCCTTTTCGGCGCTGAGGTGTCTCTCGCTGGCTGGGGTGCAATCCTCATTGGGCTTGTCGGGCTGTTGTTGCTGTCACGAACGCCCGGGACACATGCGGGGCTCTGGGCAGGGCTGACAAGCAGAGCGACAGGGCTTGGTCTGTTGTCGGGTCTGCTATTTGCAATTTCGGCCACCAGCTATCGCGCTGCGTCGCTGGAGATTGCCAGCGAGGACGCCCTCTTGCGGGCTGGCGTCACACTGACCTGTGTGACCTCGTCGCAACTGTTGGCAATGGCACTTTGGCTTCGGTGGCGCGAGCCCGGGCAGATCACCGCTGTGTGGCGGTCGCGCCGCATTGGCATCTGGGTCGGTTTGACCTCAATGGCGGGATCATTCGGTTGGTTTCTTGCCTTTACTTTGCAGACGGCTGCCTATGTCAAAGCGGTGGGACAGATCGAGCTGATCTTTTCCCTGATGGCGTCGGTGCTGTTCTTCAAGGAACGTGTAACCATACGCGAATTGGTTGGTATCGGCTTTCTGGCGCTGTCGATCCTGACCTTTGTGCTTGTCCTCTAGTCCGGCATGGGACGGCCATAAAGCCTTAAAAACAGGCTTTCTTCGTCATCGTTACGAAAAAACGGCACGGACGCCGGCGGTTGCGGGTCAGCGGCGCGCGCTGCGACTTCGGCCAAAACCACCTCGGTGATGAAGGGCAGGTCAAAGCTCCGGACCTTGTCTAGCGAAATCCATTGCAGATGTGCCAATTCGTCGGACGCGGCCGAGAAATCATCGGGGTCGCTGACCAGATCATCCGCATCGAGCAAGAAGAACCGCGCATCGAACCGGCGCGGGCGTCCTGGTGGTGTGATGGCGCGGAAGACAAACTGTAGTGGCGCAGCGTTGGGCAGATGGCCTTGGCGGGCAAAGTCTTCCCAATTTCCGGGTGGTGTGTCCCATGTGCCCGGACGCCCGAGGATCTGCCCGGTTTCTTCCCACAATTCCCTGATAGCCGCCCCAGCTAATGCCGACGCACGATCACACGAGGCTCCGTCGGTTAGTCGGCTGGCGCAAAGAGGAGACAGCGGATTGGCAAAGGGGACAAGTGCGTCCTCGGGGTCCACGGCACCGCCGGGAAAGACGAACTTGTTTGGCATGAAGGCGGCATTTGCCCCCCGTTGCCCCATAAGGACGCTGGGTTTGTGTTTGCGGTCCCGCAATACGATCACCGTCGCGGCATCGCGAATGGCAGTTTTGTCGATCAATCCCGGTTCGGTCACGCAGGCCCTCTGTCTAAAGTGAAAGGCTCAAGGGGCGCTGTCAGCGAACCCATGCATGTATCGTGACCATTGAAACGCCACGATTGCCCCTTTCAGTCTGGGCAAAAGATAGAGTGTGAGCGCGACACAGCCAACCGCGAAGATCGTGAACAACACCAAGGGTTCGGGGCGGAAATTGACAAAAACGATGTGCAATAACGGTGCCATGAGGTGCCCGACGATCAGAATCGTCAGGTAAGCCGGACCATCGTCCGCGCGGTGGTGGTGCAATTCCTCTCGGCAGACCGGGCATGTGTCCCGCACCTTGAGGTATCCGCTCAGCAGTGGTCCACTGCCGCAATTCGGGCATTTTCTGCGCCAACCTTTGCGCACTGCTGGCCATGTCGGACGGTCGTCCTGATCTGTCATGTGTGATGTCGTCATGTTCGCTCTCCCACGTGCAAGATGGCGACGACTGTTAGCGATGAACAGTGACCAAACTGTCCTTGCGGCTGGATGTCGCAAATCACGCAGCCGTGAATATGTTTTGCCGATTTCTGAGACGGAAACTGGATCTTGCCCCGTGAGACGTAGTGGATGTCAGGTCGACAATGTCTCGCTCTGGCCCGCAGTGGACAAGGTCCGGCAGCAGGCCGGCCATGGAAAGGAAAGATGAGATGAAGATGAACACGCAGGTTTTCGCACTTGTTATCGCGGCAGTTCTGGCCACCTCGGCAGGCGCGGCCTTCGCCCAAGATACCAATATGCGCGAGGAGCGTCGTGCAGCGGCGTTTGCCGAGTTGGATGCAAACGACGATGGCACTGTCTCGGCTGAAGAATTCGCAGCAAGAGCCAATCGGTTCGCCCGAATTGACACCAACGGCGATGGCGTTTTGACAGCAGAGGAACTTGCCGCTGCTGGAGAAGAGCGTGCGGCGCGGCGGGCTGAACGCATGATTGCACGCCTAGACACCAATGGAGATGGCGCATTGTCCGAGGATGAAATCAAATCCCGCCGCGATCCGTCTCGGATGTTTGAGCATTTGGACGCAAACGATGATGGCATGGTGAGCTCGGAGGAATTTGCCGAGGCCCGTATGGGTGGTCATGGCGGCAAGCGAGGAGACCACATCGACAAGCGCGGTGGGCCCTTCGGTATGAAGCGCCACGGCAACGACTTTTGAACGCTGCCGGGCGACCATGAGCGATATGTGCATCGCTCATGGTGCCTGATAGATTGGAAGAGAAACCAAGGCCGCATGGTGGAATGACCCAAAGCACAACCGATTCTGCTGCAGAGGCGGCCCTGCTTAGAGCCTATGCCGCAGGTGATGGCGAAGCCGCGCGAAGCCTTGCAGCCAAGTATACGCCTCTGGTTTATGCGCATGCGGTTCGAATGCTGAACGACCGTGCCGAGGCCGAGGACGTGACCCAAGAGGCTATGCTTCGTTTGTGGCGGCAAGCTCCTGACTGGGATGCGAACGGGAGGGCGTCTGTGCGCACATGGCTCTACCGCGTCACGGCCAATCTTTGCATTGACCGTTTGCGTAAGACCAGACCAGACGTGCTACCCGAAGGGCTCGACGTTGTGGATCAGATGCCAGGTGCGGAAGAGCGGTTACAAACAGAGGCGCGTCGGTTGGCTTTGGAAGAGGCGTTGATGCAGCTGCCTGATCGTCAAAGGCAGGCTGTGGTGCTGCGTCACATCGAAGGATTGGGCAATACCGAGATTGCCCAGATCATGGACATTGGGCCTCGTGCGGTGGAAAGTCTGACAGCACGCGGCAAACGAACACTGACCGCGCTCCTGAGCGGTCAACGCACAGGCTTGGGGTATACGGATGACACAATCGAAACCTCCTATGGATGATCTGCTTGAATCTGCTTTTGCGGATGCGCGTCAGGCGCCGCCCTCTTTGCCGGACGGGTTGATGGCGCGTGTGATGGCAGATGCCGAAGCGCATGTGCCAGTGTCCGAGGTCCAACCGCTGTGGCGACAGGTTGTTGGCACGCTTGGAGGATGGCCAGCAATTGGTGGGCTTGCGGTGACAGCCTGCGTCGGAGTTTGGGCTGGGGGTGCCCTGACCGACGATTTGATGCTCACTGTTTTCCCGACCGAGGCCGCGACTCTAGATATCGGGACCGGGTTGGGGGCGTTTGATCTATTACTGGTGGATGGTTGAGATGGCGGATGTGGCAAAACCCAAGACACCGTTATGGATCAGGGCAACTCTGTTTCTGTCGCTTGCTCTGAATATTCTCGTCATTGGAGTCGTTATCGGTTTTCTGGTCGTTGGGGGGCCGGGGAAACGGCCCGACAGGGACCGCTTTGATTTTGGCTCCTTCTATACACGCGCGCTTTCCGATCAGGATCGCCGGGCTTTAAGACGCGATTTTGAAGACGGCCTGCGCGGGCAAGGGCGGGAACACGGTGCTTTCATCACGGATTTGCGGTCAACGCTCGACGCCATACGCGCGACGCCATTTGACCGCGATGCGTTTGTGGCCGCGATGTCCGATCAGGCCGACAAACGGGCGCAACGTGAAGAGATGGGCCGTCAGGCCCTGGCGAACCGCATTGCCTCCATGACTGACGAGGAACGCGCGGCCTACGCGGATCGCATTGAGGCGCGTTTGTCGGAACTGGCTGGACGCATCCGTCGGTAGACACGGCTGCCGTATCGCTATGATCCGGTCTCGGCACGACAGATAGCACGTCCATGCGGCGTGCAGGCGCCTGCCAATTCGATCCTGTTGCGTCCGTTTCTCTTGGCGTCATAGAGTGCGCGGTCTGCGGCATGGCGCAATGCGTGCATAGTCTTCTGATCGCTCTTGGCAGCGACGGCGACGCCGATACTGACTGTCGCGCGAACGTGGGTGTGGTCTTCAAGCGCGATTGCATTGCGAGCAACCGCATCTCGCAATCGGTTCGCAACAGCGCCTGCATCCTTTGCAGATACATCAGGCAAAACAATCAGGAACTCTTCACCCCCGTATCGCGCGATGAAATCGCCCGCGCGCAGTCTGCTCTGCATCGTTTTTGCGATTTGCGCCAAAATTTCGTCTCCCGCAGAATGTCCATGATTGTCATTGATGGCTTTGAAGTGATCGATATCCGCGATCAGGACGGCGATACGTCCGGGATGCTCGACCCGCACACGGTCTGTCCGTGCCAGGTAGTCGTCCAGTGCTCTTCGGTTGTTGAGGCCAGTGAGGGCATCCCGGTAAGCCATCTCTCCAAGTTCCGAAGCACTCTTGCGGGCGGTTTCTGAGGCGCGCTTCAAACGTGTGAGGCGCGTTATGCGCAGCGCCAGCTCATCAGGCGTAATGTCAGACGGCACCTGGTCATCCGCGCCAAGATCGAGAGGAGAGGAGCCTCGACCTGTCACATCAGTCACGAACAGTACCCGGCTATCGCAGCTCGCGGCATGGCTCTTTAGTATGGCAAGTGTGTCTCGTGTTTCGTCTTCGGTTTTGCTCTCAAACAGAACAAAGACGTCGGTCTCTTCATTCGGTGTGCGCCTGACATCCTCGGGCGTTTGGTGGCTGATATTGAGCCCGGGCTCGACTGGAAGATCGCACAGAAGGCTGCTGCCATGGTCTGCAGCAAGTTTCGTCACAAGAGTGACGTTGGCCCGACGGTCAAAACCGGTGATCGGCTCTGCCAGGCCGTGGTCATGTGGCGTTTGAGAATGCACAGCTGCGGCACGATTTTTGATGCGCATAAACTTGCGCAGGCGTGCTTTCAAATCAGCGGAGTCGGCGAATGTGTCAATGACATCATGCGCTCCGTCTATAAGAGCGCTGACACGCGCGGATTGGTTCTCGCGCTGAACTGCCACGACAATAGTCGTGAGTTGTGTCTGCGGCTTCGTCCGCAGAAGCTTGCAGAATTTCCGGAGGTGAAGGCCTGGCAAGTCATCTGCAATAATCACCACATCGGGGGCCTCTTTCCGGATCAAGGCAAGCCCCTCGGCCTGCGTTGCAGCCATATCGACCTCATAAGCCGTCGTATCCAGCGGCGCGCGCAGATGGATGCGGCGGTTGCTCATAGCGTCAATGATCAGAACAGTTCCGGTCACAGTGTCCCCAAATTCTGCTGTAGACGTTAAGACTTTGCTCACCAATTCATTGCCGCTATTGGTTAAAAAAGCGTTTGGGAAATACTTAAAAATGACGAT
>QCWH01000066.1:1930-9655 GCA_003149565.1 Marivita sp. XM-24bin2 | reverse complement strand
TTTGCGCTGCAAATTTGAAACCTCTGTGTCAAACTTGAGGTCCGGATGCCGAGTTTTGGTGAGGCGGCGCAAAATTTGTCCGGCTTGGGCGTTCTGGGCCTTGATTTCGCTGTGCCCTTGGAATACCCGTCGTTTCGGCCTTAGGGGTATAGCTCAGCTGGTAGAGCGACGGTCTCCAAAACCGTAGGTCGCGGGTTCGAACCCTGCTGCCCCTGCCACTTTTCTGAAATTGTTGGAAACGATTTCTGCACTGCGCGCCCGTGCGTTTGCGCAAATGAAAAGCCGCCCCCAAGAGGGGCGGCTTTCTTTAAGTCAAAGCGATCAGTTTAGTTGACCAACTCTTCGATTTTGGCTGTCTTTTCGCTGCGCGACATTCCGCTGTGAACATAGCTCACCGCGAGAGCCAGCTCGTCATCGGTGAGAACGGTCACATCAGCCTCTGGCACATACATCTGCAGCATGGCAGCGCGACCGGTGCTCACGACGGTCAGAGTCTCGTCATCCATCGGTTCGCCGGCCAGAATGCTTGCGACGCGGTCAGTGATCACGGCGCGCGATTCACCACCATAGGTCACAGCGAGTGCAGCCTCAGCTTGCGATTGAGTGATTGTCCCGAGATCGGCGTCAGGTGCGTAGTCGAGCAGACGCTCCATTTCAGCTTCGCTGATCATCGCGATGCCCATATCGACATTGTCGTCGGTGGCAAGAGCGCGCAGCTTGGCGGTTTTCTCGCTGTTCGACATACCGGAGGTGACGATGCCATAAGCAATGTCATAATCCGTATCGGTAAAGGTGGATGTGTCGATGCTGGAGTTGAAACCCTGCACCTGCTGAATCTGTGCTTCGGTTGCGGCAAAGCCTGCTGTACCAAGTGTCGTTGCGAGTGCGGTAGCAATCATCATGCGTTTCATGTCAAAATCCTTTCGTCTGGTGACGTACATTTCTTTGTCTCAGCGCTGGCGGTGCTGTTCCCCGCCGGCTCTGGGGGACTAACCGCGTCGACGGCGGAACGTTCCTGCAAGTCCTTGGAAAATCGGACACATAATTGTGAAAATGGCATCAGGAACTATCTAAAAGTTCGCAGCATACGCGCGCGGCACTTCTATATATATTCAAATGATTGCTGCATTCCGGTGCGGTTCGCTTGAATTCGCGCAACGACTTCGCTAAGTGCGAACCACAGCACAGGCAACGCGAGACATTCGTCATGGCAACGACCAACCCACTTCAGTTCATTCAGCAGGTTCGGGCTGAAGTGTCGAAAATCGTATGGCCGACCCGCCGCGAGGTTCTTTTGACGACGGTCATGGTATTTATCATGGCTGCTCTGACCGCAGTGTTCTTTGCGCTTGTCGATATATTGATCCGGTCGGGCCTGCAGGGATTGCTCAACCTCTTTGGCTGAGGGCGCGTCCGCTCTTGAAAAGGCCAAGGTAAGTCGGTAATTCGTAGACTAGAACGGAATGAGGCGTGCATCGATTCGAGTTGCACGCCGATTTTTTATTCCGGGGCCGGTTTTGCAACGGGCCTGTCCCTAGAAATCAGACGGCGTATCAGCCGCATGAACAAGAAGGTTTGCGACCAGATGGCGAAGCGGTGGTACTCGGTCAGTGTTCTTTCGAACTTCGAAAAGAAAATTGCAGAGCAGATCCTCCAGGCGGTCGAGGAACAGGGTCTTCAGGACCAGATCGACGAGGTTCTCGTCCCGACCGAGGAAGTGATTGAAATTCGCCGCGGCAAGAAGGTGACAGCAGAACGTCGCTTTATGCCGGGCTATGTGCTTGTGCGGATGGAAATGTCGGATCAGGGCTATCACCTGATCAACTCGATCAACCGCGTCACCGGTTTCCTTGGGCCGCAAGGTCGACCGATGCCAATGCGTGATGCGGAAGTGCAGGCAATCCTCGGCCGTGTGGCCGAGGGCGAAGAGGCGCCGCGCACGCTCATCCATTTCGAGGTGGGCGAGAAGGTCAAGGTCAACGAAGGTCCGTTCGAGGATTTCGATGGCATGATCGAGGAGGTCGACGACGAGAACCAGCGTCTCAAGGTGTCGGTTGTGATCTTTGGCCGCGAGACGCCTGTCGAGTTGGAATACACGCAGGTTACGAAGCAAAGCTGAGAACCCATGCGTTCAGCAAAAAAGGCCCGCATCGTGCGGGCCTTTTTTGTTTCTGCAGTTGTGTTCAGTCCGGGTGGATGTCCCTCGGTGTGCATCCAGCTTCCAGTATGACGGCGATCCAGTTTACGTTTGCTTCGAGGCCAAGTTCTGCCAGCCACGCGTCCTGTGTGCGATAGGCGTCGAGCTTCTGTGCGCCGGGGCAGTACCAATGCCCGCCGCCGTTCTGGCGATGGTGCACCAATTCGTGCAGGAGCACGCTGACATCAAACGGGTCGCGGGCACTCCAGGGTTTTACGAGGTAGATTGCCCGTGTGTCCGGATCATAGAGGCCACGCGTGGTTTCGACTTTGGCAGCCTGGGCGCTTCCTTGCAGATAGGCGGCTTTGGCTGGGCTGACCCATTGGATCGTCGGAGCAAGGGCCCGCCTCTGGAGATCGGTATTCGCGTCGAGCCATGTTTCGAGATGTGCCACGAGTTGTGGTAAGGAATTGGCGTTGCGCCAGGCAAGCAGGTCATCTTCGGCGGCCGCTGTAGGCTGTGCGATGGACATAAGAGTTGTCAGAGCGCACGTCACCAGTGCGCCGAGGCGGTGAAACAAGGTCATGGCAACCTCTTCTTGATTTTGGATTTTGGATAAAAAAATGGTAGGGTTTCGCTGTTCCGCACGCAAAAGGCGAAAATTCACGTGCGGATGAGAGGAATTCATCCATGGGACGCAAGTTGCCACCATTCGCTGCTGTTAAAGCCTTCGAAGCCGCCGCACGGCATCTGAGTTTCAAGAAGGCTGCCGACGAGTTGTGTCTCTCGCCCTCGGCCATCAGTCACCAAATCAGGGGTTTGGAAGAGTATCTGGACACCGCACTTTTCGAACGGTCGGGCAATGCGATTGCGCTGACGCTTACAGGCGAGGGGTATGCCGGCAAGCTCACCAACCTTCTGGATGCGTTCGACGAATCGACCCGGTCGATCACGCAATCCGGGCCCCGCACCTTTGGTGTCCTTTGCACCCCCGGTTTCGCGGCGCGCTGGCTGGTGCCACGGTTGCACCGCCTGTCCTTTGCCGATCAGGTGCGTCTGCGGGTGTCTGTCGGGGCGCCATCGCTGGATTTTTCGTCAAACGAAAGCGATGTGGTCATTCAGTGGCAGGATAATCCGGTTCCCGGGCTTGTGACCGAGCCGCTGATGAGTTCGAACCGGTACCCGGTGATCAGCCCGGAACTGAGAGCGCGCGGGAACATTCGGAGCCCAGAGGATCTGTTGCGGGTCAGGTTGATGCATGATGAAGTTCTGGATGCTTGGCCGGAATGGTTTGCTGCGGCCGGTCTGGACGTACCTGAGATGCCGCGCGGACCAACCTTTCCGAACTGCGAGTTGTCCACCACCGCCGCCGAACAGGGGCAGGGTGTATCGCTGGCCTATGACATGATGGTGCGTGGCACACTGGCATCGGGCCGGTTGGTGCGCCTCTTTGAGGCTGTCACGATGCCGGTTGTTATCTACTCGGTCACCTATCCCGAGGCACGCCGCAACGATGATATGGTGCAAGCTTTCCGGAATTGGATTTTCTCTGAAATGGCAGACGAAGCGCCCAGCATCGCGGCGCAGTAACGCGGTTTCTCATTGCTGTTTCGAAAGGCTTGCAAACCTCGGGATGAGGGTGTATCGCGCGCACCTGTCGCTTTCGGCGGCACATCCCATGTGGGAGGCGAGCGGCACGCGTGTCGTGGACCGGACCACACAACATAGCTGACCTTGGAACGCGTTCCCGGGTCGTTGGAAAAGGAGAGGCCAGATGGCCAAGAAACTTGCTGGCAAGATGAAGCTGCAGATCCCTGCAGGTCAAGCCAACCCGAGCCCGCCCGTGGGCCCTGCGCTGGGTCAGCGCGGCATCAACATCATGGAATTCTGCAAGGCGTTCAACGCCAAGACGCAGGATATGGAGCAGGGCGCGCCGTGCCCGACGGAGATTGTCTACTATCAGGACAAATCCTTCACCATGAACATCAAGACGCCGCCTGCGTCCTACTACCTGAAGAAGGCCGCCGGCCTGAAGCCGGTGGGCAAGCGGAACCGTCCGCGTGGTGCCGAGAACCCCGGCCGTGAGACCATCGCAACCGTGACCGTCGCGCAGGTGCGTGAAATCGCGGAAGCCAAGATGAAAGACCTCAATGCAAACGACGTTGAAGGTGCAATGCAGATTATCCTGGGCTCTGCGAAGTCCATGGGCATCGAGGTGAAGTAAGATGGCTAAGCTTGGAAAACGCACCCGCGCCGCCCGTGAAGCCTTTGCTGGCAAGGACGATTTGTCCGTCGCAGAGGCCGTTGCCCTGATCAAGAGCAACGCAAACGCGAAATTTGACGAAACTCTGGAAATCGCAATGAACCTTGGTGTCGACCCGCGTCACGCCGATCAGATGGTTCGCGGCGTTGTTGGTCTGCCGAACGGCACCGGCAAAACCGTGCGCGTCGCCGTCTTCGCACGTGGCCCTAAGGCTGATGAAGCCAAGGAAGCCGGTGCCGATATCGTTGGTGCAGAAGACCTGATGGAAACCGTTCAGGGCGGCACAATCGAGTTTGATCGCTGCATTGCAACACCTGACATGATGCCGATCGTCGGCCGTTTGGGCAAAGTTCTTGGCCCGCGCAACCTGATGCCGAACCCCAAAGTCGGCACCGTGACCATGGACGTCAAGCAAGCTGTCGAGGACGCCAAAGGCGGTCAGGTTCAGTTCAAAGCCGAAAAGGCTGGTGTTGTGCATGCCGGGATCGGCAAGGTTTCGTTCGATGAGGCAAAGCTGGTCGAGAACGTAAAGGCGTTTGTCGACGCTGTGGCAAAAGCCAAGCCGGCAGGCGCCAAGGGCACGTACATGAAGAAGATCGCGCTGTCTTCGACAATGGGCCCGGGCGTGTCGATTTCCGTGGACGACGCTGCCGGACACTAAGTCCCAGCCTTCCAAACAGTTAGAAACGGCGTCCATTTGGGCGCCGTTTTTCGTTTCTGCGGTGCTGATCTGCAAACAATGGCCCTTCTGCTACCCCATTAAAGGCTCTTTTGGGTAGCATCAGGCATGTTGAAAGATTTTCTGAGAGGGCAGGACATGTCACTTGCGGAACCAGCGCAGCGCGCGAATTTTGGCTTGGTCGCTTTTTTCCTTGGTGTTGGCGCTGTGATTGTCTCAATGCTGTTTGTCTCAGGCGCATTTCTGCCCGAGTCCGAGCAAAGTGTGGGGACGTCCATCGGGGAAATCGCACGCGATATCAAAGCGGCCGCAACCGGCGTGTTTGGCGAGAAACCGGCACCGGTCGCCCCGAAACCGAAACCGTTCGATCCGACCAAGCTCTTGCTGATCCTGACATCGGTGTTAGCGGGAAGTGCCGTTGTGCTGGGGGGTATCAGCCTGTTCCGGCATGAACCAACCCCTTTGTCCAAATATGCGATAGGGCTCGGGATCGGTGCGATTTTTATGCAATTTGCGTTTTGGATCGCGGTCGTGATCTGCGCCACGCTTATTCTGACGGCGATTATCTCGAATATCGGGGATATCTTTAGCCTGTAGTTTTCAGGATTGTGGTTCCGGCCTGCGGCCCTCGCCAACGTGCGCTAAGTAAAACATGGTGACAAAATAAGCATTTTGCGTTCCCCCGGTGGTGTGCTACGATCCATACCGAGCATTCGACTGAGACACGGCGAATTTGCAGCTCTTGGGGCTTGGCAAATTGGCGTGTTCATACTATCCCCACACCTGTAATCAGCCGCGTGATTCGTCTCGCGGTTTTTTGCATTACGTCCGAGACGGTGGGTTGTGGCTAATGTCGCAATAAATCCTGCCCGAGGCGGGAACAGACCGACATGCCAAGGCTCACACCGTTGAGCGCTAGGCGGGTTTGGGACCGCACGAAGCGGACCAAAACCGCCGGAGCGATCCGGTATTACTGAGCCGGGGGGTCCGCCCCCCAAACTGGAGTACACCTGTGGATAGAGCCCAAAAAGAGAAAGTGGTCGAAGAACTCGGCCAGATCTTCGAAAGCTCTGGCGTCGTTGTGGTAGCCCACTACGAAGGTCTCACAGTTGCCGAGATGCAGGATCTCCGGGGTCGCGCACGCGAAGCCGGCAGTTCCGTACGTGTCGCTAAAAACCGTCTGGCAAAGATTGCCCTTGATGGAAAGCCCTGCGCAAGCATCGCTGACTATCTGACAGGCATGACGGTTCTCACCTATTCCGAAGACCCTGTGGCAGCCGCCAAAGTGGTTGAGGATTTCGCCAAGGAGAACAAGAAGTTCGAAATCCTTGGTGGTGCAATGGGTGAGACCGCACTTGACCGTGCTGGCGTGGAAGCCGTGTCCAAGATGCCGTCCCGCGAGGAGCTTATTGCCTCCATCGCTGGCTGCATCGGCGCACCTGCCTCCAACATCGCTGGCGCGATTGGCGCACCTGCATCGAATATCGCCTCCATTCTCTCGACCATCGAAGAGAAAGCGGCGTAACGCATCTGGACATCTTCGTGGGGTTGAAACCTCGACGTTGGAACACATTTAGATAGGAAAGTCACAATGGCTGATCTGAAAAAACTGGCAGAAGAGATCGTTGGTCTGACCCTGCTTGAAGCACAAGAACTGAAAACAATCCTCAAGGATGAATACGGCATCGAGCCCGCCGCTGGCGGCGCGGTCATGATGGCGGGTCCGGCTGGCGGCGACGCCGGTGGCGCGGCTGCTGAAGAGCAGACCGAGTTCGACGTCATCCTCAAGTCGGCTGGCGCCTCCAAGATCAACGTGATCAAGGAAGTTCGCGGCATCACCGGTCTGGGCCTCAAAGAAGCCAAGGAACTGGTCGAAGCCGGCGGCAAGGCTGTCAAAGAGCAGGTTTCCAAAGACGAAGCCGAAGACATCAAAGCGAAGCTGGAAGCAGCAGGCGCAGAAGTCGAGCTCAAGTAATCGACAGGTGCGTGGTCTTCACGCACCGGATGAAAGACAGAGGCTGGGCATGGAATTCCATGCCCAGCCGCTCCCGTCTTAGAAAGGCCCTTCTGCGGCAAGGGGTTTTCTTAGGCAGGATCCAAAGATCGGGTGGTGCGCAGTGGGTATGCGCGCCGAGAATTGATCGGATGTTGTCGTCTCTATTGGGCAGACCGCCGGGGCCCGACGGCGCGACGCTCAGCTGAGAATGAAAAGGTGATATCGACCATGGCGCAAAGCTATCTTGGCCAGAAACGTCTTCGCAAATACTACGGTAAAATCCGTGAGGTTCTGGAGATGCCGAACCTCATTGAGGTTCAGAAATCCTCCTACGATCTTTTCCTGAAATCCGGCGACCAGCCGCAGCCGCTTGACGGCGAAGGCATCAAGGGTGTCTTCCAGTCGGTTTTCCCGATCAAGGATTTCAACGAAACCAGCGTGCTGGAGTTTGTCAGCTACGAGCTGGAAAAGCCCAAGTATGACGTCGAAGAGTGTCAGCAGCGTGACATGACGTACAGCGCGCCTCTCAAGGTGAAGCTGCGTCTGATCGTGTTTGATGTCGACGAAGACACTGGCGCGAAATCCGTCAAAGACATCAAAGAACAGGATGTCTTCATGGGCGACATGCCTTTGATGACGCCAAACGGCAC
>QCWH01000066.1:0-1343 GCA_003149565.1 Marivita sp. XM-24bin2 | reverse complement strand
GTTCATCGTGAACGGCACCGAGCGCGTGATCGTCAGCCAAATGCACCGTTCCCCTGGTGTGTTCTTCGACCATGACAAAGGCAAAACCCATTCTTCGGGCAAGCTTTTGTTTGCTTGCCGCATCATTCCTTATCGCGGCTCTTGGTTGGATTTCGAGTTTGACGCCAAGGACATCGTATTTGCGCGCATTGACCGCCGCCGCAAATTGCCAGTGACCACGCTGCTTTATGCACTTGGTTTGGATCAAGAAGGCATCATGGATGCCTATTATGACACTGTGATGTTCCGCTCTGTTAAGAACAAAGGTTGGGCAACCAAGTTCTTCCCCGAGCGCGTGCGCGGCACCCGTCCTACATTTGATCTTGTTGATGCAGCCACGGGTGAAGTCATCGCTGAGGCAGGCAAGAAGATCACCCCGCGCGCCGTGAAGCAGCTGATTGATGAGGGTAAAGTCTCCGAGCTGTTGGTGCCTTTCGATCACATCGTGGGCCGCTTTGTTGCGAAGGATATCATCAACGAAGAAACTGGCGCGATTTATGTCGAAGCTGGGGACGAGTTGACATGGGAAACCGACAAGGATGGCAATGTCACGGGCGGCACGCTGAAGGATCTGATGGATGCGGGCATCACCGACATCCCCGTTCTCGACATCGATAACATCAATGTTGGCGCCTATATCCGCAACACTATGGCCGTTGATAAGAACATGAACCGCGAAGGCGCGTTGATGGATATCTATCGGGTCATGCGCCCAGGCGAGCCACCAACCGTTGAAGCGGCAAGCGCCCTCTTTGACACGCTGTTCTTCGACAGCGAGCGCTATGATCTGTCTGCCGTTGGTCGCGTGAAGATGAACATGCGCCTCGATCTCGATGCGCCTGACACAACCCGCATTCTGCGCCGCGAAGATATCGTTGCCTGCATCAAGGCCTTGGTCGAACTGCGCGATGGCAAGGGCGACATTGACGATATTGACCATTTGGGCAACCGCCGCGTGCGTTCGGTGGGTGAATTGATGGAGAACCAGTATCGCGTGGGCCTGCTTCGTATGGAGCGCGCGATCAAGGAACGTATGTCCTCGGTCGAAATCGATACTGTGATGCCACAGGATCTGATCAACGCGAAACCCGCCGCTGCGGCTGTTCGCGAATTCTTTGGCTCAAGCCAGTTGTCTCAGTTCATGGACCAGACCAACCCACTGTCGGAAGTCACCCATAAGCGCCGCTTGTCGGCTCTTGGGCCTGGCGGTCTGACGCGCGAGCGTGCAGGGTTCGAGGTTCGTGACGTTCACCCAACCCATTACGGCCGTATGTGCCCGATTGAAGCGCCTGAAGGGCCGAATA
>QCWH01000065.1 GCA_003149565.1 Marivita sp. XM-24bin2 | reverse complement strand
GCGTGGCCGCATTTTACAAATGCGGCCCAAGCCTGTTCGAACAGGCTCGGGCTCTTGATATGTCGGGATCAGCCGATGATGGCGTTCAGCGTTGCCGAGGGGCGCATCACCGCAGCGGTTTTCGCTGCGTCGGTGTGATAGTATCCACCGAGGTCGGCAGGCGTGCCCTGCGCCGCAGCCAGTTCGGACAGGATATCGCCTTCCTTTTCGGCCAAGGCCTCAGCGATCGGCGCGAAGTGTGCAGCAAGCTCGGCATCCGTGTCCTGTGCGGCCAAGGCCTCGGCCCAGTAGCGGGCGAACCAGTAGTGGCTGTCGCGGTTGTCAGGTTCCCCAACCTTGCGTGACGGCGAGCGGTTGTTGTCCAGAATGCCTTGAGTTGCCGCATCAACGGCCTTGCCCAACACGCGGGCCTTTTCATTGTTGCGCGCATCCGCGAGGAACTGCAGGCTTTCGCCAAGCGCACAGAATTCGCCAAGGCTGTCCCAGCGCAGGTGGTTCTGTTCCATCAGTTGTTGTACGTGCTTCGGGGCCGAGCCGCCAGCACCGGTTTCGAACAAGCCGCCGCCATTCATGAGCTTGACGATGGAGAGCATTTTGGCCGAGGTCGCCAGTTCGAGGATCGGGAACAGGTCCGTCAGGTAGTCGCGCAGCACGTTGCCGGTGATGGCGATCGATGTCTTTCCCGCCCGGATGGTTTCCAGCGAGGCACGGGTCGCTTCGCGCGGCGCCATGATCTTGAATTTGTCGGCCACGCCCTTTGCCTCAAGGATCGGCTTCACGTATTTGATCAGCTCGGCGTCATGCGCGCGAGCTTCGTCAAGCCAGAAGATCGCTTCGCAGTCTTCGGCTTTCTGGCGGTCGATGGCCAGTTGCACCCAATCCTCAATCGGCGCTTTGCGCGCCGAGGCGGAACGCCAGATGTCGCCCGCTTCGACGGCATGTTCATGTAGAACTGTGCCATCAGCGAGGATCATCTTGACCGTTCCGTCCTCCGGAATTTCAAAGGTGGTCGGATGCGAGCCGTATTCCTCGGCCTTCTGCGCCATCAGGCCGATGTTCTGCACCGTGCCTGCGGTTGCCGGATCAAGCTTGCCGGTTTCCTTAAAGTAATTGATCGTTTCCTCATAAACTGGCGCATAGGAGTTGTCCGGGATCACGCAGTTTGTGTCGGCTTCCTTGCCGTCCGGGCCCCAGCCTTTGCCGCCAGCACGGATCAGCGCGGGCATCGAGGCGTCAATGATCACGTCAGATGGAACGTGCAGGTTGGTGATGCCTCGGTCACTGTCCACCATGTACATCGGCGGGCGATCCGCCATGACCTTCTCGATCTCGGCTTTGATCTCGGGCTTGTCCTCGACCCGTGCAAGAAGATCGCCCAGACCGGAGTTCGGGTTGACGCCAGCCGCCTTCAACTCATCGCCGTATTTGTCAAAGACCGGCTGGAGGAAGGCTTTGACGGCGTGGCCGAAGATGATCGGGTCGGAGACCTTCATCATCGTGGCTTTCATGTGGAGCGAGAAAAGTGTGCCTTCGTCCTTGGTCTTGGCAATCTCGTCTGCGAGAAACGCATCGAGCGCCTTGGCGGACATGAATGTTGCGTCGACGACGGTGCCAGCCGGATAGCTCAGACCGTCTTTCAGAACGGTTTCGGAGCCATCTTTGCCAACCAGAACGATCTTGGCCGATGTTTCCTCGGGAAGGGTTGCGGAAGTCTCGTTCGACCGGAAGTCGCCGCCCGACATGGATGAGACGCGCGTCTTGCTGTCGGCTGTCCAGTCGCCCATGCGGTGCGGGTTGTTCTGTGCATAGGATTTGACGGCTTTTGCGGCACGACGGTCAGAATTGCCTTCGCGAAGGACAGGGTTCACCGCAGAGCCCTTGATCGTGTCATATTTCGCGCGGATCGCTTTTTCGTCTTCCGTCGTGGGTGTTTCGGGGTAGTCGGGCAACGCGTATCCTTGGCCCTGCAGTTCCTTGATCGCGGCGACGAGCTGCGGCACCGAGGCCGAGATGTTCGGCAGCTTGATCACATTCGCTTCCGGCGTTTTCACCAGTTGTCCCAGCTCCGCCAGATCGTCGGATTGCCGCTGATCTTCTGTCAGGAATTCCGGGAACGTTGCAATGATCCGGCCAGCCAGCGAAATGTCCTTGGTGCCAACGCTGACGCCTGCAGCACTTGCGAATTTCTGGATGATCGGAAGGAAGGATGCGGAGGCCAGCTCGGGCGCTTCGTCTACCTTGGTATAGATGATGTCAGGGGTTGAGGTATCAGCCATGGGTCACGCCTTTCATGATTTGTCCCTGCCATAGGCCAAACCAAGCGAGTCGTAAACAGCATACAGTGGTATACATTGCCGCAATCAGCGGCTCAGGTCGTCATGAACTCGACGCCGTCCGGCGTAATGACTGCGGCTGACAATTGGCCGGTTGCATAGGCTCCGGTGTCGATGGAAATGCGACCCTTCCGCATTATAGGTTTGTCGACAACCGTGTGTCCATGCACGATCCAGAAGCCATCCCGGCGCGGCACCTTGTGGAACTCCGGATGTCCCCAGATGAACGTCTCAGTGACTTGTTCCTGCAATGACTTGTGCGGGTCGGCACCTGCATGCACTACGGCGACATTGCCGGACCATGCAAAACTTTCAAGCCCGGCAAGCCAAAGAACCAGGTCTTCGCCCATTGCCTCGAAAAGGTGATCGCGAGCGCGCAGGAGGCTCTCAGCCCCTGACGTGTCAGTGACGTCGGTGACGCCAAAGCTCGCCAGTGTCTGCAACCCGCCATTCCGCAGCCAGCGCCGTCCTTCTGTCTCGGGCGATGTCATGAAGTCCAACAAAAGCTGTTCGTGATTGCCCATCAGAGGTGTGATCGTCTCGGCCTCTTTGACAAATTCCAGAACGTCCTTCGACTGATGACCGCGGTCGATCAGGTCTCCGACGCAGAGGATGGGCATATTGGACGGGAGAGCGTCCACCAATGTTGTCAGCAAGTCGAAACGACCGTGGACGTCACCGATCACACAAAAAGACGAGTCCGGTCGTACCGGATCACATCCAGCCTCAGGCGTCGATTTGCTGCGCGTCTTGAAGAATTTTGAAAACATCGGGCCTGTTTATTGAATGGACGCTGCCGGTGTGCCTCTCTGGCCGCGCCTCAAGGGGCATATGGGGTCTTTCGTGCCAAGACAAAAGGTGGCGCAGATTTCGATTGGTGGTCCTGGCGGGACTTTCATGCTAGGCGGACGGCCGTTACCTTCACTGCAACATTCAGAGCCGTCATATGAAACGTGTCCTTGTTACCGGAACCGCTGGGTTCATCGGGTTCTATCTTGCGCGGCTTCTGCTGGAGGATGGCTTCGTTGTTCATGGTTATGATGCGATCACCGATTACTACGATGTGACTCTCAAGGAACGCCGCAATCAGATGTTGCTGCAATCAGCAGGCTACAGCTTTACCCATGCAACGCTGGAAGAGGACGGCACGTTTGACCGTGTTGCAGCTGAGTTCGCGCCGGACATGATCGTGCATCTCGCCGGGCAAGCGGGCGTGCGGTACTCGCTCGAGAACCCGCGGGCCTATCTGGACAGCAATCTGGTTGGCACGTTCAACGTGATGGAGGCCGCGCGGCAGTTGCGGGTGGAGCATTTGCTGATGGCGTCCACATCGTCGGTCTATGGTGCCAACGAAGAGATGCCGTTTCGCGAGACCGACAAGGCGGACACGCAGCTCACCTTCTACGCGGCGACGAAGAAGGCGAATGAAAGCATGGCGCATTCCTATGCGCATCTGTGGAATATCCCGACCACAATGTTCCGCTTCTTTACCGTCTATGGTCCTTGGGGGCGGCCTGATATGGCTCTGTTCAAATTCACCAAGGGCATCTTCGACGGCACGCCCATCGATATCTACAACCACGGCGACATGTATCGTGACTTTACCTATGTCGAGGACCTCGTACGCGGTATCCGCCTGTTGATGGATGCGGTTCCCGGTGGGGCGGAAACAGCGGTCGAGGGCGATACACTCAGCCCGGCTGCGCCCTACCGGATCGTCAATATCGGCAACTCGGACAAGGTGCGCCTGCTGGATTTCATCGAGGCGATCGAGGCTGAGACCGGGATCAAGGCCAAGCGCAATTACATGGAGATGCAGAAAGGCGATGTGTTCGCCACTTGGGCCGATGCATCACTTCTTCGAAACCTGACGGGATATGCCCCCAAGACCGACGTGCGTGAAGGGGTGGCGAAGTTTGTCGCGTGGTATCGGGACTATTACCAAGTCTGATGATTGATCGCGGTTCCAAGGCAATCACCTGCGATTATCAAGGAAAGCCAAAAAGTCTTGATTGCCGATAGGCATGGTCGGCGGTGATTTGCGGCGCGATACTTGGGGTATCAGCAACAAGGGGTATCGCGCATGACCACGTCCTATTTTGCGCCCAAGGGTGGGCATCCGGGGCAAGACCAGCTTTTGACGGATCGCGCCATGTTCACCGAAGCCTATGCGGTGATCCCGAAAGGCACGATGCGGGACATCACCACCAGTTTCCTGCCTTTCTGGGACAACACCCGCCTGTGGGTGATCGCGCGGCCGCTGACCGGCTTTGCAGAAACCTTCTCGCACTACATCATGGAGGTTGGCCCCGGCGGCGGTTCCGACCGTGCTGAGACCGATCCCGAAGCGGAAGGTGTTCTGTTTGTCGTCGAAGGCGGCATGAGCCTGACCGTTGGCGGCAAGACCCACGAGCTGACCGCCGGTGGTTATGCCTTCCTCCCACCGCAATCCGGCTGGACTTTGCGCAACCAAGGTCCAGAGCCGGTGCGCTTCCACTGGGTCCGCAAGGCCTATCAGGCGGTCGAGGGGCTGGACCATCCCGAGGTCATCATCAGCAGCGATGCCGAAGTCACGCCGACCCCGATGCCGGGCACCGATGGCAAATGGGCGACGACCCGCTTTGTCGACCCGAACGACCTGCGCCATGACATGCACATCACCATCGTGACGCTGGAACCCGGCGCGGTGATCCCGTTTCCCGAGACCCATGTGATGGAGCACGGGCTGTACGTTCTCGAAGGCAAGGCGGTGTACCGGCTCAACCAGGATTGGGTCGAGGTTGAGGCGGGCGATTACATGTGGCTGCGCGCGTTTTGCCCCCAGGCCTGTTATGCTGGTGGGCCGGGGCGGTTCCGTTATCTGCTCTATAAGGATGTGAACCGACATATGCCGTTGCGGTTGGGCGCAGGGCGGTAGAGACCGACTGCGATTCTGACGAAATTGCCGGAAAAGCGCATCTTTCAGGGGGTGCGCTTTTATTTTTCAAAAAATCATTTCACAATGTGAAAAAATTAAGTCAATGATTTATAAGAATTTTACACCTTATAGGAAAATGAAAAATAATTTCGAAAAAATTGTATGACGAGAACGGGTCGCGTAGGTTGAGTGCAATTGGAGGAGAGATACCATGAGTTTCCAAAACCCCGTTTTCATTCCCGGTCCGACCAATATTCCCGAGTCGCTGCGCAAAGCCTGCGATATGCCGACCATCGACCACCGGTCGCCGCTGTTCGGTCAGATCCTGCATCCAGCCCGCAAGGCGGTTCAGAAGATCCTGAAAAGCAACAGTGCCGAGGTATTCATCTTCCCGGCGTCCGGCACTGGCGGATGGGAGACCGCGCTGACTAACACACTCAGCGCGGGCGACACCGTTCTGGTCGCGCGCAACGGCATGTTCTCGCACCGCTGGATCGACATGTGCGAACGGTTTGGCCTCGACGTGATCATCGTGGATGTGGCCTGGGGTAAGGGTATTCCTGCTGATCGTTACGAAGAAATCCTGACAAAGGATACCGAGCATCGGATCAAGGCGGTTCTCGCGACGCACAACGAAACAGCAACAGGTGTGAAGTCTGACATCGCGGCTGTCCGCCGCGCCATGGACTCCGCCAAGCACCCGGCTTTGCTCATGGTGGATGGCGTGTCGTCGATCGCATCGATGGATTTCCGCTTTGATGAGTGGGGCGTCGACGTTGCAGTGACCGGGTCGCAGAAGGGCTTTATGCTGCCGGCCGGTCTGGCGATTGTCGGGTTCAGCCAGAAAGCGATGGAGGCGACCAAGGCCGCTGGCCTCTTCCGCACGTTTTTTGACGTGCACGATATGGTGAAAGGTTACGCCAACAATGCGTACCCGTATACACCTGCGGTGGGTTTGATGAATGGTCTCAACGAGGCCTGCCGCATGTTGCAGGACGAGGGGTTGGAGAACGTGTTCGCCCGTCATACCCGGATTGCCGAAGGTGTGCGCGCAGCGGTGGATGCATGGGGCCTGAGGCTGTGTGCTGAAACACCTGACCTTTACTCCGACACCGTGTCCGCCATTCGCACTCCAGAAGGGTTCAACGCGACCGAGATCGTGACCCACGCGGCCAGCACCTATGGTGTGGCGTTTGGGGTTGGTCTGGGTGACGTGGCGGGCAAGGTCTTCCGCATCGGCCACTTGGGCAGCCTGACCGACGTGATGGCGCTTTCGGGCATCGCCACCGCAGAGATGTGCATGGTGGACCTCGGCCTTGATATCAAACTTGGCTCGGGCGTGGCCGCCGCGCAGGAATACTATCGTCACGGGTCTCAGATTGCTCAGAAGGTGGCAGCAGAATGAAAGACACGGCCATGATCATTCCGACCTACGAGGACATGCTGGCGGCGCATGAGCGGATCAAACCGCATATCCGCCGCACGCCGGTGATGCAGTCGGATTACCTCAACGACCTGACCGGGGCGCAATTGTTCTTCAAATGCGAGAATTTCCAGGAGCCGGGTGCGTTCAAGGTGCGTGGCGGGTCGAACGCGGTGTTCGGGCTGAGCGATGAAGAGGCAGAGCGTGGGGTGTGTACCCATTCCTCGGGCAATCATGCTCTATGCTTGAGCTATGCCGCAGGCCGGCGTGGTATTCCATGCAACGTGGTGATGCCACGCACCGCCCCGCAGGCCAAGAAGGACGCGGTGCGCCGCTATGGTGGCACGATCACCGAGTGCGAGCCGTCGACCACTTCGCGCGAGGCGGTGTTTGCCGAAGTTCAGGCGCGCACCGGTGGTGAGTTCGTGCACCCCTACAACGACCCGCGCGTGATTGCGGGGCAGGGGACCTGTTCCAAGGAATTCATGGAGCAGACCGACGGTCTCGATATGATGGTGGCACCCATCGGGGGAGGTGGGATGATTTCGGGGACTTGCTTGACACTGTCGACACTGGCGCCTGAGGTCAAAATCATCGCCGCCGAGCCGGAACAGGCCGACGACGCCTATCGCAGCTTCAAGGCTGGCCACATCATCGCCGATGACGCGCCCGAGACGATCGCCGATGGCCTCAAGGTGCCTCTCAAGGATCTGACCTGGCATTTCGTGTCGAACCACGTGTCCGACATCATGACCGCGTCGGAGCAAGAGATCATCGACGCGATGAAGATCACCTGGAAGTACCTGCGCATCGTGATGGAACCGTCCTGCGCCGTGCCGCTGGCGGTGATCCTGAAGAACAAAGAAGCGTTTGCAGGCAAGCGCGTTGGCGTGATCGTCACCGGTGGCAATGTAGACCTCGATAAACTGCCGTGGATGACAAGCTAAGGCTTTCCTTGCCGTAAAGTTTCCGATAGGAAACTTATGAGATTATGTGACACATGAGCGAGTCTGCGCGAAGACCGCGACACGCTTTACCTTCGGAGAGACGCAATGAAAGACATGAGCATTCTGGACGACTATGAAGTTGGTTTCGACATTCCGGCCAAGCCGGGCATGTCCGAGGCAGAGGTGCAGACACCCTGCCTCGTGCTCGACCTCGACGCGCTTGAGCGCAACATTAAGAAGATGGGCGATTACGCCAAGGCGCATGGCATGCGCCACCGCGTGCACGGCAAGATGCACAAGTCGGTCGATGTTGCCCTGCTTCAGGTCGAACTCGGCGGTGCCTGCGGCGTTTGCTGTCAGAAGGTGTCCGAGGCCGAAGTCTTTGCCCGAGGCGGTATCAAGGACGTTCTGGTGTCCAACCAGGTGCGTGACCCCGCCAAGATCGACCGTCTGGCGCGGATGCCCAAGCTGGGTGCACGGACGATCTGCTGTGTGGATGATCTGGCCAACGTGGCCGACCTGTCGGCAGCAGCGGTCAAGCACGGCACGCAAATCGAATGTCTGGTCGAGATCGACTGCGGCGCGGGGCGCTGTGGAGTGACCACGACGCCTGCGGTTGTCGAGATTGCCAAGGCGATCGACGCGGCCGAGGGCCTCAAATTCGCGGGCATCCAAGCTTATCAGGGTGCGATGCAGCACATGGACAGCTATGACGAGCGCAAGGCGAAGATCGACATCGCCGTGGCACAGGTGAAAGACGCCGTGGACACGCTCAAGGCCGAAGGCATCGAGTGCGATATCGTCGGCGGTGGCGGCACGGGTTCCTATTACTTCGAGTCCAACTCGGGTGTTTACAACGAATTGCAGTGCGGGTCCTATGCCTTCATGGACGCGGACTACGGTCGTATCCTCGACAAGGATGGCAAGCGCATCGACCAGGGCGAGTGGGAGAATGCGCTGTTCATCCTGACCTCTGTGATGAGCCATGCAAAGGCCGACAAGGCCATCGTGGATGCGGGCCTCAAGGCGCAGTCGGTGGACTCGGGTCTGCCGGTGATCTTTGGCCGGGACGATGTGCAGTACGTGAAATGCTCGGACGAGCATGGTGTGGTGATGGACCCGCAGGGCGTGCTCAAGGTCAATGACAAGCTCAAGCTGGTGCCCGGCCATTGTGACCCGACCTGCAACGTTCACGACTGGTATGTGGGCGTGCGGAACGGCGTTGTGGAAACCGTTTGGCCGGTCTCGGCGCGCGGTCGAGCCTATTGATTTGGTTTCGGATCGGGCTTTGCCCGATCCGACCGATTTGGGGGTTCCACCCCCAAACCCCCGAGGTATTTGGAAAACGAAGAAGACAGGACGGTGCGCAGTGAGGGCTGTCGCACCGTTTTTGTGAGGGAGAGACCATGTATATCGTACCGGAAGCCATGATCGCCGATCTGGTGTCACGCGAAGCCTCGTTCGAGGCGGTGGAGCAGGTGTTTGCCGCGATGGCGGCGAAGGATGCCTACAACTTCCCGGTGGTGCGCGAGGCGATTGGCCATGAGGATGCGCTTTATGGCTTCAAGGGCGGGTTCGACCGGGTTGGCGGCGCGCTGGGTCTGAAGGCCGGGGGCTACTGGCCGCATAATCTGGAGAAGCGCGGGTTGATCAACCACCAGTCGACGGTTTTCCTGTTCGATCCGGATACCGGCAAGGTGCGGGCGATGGTGGGTGGGAACCTGCTGACCGCGCTGCGCACGGCTGCGGCATCATCGGTATCAATCAAACATCTGGCGCGGGCGGATGCCAAGGTGATGGGCATGGTCGGCGCGGGCCACCAGGCGACGTTCCAGCTGCGCGCGGCACTGGAGCAGCGGTCCTTCGAGAAGGTGATCGGCTGGAACTACCACCCCGAGATGCTGCCGAATATCGAGAAGGTCGCGAACG
>QCWH01000098.1:3519-10535 GCA_003149565.1 Marivita sp. XM-24bin2 | reverse complement strand
GCACGATCGATCCGGCGCTTCTCGCCAATGCGAACCTCTCGATCACCGGGCACGGTGCGGCGTTCTATGGCAACAACGCGCCCGCCGCGATCCGGCAGGCCGCCCTGCGCATCGCGGACATCGTCGAGCGGATTTCCGAGACCGAAGACGTGCAGGAAAGCGTCGCGCTCAACACCTATGCACGCGCCGAACTCGTGCGTCTCGTCGCGGCCCGCATCCGGCTACAGGCGGCGCGCACCCGCGTCCTTTCCGCCGAAGAATTGGCACAGGCCAGCGCCCGTATGGCCGAGGGCGCGTTCATGGAATTCACGATCAGGGAGATAGACTGATGAGAGATTTACTCGTGAGGATGGCATTGGCCACGACGCTTGGGATCGGTCTGCATCTCGGCACCCTGTCCGCTGCCGTGGCGCAAGGTGTGCCGGTCGTCGACACCCAGAATATTGCGCAAAACATCCAGCAGCTCCGGCAGATGATCGAAGACGAGATCCTGCAAAACGAGCAGCTGACGCAGCTCCGCGAACAGCTTGCCACACTCGCGGACCAACTCGCGGAGCTGCAAAGAACCTACGAGGCGCTCACCCGCCTTGCCGAATTGCCGGAAATCATCCGGACCGAGATGGAGGACGAGCTGAACGGCCTGCTCGATCAGGAGTTCGGCGACATCCTCGCCACCATCGAAGCCATCAAGACAGGTGATTTCTCCGGCCTGTCGGGCTCCGGGGCGGGCGAGATTGAAACCCAGATGGACCGGGTGCTGGCCGATCTCGGATTTGACGATGACACGCTCTCGGAAATGGCAACGAGCGGCAATCCCGGGGCCAACCGTGTGGCGACGCAGGCCACCACCGGCGCACTCGTCTCAGCCGCGGCTCAAAACAGCTATGAGGATGCCGGTCAGTCGCTGGAACGCGTCGACCGGCTCGTCGGGCTGATCGATGACATGGACGAACTCAAGGAAAGCATCGATCTCAACACGCGCGTCACAGCGGAGCTCGCCATTGCGCTCGTCGCCATGTGGCAGCTTGAAGCGGTGCAAACTGTAGGCGACGGCACCGGCGGTGTGATCGATGCCGCCACCATCGCAGAAGAGCAGCGCTTCATGGACTTTACGCTGCCAGACCTGCGCGCAGACTGACTTGAGGTGTGACGCGTGGCGAGTGAACAGGAAATCATCGAAGAAGAGCTGGTCTATGGTGCCCTGCGCCGCGAACGGCTCTGGCAGCGCCTTGGATTGGTTGGCCTCATCTTCGGCATCCTCGGATGTCTAAGCGCGGCGGCTGTCGCGATCCTCGATGTCGATCCGCCCCCCGTCGTCGTGCCCTATGATCCCGAGACGGGCTTCGCGCTCCCCGAGGCCTCTGTGGGTGCGACGTCTGTCACAGCCAACCAGGCTATCATCGAGGCAGAAGTCTTTCGCTATGTGACCGACCGCGAGGTCTACAATCAGCTCGACAACGATCTGCGCATCCGCAGCGTCCTGCGCCGCTCGGACGGGGCGGCCGAGAGCGGGTTACGCCAGATCTGGAACAGCGCCAACGAGAATTACCCGCCGACAGTTTATGGACCCAATGCCCGGCTCGATGTGGAAATCCTCAGCATCAATCGCATCGGCACCAACCGTGCCACCGTCCGCCTGCGCAAGCGCCTCACGTCCATCAACGGCGTCCAGACAGGGCTCTTCACCGCCACGCTGCTCTTCGAGTTCCGTCCCGAGACCCGACGTTCCATCGATGAGGTCTGGACCAACCCCTTCGGGTTCACCGTGCTCGAATATTCCATCCGCTCCGACAGATTGGAGAATTAGTTTGATCAGTAAGTTCTTTGTTGCTGGCCTAGTTGCCCTGCTGCCGGTCCTCGCCCATGCCGAAGCGATCCCGCGCGGCGGGCCCAACGACAGCCGGGTGCGCTTGGCTACCTACCAGGAAGGCCAAGTCTATCGTCTGAATGTCTCGCTGACCCATGTCACCACGGTCGAGTTCGGCGAGGGAGAAAGCATCCGCTCGATCATTGCGGGCGACACGGAAGGATTCGAGATCGACGGCGTACCCGGCGGTCAGGCCTTCGCGATCAAGCCGGTGGCGCGCGGGGTGCATACCAATGTGACCGTCTACACGAACAGGCGCAGTTATTACTTCAACGTCCAGGAGACCCGCAGCCCGACCTTCTACGTGGTCCAGTTCCGCTATCCCGAAGACAATGTACGGTCCACGCGTGCCATCGCAGCCCAAGCGCCAAACTACAATTACGGGGCCAGCGCGCGCACTGAATTCACCCCGACCCGCGTCTGGGATGACGGGACCTTCACCTATTTCGCGTTTCCACGGAATGCGCCGGTGCCCGCGATCTTTCGCTATGGGAATGGCCGTGAACGGACGGTCAACACGCAAGCCACCGAGGACGGCGTGATCCGGGTCTCCGGGGTGAACGGGCAATGGGTCCTGCGGATCGGGGGAGAAGTGGTCTGTATCGAGGCCACACCGCCTGCGGGGATAGGCTCATGAGCGATACCGGAAACGCAGACCTCGAGAAACGCCTCGCAGCCCTCGAGCAAGGCAAAGGCGCAGGTTCACCCCCTGCCCCGCGACGCTCGCCGCTGCTCGCCCTGGTCGTCGTCCTCGTGATCGGCGCGGGAGGTGCATTGCTCTATCTCCTGTCCCAGCCCGAGGAAGAGGAAGCCCTGCCCACGGCCACGCCGGATGTGTTCCAGAACGAGGGCGACGGCTTCGGCGCCATCGAAACCCTACCTCCACCCGAGCCCGAAGTGGTTCCGGTCGCGCCCGAGCCCGTCGAGCCCAATGCCAAGCTTCTGGCGCAGCTCGCCGCCCTTCAGGCCCAGATCGAGGAATTGCGCAACGCCCCCGAACCGGTCGTCGAGGAAGACACGGCTGCCGCCGAAGCCATCGATGCGCTGACCGCTCAGATCGCAGCGCTGCAAGCCGCCTCGGAAGCCGCACAGCAACGATTCCAGGACGAACTGACGGCGCGGGATCGCAGCCTTGAGCAACTCCGCATGGATCTGGAACTGGCCCAACTCGAGGCGAGCCGCCCGCTTCCGGCACCCGTCGGTCCTTCCGAGGACGAATTGCGCGCGCGGGAGGAAGAACGGCTCCGCCGCGAGGAAGAGGCACGGCGGCTGGCAGAACTTGAACGCCGCGCGGCCGAGGAGCGCGCGTTTCAGGAGCGCCGCATCACCTCGCCCACCATCGCCTTTGGCGGCACGTCCGGTGCGAATGAGACGGCGCTGACCGAGCGCACCTTTGGCGAAGTGACGGATTTCGTGCTGAATGGCGCGCTGCCCACTTCGGTGACGCAAGCCGAGGTCATCGCCAACCCGTCCAACACGATTCTACAGGGCACGATGATCCAGGCCGTCATGGAAACCGCCCTCGACAGTTCCCTACCCGGCCAGACCCGGGCCGTCGTGTCCGAAGATGTGTTCAGCTTCGACGGCTCCCGCCTCCTGATCCCGCGTGGGTCTCGACTGATCGGGCGCTATCGCTCTGGCGTCGATATCGCGCAGCGCCGGGTCACCATCGCCTGGGACCGGATCATCCTGCCTGACAATCAGACCATCCAGATCAGCTCCTTCGGAGGTGATGAACTTGGCCGCTCCGGCGTGACGGGTTTTGTCGACACGCGCTTTGATGAGCGCTTTGGCTCGGCAGCGCTGATTTCGCTGATATCGGCCGCACCAAGCGCCGCTGCTGCAAACGTCCAGGATGAGACCGCCGCGGACGTGCTCGAAGACGTGGGCGATGATCTGGCCGATGCTACGGACAACATCATCGGCAACTACCTCTCCATCGGGCCCGTTATCTATGTCGACCAAGGTGCCCGCGTCACAGTCATGGTCGACCGCGATCTGGAGATCTTTTGAGTCCATGTCGCTGAGCTATCTCCAGACTTCCCTTGACCGGATCGACGCCGCGGCCCGCCACGATGTCATCGAGATCTGCATCAACCCTGACGGCAGCTGCTGGGGAGAATTCCAGGGCGATCACTTCATGCGGAAGCTGGACCAGGTGTTGACCGCAACAGAGGTGAAAGACCTCGGCAACCAGATCGCCTCCTCCGCCAACACCACGATGAGCAAGGATCGGCCCATCGTCTCGGTCTCGATCACCTACAAGGGGCGACCGATCCGAGCGCAGGTCATCACGCCACCCGCCGTGCTCTCTGCCATGTCGATCAGCCTTCGTTTTTTCTCGAGCCTGCCGCTCGATGGGATCGCGCTGGATTTCCTCTATGGCAAAGAGCGCAAGCTGGAAGAACTCCGCCTCGAGAAAACCCGCGAACTCCGCGAGGTGGTGGCCGCGGGCGTGATCGATGATGCGCTTTCCTTCTGCGTCGACAATAAGCTCAACATGATCGTTTCTGGCGGCACCTCCACCGGCAAGACCGTGGCTGCGCGCAAGATCCTCTCGCACGTGCCATCCGAGGAACGCATCGTCACCATCGAGGAAGCCGCCGAGCTTCTGCCGACCCAGCCGAATGCCGTGACCCTCATCGCCAATCGCGATGCGGAACTCCAGACCGCCGATGTACTACTCACCGCGACACTTCGGATGCGTCCCGACCGGATCATCCTCGGCGAAGTGCGCGGCAAGGAGGCCATGACCTTCCTCGAGGCGATTAACACCGGCCATGGTGGGTCCATGACCACCCTTCACGCAGAAACCCCGCAACTGGCCGTGCAGCGGCTGGCGATCGCAGCCCTCAAGACCGAGATCCCGATGACCTATGCCGACATGGTCCAGTACATCGAGAATTCCATCGACGTGATCATTCAGGCCGGTCGCCATGACGGCAAACGCGGCATTACTGAATTCTACCTCCCCGGCACAACCGAGATTGGAGCTTCCCAATGAAGACCTTTGAATACGACATCCTCAGCTTTCCCATGACCCGAAAGACCAGCCTTGCCGACATGCAGGCCAGCCTAAATGTGAAGGGGGCCGAAGGCTGGGAGGTCGTCTCGATCAGCTCCTCAGAATTCGCGAATGTTGGGCACACGGTCTTCCTGAAGCGTGAAACCACAACCATCGGATCCACAACATGAGGCTGGCAAGGCTAACCCTTGTTTTGACCGGGGTGGCCCTGAGCCTACTAGCTGTGCCCGCTTTCGCCGAGCGCAATCTAGTGCCGACCCTCGATCGCAGCTTTGACGTCTGTCCGGACAGGCCCGATGAGCCCCTCTGGATGCAGGAAATCCCCCTGCGCCAAGCCTATCAGCGCGTATTGGTCCAAGACATATACCGCGCCCAAAACCTCGAGCATATCGTCGAGAGCGGCAACTGCGATTGCGAGACCCGCTTTCCATCTTGGGACGTGGCCGAAGCGGTGTTTCTTGAGCGCCACACGAGTGACGAACGCTGGGAAATGCTGGAAGCTTCCGATGCCTACAATCGACGCGCCAACGACGTTCGCCTTGAGGCCAAAGCCATCTGCGAAACCGCGGGCAATTGGTAAGGCAGCCCCGTTATGAGCGTCGTCACCTATTTCGTTGAAACCTCCCAAGGCTACCTCGACACTGCGGCAGAAACACAATTCGGGTCCGTTGCCGCAACGGTCGGAACACTTCTAGTTTTGGGCACTACGCTCGTGGTGATCCTCGTCTTCCTGAACATGATCTACCAATACAAGGCGATGGACGGGCGCACGGCCTTTTGGCTCGCGGTCAAGATCGGACTGATCGGGATATTCGCGACCAACTGGGTGCAGTTCAACGCGCTTTCCGCCGCTATCCTCGCGGGCATCGACAGCATTGCGGGCGCGCTTGTCGCCTCCGTCGGTGGCGGCACCCCAGGTCCCTCCGGCACGTTCGCGGAAGAATTCGACCGATTGATCGCGGAACTCGGCGACTACCTCAATGCAGCCGGATCAGAGCTGAACTGGATGGCCGGTGCCATGCTCGACATTGTCGGTGTGCTGTTACTTTCGATCCTCGGCGGGCTGGCCGCCTTCATTCTCGTGGCCTCTCGACTGATGATCGCGCTCCTGATTGGGATTGCCCCGGTGATGATCTTCCTGACCCTCTTCGAAGTGACCAAAGATTACTTCGCGCGATGGCTTTCGGCACTGGTTTCCTTCGCGCTCTACCCGATCGTCGTCGCAGGTGTATTCGCAACGATCACTGGCGTCTCTTCCGCTTTGATCGGTGAGCTTGGCGACCCGGAAGGGGCCTCAAATATAGGCGCCCTCATCCCCTTCTTCATGATGGTTCTCATGGCCAAGGGCTTCATCATCGCCACACCCTTTATCGTCCGTGCGATCTCGGGCAACATCATGATGCCCGCCCTCTCCGGTGGTCTAGGCGGCGGTTACAGCTTCGCTCGCGCTGCCATGGGCAGCCAGCAGGCCTACAACCGCTATCTGATCGGTGGGGCGAGTGGCGCGGAATATGCAGCCCTTAGAGCGCGGCAGTTCTTCGGTGTGCAGCAGATGCCAGTGCGGCAAAACATGGGACAGACGGGTCAGGCAAGCGGCACTGGGTCACCGGGGGCCGGGTCTCAGATGTTGGCGCAACTGGCGAGACTGGCAAGGTTGGGAAAGAGATGACCGCGCACAATTGGAACTCAGCAACCAAAGAAAAATTTGCTCCTAAGGACATGCTGGTATTTATTCACGAAGAAGACCATTTCTTTTGATTTCGCGAGAATACTCGGTCCCGTCCGAGGTTGACTTTTTGTAACACTCATATCGCCCCAAAAGCCCTCTGTGAGAGCCTAAACAACTTCCAATAGACCGCTACCAATCAAATCAAGAACCGCCTCTTTAATCAGATCTGTCGCTTCACTCACATCATCAAGCGTCGTGTCCTTCCCAAGACTAAAGCGTAACGATGATGAGGCGCGCTCGTCGTCGAGTCCGATGGCGCTAAGCACATGGGAAGGCTCCGTTATCCCGCTCGTGCAGGCGGAGCCCGTCGAGGCAGCAATTTTGGGCTGCAGTCGGCTGAGAAGATCAGCTGCCGATACTCCTTCAAAGCCAACATTGAGGTTCCCAGGATGTTT
>QCWH01000098.1:0-2711 GCA_003149565.1 Marivita sp. XM-24bin2 | reverse complement strand
AGGAATGAATCGCGTAGGTCGGCCAGTTGCTTTCGGCGATGATCGCCCCCTTCTGACGCGGCGATACTTGCGGCAGCGCCAAAGCCGACGCATAGCGCAGCCGGAAGCGTGCCCGACCGCAAGCCGTTTTGCTGGCCGCCGCCAAGGATTGTAGGCTGCATCAAAGGTTGAAGGTCTCGCCGAGCAAAAAGCGCGCCGATGCCGGAAGGGCCATACATCTTATGGCTCGACAAACTGACAAGATCAGCGTGATCAGCAAGCCGCGACACATCCATCGCACTTGGCGCTTGAGCCGCATCGCAATGAAAGTACGCACCGGAAGCGCCTACGATGCGAGAGATTCGCTCAATATCCTGAATCGTGCCAATTTCATTATTGGCCCCCATCACAGATACAAGAAAGACATCGTCAGCAATGGAATTCTCTAGGGCATCAAGATCAAGTGCGCCCTGTGAATCCACAGGTAAATGCTCAATAGAGAAACCATATTCCACTGAAAGGGCCCGCCCAATTTCCAGGACGCACTTATGCTCAATGGAGCTCAGGAGAATCCGCCGCCGCTTGCTCGCCAAACCTTCTCGGGCTAAGCCAAGCAGAGCGAGGTTGTTGGCCTCCGTTGCCCCGGAAGTGAAGATGATCTCGTCAGGGTCAGCGCCTATAAGCGTCGCGATCTCCGACGCAGCACGTTGAACAGCTTGAGAGGCGCGCCAACCAACGGCATGATCACTCGAATGTGGGTTGCCGAAGCGGCCTTCAAAATATGGCATCATCTCGGCAAATACGGTCGAATCGAGCGGACAGGTCGCTTGATGGTCAAGATATATCACGCCGTCAATTTTCATAAACTTACCAGCACCTTATCGTTATCCGATTCTGAAATATCGCTCTGACGGCAGGTCAGAGACTTTCTGGGGGATATCCCCAGGAACGAGTTTGACCCTACCATATCTTGTGGGTTAGTGTCGAGCTGGATCAATCTTCCAGGACGAGACTCTATGCCACGAGGACCTATCTACAACGACAACTACAGACCACAATTTTCGGGCCACGAGACCTTCCCGCTCCGCTACGGGTGGCTGAAGAAGGCATACGATGCGGTCTATGAGCGCGAAGATGGTCCGGGCGGTAAGCTCGCCTTCACGCGTGATGACTCCATAGCTCGATTCGGTGTTGGCAAGAACATGGTCTCATCGATGCGCCATTGGGCAACGGCGTCCGGTATTATCGAAGATGGCGAGGGTGCCAATGCGCTTGTAACGACAAGTCTCGGCCGACAGCTATTCGGAAAAAGCGGACTTGATCGATACATAGAACATCCTGCTACGCTTTGGCTAATTCATTGGAATCTTGCGGGCCGCCCTGAAAAAACAACTTGGTATTGGAGTTTTAATAATTTTCCCGGCGTTACGTTTGAGCGCGAACAACTCGTTCGCGCATTGGAGAAGGTCGCCAAGGATCGTGAGTGGCCGCGCGTTTCTGCTACGACCATACGCCGTGATGTCGAGTGCTTCCTGCGAACCTACGTGGCGAAAACTGCGTCCGGGGCGGCATCGCCCGAAGACTCCCTGGAGTCGCCGCTTGCAGAGCTCGGTCTCATTAAAGCAGTTGGTCGCCGCGACGGCTTTAGGTTCGTGCGAGGGCCAAAGTCATCTTTGGGGAATGGGGTCTTCCTCTATGCCTTGATTGATTTTTGGAAAAACTACTCGTCTGCGCAGACTCTTTCTTTCGAAGCTGTGGCGCACGAGCCTGGATCGCCGGGGCGCGTATTCTTGCTTGATGAAAATGACGTTGCTGATCGGCTTCTGGCGCTTGAGGACTTTACGAAAGGCTCGTTCAGATGGTCGGAAACAGCTGGCCTCAAGCAGGTCATCCGTGATGTTGCATTGGATATGGAGGCAGCGCTCATTTACGCGATGTGTGATTACAAGAAAAAAACTATCGAGAGTAGAGAGGCGGCCTAATCATGCTTTCCGAGACCGTGAACATTGGGCGACGGTTCCAAAGATCGATCAAAATTGATAGCGATTACAATGACCTCAAGGCTCTTGAGGGATTTGTCTGCCCGAAATCGTCAGTCGATGTTCTTCAGGCGGTGGCGCACCATGTCTCCGATACAGGGCATGGAGCGTTTACCTGGACTGGCCCGTACGGCAGCGGAAAGTCGAGCCTTGTCGTAGCGATGAGTGCATTGCTTGGGGGCGATGATGAGTTTCGCTCGAAGGCCGAGGCGGCCATCGGTCGCAATGCGGCGGATGCAATTCTCGAAGCTCTCCCCCCGAAATCGAAAGGCTGGCAGGTTTTGCCGGTTGTAGGCAAGCGTGCGAGCGCGGTGGACATCATTGGGCGTGCCATTGAAGAGGCCGGGCTGGGTGACTGTCCTGAAACGGGAAAATGGACGGATGATGCTGTCGTGGCCGCGCTTACGGCTTCTGCAGAAAAGGCACCGCGCAGCCATGGCGGTGTTGTTCTATTCATCGATGAGATGGGTAAGTTTCTAGAAGCCGCAGCTCAAGACGGCACCGATGTCTATATCTTTCAGCTCCTCGCAGAAGCTGCCTCACGTAGTAAAGGACGCTTGATCGTCATCGGCATTCTGCATCAGGCTTTCGAAGACTATGCCAACCGGCTGTCGCGCGAAATGCGCGACGAATGGTCAAAGATTCAAGGCCGCTTTATCGATCTCGCCGTGAATGCTGCAGGAGAAGAGCAAA
>QCWH01000097.1 GCA_003149565.1 Marivita sp. XM-24bin2 | reverse complement strand
TCTGCCTTCACGTTCGGCTTTGACCAAAGCCTCAATCAGCTCGGCCAATGTGGCGCGGTAGACCTGCTTCCCCGCCTTCACGGCCGCCACACCAAGAGCGGTTGCCAGGTGAGACTTCCCGGTGCCGGGAGGGCCAAGAAAATGGACCACCTCAGCGCGACGGATGAAGTCCAGCTGGGCCAGAGCCGCGATCCGCTCCCGATCGAGCGAAGGCTGGAACGAGAAGTCGAACCCCTCCAGCGTTTTGATCGGCAGCAACTTGGCCGTCTTGAGCGCGACATCGATGCGACGGGTTTCTCGGGTCGCGTACTCTTCGCTCAGCAGCGCATCCAGCGCCTCGATCCCGGAGAGCTTGCCCTGCTCCAGCTTCTGCATCGTGTGGTCCAATGCTTCCAAAGCACGCGGCATCTTCAGGCCAACAAGGGCGCCCCGGATCCGGTCGAGTATCTCAGTCATCGCGTTCCTCCCGCAGCCAGGCGCTGGCCGACCGCGTCATAGAAGGCCAGCGATCGCTGTGGCACATCCGCAAGCTTTTCCTGTGTTTTGCGCGGCGGCGGTGCATTTCGGTGAGTGGGATCCACCCGACGCCGATTGCGCCCCTCCAGTACGGGGTGATGGGCGATGCATACGCCGTCTTCGAAGATGCGGATCTCGTCGACAAGGTTTTGCACTTCAACGGTACGTTTGCGCGTCGTTTCCGGCACCGAGTAGTAATTGCCATCGACCGAGACCATGCCTTCATGGCTGACCCGCCGCTCCACCGTCAGCACCGCGCTGTAAGGGATAGCAGGCAGCGGTTTGAGAGCTGGTTTTTCCTCGGCAAAAGCCTCGTCTACGACCCGCTCTGTGGTGGCGTGAACCCGTGGATTGGCGATCTCGCACCGCCATACTTCGAACTGGGCGTTCAGATCGTCGATGTTGCGGAAGGTGCGCGCCAGAAAGAAGTCCTGGCGGATGTAACGGAACGGACGCTCCACTTTACCCTTCGTTTGCGCACGGTACGGCTTACAGGCTTTGGGCGTGCAGCCATAGTGGTTCAGAAGCGCCACGAGCGAGGTGTTGTAGGTGACAATGCCAGCCTCATCCTCACCAATCACCGCTGTTTTCATCCGGTCATAGAGGATCTCTTCCGGCGCACCGCCCATAGCGCCAAACGCGGCGATATGGCAGCGCATCACCGTCTGCAGGTTCTGGCTGGACACAAAGCGGCCCCAGAGCCAGCGAGAATGACCAAGAACCAGGCTGAACAGCCAGGCCTTCCGGACAACCCCGGGCTCATCCGTGAACTCAATCTTGAATTCGGCGAAGTCCACCTGCGCCTGTTTGCCCGGCGGCGTCTCAAACCGAACCGCAAAAGGCGCGCGCCGAGTAGGACGCAGTTCGCGCAGAAAGGGCTTCAGCGTCGAATAACTGCCTTCATAGCCCATCGCCTTGATCTCGCGCAGCAGCCGCCGCCCGGACAGATCAGGAAATGCACGAACACGCTCCGTCAGATAGTCCCGGTACGGGTCCAGAAAGCTGCCCTGCAACGGGCGCGGGCCATAGCTGGGAACCTCGAGGCCCTGTTCGAGATATTTGCGCACGGTCTTGCGGTCAGAACCTACCTTGCGCGCGATGGCCGAGATGCTCAGCCCCTGTCGTCGTAAATCGTGGATCAAAACGATCTCCCTCAATCCTTTCACCTGACTGCTCCAGTCTCGCTTCAGTCAGAGCATCAGGCTTGCTTCCCGCGACAGCGCCAATTCCAAATATTTGAAGTTTGGAATTGGCGCTGCCGCTCACGGGTGGGGAAATTTCAGTTGCCCTTTTTGGGGAGAATACGGCTGCCACTAACACTGATGGACACCAACGCGCTCAAGAAGTTCGCGCAAGCGGCCCGCAATGTGCTGATCGATCAGGTGACGTCCAAGCTCGATCTGGTGCTGGCCGAGGGCAGCCCGGCGCGGCGCGAACACCCCAAGGCGATGAAGGACCTCGACACCGCCATTGCGCGCGATGGCAAGCGGCAGGTCATCGAACAGGTGGCCTATACGTGGTTCAACCGCTTCACCGCGCTGCGCTTCATGGACGTGAACAGCTACACGCAGGTGGGCGTCGTTTCGCCAGCCGAGGGGCAGACCCGGCCGGAGATTCTGTCCGAGGCGATGGCAGGCAATCTGCCCGAGGGCGCGCCGGGGCAGGTGGCGGCACTGCTGGATGGGCGCACGCCATCCGACAATCCGCAGGCCGAGGCGTATCGGCTGCTGCTGGTGCATGCCTGCAACCAGTGGCACGGGCCGATGCCGTTCCTGTTCGAGGAGATTGACGACTACACCGAACTGCTGATGCCCGAGGATCTGCTGTCGCAATCCTCGATCCTTGCCAAGTTGCGCAAGGTGATGACCGCTGACGCCTGTCAGGATGTCGAGATCATCGGCTGGCTCTACCAGTTCTACATCTCCGAGAAGAAGGATCAGGTCTTTGCGGGCCTCAAGAAGAACCAGAAGATCACGGCCGAGAACATCCCCGCCGCGACGCAGCTGTTCACCCCGCACTGGATCGTCCGCTATCTGGTGGAGAACTCGCTGGGGCGGCTCTGGCTTCTCAACAATCCGCACAGCGGGCTGGCGGCCAAGATGGATTATTACATCGCGCCGGAAGAGCCCGAGACGGACTTCCTGAAAATCACCAAGCCGGAAGAGATCCGCATCTGCGATCCGGCGGCGGGTTCGGGGCACATGCTGACCTATGCCTTTGACCTGCTCTACGCCATCTACGAGGAAGAGGGCTATGACGCGACCGAGATCCCCGCGCTGATCCTGACGCACAACCTGACGGGGGTGGAGATCGACGACCGCGCGGGTGCGCTGGCCGCCTTTGCGCTGGCGATGAAGGCGGCGGCGCGGCTGGGGCGGCGGCGGTTCCTGCGGATGGAGGCAAAGCCCGACATCTGCGTGTTGCAGAACGTGGCCTATACCGAGGCCGAGATGCAGGACGTGGCCACCGTGGTGGGCAAGGATTTGTTCAAGGATGAATTGCGCGAGACGCTGGGGCAGTTCGAGCAGGCCAAGAACTTCGGCTCGCTGATCGTGCCGAAACTGCGTGATCCGGCAGAGACCCTGCGGGTAGTCGAGGCGCGGGACTTCGGCGGCGACCTGCTGCTCCGGTCCGTGCAGGAGCGCATCGTCGCCGTGCTGCGCATGGCCGAGGCGCTGTCGCCGAAGTATCACGTGGTGGTGGCCAACCCGCCGTATATGGGCAGCAGTGGAATGAACGCCGATCTGAAGAGGTGGGCGGAAACATCATTCCCGCGCAGCAAAGCCGATCTCTTTTCGATGTTTATGGAACGCTCGGCATCGTTGGTTTTTCCAACGGGATATATGTCATTTTTGAATCTACCTTCATGGATGTTCTTGTCCTCGTTCGAAGATCTTCGATCTTGGTTGCTTGCAGAAACTCAAATCTGTTCTCTGGTTCACTGTGGCCGCGGTCTTTTTGGTGCCGATTTTGGAACTGTCGCGTTCAATCTCAGAAACTCGCCAGCGAGAAGCTCTACTGCGGGAAAATATAGAAGACTGTTTGAGAAACATGTTGATGTCAGGGCTCCAGAAAAAATCGAAGCTTTATTCTTGAATGACACATACGGTTCGTTTGATGCGAAGCAACTTGTGTTCACAGAGATACCGGGCAGCCCGATATTGTATCAGCTTTCGTCGGCAGCTTTGGAAAGCCTTCGGAACGCGAAAACTGCAAAACAGCTCGGTGGATTTAAGCGAGGATCAAGCACCTCAGACAATGACCGATTTTTGCGTTTCTGGCATGAAACATCGCAAGCCAAATTCGAAAGAAAATGGTTCCCATACAACAAAGGTGGCGCAATGAGGCGCTGGTATGGAAACCAAGACTATGTAGTCGATTGGGAAAATGACGGTCTTTCCCTAAAAGGTTTTGATCGCGCATATCTTCGCAACATCCAACACTGTTTCAAACCGGCTGTTTCTTACAGCTCCCTTACATCAGGCACGCCCTCTTTCCGATTCTATGATGGCCACTTACACGATCAAGCTGGCAATTTTCTTCCGCATGATTCAGTTCAAGAAACTCGAAAATCTCTTGCTGCGCTAAACTCAACTGTCGGAATTTTTCTCGTTCAAACCTTGTCACCCACTATAAACATACTGATCGATGATCTTGGAAAGGTTCCGCTCACCGGCCCCGACCAAGTGATTTCACTGGCAGATCAAAATGTAACACTTGCCCGTTCCGACTGGGACGCCTACGAAACCTCCTGGGATTTCACCACGCTCCCGCTGCTCTCAGAGGGTCATCGCGGCGAGACACTGGCGGACAGCTATGCCACGCTGCGCGCCCACTGGCAGTCCATGACGGACGAAATGAAAGCCTTGGAGGAAGAGAACAACCGCATCTTCATCGACGCCTACGGTCTGCAAGACGAGCTGACCCCCGAGGTGCCGATCGAGGAGATCACCCTCACCTGCAACCCCGCCTATCGCTATGGCGTGAAGGGCTCCGGGGAGAACCGTGAAACCCGCCTTCGCACCGACACCATGGCCGAGTTTCTGTCCTACGCCGTGGGCTGTATGTTCGGCCGCTACAGCCTCGACGCGCCCGGCCTGATCCTCGCCAATCAGGGCGAGCGGCTGGAGGATTACCTCGCTCGCATCCCCGAGCCGTCTTTCATGCCGGACGAAGACAACGTCATCCCCGTGCTGGATGGTGACTGGTTCGCCGATGACATCACAGACCGCTTCCGCCTGTTCCTGCGCGTGAGTTTCGGCGAGGCGCATTTCCGCGAGAACCTGCGGTATATCGAAGACGCGCTTGGTAAGGACATCCGCAAGTATTTCACCAAGGATTTCTACGCCGACCACGTGAAGCGGTATAAGAAGCGCCCGATCTACTGGATGTTCTCAAGCCCCAAGGGCACGTTCAACGCGCTGATTTACATGCACCGGTATCGCGGCGACACGGTGTCCGTGCTGCTCAACGACTACCTGCGCGAGTTCATCACCAAGCTGGAAGCCGAACGCGCGCGGTTGGAAAAGCTGTCCGACGATGGAAGCGCCACGCAGGCCCAGCGCACCAAGGCGTTGAAAGACGCGGGCGTCGTGGCGAAACAGATCGACGAGCTGACCGCATGGGAGCGCGACGTGGTGTTCCCGCTGGCCCAGCAGAAGATCGAGATCGATCTGGATGACGGGGTGAAGGCGAACTACCCGAAGTTCGGCACTGCGTTGAAGAAGATCCCCGGCCTGGAGGCCAAGGATGACTGACCGCATCGCCGCCAGCCTGCGGCGGCTGTTCGATGAACACCGCATTGTCTTCTGGTACGACGCCGACCGCGACATGCGCCCGGCGTTCGACGCGGTAGACCTGCCCGGCGTTATCAAGGTCGAGATCACGAACAACGAGTTCGCGCTCAAATACCGGATGTTGCGGCAGGAGCCGGAAACGCCGTTCCTTGTCTTCCACGATGGCCCAGCGCCTGTGGATGCCGAGAACTGGCTCTTGGACCTGCAATTGGCGACCGCGGTGTTCAAGGCGGATCAGGCCGCCATCTGGCTCGCGGATCTGGGCTTGCCAGTGCAGCTCGAAGGTGTCGTGCGAGACCACATGGAGTTCTACCGCGCACAGGGCCGGGTGGAGGCGTTGAAAGCTCTGGTGAAGCCTGCCGATCAGCAAAGCCAGGTGCGCCTCAAGATGCTGGCTGTCTGTGCCGGTGTGACCGGGCGTCTGGACACAGTCGTCGAGGCTATGCTGGGCGAACTGGCAGATGGAAGCGACGACACGCTCCGCCTGATGACCCGCGCCAACCTGATCACGTTCTTCTGGAAACAGGTGGGACAGGAGTACGGCTATGTCAGCCATACGCCGGACTTCGAGGATTTTGCAATCACGCTGTTCCAGTCGGCTTATCGCCGCGCGCTTGGGGAAGACGGTGCACTGAACGAGGACGCCAGCCTCATGTTCAGCCGCTGGAAGAACGCCCGCACGAGTTCAGGTGCCTTCACAGCTTTGTCCGCCAAGTATCAGGACCTGTTGAACATTCCCGGCGATCTGAAAGGGCGGTCGTTCAAGACGCTGATCGGTCTCGATCACTTCGAGGAAATTGACCGGCAGGTTATCCGCGGCTTGGTGCATGCCATGTCCACGCAGACCGTCAGTGCGACCGATGTGCTGAACTGGGTGCGCCAGCAACGGCAAAGTCATTGGTACGACACCTACGCCGACATCTATCAAGCCATCGGATACGCCACCGAGTTCCAGCAGGCGCTGGCCGAGGCCAATCTGGGCATGTCGAGCCTTGCCGAGGGCGTGAAACGATACGCGACCAGCTGGTTCCGGCTGGATCAGCTCTATCGCAAGTTCATCTATCACTATCAGAGGGCCGGTCAGTCTTCGCTGCTGGGCGAGTTGTTCGAGGCAGTTGAGAACCGGTACACCAATTCCTTCGTGCGCCCGATGAACGATGATTGGCAGGATCATCTGGCCCGTGAAACGGCGTGGACTGTGCCGGGTTATCCGAAGCAGCGGGACTTCTACCGGGATCAGGCGGCAGCTTTCCGGCGTCAGGACCAGAAGGTGGTGGTCATCATCTCCGACGCGCTGCGCTTTGAGGTGGCCGAAGAGGCCCTGCGCCGCATCCGGAGCCTGAACCGGTTCGATGCTGAGCTGCGCCCCATGATTGCTTCCTTGCCGAGCTATACGCAGTTGGGGATGGCATCGCTCTTGCCGCACAAAACGCTTGAACTGGCCTCGGATGGCAAGGGGACGGTGCTGGCGGACGGTGCCTCAACCGTCGGGCTGCAAGCGCGTGAGAAACGACTGGATACGGGGCGGACGGGGGACCGTGTGAAGACGCTGTCTGCCGAAGACGTGATGGCCATGCGCACCGATGAGGGCAAAGACCTCTTTCGGGATCACGACATCGTCTATGTCTATCACAACCGCATCGATGCTATCGGTGACAAGCAGCCGACAGAAGAACTGACCTTCGATGCCGTTGAGGATGCAATGGACGATCTGGTCAAGTTGGTGCGCAAGCTGACATCCGCAAACTACCGGAACATCCTCATCACCGCAGATCACGGGTTCCTCTATCAGCACACGCCGCTGGATGAGGCGACCTTTGCACTTGCGGATCCGGACGGCGACGAAATCCTCCTGCGCAATCGGCGCTATGTCATCGGCAAGGGCCTACGCCAAACGGCGGGCATGAAACGCTTTTCTGCGGCCGACCTTGGGCTGTCAGGTGATCTAGATGTCTTGATCCCGAACTCCCTGCACCGGTTGCGGGTCAAAGGGGCGGGAAGTCGGTTTGTACACGGCGGCGCTACACTGCAAGAGATTGTCGTGCCTGTGATCGAAGTTGGGAAAAGTCGCAAAGAGGATGTGAACCAGGTTGAGGTTCAGATCATCCTGACCGGCCGGGCCCAGATCACATCGGGTCAGATGGCGACCACCTTCTACCAAGCGCAGCCCGTGACCGAGAAAACCCAGGCGCGCATGCTGTTGGCAGGGATTTATGCTGCGGATGGCACGCTTCTGTCAGATGAGCACGAACTCAGCTTCGACTTCACGTCGCCCAACCCGCGGGAACGGGAATTGCCTTGCAAGTTCCTGCTGTCCCGCGCCGCAGACGAATACAACAACCAGGATGTGTTCCTGAAACTGCGTGAGCGCGTCAACAAGACCAGCCACTATCAGGAATACACAAGCCAGCGCCTGCTTCTGCGGCGCGGCCTCAGCACAGACTTTGACTTCTAAGGATGCCCGCCCATGAGTGACCTCGACTCCAAGATCAACGAGCATTTTGCGGGCTATGTGGTGCGCAAGGACCTGGTAAAGGCCGTCAAAGGCAACGCTATCGTGCCGACCTACGTGCTGGAATACCTGCTGGGTCAGTATTGCGCCACTGACGATGAAGCCTCGATCGAGTCGGGCATCGAGACGGTCAAGGATATCCTGCGCAAACATTACGTGCACCGCAGCGAAGCGGGACTCATCCAGTCCACGATCAAGGAAAAGGGTCGGTACAAGGTCATCGACCAGGTCAGCGTCTCGCTGAACGAAAAAACCGACAGCTACGAGGCGGTCTTCGAAAACCTCGGGATCAAAAAGGTCGCGGTGGACAGCGGCACGGTCAAGGCGCACCCGAAGCTTCTGGTGACCGGGGTCTGGTGCATTGCTGATGTGCAATACGAGTTCTCCGAAGACCACCGCATCTCGCCGTGGATTTTGGAAGCCATCAAGCCGATCCAGATCGCCAAGGTGGATTATGAGGGTTTCAAGACGGCGCGGGCCGCGTTTAGCACCGAGGAATGGATCGACATCCTGATGCAAAGCATCGGGTTCAACCCGGACGCCTTTGGCCATCGTAGCAAGCTTTTGCAGCTGATGCGCCTGATCCCCTTCGTTGAGCGCAACTACAACATCATTGAACTGGGCCCTAAAGGGACGGGGAAATCCCACATCTATTCCGAGTTCTCGCCCCATGGTCAGTTGATCTCCGGGGGCGAGGTCACAGTGCCCAAGCTCTTTGTGAACAATTCCAATGGTCGCATCGGTCTCGTCGGCTACTGGGATGTCGTCGCCTTCGATGAATTTGCTGGGCGCGAAAAGAAGGCGAACAAGGCACTCGTCGACATCATGAAAAACTACATGGCCAACAAGACCTTCTCCCGTGGGGTAAGCCCAATGGGGGCGGAAGCAAGCTTCGCCTTTGTCGGCAACACCGATCACAACGTCCCCTTCATGCTGAAAAACAGCGATCTCTTTGAGGCGCTGCCAGCGCAGTTCCACGACTCGGCCTTCATCGACCGTCTGCATGCCTATCTGCCGGGCTGGGAGGTTGATGTGATCCGCAGCGAAATGTTCACCTCTGGCTACGGCTTCATCGTCGACTATCTCGCAGAAATCTTGCGGCACCTGCGCTCCGAAGACTTCTCCAATCGGGCAGATGTCTTCTTCAAAGTCAGTCCGCAAATCTCCACGCGGGATCGGGACGCGATTTTCAAAACCTTATCTGGCTATCTGAAACTGCTCTTCCCGGATGGCGGTGAGACGGAAGCAGAGGTGGAGGACCTGCTGCGGCTGGCCATGGAGAGCCGCAAACGGGTCAAGGACCAACTGACGCGTATCGACAGCACCTATCCAGATGTGGATTTCCACTACGTCGGATCGGACGGTGCGAAGCGCGCAGTGACAACGGTCGAGGAAGAAGAGTTCCCGCAGTTTTATCATCTCAAGCCTGCACTTGATCCGAAAGAACAGGGTTCGGAGGATGAAGTGGTCGATGTGGGCCGTGGTGACACATCAGAGCCAGTTGCTGCGCTACAGGGAAACAGTGCGTCAGGCACGCCTCCCCAATCGAAAAAACTGCAACCGGAAGAAGGCCACAAGGTCTATGCCGAGAACCGCAAGGGTATCAGCTATGACATGCTATTCGGTCCCTACACAGACGGCGCCCAGCGCATTGTAGTTACCGACCCCTACATCCGGTTCTATTACCAAGCCCGCAACATGATGGAGTTCGTCGAAATGGTCATTCGACGCAAAGCCCCAGAAGACCAGGTGGCGGTTCATCTGGTGACAGGACCCGACGATGGAAATATCGCCCAACAACGCGAGTTCTTGGAGTCGATCAGCACAGCATGCCTAGGGTCAGGCGTGGACTTCACCTGGGCGTTCGATACATCCGGCACCGCTCATGCGCGCGACATCGTCACAGATACGGGCTGGAAGATTGAAG
>QCWH01000096.1:8706-10485 GCA_003149565.1 Marivita sp. XM-24bin2 | reverse complement strand
TAGCGGTATGTGCTGCGCTACCACTCGGCGGAGGTTGGAAAAGCCATAAAAGGGGGTGCGTTGCGTAGATTCGGCTGGATGCTAATTGATGCAATCATCCGGACACAGAAAACAATTTCTGAACCTCGGCCCAGTATAACTCATTGATTTCATTGGTGAGCCGTGCAGGATTCAAACCTGCGACCCACTGACTGAAAGGAAGGCATCGCCCTTCGCTCCGCTCCGAAGGCGCAGCAAGGGAGGCCATCCGTTTCGTGCGCGGTCTTTGTGACGCGCACGAAACGGATGGCCTCTGGGAAAACAGGGGAACGAGGATACCGGGTAGGCTAAACACCCTCTGCTTCTACAGATCGCTCGGGTTCTCACCGGTGCGTGCGCGTCGCTTCGATCAACTCACTGCGAAGGACCGTACATGTTCGACATCATCACACATTCACCCGCCATCGCTCCGTCCGACGACTGGCGCGAGACGCTCAGCTGGGGCGACATCGTCAGCTTCAGCTTCCCTGTGGAAGGCGCAGGACGCCCGCCGAAGAAACGGCCCTGCCTGGTGCTGGACATCACCAATCTGGGCGAAACCCGCTACGCCGTGCTCGCCTACGGCACCAGCGCCGACACATCTGCCAATCGCGGCTACGAGGTCAAGCTGACAGAAACCGAGGCCCGCGCCGCCGGTCTGCACCGGTCGACGCGCTTCGTTGGCGCTAGGCGGATGCTGGTCGCGCTGGACCATTGCGGCTTTGTCATCTGCGCGGCCACGGGAGCGCCGACGATCGGCCGTCTGAACGGAGACGCGTTCGAGCGGATGAATGTAGTGCGCGGCCGCATCCTCGCAGAGGCCGAGATGGCCGCCGACCAAAGGACGCGCCGCCGCCGCGCCCTTCGGCTCCGTCATCGCCGCGCCTGGCAGCGCCCCGTCACGGTCGAGCATCGCACGCCGCGCCGTCGGATGACCGCCAGCCGGGCCTGAGCCTCCTTCAACGCACCGCAGGATCCGCCCGGGCCGCGCCGCATGGCCCGGACGATTCCTTGTGACTCAAACAATTCAAAAAAGGACAACCCAATGCATATCGACACCAAGACCCTGCTTCCAAGCAGCATACCGAACCAGAACACATACCGCCTCGTTATGATCAACGCCAAGGCCCATCCCGACGAGTTCACGCGACTGGAGATGACCACCGCAGATGCACTTGCCGCGGCCCGCGCAGCGCTTGCGGCGTATCATGCCGATCCGATCGCCGACCGTGCGCTGCAAGCTGTCATTCGGTAACTGGACGATCTCATCGGTCGCCGCCGCGTTCTCGGAACGGCCTTTCACGACCTTGCCAAAGAAGCGCTCCGCCATCTGTCCCGGATCAAGTCGGACTCACTGTCGGGCAAGCTTTGCGCCATTCAGCGACCTCTCGACGAGTCACTTACGCTCTCTCTAAGAGTGTCAGACCTTCTGGCCGCCGAGCGCGAGATCGGTTGGCACCGCGGCATCGGCCACGATCGGTGAGACACGAGCGCCCCGGCTTCGGCCGGGGCGGATCATACATGAAACATCACAAGGGGCACCCGAGCATCCCCCGGTCGGCGGCGGAGGTGATTGGCGGCAAAGGCACAAAGGCGAGCAGGCCCATCATCTCGGCAGCGGAGCGCCAAGAGATCACAAGCGCCTGAGCACAGTCACAGAAAGGCTGAAATGTGGAGCAAATTGTGGAGCAAAAATCGAGCCTCAAGCCCCTAAATGCGCTCAAAGCCCTTGTTTTTAAGGGCTGTGGCCGCGGGCGAACG
>QCWH01000096.1:0-8018 GCA_003149565.1 Marivita sp. XM-24bin2 | reverse complement strand
CAAGAATGTGGCGGAGACGAAGTCCGCCTTCATGGGCTCCCACCGACTTCCAATTCGGAGCCATCACTATTACATTATGTCTGTTTTTATGGATTATTTGCACTCAGAGATGTTGCAGGCGCTGTCAACAACTATCAAACTGTTGCATGTTTTAAGATACGTTTTATGCTGCGTAATAGAGTTCGAATCCCGTGTCATTTACACCTGTCGGAGCCCCATGCCCAAGGTCATACCTGAAATGAGCGTGATGGCCGTCAAGCGGCTGCAGCACCCCGGCACAAAGGGGACCGCCAAGTTCGCGGTCGGCGGGGTCTCTGGCCTGCTGCTTCAGATCGCTCCGACCGGGGCCCGGTCTTGGGTACTCCGCTGCGCCGTGGACGGAAAGCGAACGACGATCGGGCTCGGCTCCTATGCCACCCTCTCTCTCAAAGAGGCCCGTGAACGGGCCCGGGTGCTAAAAAATGAAATCTGGGATGGGTCGGACCCGGTGGAGGAACGGCGGGAAACGAAACGGACCGCTGCTGCCGCCCGCAAGCGTATCACCTTCGCGAGCGCGGTCGACGACTGCCTTCAAGGGAAGCTGGAGGAGTTTCGTAACGAAAAACACCGCAGACAGTGGCGCTCGACCCTGGACAGCTACGCCGCGCCGGTGCTTGGCGGGATGGACGTAGCGGACATCGAGATGCGACACGTGCTGGACGTGCTGCGCCCCCTCTGGTTCGACAAGACGGAGACGGCGAGCCGACTGAGGGGCCGGATCGAGACGGTGCTCCGCTGGGCCACCGTACACGGGTACCGGTCGGGCGAGAACCCGGCGCGCTGGAAGGACAACCTCGAGGTCGTCCTGCCGAAGCCGAGTCAGGTCAAAACGGAAACGCATCACCCCGCCGTCCAAGTCGTCGAGGCACGGGAATGGTACGCCGCCCTCCGCAAGCGAAGGGGCTTCTCGGCCCGTGCGTTGGAATTTGCAACGCTTGCCGCGGCCCGGTCCGGCGAGGTGCGCGGGATGACTTGGGACGAAGTGGACCTCACAACCCGAATCTGGACGGTCCCGGCCGAGCGCATGAAGATGAAACGCGAGCACCGCGTCGCGCTCAGCACCGCCGCGATCGACCTGCTGGAAGGCCTCGCTCGGCTAGACGACACGCCCTTCGTGTTTCCGGCCCCGCGCGGCGGCGAGCTGAGCGATATGGCCCTGAGCTCCTGCATGCGGAAAATGCACGAGACTCGAGGGAGCGGCGGATTCCTAGACGCGCAATCGGGTCGCCCGGCGGTGCCGCATGGGCTCCGCTCTACCTTCAGGGACTGGGTCACGGACCTGACCAGCCACCCGCGGGAGCTAGCCGAGATGGCGCTTGCCCATGATATAGGCGGAGCGGTCGAGCAGGCGTACCGACGTTCAGACATGCTAGAAAAACGGCGGCCAATGATGGAAGACTGGGCCCAGTTTCTAAACAATCGGAGCGACGATGGGAAACACACCGGCGGATAAGAACATCGCGGCTGCCAAGGAGCGCCTGATCAACGTCAAACCTGGGGAGCCGGGTTTCGTGCGGCCACGCGTCCCGAGCGACCCCGATTTTGCGGCGTTCCTGACCAGCCGGGGGTTCTATCCGCTCTTCAGCGCGGACACGAAGCAACGCCTCCTCAAGCACCTCCGTCATCTTGATTCTCGCCGGGACACCGTAGCGGAGGTCGACGCTCTGGAGCGGCAGGCGGCCTTTGCGCAGTACAGCTATGTCCACCGCGCCAAGAACCTGTCGAACGTAGCCAAACGTGAAGGGCTTGCGCATGACTTTTGGGAAAAGGCGGAGGGATTCCGAACGGCGCTCGACAAGCTTTTTTTCTACCACCTCATCGACGACCCGAACGACGTGGAGGCTCCCCTTCCGGACGGGTCGGGGGTCCACATCCTTCGCCATTCCCTTCGCGATCTGCAAGCGGCGGTCGAAGACGTCGAACTCCAAGTGGCGGCGGCGCTCAGCCCAGATCAATGGGAGGAAGATAGGCAAGAGGATGAAGTCGATCAGCAAGACAAGAACAAACCAAAAAACACGAAGAACCTCGCCCATTCCCTCTTTATTGACACTTGCGTTCGCGTATGGCTTCGGAACGGCGGGACGACGACCCTGACCTATCAGGCGAAGGTTGCCAAGCAAGATGGGCGCGGCCCTGTAGAGAACTTCGAGACAGGGCTATGGCCGTTCGTAAGGGACGCGACCGAGGACGTTTTCAACACCAACGCTATGTCGGAAATGTCTCGCGGCGCGCTGTCTAAACACCTTGACCGCCGTATGAAGCGGATCCTGCGCTCTCCAGCTGCGGAAGGAGAGTGGCGAGAAGATCCGACGATGAATGAATGGGGCGCGCCCATGCGAGGCGATCGGCCCGGCGCAGCAAAGGCGTCGTTGGAAGACGCGGTGGCGCGAAGTGCCCTGCGCATGGTGCTGAACACGCTGAAAAAGCGTTGGTCAAAGATGACCGGCCATCGCGCCGACTGACGTGACAGATTTCCGGCCCGCAAGGTCACCGGCACTGGCCCCTTCTCATCCCATTCCTGCATGCAGCGGAAATCACACGCATTCCGCCCTAAATGGATCGGCAATTTTCTTCATATTTTCAACGTGATGTGCGACATGCGGACATTCGGGGGACATTTTCCCGATCACATGTCGCAAAATCGCCCCGTCCGCGCGCCACCCATATTTTAATATCAATTTCAATATGTTGAGCCACACACGGACATTTCGGGTCCAAATCACCGGCCGCCCGTCGCGCACAAACCCATATCAGCCTTGCTAGAAAGTTCCTGCAACCAATCGGAGCAGAACGATGGCAAATGATCTGAAAAGCAAGCGCCTGATCAACATCACGCGCGTCTGTGAGATCCTGGGCGTTTCGCCTTCTACGATCCACCGCTGGGTCCGGAACAGGACCGACTTCCCGCGTCCCTTCCGGCTCTCGCCGGGCTGTACCCGGTGGTCCGAAGCCGAGATCGAAGCCTGGCGTTCTGATCGGGTTGCATGAACCGGGGCCCGGGCGCTGCTTCACGGCACCCGGGCTCCAAAACCAATCGCCTGGCTTAGCAACTGATCCTAGCACTCTCAGTTTCGCACATGGGTCGGGCAGGTCAATAGGAGACCAAAATATGTGTGCAAAGCGTAACACGCTGCAGTTGTCCCAGAAGGACGTCGCGGTAAACCTCAGCGCCGGTGAGAGGCTCTCTTGCCGCCTCAATCGGTCGACTGGTGAGTGGATGGTGTTTACCGAGGGCAACTGGCGCGTCGACCGTCTCGGGGCCATCCGTCACGAGATCTTGTGCATCGCCGAGGCGCAAGTCCATGATCCGGACGACCGCCCCTCGGTCCTGAACAACGCGTTCGTCTCCGGCACGCTGAAGCTGGCGGAGAATATGCCCTGCTTCAGCACCGTCTCCGACGACTGGGACCAGAACCCTTTCCTGCTGGGAACCCCCAGCGGGACCGTTGATCTGAAGACGGGCGAGTTTCGCGCGGCGGAAGAGGACGACCTGATCTCCAAGAGCACTTCCGTGGATCCGGCCGAGACCGAAGACTGCTCGAAGTTCAAGGCCTTCTTGGACTTTTCGACGAACAAAGACTCTGAGCTGATCGGGTTCCTCCAGAAGTGGCTCGGGTACCTCGCAACCGGCGACATGAGCGAACAAAAGCTCGTGTATCTCTATGGGCCCGGAGGGAACGGCAAGGGTGTTCTGATCCGCGCCATCCTCGGCATTCTTGGGGACTACGCGCGGATCGTTCCGGAGTCGACGTTGATCGCACGGGGGAACACCCACCCCACCGACCTGGCTCTCCTCGAAGGTTTGCGCTTCGCGGCCGCGACGGAAACGGAGACCGGAAGCCGCTGGCGCGAGGGGATCATCAACCAGGTGACGGGCGCGGATCCCTTGACGGCTCGCCGGATGCGTGGGGAGTTTTTCACCTTCCAGCCGCAGTGCAAGCTCATGATTTCGGGGAACACTGCACCGGATCACAACCGCGTGAACGACGCCGCCAAGCGCCGCTTCAAGGTGGTTGAGATGCGGTCCCGGGTCCCCGAGGACCAGGTCAACCTGCACCTCGATGCGGACCTGCGGGCCGAGTACCCCGGCATTCTTCGCTGGATCATCAACGGCTGTCTCGCCTGGCAGGAACAGGGACTCGGAAGCTGTCACGCCGTAGATCGGGCAACCGACGGCCACTTCAAGGAACAGGACCTGCTGGAGCGCTGGCTGGAGGAGTACGTCATCGTGGATCACGAGGAGATCTCGCCGATCTCGGATCTCTACCACAGCTGGCGCGGCTTCCTGCAGGCGGCGGGTGAGGACCCCGAGAGCCAGCGGGCCTTCAGCAAGCGCCTCTCGGCGGCGGGCTACCCGTCTGAGGTGCGCAAACTGAACGGGCAGTCTACCCGCGTACGCCTGGGCCTCGGCCTGCCGAACTGACGGCATCCTGAACGTCGCGGGGGCGGCCAAGCCCGCCCCCGCCCCGACCATCATCTGAACTGAAAGGAAAGCAGATGCGGAAATATTTCATGGCACCGGAATTCGCCCCGGGTGCATACTTCATCAATGAGAACGATCTCCCCTTTGGTGCAGTCAAGGCGTTCTATCCCGAGCTTTTCGAGCCGCGCCACGGCAAAGCGCCCAAGGTGATCGTCGAGCGGGACAACGGGACCTTCATCTTCCATCAGGCCACGTTGATGTTCCAGCACACTGTTTCTGCTGGGTATGACGCTTACGATTTGCGTCTTTACCAGCTCAGCGAAGGCGGTTTCGTCTCGATTGTCGTCTGCGAAGACGTGGCCGACGTGACGGACAATTTCTCTCGCCACATCATGGTCCACGCGACGCACGATGACGCGATGCGTTACCTTGCTCAGGAGATCAAAGACGCGAATTACGATGCCGGAATTAGTTACCCTGCGCAGGAGATCAAGGACGCGGCGCGCTGATGCTGTCCATGATCCTCCTTCTTGCTGCGGCGGCGACCCTCACCGGCGCCCCGGTACAGGCCCAGACCTCGTCCGAGGTCTGGGCCGCGTTCAGTTCGGAGCACGGCGACGCCTTGTCGAGCGTGCTTCTGCACCAGATATTCGGACCACTTTTCCCCGCTGCGTCTGGCGCATCAGGCCCAACCGTCTTCTCTTCCGTCGTCGGCGTCATGAACGTTCTCACCCTCGTGGTAGGCGGGCTGATGTTTTTCTACAACGTGACCGTCGGCGTGCTGCAGACCGCCCATGAAGGGGAGGTGCTGGGCAAGCGCTGGTCCTCCCTCTGGGCGCCGCTCCGGGTCCTCTTCGCGGTGGGGCTGCTCGTCCCGGTCCCCGGGCTCGGCGGCTACAACCTCGCGCAGGCCGGAGTCGCCTTCCTGGTCCGGGGCGCGACCAGCGCAGCGACGGTCACGTGGACGGCCGCTGCGGACGCGGTCATCGCGGACGATGTTCCGCTCGCCGCCTCCGCGCCATCGCTCAGCCCGGGTCTGGTCCGCGATCTCTTCTACAACGCCGGCTGTATGGAGGTGGTCCAGTACCAGCTCGACATCGCCTCGGGCCACGACGACTACCCAGGCACGCCGCGCCCGGTGGTCGGCTACGTCATCCTGAGCGACGGCGCCTCCTCCCCTGCCCCGTCCGTCCCGCTGATCGGCCCGGACGGAGGCCTGACGACGCGGGCTGCGGCGTCCGGGCAAATCACCGCCGTCTCTGCGCTGACCGGACCGGGCGACCGGACCGCCCGGTTGCTCGGCATCTGCGGCGGCTGGAGCACGCCCGACCTCCCCGTCTACTTGACAGACCTTGGAGAGGAGGGGGCGGCGGTCCGCACGGCCTTTGCCGCCGGTCATGCAGCACTGGTAACATCCGTCGCGGCGGACCTGCGGGTGCTGGCCGCCAGTCACTTTGACGCTGCGTTTACAGGAACTCAGATCCCAGACCTGAGCGCGGACATCGCGGCCGTCACCCGCCGGGCCAACGCGGAGCTGGCCGCGCTCATTGCCAGCCTTCGCGCGGCCGCGATTGCGGCTTCCGGGGCGGATGACGGGCGCGACCTGCTCCTTGCCCGGATACGAGGGGCGGCAAACTGTTCCGGTCCCGACTGCCTCGGCGAAGGCTGGATCGGGGCGGGCACCTGGTACATCACCATGGCCCGGCTGAACAATCGGCTCGCCTCCGTCGTGGAAGCGACATCGGAGACGACCGGTCCGGAGCTGACCCATGACCGAGCCCTGCTGTTCGAGGAGGCGGGTGGGCGGCCGACCGGCCGCCGGTTCCTCGGGCTAGGACCGATGCAGGTCACCGAGGCGGACATCGCGGGCATGCCGCACATCGAGGAGGTGACCCGGATCATGGAGGCGTATCATCAGGCCTACGTGGAGAGTGCGGCCGCCTTGGCAGCCCTCGGCTACCCGCTCGCCCCCTCCAGCGTTGCAGAAATTAATCGCGACACGGCGGATTCGGTATGGGATTACGTGCCGGGTGCCCAGGACATGATGACCCGGCTTCACGGACTGGTGCTCAGCGCGCTGGAGCCGGGCAATTTCGCCAGCGACCCGATGATCGGCCTTACCGCGATCGGGAAAGGGCTGATCGTCGCCGCCTTCGTGCTTGTCGCCGCCGTCACCGTCGCGGGCTTCGTGACGGGGGGAGGCCTTGCCGTCGCGATGGCCCCGCTCATCGCGATCATGATGTTGGCCGGGATAACCTTAGCCTTCGTCCTGCCGATCATGCCGTTCCTCTACTGGCTCCTCGGGGTGACCGGGTACTTCCTGACCGTGGTCGAAGCGGTCGTCGCGATCAACCTGTGGGCGCTCGCGCACATGCGGATGGACGGGGACGGGCTCTCCGGGGAGGCCGGGCGACGCGGTTGGTTGCTGCTGCTCACGATCACCTTCACCCCGATCCTCATGATCATGGGCTTCATCGCAGGGATGATCATCTTCCGGATATCGGACGGGCTCATCAGCCCCGGGTTTTTCTACGCCGTCGAGGGGGTGATCGGGGGCGACCTGACCTTCGGCTTTGTCGCGATCGTCGGCTACGTCGTGCTCCTCGCCGGGGTCTACGTGGTTCTGCTGGAGCGCAGTTTTTCGCTGATCACGGAGTTCCCTGCGCGCGTCCTGCGCTGGATCGGGGAGACAGATGCAGTAACGTCGACGACGTTCCTCGCTGCCCCCGTGCGGCCTGGGAGCACCGGTGGTCGGGTCACACCACCCAGTGTTCGGCCCGGGCTCCCACCCGGAAAGGGGGGCGGAGACGCAGGAGATGACCAAAAGCCGCTGCCCTGAGGAGATGGGATGGTTGCCGCCCGGGGCTAGCGGCCAGCACCGGGGATGAGCCACGGCGAAGCTGCCGTTCGCAACAAGGGCCGCGCGAACATTGGACGCGGCTTCCACCTCCTGAAATCCGATACCGAGATCGTGCGGACGGCGGGCCCGAGGGCCCGCCCCCGGATCAGTCTTCGATAAGGGCCGCCTCAGCGCGGCGGCGCTCATCGTGGCTGAAGTCGTCGATCTGCTCGGCAGCGAGGGTGACGCCGTAGACAGTCGAGCCGTCCTGCGCCTCCCACTGGCTCTGGCGGATCGTGCCGCGGGCGTGGACAATATCGCCAGACCGGATATTGGCCTTGGCCCAGGTGATGGTCGCCTCGTTGAAGAGAGTGACTTCGTTCCAGAAGGTGTTCTGCTGGAACTCGCCGCGGTCGTCCTTGCGGCCGTATTCCGAGGCAAGGCTGATCCGAAGGGTCGCGCCAACGTCCTTGAGTTTGCCGACCCGGCCGATGATCTGGAATTCGCTGAAGCTCCGCATGATCTGTTCTCCTGTTCACTGCGTGGTTCGATGACGAACGCCCGTTGCTGGGACGGGCTGCGATCAACTGCAAAATCGGAGGGTTCACAGCGTGGAAACCGGTTTTGTGGTTGAAGGGAGCACCGCGCCCGCTCGCCAAGCCCGGCCCGCGCCAAAGGTTGCGTTTTGAGACCCACGCGAACAGGAGAGGCAAGGCA
>QCWH01000095.1:9914-10421 GCA_003149565.1 Marivita sp. XM-24bin2 | reverse complement strand
GGGCTATTTCGCGATTTGTGTGGGTGGACTGGTTTCCGGTCATGCGCGGCACCCACCAGATGTTGTGGTGTAGGGTGAGGCTGGCAGGTGGCTGAGATTACCTGCGATCAGGTAGGCGATGAGGATGAGGTTCCGGGGTTTGCGATAGCCTCTGGCGCGGGCCTTAGCCGCCTGGACCAGTCCGTTTATGGCCTCAACCGAGCCGTTGCTCAGCGCGCTGTCGAAGCCGTTCAGAATGCCCTCCCAGTGGGCTTTGAGGGTCATTGCCAGCTTCTTGAAGGGAGACAGCTTGCTGCGCCGCGCCCATCGGAACCAGGCGGAGAGCTGCGCCTCAGCCTCCTCGCGTGTGGTCGCGGTCATGAAGATATCCCGCAGGGTTTCTTTGAGCCGGAACGCGCGACCGGTTTTGAGATGCATGCGTGACAGCTCATGGTGTTGATGGATCTGCCGCTTGGTCCAGCTGTGTTTGTCCTTCAGCCACATCCATCGGCTGTTTTTGAGCGCAGG
>QCWH01000095.1:0-9291 GCA_003149565.1 Marivita sp. XM-24bin2 | reverse complement strand
GTTTTCGCGGACCTCGGCGCGCCGCACTTCTTCGAGCGCAGCATTGGCCAGCTGGATGACATGGAACCGATCGAAGGTGATGGCCGCTTCCGGCAGATGCCGACCCACGCCTGCGATATAGGACTTGCTCATGTCGATGCAGGCCGCTGTGACGAGATCAGGGTCACCGCCATGCTCCCGGAGGTCTTTGGCGAATGCCCGGACCGTGTCCGCGTCGCGGCCCTCACAGGCAAAGAGCAACCTGCCAACGTTCAGGTCATGGAACAAGGTGATGTAATTGTGGCCCCGCCGCGATGCCGTCTCGTCGATCCCGACAGCCGTTACATCGCTGAAGTCCTCCTGAGCGCGCGCCGCGGGAACGTAGTGCTCGAGCACACGCCATATCCGGTCGTCTCCGATATTGAGCAGATCAGCGATGGTTTTTACCGGCATCTCCCGGGCGAGCGCGATCACGAAGGCGTCGAACAATTGACTGAACCCGCTGCCGCTGCGCGCCCAGGGGACCGGCACCTGTCCGGTCTTCCCGCATTGACCGCAGGCGACGCGAGGTACGGCGGCATGGATGAAAGCCTTGTGCTCAAAAAAGCGCAGGTGTTCCCAAGTCCTCGGCCTCGTGTCGTGCACCGGCTGATCCGCCGCCCCGCAAGATGGGCAGGCAAACCTGCTCCCCGCTTTGAAGCGCACATCGAAGTGGATCTCCTTGAGATTGGCGTCGAAACGCACGTCCGTGACACTCCACGGGGCCCGAAGGCCAAGCGCAATTGTGAACAAGCTCGTCTCGGGTCCCATCGCTCCTCCGTGTCAGGCCTCCACGCTCCCACCGTCCCTTCACGCGGGCCATAGCGCAACAGATCAGGCGCGTCTGGCGCTGCGATATATACGGTCTCCGCGCCAGACGCGCCTCACGTCCCGACTACAACATCTGGTATAGCTGCGGACGCGTCGCTCCCCATCAACCCACACAGATCGCGAAGGGACCTAAAGTTCTGCGCGCCTGCAGCGAAAGTCGGCTTCCCGCCCGTTCGAGGAGGCTTCTCGTCTTCGCTGCTGCGGCAAGAAATGAGTACTGCAGCGACTAGCAGTAGGTATCTAACAAGGCGTACGGACGTACGGCGTACTTAACGGTACGCCAGTACGGGTACTATTGTGAGGCTGTGTTTTCCGCTGACTTTTCAACGTTGTGTTGCGTTGCTTTTACGAACTTTGGGCGAAACGACTGATCTTCGGGTTGAGCTTTGCTTGTGGTCAGATTTTTGCGCAAAGCAGCAATCTCTTCGAGAAGTTTGGCGTTTTCATGTTCGAGCGCACCGATGCGCATCAGGGCGCGGTCGTTTTTTTGCTCAAGCTCGTCAATTACTGAGAGTTTGGCTGACAACTCATCACGCTCATTTTCGATGTGCTCAATGCGATGGTTATACTGTGCGCTGATGTCTTCGAATGCCAGCGCCCAGGCTGATGCTACACTCTCTTCAAAGAAAGCCCGCAATTTTTGCGGAATCTCGGGCGGTGCTGTATAGTGTTCACGGCCGAAGAGCTCTTCCCACATTTTACGATAGCGATTGATGGTTTCTTTGCTGCCGTTGAAGCCGAGGCACTGGTGCAATTTCGTTGTCGTGGGGCGCTCTCCGCGGGCTGCGATTTGATCGCAAAACGAGAAGATTTTTTCCTTCGTAACAATGGGTGGATGGGCGGTATTTGATGTCGTGTTCATGATGTCGTTCCTTTCTTTGTCTCGTCATCGTGAACAGTCGCGCTGTAAGTCGATATATCGAACGGGTCACAGATCATCACGTTTCTGTGATAGCCTGACTTTGCAAATTCGGCAGCCGAAATGCTCTGCCCATGGCATCAAAGTCCGGGGGTGGTGCCATCGTCTTCTTTCAGACTATTGATTGTGTCTTCATAATCCTCGGATGTTTCACACGGATGTCTGTCGGTTGCTGATTGACAATGCGTGATATTAAGTATTCCAGCCGGTAGGCCAGATCATCAATGACGCTATGCTAATTTCCCGAAGTTGTGGGCAGAGAATTAAACACGATTTCCAAGCGTGCATCGAAGCGGGTCTGTCAGGTTGTTGAAATCCCGCTTTCACCGTAGCTTTTCACCATGTTGAACTTGTTGGATCTTTCTCGTCTCAAAGAAGGCTTTTTCTTTCCACGCATCGTCATCGGCTACGCTGTTTGGGCGTATCATCGCTTTGCGCTCAGCCTGCGCGATGTCGAGGATCTTCTAGCGTCTCGCGCGATCATCGTTTCCTACGAGGCAAACTGCGACTAGGTGGCGCGTTTTGGCGTTCACTTTCCACCTAATGGATCGAAGCCACCGGCTTCTAGCCGGTCCGCTTCAGCGAATCTGTTCTGATCTTCCTCCGCGCACACGAGATTTTATCATAGATACCACGTCGTGTGGGCCACGAAATACCGGTATAAAGTTCTGCAGGGCGCAATGCGTGAACGGATCCGAGAAATCATTATCCAGACCTGCGAGGAACTCGGCGTCCATATCGTGAAGGGCGTGTTGGCGCGCGATCATGTCCACATGTTCCTGTCGATCCCGCCCAAGCTGTCCCTGTCCGATGTCATGCAGCGCATCAAGGGCCGCTCATCCCGCCGTATCCAGATGGAGTTCCCCGACCTGCGCAAACGCTATTGGGGAAAGCGCTTTTGGGCGCGTGGGCTCAAAGCCTCAGTTCCAAAAGAGATTCCCCTGGGGTTTAGCAGTGCGTGCCTGAGAAATGAAAAGTGGCGGAGCCCGTTTGAACCTCCACACCAAAGAGCGTGAACTTCATAAACGTAGCACCGCCGCTTAACAGCGGCCAGTAAAACTGCCATAAGCAGCTAATAAAACGACCACAATCACTCTATTCTGTCAGCCGCGCTAGCGGCAGAGATTAACGGCGGTGCTACCTTAGTAAGCAAATCGAATCGTTTTGGAGGAGTCAAGGCAAAAGTGCCTCTGTAGATCAATCCGGGATCAAGGCGTCAGGTGGCATCGACAAATCAAGTTCAATCAACTGCACCTATTGAACGCCGATGCAAAGCGGACAGCGTTGGAGATGGCTCCGATCCCGCAAACGAGATCCACCCCAACGGAAGGAGCGAGCGCATGAGTGCTTCTGTGCTTTTCCCACTGCGGCATAGGTCGGCCGGTGAAGCTGGTAGGTCTATGGAAGGAGCTTTGTCAGGTTGTTTGAGTTTATTGGGTTCATCCCAACAAAGGTACGTAAAGCGACATAGGGTTTGTTGCATTGCGTTGAGCTGACTGCCTTAATCTTGATTTTGCTCCTCCTGATTTCCCGTCATTGCTACGCGGCCCTTTTCGGGGGCAGGATATCGAGCGCGCCCAGTTCGAACGCGACCTACTCATCGAGCGAACCCAATCCGGCCTCGCGCGCGCAAAGGCATCTGGCAAACTCCTCTGACGCCCTTCCACTCTCTCCGAGGATCAACGGGCCGAAAGTGAAAGAGAAACTGCAATACGGCGAGACAATTTCAGCCATCGCACGTCAGTTCGAAACCAGAAGGCAAACAATCATGCGAGTTCGAGCGCAGCTATAATTCTATGTCGCTTTACGTACCTATGCTGGGATAAATCCGTCACTCAGGCAGGCACAGCGGTTCCTCGCCGCCAATGACCAGATCAACGCCATCTTCAAACCCTGCCGCTATCGCCTCACTGCCAACTCCTATCGTCATGCAAGGGCTGATGCGTTCAGCCTCTGGACAGACTATGCCTACGAGATGACCGCCTAAGGGGTTGGGGTCAGGCTGCATTCGACCCGAAGAAAATAACTTGGCAATGCCGGGATGACTGTAGGGGGTGGTCCGGTAGGAATAGAGTGGGGCCACGCTTGAGACTCTTCCCGGGCTGACTACGATCGATGACTTCAGTACCCCCGCCCGTAACAGCCTAAGCATCATTGGTGCCGTGATACTTACACGAAGCTGACCAAACCGATGACGGTCACGCAGAGGCGTCCTTTTTATCTTTCCGCGCCAATTTTTGTTCGTGCTGCGCAAGAATGAATAGGTTTGCTCCGAGCAAAAAGATCAAAAGTAAGGTGACCATTACCTGCATGCTCTCTTCCTTTTCTCAAAACCAACCAAGTCGTTGGGCATCCTGAACGGACAGTCCGTGCAATTTTCAGCGTTCATTCGTTTTGAGAAAAGTGGTCACCCAATGTCGAAAATGCAATACAGTTTCGGAGCGACGGGCGGTTCGGGGGCTGAGGAGGCGCTTTGAGGTTTGGAGGCGTGCCGAACGATACATCATCGAAAGTTGTAATGAATTCACAGCGTATGAATTGTTGCAGTGTCTCCACACACGTTTTTCGCAAGGTCCACGACATGTTCATGGTGCGTAAAATACAGTGCCTGCCCCTGCATGGAAATTTCTTTCAACAGACCAAGCGCTGCTTTCGTTCGGGTATTGTCGAAGGTTTCCATGATGTCATCAGCGACAAACGGGAGAGTGGTCCCGCTTGCGCTGTACTGGCGGTATCCGGCAAGGCGTAGAGCGAGGTAGAGCTGGAAGCGTGTGCCCTTTGACATCTCGTCAACAGTAACTGAGCGACCGTCTCGTGTTCGGAGTGCAAGTAGGACTTCATGTTGACCATCCGATTGAGTTTGCAGTTCCGAATACGCGCCGGCGGTTAATGTGCGAAACGCCGCTTCAGTGTCTGCCAGCATCTTGCTGCGGTGCTCGTCCCTGTAGATTGATAGGGCTTGCTGCGCCGCCAGAATCCCCAACCGCAGGCGGAGTACAGTTTTGGCCCGATCTTCAAGATCGATCAGCAGGGTTTGACGCTTCTCCTCGAGTTGGGCGGGCGCGTTGTCTCCCCCCACTTTTTCGAGGACGTCCTTGGCTGCGCGCAAGTCCCCGACCTTTTGCGCATAATCTGCTTCGGCGTTCTGGAGGTCGACCTCTATCCCTTCTCGACGTGCTTCCAAGTCCAACAGGCTCTGATCAGCCAGCAGGCTTCGAGCTTCGCACATATCCTCTACACCCAAGCGCGCCACAATACGGTGGCGTAAAGCGACTGTTTCTTCTTTTATTTGATTTGCTTCAGACGCGTTTTTCAGGGCGGTTGAGAGATCATCAAGGGTTTCAACGGCATGAACCTCTTCGAATGGCTTAGCCATTTGCGCCAAACGTTCGGTGATTGCCTGCAGCACAACCTGAACGTCCCGTGCTGATTTTTTTGCGTCTTCAATCTTGGACGTCAGGTCTTCGTAAAGTGCCCGCGTGGTTTCTGCGTGATCGAGCCGACGCTTCAGACGTTCTGCCAGAACCAGAGGTTTTGCATCTTTGGCTTCGCCCACGGCTTCTGCAATTTTTTCGATTTCTTCAACGAAGCGCTGATGATCATTCTCCATCGCTTGAATGCGACGCTCAAGTTGGCGCTTATCTGCGATTTTCTGAGCAAGTCTTCGCAATGTCGAAACCTGCCAGCGAAACTGCTCCAAGTTCTGCAGGGCAGGGGGCAGCTCTCCAACTTCGCGATCCCAGCTTGCCTGTATCTCAGATACGGCTTTGGATAGCTTTACGACATCTTCTTTCCTTCGCTGGAGATCCTTCTGCGCGTTTTTGACAGCTTGTTGGTGGGCGGCCAATTGCGCCTGTGCTTTGGTGACCTGTGTGACTGTCGCACGGGCTTGCTTGCTGAGGTCCCTCAAGCCGAGTGCTTTGTCTGTAACACCAAGTGCGTTCTGTAATTGGGTCTCTGCATTTTTCACGGCCTGTTGGGCATGGTCGGCAGCAGTCTTTTTGCCATCTCGGTCTAACAGGGCTTGCTGGGCCATCGCGAGACAGGACTGCCAAGCAGGCAAATCTCTTGGATCGAAGTCACCTGGCAAGTGCAGCCTAACCAACAGTGACGCTGTGGCTTGGGTTTCAGCCGTCAGTGCGGCGTCCGCAGCTTCAAATTGTCGGGTTCGCGTCTCAAGGGCTTTATTAGCGGCAGCGACATCGACCTCGAGCTCTTTTAAGCGTGCCAATTTCTCTGCAAAAGCAAGCCGCGCGTCCTGAAGGACGTCGTCCTTAGTCATTGCGGTTTCAAAAGAAATCGCGGACCCTTCTGTCAAATTGGCTCGGTGCTTGGTCCAGAGATTATCACGCTCTGCACGTGCACGTTGGGCATCATCGGCGACGATTGCCGCGTCACAGCTTTCAAGTGTTTGTAGCCGCACCAATCGCTGATCGTGCTCTACCTCAGCGTCTTCTTTCGCGGTTTTCGCTTTGTCAAACTTACTGAGGAGATCAGCATAGCGTTCTGCCGCCCTCTTCGCTTCGAGGTCCGTGAAACTCAGCTCGACCAAATCGGACACCTTCCCGCGCCAAGGCGCGAGTTTTGCCAATGCCGCATGCAATGTCGTTTCTGCTGAAGACAGCGCCCTTTCCGCTGTCGCCTGATTTGAAATCAGGTGATCGGGCGCGATGTCCGCAAGCATTTTTTCTAGGTCTTCAGTTATTGATAAGGCTTCAGGCTCTGGCGCATCTTCATTTGTCAGACTTTCGAGATTTTCTTGAGCGTCTGCCTCCTCAGTTTTGGCTGTTGCAAGACGTGCATGAAGTTCAGAATACGTGCCTGAAATGTCTTCAAGTTGAGACAGGAGCACCTCAGACATCACCCGATCTATTTCACGGTCAAGTTTTAATTCCGCCGCAAGATCAGCAATTTCTTGCGCTAAGCCGGTTCTTTCTGCGTCTCGCTTTGGAAGATCTTCTTCAGCTGTTTGAGCACGGGATTTTGGGACGTCCAACAGCAGCATCAGCCGTTCTGCTGCGCCTGTTATTTCCTCATCTATTTCTAAACCATCTCGCTTCTCTTGCTCTGCAATAAGCCGAAGATTTATTTGCCGAAGCTCAGTTTCGGCCGAGACGTGTTTCAGCTTCAAGTCCTGCGCTTCAGCCACCCAAGTTTCCGGCAGGCTGGGGTAGGCTACCGTATTGGCGAGCGCGTCCTCATGATCTTGTAGCGAGCGCATGAGGGGAATGCATTCGGTCATCGCTTCAAGGCGCTGTTTCTCCTGAAGTAATCCCTCTCGTGCCGCCTTTGCTGTCTCCATAAGCTTCTGTGCAGCATCGCGGTCTTCTTTGAGCTTCCGAAAACGGCTTGCTGGCACATCGAGCTCCCGGATTTGATCATGCAATCCTTTAAGAGCGTTTTTTGCGTCAGCGAGTTCTGTCTTTCTTTTGCGTTTCTTATGGAAGAGGTCCGCCTCCGTCCTGGCAGTCTCGAGAACGGAACCAAGATCGGAGAGTCCAGCTGCGGCTGAAAACAGCAATTCGCCCAAGTTTCCGTGGCTCGCGAGGATATCATCGCCGCCAGCTTCAATCGTCTCATCGTCGAGAGAGAACATGGCCCGGTACTGATCGCGATCGATGCCATCGAGCGCATGCAAAAGAACGGCAGGGTTGGCGAAATCTCCGGATGCTGTGATCAGATCATTCTTGTTGCGCTTGATCCGGATGAGCTCAGTGACCGTTCCTTCTATCTCTAGTGCAGCACCGACGCGCATGTTTTCGTAGTCATGCAGAAAGTTATATTTGCTGCGGGCCGGAATCCCGAACAGAAGATCGAGATAAGCTTCAAATGATGTGGTTTTACCTGCTTCATTTGGGCCGAAAATGATGTGCAGGTCGGGCTTGCCTTCTTGGCGGGCACCGAAATCAAGTGAAAAGTCGGTAAAGCGCCCGAAGCGGGTTAAATCGAGCCGCCGCAATCTCATGATGATGCCCCGGTGCCGTCGGCCATAATTCGGGCTGTAATGTCTTTGATGCCTTCTTTGAGGAGTTCGCGAATAGCGTCGGCTTGTTCTGTTTCGCTCTCGCCAAATGCCTGTCGAAGCTCAGGCGGCAGATCAAGGATAAGGTCCTCTGCATTTTGCTCTGCAAGCATAAGAAAGTCTGGGTTGTCTGTCAGCCCGTCCATTATGTCAGCGAGTTTTCTCCGAGGATCATCACCTGCCATGGGTGCAGTCGGTGGCGTAAGATGGTTGACGATCTTATCGATCCAAACCATTCCCTGTGCACGGGCGAGGTTTGAGACGTGTTCCAACAGAAAATCTCGATCTCGCCGCAACCGCCAGGCGAGCGGAGATGCGCCGATGAGCTCAAGACGCAAAACAGTATGGTCGGAGGGCGTCATGGCGGCAGATTTCAGCTCTGCATCAATCAGCTCAAGGGCCTCTCTCCAGTCATCAACACCGTTGAGGCTGATCTCCCTGCGGTCGAATTGCACTGTAGAAGTAAAGCGCTCTTCCAAAGTCACGCGTCCGTCATTGACGGAGACGAGAGTGACGGATTTCGAGCCAGATTCTCCTATGTCTCGGCCCTGCGGCATCCCAGGCATGACAATGTGTGGGGCCTCAGAATGAACCTGCCGGATATGGACATGACCGAGGGCCCAATAATCAAAGCCGTGCGACTGCAGGTCATTCACGCTGCAGGGTGCGTAGGTGTCGTGCCCGGCTGCACCTGCCAAGCTCGTATGAAGCATCCCAATATTGAAATACCCTGATACTGGTTCTTTGAATTTGGGAAGCAGGCTTTCGGGTGCATGTGGTTTGGCAAAGCTTGCGCCGTGAATCGCAACGCCTTGGTCACTGAGTTCAACTGTACCACCGTGGCCTGTGAATACATGCACGTTGGATGGCAGCTCAAGTTCGCGGGTCAGAACGCTTTCCGCATCGTGATTGCCTCTGATCATAAACACTGGAACACCTGCTTGGTGCAGGCGCTCCATTTCAGCGACCAGGAACGCAGCGGTTTTCATGCTGCGTATATCGCCGTCATACAGATCACCTGCGATCAGCAATGCATCCACGCCTTCTTCTAAACAGAGGTCTACGATGCGTTCGAGGGCTCGCCTAGTTGCGTTGCCAACAAGATCGGCGAGGTCTTCGTCCTTCAGCGCGAGGCTGCGAAGTGGAGCATCAAGGTGGAGATCGGCGGTATGAATAAAGCGAAACATGTTACTCTGCAGGACAGCACAGCAGGACGCCCCTATCTAGCCCTATTTTAAGACGCTTGGTGAATGTCTCATCCGCGGGGGCGATCATTAAGACCTATTCTGTCAACTCGATAGATGCTCCTCGTCTCAACAGTTTACCCGTCGATGAATTGTCGTCTGAGCTTGGCCTATGGTCTATAGCTTTTTAAGTTCTGAACGCAGCTTTAAGAACGAACATCAGACAAAAGCAGCAGGTGGATGCCATTCTCAAATGAAGTCGTGGGGCACTATACGACGCTGGTTCGCAGACGTTACAAGAGCGACCTCCCCAAGTT
>QCWH01000094.1:9586-10945 GCA_003149565.1 Marivita sp. XM-24bin2 | reverse complement strand
CGGACGGCAAGGGAGTTTCCCCATTTGGCAACTTGCATCTTGTCCTCTCAGGCATGGATAAACATCCAGTAATGTATATCCAGAACTGCCAAAAGGCAAGCTCTGGTGCGCTCAAAGCCATGCTGGAGCCCTCCGACAAGAGTTCTCCCCTGTCCCTTTTCGTGAGATGCGGTGCGTTACACCATGCAGCAGGAAGCCTAACAGCCTTGTGTTCGGTGACGACTCGCCCACTAGATGTGGAAAAACCTTGCGCGAATCCGACTCTTGCGCCAATAGTCACGGAAACGAGGCAAAAAACGTCAATTTCCGTGAACACGCCAAAGACGCGATGTCTCGGAAGCGAGAGGGCAGATGGATAATACCTTTGTGCATGAGGATCTCAACGCGGTGATCCGCCAGCATTCGGAATGGCTGGCGAACCAGTTGCATTCGCAACGTGAGAGCCTGTTTCCACCCGATGCCGAGAAGACCATGCGCAAATTCACCTCTGGTGAGGCTGCGGCGCTGCTCGGCGTAAACGATTCCTATCTTCGCAAACTCAACTTGGATGGCAAAGGGCCTTCTCCCGAGCTTACCGCCGGCAACCGTCGTCTTTACTCGGCGCAGGATATCCAGGCGCTGCGTGTACTCCTTGAAAAAACCGCTCGCAAGCCGGGCGATTACGTTCCCGGACGACGAGAAGGTGATCATCTTCAGGTCATCGGCGTGATGAATTTCAAGGGCGGGTCCGGAAAAACAACAACCTCTGCCCATCTCGCCCAACGGCTTGCCCTGCGCGGATATCGTGTGCTGGGCATTGATCTTGACCCACAAGCTTCCTTCACCGCGCTGCACGGCGTTCAGCCGGAATTGGACCTCGAAGATGGCGGCACTCTCTACGATGCGATCCGCTATGAGGACCCGGAGCCGATCCGGTCGGTCATCCGCAAGACCTATATCCCCAATTTGGACTTGATCCCCGGCAACCTCGAACTGATGGAGTTCGAGCACGACACCCCGCGCGCGCTGGCGCAGGGCAATGCCGGACTTTTCTTCTTCCGCGTGAAGGAGGCGCTGGCCCAGGTCGATGAGGACTACGACGTGGTCGTCATAGATTGCCCTCCGCAGCTTGGCTTTCTGACCATGTCCGCCCTGTCCGCGGCCACGGGCGTTCTGGTGACCATCCATCCAGAGATGCTCGATGTGATGTCCATGTCGCAATTCCTCCGCATGACAGCCGACCTCATGGACGTGATCGCCGAGAGCGGCGCTGACATGTCTCATGACTGGATGCGCTATGTTTTGACCCGCTACGAGCCGCAGGATGCGCCGCAGAACCGCATCGTGGCTTTCCTGCGAACAATGTACGGCGAAGCCGTG
>QCWH01000094.1:3142-9309 GCA_003149565.1 Marivita sp. XM-24bin2 | reverse complement strand
ACAGCCATCTCAGATGCGGGCCTGACCAAGCAGACACTTTATGAAGTGGAACGCAGCGCGTTCACGCGTTCCACCTATGATCGCGCGATTGAGAGCCTGAATACGCTGAATGACGAGATCGCCGACCTAATCCAGAAAACCTGGGGGCGCACATGACCAGTGGCAAGAAGAAGCGCATGTCAATGCTGGACAGTCTCGCGGCAGCTGGGGCCCCCTCCCCTGCCCCTCAGACAGGTGCTGTGACACCGATGATGACCTCGAATCGCGCCCTTCGGTCCGCCCGCGACGCGGTCGATTCCCATCATGTTTGGGAACTGGACCCGGCGAGCATCGAAGACGGGCGTATGGCGGACCGGCTTGACCCGGCCGATGTACTGGATTTGCGCGATGCGATTGAGGCGAACGGTCAGACTGTTCCGATCCTCGTGCGACGTGCGCCGGGTGAAGATGATCGCTACCTTTTGGTCTATGGGCGACGCAGGCTGGAGGCGATCCGTCAGTCCGATAAGGTTACCAAGGTTCGCGCGTTAGTCACCAACCTGGATGACGACAGCGCTCTGCGTGCTCAGATTTCGGAGAACATGGGGCGGCGCGATTTGTCTTTTATTGAAAGGGCCCTGTTCGCAAAGGACCTTGTGTCGTCCGGCTTCGGAAATCAATCTCAGGTTGCAGAAATTCTTACCGTCACGAAGTCGTCCATATCTATGGCGATCGCGATCGCGGACATGGTCGGGCCGGATCTGGTACGCGCCATTGGCGCCGCCCATGGCATTGGCCGACCCCGATGGGAATCCCTTGGTCGGGCCATCGACGAAAATGGTCTGGACTGCGAGGACCTTATCGGGATCGCGAAAGAGGCACGTGAAAATGCCGAGACCTCCATGGTGGTGGATGACGTTGCCTCTACCAATGACCCGTCCATCCAAGCGTTCCTGGCCGTAGAAAAGGCTGTGACCAAGGCGATTAAACCGGCCAAGTCGCCCTCCCCTGCCCCACCTTCCAGCGTCCCGCTGAAGATCGGCGGCAAACGCGGCGGCACGGTCAAACGCACTGCCAAGGGCCTATCGATCGAGTTGGCGGGTGGAGACTTCGCCGATTGGGTCGAGACGCAAGTGCATGACATGATTGAAGACCTTCACGAACGCTGGAAGCAGCGGTCGGAAGACTGAGGAAGAGCAGAAATCAAAGAAGGAGGCACGAAAAGGCAAAAGAAAAGGTCCCGCAAAGCGACCACTCCACGAGACCCTAACTTGTTTCTAGCACCTTCAAGGTAGTGTCCGGAGCTATTTTCCGCAAGTCCAAAGTGATTCGCGGACCGGGATATTTTTGTCTTCGTGAATGACAAAATGGACTACACGCCCGTAACGCCGTTCCGGCGAACGATAGATGCTGCCATCCTGAAACATCAGGCAGCGACCCAAGAAGACCTGCCCCCAGCCGGCGCCAACAAGTGGGAGGTCCTGAGGGAGCTCGCTGCCGCTCGAGTCGCGTTCGGCTTGTCCGATCGGGATTTGACGGTGCTTCAGGCGCTGGTCAGCTTTCACCAAGCGACAATTCTCGGAGGCAATGACAGCGAATTGATTGTACATCCGTCCAACAAGGCGATTTGCGAGCGCCTGAACGGCATGCCCTGCTCGACGATGCGGCGCCACCTCTCCAACCTTGTGCAGACTGGCTTTGTTGTCCGGCGCGATAGCCCCAATGGGAAGCGCTATGCCCGCCGCTACGGCGACGAAAAGGTTGCGTTTGGGTTCGACCTCTCTCCGCTCGTTCGACGCTTCCAGGAGGTTTGTGAGGCCGCTGAGACCGTCCGGGCCGCAGAAGAGCGGTACAAGCGCTTACGTGCCACTGTGAGCCTCATGCGGCGTGACCTCGCAGGGCTGGCCGAGTACGGGCGCTCACTTCGTCCGGATCAGGGCGTCTGGGACCAATTCTCTGATCTTGCGGCCCTAATGGCCCGAGATCTTCGCAGAAAACTCGAAATGGAAGACCTTAGGCGCATCGAAGACGCTTTGGGGTCAGCTTTAGATCACGCCCGAAGCCTTCTGGATGGCTGTGAAACAGAAAATATGAGCACCAATGATGCTGTTTCTGAGCAGCACTATCAGAATTCAAATAAAGACTCTTATGATCTTGAACCTCGCTTAGAAAAAGCGCGGGGCGGAGGCGCTGTGCGCGAAACTCCAGAAGTTGCCAATAGTCATCTGTGTTCTGAAGATGAGGGCAACTCAACGGCAACTATTGACGATCAACTGACGCCGAACATACCGCTTGGTCTCGTCCTCGCTTCCTGTCAGGAATTCAAAGCGTATTCCGAGCAGCCCGTGCGCCACTGGCACGATCTGGTCCGGGTGGCTGATGTGGTCAGGCCCATGATGGGTATTTCCCCGTCCGCGTGGGACGAGGCGAAACGCTATATGGGTCCCGAAGAAGCGTCTGTTGTGATCGTTGCAATGCTTGAACGGTTTGCGGATATCCGATCACCTGGAGGCTACTTGAGAACCCTATCTTCAAAGGCAGCAATTGGGGAGTTCTCCTGCGGTCCGATGATCATGGCCTTGATGCGGCGGGATGCTGCATGATGAGTTCACAGCTGTGAACTCGGCTGACAAGTAGGATAGCTCGGGATAGTTCACAGCTGTGAACTTCTTTCCAACACGGTCAGAGGCTGCGCTCGCGGACTTGGCCAGAAACAGGGTGCTTCGGTTGCCAGTCACACGGGCATGTCACCGTCTCCAAAGAGGTTTGGAAAGAGCCGCTCTCTATAATCCAACGGAAACGCCAACCGTACTGGCGTCTTCGGCGAGGCGGACGTCATGTATCCGGCGGCGGTCAGTTTACTCAGCGTGTTGCGAGCAGTACGCTCGGACGTCTTGAGCACAATCTGCGCATCGCCTCGTTCCAGTGCCCCATGACGAAGAACCGCCGAGATTAGTTCCGGCGCTCGCTTGTCATCGATGGTATCTGCAACAAGACGACGATACCGTTGGTCTAGTCCGCCGAGATCGAACAATCTTGCTGAGAAGGTGATCTGGTCGAGCGTCACCTTTAGGAACCATTCACTAAACGTCTTCAGTGCCGCTTCTGACAGGTTCCCCCGTCCGTCGCGGTCTCCGCGGCGTGGACTGTCGGCCAGATCCATCATCCGTTTGTACTCGCCCCGATCGGTTAGCCCGCGGGCCAGCCCACGTGATACGGACCAGAGCCCTTGGCCACCAATCCCCGCTGTGAGGGCCATGGCATGAGACATCAGTCTGCTGACACGACCGTTCCCATCCGGGAAAGGGTGGATGTAGTTGAGCCGGTGATGTGCAGAGGCGATCGCGATGATCCGTCCGCTCGAAGACCGCGCCGCAATCTGAAATCGTTTGTCGAAATGGTCCATGAATGCCGCGACGCGCGACGATGAAGGAGGTAGGTGGCGCCCGACCGCAACTTCCCGATCATCATCCTGGCGCATGCGTCCCGGAACGATGGGCTCTTGTGTGCCGTCGGGATGTTCGATGACCCGAAACTCATCCGGCATCTCTTCGTAGAAGCTCTTATGGACCCAAGTCAGGAATTCGACGGATGTGGGGCGGGGCAGGGTGCCCTTGCGATGCATCTCGTCGATGGCCCGTTGAACGATGACGTGCGCTCGGGCCTCAAGGGCGAGGGGACGGGTTTCTTCCTCAAGCTCGGCACCAGCCAGCGCCCTTTCGATGTCGCGGGGGCGCGTGTTGTGTCCTTCGATCAGGTTGGAGTAGTAGCAGTTCATCACACGGACGAGATCGGCAAGTTCGGCTGCGCTGTCAGGATGCAACCCTTGTCCCAGCCCGGTGACTTCCCTCTGGATGTCGACCGAAAGGTCTGCCAGTTCTGTAGGAATATGCTCCTCGAAGAAGCAGGGTTCGATCCTGGCGGGTGTTTCCAGCATTTTGCCGATCTTCCATGTTTGCAAAGTAATTGAAAAATAAACACATTTCGTACTTTCAAGCAAGGTTTTGCCGATATGCGTTGCCGATCTTGCCTGCCGATCTGGAATTGCTGCATGAAATCAATGGCTTCGGCAGAAGGGCCGGGCTTTTCGGTTTTGTTGTGTGCCCAAAGGGGCCGGAAAAAGAGAAAGTGTTCTTCGGGTTTTGTGACTGACGGATGAGGGCCTTTGGAGTCCCTCGGATGGGTCCGGGCCGGGTTCCGGTCTGCCGTTCCTGATGAAGGGCATTCCAATGCAAACAGGTGTCTTACGCGTGCTGCGCGCGACCGCTGCCTCGTGGTGGCGGCACAAGGAACTCCGCCGAACTGGCCAGACGTTGCTGGCACAGCGGCTCGAACGCCAGACAGTCCTGCGTGATCTCGGCTATCTCAGGCAGGCGGCGAAGCTGCCGAATGCCCATGTGATCTGCGGAGAGGGCGGCACGTTCATCCATCTTGGTTGGACCATCGTGTCCACCCTCGCGCCGATCGAGCGTTTTCCCTTGGGAGTGGAAAAAGTCTGGTGATTAGGCGACGCAAAGGTTTTCACCTGAAAGCCTTCCGTCCAGAACTGCGGCTCTTACGGCTGCTACTCGGTGAGCTCCGTTTGGTGACCAGCGCATTCGTTGTTTCTTTCCCATTCGGACGTTGGCGATTTCGTTGACGAGACCTTCTGCACGTGAAGTTGAGACTGCCTTCCCTTGCCGGCGTCGACGCCCGTAGTCGATGACGGCTGATATGTTATGATTCAGGTAGGTCTGCAGATCCAATGTGCGTGCGGCGGCTGACATTGCTGCTTCCCTGATCCAACCATTCGCGCATTCGCGAGCCCGCATTGCAAATCTGAACAGGGTGCCAAGCGCATCAAGTGCGCGGCTCGTCTGGCCATGCCATATGCGCCAGCGTAGTCGTTCTACAAGCACCTCGATTCCAGGGGTCTCGTCACTTTCAAGCTGGGACAGCAAGCTTTGGAACGTCGTCTCTACATGCCTGATGCGGGCCGAAACGTGCCACCAGTCAAGGACATGATGGACTTCCGCATTGGTTGCGTTTCGGACCAAACGGGGAAGTGCCGGTTCACCATCGGACAACACGGTCACCGATACGCCCTCCCGCCAACCGGCGGCTTTCAGATTGGATCGCAGGCTTTCTATGGGGTGGTCGGCACCGGCCTGGCTCAATCCGAGCCGACGCTTCTTGCCTGTTTCGCTCTCTATGGAGCCGACAATGACTTCAAAGTTTCGTCGCTGATATTCGGGGCGTGAGCGAACATAAGCGCTGTCCAGAAACACCGTTACTTCGGTTGGAATTGATTGTACATCCGAAACCTTGGGTGCCTCGTCGCACCCGTCTTCCAGACATGCAGCTACAGAGGCAAGGCGGTTGCGGATCGTCGCGTGGTTCTGCCTGGCGCATGGCGTTAGCTCGTTCAGAAGCCGCGCAGCTTCCCTAAAACTGTGTCGCGCACCGAGATCAGCTTGCAGCCTGCGAAGTTCGGGCGTGGCGTTTTCCGGGAGAATTCGCGTGAGCGGAGAATATGCCGCTTTGAACTCCGGAAACACCGGGAAGCGACACATACACATCCGGACACGCGGCGCCTCGACCGTCACGCGGCCAAAAAGCGTGTCGACCCGACGTGGGCGGCGATCGTGGACCGGAAGATATGTCGAACAGGTTGGGCAAACCTGCTCGACCTCACTGATTTCTTCCACTTGATCCTGCAGAACCGCCCGCTGGATTTCTTTCAGGATCGACTTCCCCTCGGTCAGGCTCAAACCAAGGCTTGCCTCCGACGCCTCGATGGAACTCCGTTCAAGGCCGCCGATCTCATGCAACCGCCGCTCGCCCCAGCCGAATTCAGTTTCGATCCTGATACGAACTTTCATCACCAATCCTCCTGCAGTGAATGCACGAGAATAGGCCGCTCACAACACGAATCCCCAGAATTTTTCCACTCCCATTTCTCATCTCACAATTAAGGGCTACGCGACACCAAAGGATCCATCCCCAAAGAAGAAGTCTTCAACCAAGAGCGTGGCCGGGAGGCTGGCGGCGTTCCAAGCATCAGCGGGACAACCGGCTCCTGATGTTGGGGGACCATCCCCCGCTCGCCATTCCCTTCCTTGGCCCGAATCCCGTCTTCGAGATCAACCCGCGAGGGGTCGGACTACGGGCAAGCCCGTGCCGCCGGATGGATTCGGGCAAGCCGAACG
>QCWH01000094.1:0-2380 GCA_003149565.1 Marivita sp. XM-24bin2 | reverse complement strand
TTCGGGCCTGCGGGGTCCTGTCGCGCGGGGGATGGTCCCCCGCCTCCAAGACAGGAGCCAAACAGATGTCCCGCAAAGATGCACACGCCTTCGCAGCCTCCCTCGCCGCCACGCTCATGGTCTCGATCGTCGTCTTCCAGGCAGGGGATGGAACCTTCGGCGCCGTCCCCGCCGATGAAATCGACGGCGACGAGGTCGTGATCGTCTCGGAATACGATCCCTTCGGGTGAGGCTTCGGCCTCACTTCCCGAGGGCTTGGCGCAAAAGCGGCTATCGCCGATAGCGGGCCTGCTCTACAGAGCAGTCCTAAGTGCAGAAAAAATATAAGAAAATAGCTCTCCTATAAGAAAGCTTTCCTACGTTTCTGCGATTTTCTTCAAACGATGACGTCGCCGGTGATGCGTCAGACTTCAAGGCCAATGCTCCCGATCTTTCACATGGGCATTTGGAGCATCTGTTGGCAATCTGACGGATGCCTGAAATCCAGAAGTTTCACCGGGACGTGGTGACTGGAGCAAGAGAGAGGTTTCGATCCGTTCTGCGATGGCTGAGACGATAGCGAGGCCAAGCCCGCTACCATCAGTTTTTGCATCTGCCCTCTCGAAGCGCCCTGTCAGGCGTTCGAGTGTTTGGGTTGCTACCGCGGGGCCCTCGTTCGCCACGATCAACTGCCCGTCGCACGTGAGTGTAACCTCGACTGGGGCATTCTGCGCCCCGTGGCGTAGGGCGTTTTCCACCAGATTCCGGCACAGAATTCCCAATGCGTCGGGGTCGATATCAGACAAGACAGGCGTGTCCGGCAAGTTCAACATAAGGCGCCCGTTCTCTGTGCTGCGCGCAATATCTTCCACCACGACCCGAGTGATGGTTCTGACATCAGCGCTCTGGTCCATCCGAAGTCTACCGCCTTCCGCCCGCGCAAGCTGCAGGAGACGTTCGGACAGCCGAGCGAGACGCTTGAGCGTCGCCTCGATCTCGGCGGCGCGCGCGTCGATGGTCGGATCTTTGGTCTCTGACCGCAGTCGCTGCGCTTGGGCGATAGCGCCCGCCAATGGTGTCCTTAGTTCATGAGCCGCATTGGCTGCAAAACTTCGCTCAGCCTCGAACGCGTCGCGCAACCGAGCCAAAAGGCTGTTCAAGGTTGCAGCCAGCGGTCGGATTTCTGTCGGCAGGTCGGCCGCGGGTACTTCTGACAGGTCGCGCACGCCGCGCGCTTCAAGCCGCGTACGGAACCGATGGAGAGGGGCGAGGCTAAAGCGCACAGCGAGAATAATCGACGCGAGCGCCAACGGCAGCACAACCAGCAGCGGCAGGCCGAGGCTCATCTGGATTTCCCGAGCAACCGAAGCGCGATGCGCCAACGGTTCGGCCACGGTGATGCTGATCGTCCCCTGGAGCGCCGCGTCGCTGTAGAGGCGATGTGTGGCGTTCTGCCCAAATCCCGGACCATCGTATGGAGGAAACACGGCAGGGTCCGCCGCATGGGATTGCAGCAAAATGCGTCCCTCGGCATCGCGTACGATGTAGGTGAAGAACTCGTCATGCTCCCGGATCGGCGCGAGGCGCTGCGTCACACCCTGATCTTCTCGCCCGACGATGTCGGTCACGGCCAGCGGCAGGATGCGCTCGGCGGTTTCGCGTAGGGCGCTGTCGAAGACCTCATCCATCTCGCCCCGAACGATCACCGCGGTAACCGTGGCGGCGGCGAGCCAGAGGATCGTCAGCACAAGGCCGAGTGACAAGCCGAGCCGTACCTGAAGGCTGGATGGCCACATCATGGCTTGCCCAGCCGGTAACCCATGCCGCGCTCGGTCTCGATGATGGCGCTCCCCAGTTTCTTGCGCAGGCGGCTCACGTGCACCTCGATGGTGTTGCTCTCGACTTCGGCGTCGAAAGCGTAGAGCTTCTCCTCCAACTGCGCCTTGGACAGGAGCTGCCCGGGACGCGCCAGGAAGGCCTCGAAGAGCGCCCATTCCCGCGCCGTCAGCGGCACATGTCTGCCATCCCGATGGACGCTGCGCGCGGCAAGGTCGATGTCGAGCGGTCCGTGGGTCAGGATCGGGTTGGGGTTGCCGCTGTAGCGCCGCGCGACCGATCCGATCCGTGCCGACAGTTCCGACAGGTCGAAGGGCTTCACAAGATAGTCGTCAGCGCCCGCATTGAGGCCTTCGATCCTATCGGAGACCTGGTCGAGCGCCGTCAGGATGATGACCGGCGTCACGTCTCCACGCGTCCTGAGGCCCTTGAGGAACCCGATACCACGTCCGTCTGGTAGCATGAGGTCGAGCAGGAGCAGGTCGTAGGAGGTTGCGCTCATCGCGTCTGCCGCCGCGTCTAGCCGCGTGACCCAGTCTACTGACTGGCCATCAGATGCGATCTG
>QCWH01000093.1 GCA_003149565.1 Marivita sp. XM-24bin2 | reverse complement strand
ATCAGACAATCACCTTCTTGCCTGCGCGGAGTTCCACCAGCAGGGTCTTCTTGAGTTTTTCGAGATAGAGATCGAGGTCGGCTTCGGAGCCGATATAGGGCTGAATGTAGGGGACCTTGACGTCGGAGGCGTTCACGTATTCCGGTAGCGTGAGTGCGGGGGGTGGAGGAACATCCGACATACCGGAGCCGGGTGTATCAGGTGCCGGTTCGATGGGCCGCGTCAGGTGTGCAATCTCGCCGAGGATCTCGGGCATGAGTGTGCGCCGCACCCCGTTGGCCCGATCCCGCAGCACCGCAATCCCTGTGATCCGGTCCAGACCCTCTGCGTGGCTGTCGATCCGCGACTGAATGCGCGCCTGATTGTCGGTGCTCAGTGCCTTGAACTCATCCGTCAGTGCGATCTTCTTGCGGACATCGTCGATGGCCGTGGTGACCGCCTTGCGCTCGTCCAGCACGTGCAGATCGACCTTTTCCTTCAAGGAAAGCAGATCGGATTTGAGCGACTGGATCGCTGTGCCCTTGAAGCAGTCCGGATCGTCCAGCACCGCGCGGATCATCGCAGGTGCGTTCGGATCGACATAGGCGAGGTTTGCGTCTTGCGTGGCAAGGAAATCGCGCGCGTCGTCGTAGATGCCTTTCTGCGCCCCGGCCATGAAGCTCTTGATCTTGTCGAGCACGTCTTCCTTGGCGTCGAGCAGGTCATCCTCCTGCTTGGCCGGTTCCGTCATGTACCATCCCGGCTGCTTTTCCGTCATGGCCTGAACCCGGTCCCGCAGCGGCACCAGAGCCGCCACAAAAGGATACTGCCCGCGCTGGGCGACCAACGCGTCGAGATCGCGCGCAAGCTCACGGATCGCCGTTTGCCATTCCGCTCCGAGACTGCGGGCATCGGTACCCCCGCCGGTGTGCCAAAGAGCTCGCGGTAAAGTTCCTTGGCCTTTCGTTGCTGCGCCGCCGTGTATTCCGTCTGCGGTGTCAGCAGGACATTTGGCAGCGAATGCGTGTTGCCAAGGGCCCGCGCGAGATCAGCCCCTTCAAGCGCCGTACTGTCGAGACGCGCTTCCAGCTTGCCCTTGGCCGACAGTCCTGCCGCAATGCAGAGCGTCGCCACGGTGGGCCAGCCATAGGGTTTCGTGTTGAACCGATCCACCAGCGCCTTGACAGAGACATTCACCCCGATCCGTGCCTGGCCTTGCACATAGTTCAGGATTTCCAGCTCAGGCTCAGACATGCCGCCTGCATCATCATCGCCGAAGAGACCGCCCTTGGCGCTGGCTGCCTTGGCAATATCAGCCTCGGAGTAGCTGACGCCGCGCAGCATCGGCAGGTTGACATAGACCTTGTCGACCAAAGCCTGAAACGCCTTCACGATCCGCTCCTGCGGATCCTCGCCGCCGATTTCCAGCTCGTCGCCCCGCACGAAGAGCTGCGCCTCGCCCATCAGCTTGCGCAGGCGCAGTTCAAGGTCCTTGGCCCGGCGCCCGTTTTGCTCCCCCTTCTCGGAGATGATGCGATCCCTCCCCGGCTGCCCGGACCCGGACCGCGCCTGCCGGATGTATTTGTCCGTTTGCTTGAAGAGCCGCAGGTCGCGCATGAAGCGGACATCTGGTTTCAAGGCGATGGCCAGCTCCTCGCGGGTCATACTGCGCATGCGAATGGTTTCCGGTGTCGCAGCATCTTCGTTGAACGGTGTGATGACATTGATCGCAAGTTCGTAGTCACGGCCCAGCAGGTGATCGTCGAGCTTGCGACTGAATGGGTATTCGTGCCCCGTCGCCAGATGTTTGATCTTGCGATGCTTGAGGATCGTGTCGAAGGCGAGCGTTTCCAACTCTTTGCTCAGCTCGGACGGATCAATGTCCAGCCCTTTGATCTCCGCCTCGACGTCCTTTTCCTCATCGGTCAGGAACTGGTAGACCTCGCCGTTGCGCTGGATCAGCGTGTTGCGTTCCAGAACCGACAGCGCCTCTTCGATCTTGCGACGCTGTTTGGTCTGATCCGCATCGAACTCTGACAGAAGAAGGATCGAGATATTGCGGACCGTGGGTTTGAAGCCCTTCACGTATTTGACGAGGAACAGGGCTTTCAGGACCCGCACCGCAAACGGATCGTCGAGATTGCGCTCTGCGATCTGGATCGATTGTTGCACCGATGATTTGAGCGCCGTGCGAATGCCCTCGAACATCAGATCAAAGGTCGCCAGCCCGCCCACTTCCTTGTCCGCCAGCGTTTTCGCCACTTCCTGGAACACACCCAACATGGAACGTTCCCCAACCGAGCTGTGCTTGCCCTCGAAAGCATTGTGTTGCGACAGCGACGTGATCGCCAGCTGGAAGAGGTCATACTGGTACTGCGGAAATGGGTAGCTTGAGATGAAGTTGTCCCGGTCGCGGTAATTCTTGAGCTTCATCGACCCATCGGAGAAGTCGAACAGCGTCTTGAGATTGTTCTCCTCACGATCGTGCAGCGTGCCCAAACGGATGCGGCCGTCTTCGGTCTTGGATAGGAGACGCCTCTGAATGACTTCGGCCACGTCCGCAGAATTGAGCGGCATGCGATTGCCGAACCGCGCTTGGATTTTCGAGAAGTCGTTTTCCTGCTGCACGGTCAGGTCGCCCACCACATCTGTCAGCGCCTGCTGTGCGGTGACAATGATCCATGCCTGCCCCTTGCACTTGGTGTTCAGGCTCTCAGCCACCGTTTGCAGGTTTGTCATCAGCTTGACGTTGTCAGCGATGTACTGGCCCACCTCGTCGACAAAGAAATTGAGCCGGAAGTTCGGCCCTTGCCGATCAATCCAGGCTTTGACCGTGTTGGCGAAGTCCTCGATGGATACCCGCGTGTCCTGGCGATACCGATCAAGAATGCCCTTCACATCTGCCGGATCGCTCCCCGTGGCCGCAGCATAGGCGTCTGCGATCTTGCCACCGCGCAGCTTGGCGATTTCCCGTCCAGCCTCCCATGGCTCGCCGGCGATCTCCTGATACCGCGCTTTGAACGTGGCCAGTTGACCGATCTGATCAAGGTCCCGCTCGAACTGCGCGATGTGTTGCAGCTTGCCGTAATAGCCGCACATCTCGTCAAAGACCTTCTGGAACACACCGAGCAAGGCGTCCGTGTCCGTCTTGGCGATCACATCCGCCTTCTGGTCGATGTTGAATAGGATCGACTTCGAGGGGATCGCCACCGCCTTGCGCAATGCCCCCAGCAGCATCGGATCGTCTTTCAGCTTTTCGGCAAAGATGTCGAATGCCGTGGTTCCGTCCACCTCACGGTTTTCCAGAAGCAGCGCCAGCATCTTGAGAAGGTGAGATTTGCCCGAGCCAAAGAAGCCCGAGATCCAAACACCATTCGCGGTGTCGTAATTGTTGTAGGCGTCAAGAAACTGTCCGAGGCGCTGACCAATCTCGCCGGTGATGACATATTCGTCGAGTTCGATCCGAAGGCTGGCCTCGTCATCCGCCTTGATCACACCGTCAATGGCGCGGTCGACAGGTTTTTCAAAGATGTCACGCAACACGATCGACATATGGGTCAAACCTCGTAGTTCATTATATTGAAGGCGCGGTAATACTTGTCGTCATGCAGCCGCCCGAAGAGATCGAGCGATGCACCCGTCGCCAGTGCATGGGTGTAGCTGCCAGGAAAGAAGAGGACCGTGGGGCGGTCCTTTGCCGTGCTCTGCAAATTGTTCAGCACATTGTGCGACCGGATATAGGGATAGACCTCGCCCACCCCGGAGAGAAAGATCACGTCGTGGGGCGTGGCCTCTATGGCAGCCCCAATGCGCGGGATCAGGTGGGTTTGCGGGTCCAGAACCCCTTGCAGCAACTCCTTGAGCTCTCCCTTCTCCATGTCGGGTTCGCTTTCCAGAATTTCGTCAAGAATGCCGCGATCCCGCAGAATATCGAGCGACAGGTCGTAGAGGCTCAGGTCCAGCACTTTCACACCGGCATGTTCGATGCGTGTCACCAGAGCCTTTCGGTCCTGCGTCATCGAGAGCCCATCGACGGCCTCATACGGGCAGATGAAGAACGGCACTTCGTTGCCCAAACCCTGCTTGGTCAGGAACCGTTCGCTTGTGACAACGCGGAAGAGATGTTCTGCGCGCTCTCTTGGGGTCATTTCTTTGCTCATGTGGCAACGACCTCAACCGAGACGCCGGGAAAAAATGCCAGGTCGGTTGCGCGATGCTCTGCAATCAAGGCTTTGAGCCGCTGGGTCAGGTAGGCTGTTTGAATCTTGTCCTCGGCCGAGAGAATGTCAGCCTCCCGCATCATGCGATACAGCACCTGGCGAAGTTTCAGCCGGGTCGATTTGCTGATGTCTGCCACATCAGTATGCCACTCGGCTTTTTCTTCCCAGAAGATGTCGAACGCATCAAGAGACAGATCGAGCCGATAGGACAGATACCGCTCGCGCAGCACCTCGACTGCGAACTCGGCAACAAAACGATAGGCCCGACAAGCCGCCAGCCACAGAAGTGCCTGCTGCTCGGTTCGATCATCCGTTTCCGCAAAGAGCGCCAATTCGGTTTCGGTCAGAGCCGACAGCCGATTTACGATCTCCCGCAAGGTGCGCCGTTGGGACGCTGACTTAGGCAGAGATGTTGTCCCTTCCTCCATCGCCCGGACAATCGTGTCTTCCCATCGCTCGCCCAATACATGCAGGCGCGCGACATCGACGCTCTCATTGATGAAGAGACCACCAAGTCCGAAAGACATCCGGTAAGGCTGTTTTTCTTTCTTCACCATGGCACCTCTTGGCCCAAGGCCCCGAACACCTCTTGCGCATTCAGGAGAACGATGTGCTGATCCTGCGCGCGGCGTGCTGATGGATCGGCATCAAGCCCCAGACGGCGAAGCGCATAGTAGAGCATGCAGCGCCGCACAGTGAGCTGGGCTGAACCGCCGTCCATGCCATAATCGAGGGCGATGACCTTCTGCTGGTTGTCCGACAGCGCGGGGTTCGGCGCGATGGTGAGCGTGATGTCCGTCACCCAGTCCGCGTCGGTTTTGGGTTCCACTTCGGCCAGCTCACCCAGTTCGGCACTCAGCATCCGGCCCAGTACAAAATCCTTGAAGAGCTCATCACGGAGACAAAACGCCCGGCAATGCCAACGGAACCCATCATGCGCCAAGGCATGTGGTGCAATGCTGCGCTCGGAAGGGTCCGGTGACGACATCGACTGGTATGTGATCGCCAGCGCCCTGCCCTGTTCAATCGCGTGCAGGACAGCACGGGTGATCTCCGACTTTGCGCCGCGCGCCGGGATGGGCGGTGCCAACATATCCGGCTGGAAGAGTTCCCAATCTGCGTGCGCCACATCAGCGCCCTGCGCCATGGCCAACAGCTTCGAAAGATGTGCATCGCCATCCAGCGGTCCGTAATGGGCTTTGAACTTGGGCCCTGGCACATAAGTTCGTGCCGATTTGTCGTAGCTCAGGTGATCCGGAAATTCGGAGATGTAGGCATTGAGGTCCTGGGAGGACTGCGTACGCGACATCCCGAATGTGTCCATCAGGTCTGCCAAACCGATACGTCCGCGCCAAAAGAGACGATGCTCGATGAATGCACGTCGAAGTTGCGTCGTCCAGCGAAGTGCGTCAGATTGAGAATCGTTACCCATACCGCAGAGTACCATTCAGAAATCGAAATGGTACAGAAAACGATTGTCAGGTCAACTTGGGGAAACACGCCCTCATGGTGAGGGGCACTGACTCTGTGGCGCATTCAGCAAGCCGCTATCTGCGAACACAGCCAGACGAAAACACCGCCCGCGACCAAAATCACTTTGGAGCGGTTTTTCGTTTGCAGGGTGTAAACTTAGCACTGCGGTGGTCGATGCGCGCAAAACGCCCACCTCGATCTCGACTTGCATGCGCCGTAGCGGCGCGGAGAGCCGCGAACGACAGCCATCTCGCGGTTTTACGAGTTAGACCAGCCGCGAGCACATAAGCGCCCTCCTGAGCGCGCTCTGCCAATCATTCAAAAAATTGAAGGCTGAGAGCTTCGAGAGCAGCATTTTACAAGCTGCTAAATTCTCCAATCTTCGGCTCCTGCTGCGACCTAGGACTCGACGCTGCAAGCTCACCGTTCGGCAAGCGTCTCCGCTGCCTCTCACATTCCAAAATCAGAATGGAAAAAACCATCCCCCCTGCCAAGGGGGGTAAGGGGGGTATATATAATATACTATATTATGCTCATGTTTTGTTCACGCAAGCTGCTGTAATTCAACAAATTTTTTTTATTCGCGACTATTTCGCGAACCATTCGCGACTGTTTCACGGATGTTTCACGCATTTTTCGAGGGTCGAAATGAATGCGAACGGCTCGCAACTAGGCTGAAATCCGGGCTCAAAAAAACTTGATCAATGCTGAGCTTTTGCAGGCCGCTAACGCATGTACCTGACGAGCGGGCGGTGTGAGTGCTCTGAACATCATTCACGATCGCCGTCGGAAAAATGGCCGGAGGTAGTCCGTCCCTGATCACCCCCGGCCAAGAGCACATGACGAGCAGGTCACGCGCAGAAGGCAACAGTAACCGTTAGCGCGTTGCAAATGCCAGAGACTACATTCAGCCGCTGCGCGCGTCGGACTTCACAGGTGCCGCTCCATTTGTCGAAAACAGCGTATCGATGATCTCGCGGCGAACGCGCCGCTTGATCATTGTCTGCTTCAAGGGTTCGAGAAACTTCTCATCTTCGACGTTTCTGGGTGATATGTTCTTTTCAACCAGCCGGACTGTAGGCGGGGCGAAGTTCAACATTTCCTCGAAAACCTCTCCGGCCCGGATTTTGAGTTCGGCTTTTAGGCTTGTATCGTCGGTGCCATCTCCCCACCGCACTATATATTCAGGAGGGCTGTCTTTCCATTTAGGAAAGAACTCTTCCGAAAAGGTCTTGCAAAAATCGTCCTTCTGTTTGGCAAGCACATCGCGCAGTTTTTCATGGTATCGTTCAACAACAGCTTTGAAGCTGTTCACCTCATCGGTGAACGCAGGCATGTCTTCCCGTAGGATCACGCGCCCATAATGGTCAACTTGGAAGGTATACCGATCCTCAATTCTCTTGCGCTCCTGCCTCAGCCATTTATCATCAATTTTCTTGGGCTTCGGCGCATTACCCTCGTCGTCGCACTCAATTTGCACTTCGACAGGACCAATATCGGCCATAGGAGCGCGCAATCGTGTGGAAAGCTGTGCCTGAAGCTCGACATTGGTGACCGTTTTGAAATCCTCGGGCAGCGGGACCTGTTTTCGACTGATTGCAAAACCCTTGATCTCAAACTCGACGTACACGAGACGTGAATGGAAGACATTGACCCGTCTCGATACATCAAACTTCACAGGCGGCAGTCGCTCCAAGTCTGCTTCTATTTCTGCGGCTTTTCCAGCATCGAGGGCAGTGGTTCCAATTTCGGCAGGGGGAGCATCCTCTTCCCTACTAGCCCCACTCGCACGCACGAGTTTTTCTGTCGAGGCCCCGCTCAAAACGATTGCGTTCGGCTTTTCAACAGTTTCAGATCCTGCCTCGATGTTACGTGAAACTGGCGAGTAGACCATGGTGGCATCGTCAGAAATGATAACGCCGATACGCACCCCTGATTGCTCGCGCAGATCAAGAAAGCTCTTTGCAGCCGCCTCTCGAATCAAGCTCAACGCCTTGGGCTCGCCAAATCCGAGTCTGTAAACCTCTGCATCCGCATCCATGACGACGCGAATATCGAGCTGGCCCAGATCACCAAAGCGTTTTGTCAAAGCCTCAGCCACAGCTTCTGAAAACGCCGGACCAATGATGACCAGGCGGTTCTTCGCGCTTTCGATCAAGGAAATAACAGCTGCGTCATTCGCGACAGTGAAAGTACGGCCGTCGTCTGTCATCCCCAAAAGACCCTGAATTTCAATCGAAATATGTCATGCAACATGCGGCAGGAATTTCCGAGGCTACGATACTGACAGGAAATTGTAATTTGGAAATAACTCAGATGCATAAACGGAACATCACTTGTTGCGTTCCGCTTTACGACGTTCGACCCAGCCTCTGATAAGAACCCCGACAATCACCCAGATGTAGAAGATTGGAAACAGGATTGCCGGCTCACCACCTCCCCCGATCGCGACAACGGCGATAAGGTATATCAGCGCGGGAATCGCTCCGTAGGCCAACACGCGAGCAATTGCGTTGAAGAATGTGTGCATGGATGCGCATCCCGTTCTGCTATGCCACGTTCAAACATGGCGACGAATTTGAGTTAGCCGAGGCGTCCGGCCACCTTAGGCAAGCGATCTTTGTGTGAACTGCCCAATACCCCGGCCAAACCACTTCCAGTTGCAATTTATACTGAAATGGGATTATCCCGCAACGGGATTATCGACCGTGTAGCACAAGTCGGGCTGCACGGTGAAAACACTTCGGACTCCTGAACATCGGGCTCTCGTAGCCGAACTCCGCCGCGTCAGATTGGCCGCGGGGCTGACGCAAGCGAGTCTAGCCGAGAAGTTGGGGGTGGCTCAGTCGTTTGTTGCTAAGGTCGAGAACGCTGAACGTCGCCTCGATGTGGTCGAATTCGCGCGCTGGATGGAAGCAGCAGGCGCGTTTGAACAATGCAGCTATGTTCTTCAACGCGTTCGAACAGGATCGCCCACTGACCTTGCGGCGAAAGCCCCGCAGACACCGTCGTGAATGAACGCATTTTATTTAGTCGAGTTGCACTACCTACCCCGTCGCCAACTGTCACCACAGGATTTCTGTCGTTGGAGACCATTCGGAACCAGCATGCCGATTTCCGCCGGCTGGGTGAAGACCTGTCAGCGTGGGACGAGATAGTCGGCAGAGACATATCCGGAGATGCTAGGCGCCGTGGCAAGCGAGACCCGACACCACAGCTGGAAGGATTCTGTAACGCAATCGCGCTGCACGAGCGGAGTTCCGTCTGGCAACCCCAAGATTACGCAAAAGCCAAGGCCAGGAACGGCCCGAAACTCCGAAGGTCCGTCTTACCCAAATCCTCCGAATAAACCTACCCGGCCGGTGTCGGCGCCCATCCGCAAACGAGGTAGCCAAAGTGTGCTCGGTCGCGGGAGGCACAACCATAAACGGAAAACTTAGCTTGCCATAATCGCATAGCCTGAGGCACAGTTAAACTCAGGAGTAGTCGGCTTGCATACAGACCCCCGGCAGAACTATTTGTAACATCTAAGGACCCTCTTATGGCCCTCGTGGAAGCGTTCCAATCATTCGACATGTCAGACACCACTGTTTGGTTCGGTGTCTTGACAGAAGCCAACGATAACCTGATCGAAGTCACCGCAGGAGCTCGTGTAGGGCAATACATTGGAAACTTTTCTTACGGCACAGATGCAGTCTTTGGCCAGGTTACCGAGGTTCGCGAAGAATTTAATGGTTCATTGGTCTACCGGGTTTCCGACATGAGTTTGGATGCCTTCGAAGTTTTTCAAGCAGTTGACAGTGGTGATACAGCTGCATTGCAACGTCTAGCACTAAGCGGTGCTGACCGGATCATTGGCTCTGGGATGGCTGATTATCTTATTGCCTATGCCGGAAATGACACCATTTCTAGTGGCGGTGGTGACGACAGCATACAAGCAAGCGAAGGCACTGACATAATCGACGGCGGTGCAGGAACGGACATTCTTTTTCTTGTTGGAAATCAATCTGAGTACACCCTCACGCTTCAAGCGGGAAGTACCCGCTTAGAAGACCGAGTGCCAAACGGACTTGGTGTTAACTACGTTGAAAATATCGAACGACTAGATTTCGAACAAAATTTTGGCGGCCAACCTTGGTTTGATTTGGCAAGCTTTTCCGGCCTTCTACGAGTATCTCAACCTGAGCTGGAAAGCTTTATTGAACTATATATTGCCTACTTCAATCGTGCACCTGACGCTGTGGGATTGAATTTCTGGGGAACTTCATTCTCGAACGGCATCACACTCAGTGAAATTGCGGCCCTTTTTTCCAACCAAGTTGAAACGCTTTCTGTCTATCCTCAAGGCACATCAAACGAAACTTTTGCGACCACAGTCTATAATAATGTTTTAGGGCGTACACCTGATCAATCTGGGATAAGTTTCTGGGTTGAGGCCCTAGACAGCGGCAATGTATCTAGAGATCAATTTATCTTGGAAGTATTGCAAGGTGCCAAAGCCGCGTTGAAACCTGAGCAGGGACAAGCCTTTGTCGATCAACAGATCGCGGACCGCGCATATTTGGAAACAAAAACTGACATTGGTGAATATTTTTCGGTGCACAAGGGTATGTCGAATGTGCAGCATGCAAGGACTGTAATGGAGCTGTACGATGGCACCGCTGCCGGAACACAAAATGCGGTCGATGCCACTTTCAATTTTCACCAAGCTGCACTTGATGCATTCAATGGCGAATTTCTAATGCCAATCGTTGGTTTGATAGAAAACCCCTTCGAGATTGCATGATCACGCAATTAAGCACACATCGGTTTACATCCCGCTAACGCGTCACGCGAAACACGTTTAGCTTGCCCTCTGCAAATTTCCTGCGTAATCGCCCGATTTAGGCCGCCTTGCAGTCCTCGCCT
>QCWH01000064.1 GCA_003149565.1 Marivita sp. XM-24bin2 | reverse complement strand
CGGAACTCTTCCAGTTGTCATACTTTGATATAGGCAACGGATAACCATCACCCTGACATCTTAGAATGGCTCGTCTGGCCGCTCGGAAGGCAATATCAACGTCACTACCTGAGCCACCCTCAGAAGACAGCAGACGGACACTTGATGAAACCACTCGACCCGTTGGGTCCATATCAAAACCAACAGTCACAGTTATATCCGCGGCCGGTGAGCCAACATCTACCACCCAACAATCTTGAACAGTGCTCCGGAAGCCATCGACTTCACCCTGCGTCAACGGTGTCTGGCTGTGACTGCCCTTCTGCGCATCTTTAAGAGCGTTTCTTAAGGCGTCCGCAATGGCATTGGCATCGTCGATAGAACCGTTTTGTTCTCTGCTATCACTCTCAAGCACGCCTTCAATACTATTAGCAGCATCAATCAAGCAACCGACCCTAGCAGCTACTTCTTCAGCAGGTAACTCACGCCGGAAGAACTCAACAAAACCTGCTTCAGGAAACACAAGGTAGGTAAACGTCGAATGATCTACCAAATAACTTTCGACATCCCCAGACTGACGCCGGTAATATGCTCTGTACGCTTGGACGGCTTCCTCAACCTGCACCTGTGTGCCAGTCAATCCCATAAGACCGTCATCAATTTGGCTAACAAAATCACCGATTACAGAAGGTTTATCTCTGTCAGGATCAACTGAAATGAAAACAGCCGTTACATCTTGGCCTTTCTGATGCAGCAAGTCTACTGCCTGCACATTTCTGGTAAGATCAATCGGGGTAACATCAGGGGATAAAGAATAGCCAAAATAAATGAGTGTAGGTCCTGTGATTACATCTTTGTCCGTAACAGTCTGACCATATGCATCGAGCAACGTGAATGGTCCGCCAATACCGCCTACCTCAGTGTTAACACCACACGCTTGTAGGCTCGGCGAGATGCTTCCTTTTATGTCTTTAGGTTCAGTGAAGGCACCACGCTCGTTCAATATCAAGAATGCCCCAAAACCCGCGTTCAATGTGTCTGACTCGTGCTCAGGGAACTCTGGTGTAGGTTCATTCCATGCCAACAAATCGCCAAACAGTCTCTGCCCCTCGCATCTGAAATCTGCATGAAACCTTTCGCCATTCACGACCAGTCGCAGCCTTGTTCGCAGGTCGCCCTCCACTTCATATGCCCAAACAGAAGAAAACGGCATGAAATTTCTAGCAAGAGCACCTGCATTAGCAAGTAACTGCAACTCACTTACGCACTCCCGTTCAGTCTCAAATCCTTGCTGCCGTTTATTGAAGTATTCCTGCAATTTCTCTGGTGCTTTCTGCAGCATTTCCTCAGCACGAGAAGCGCCTTCTCTCGCCATGCCTTCGAGCATCATCTCAGTCAGATTCTGTGCAGCGACCGGAGAAACCGCCAACAAAGACACAACACTTACTACTGCAAAGTTGACCCTCAACATCATTGGACTTTCAGATTCATTTGATCAGCAAGCGTTGGTATGTCTTCAGGTGACAAGAGCAAGACACCGGTAGAAGCCGCAAGGTCTTTGGCGCTCCGAGTAAAATCTGCATTGGTCAGCACAGCAGCTTTATCTAGGCCCATGTGTTTAGCGCCTGCGAATGCTTCTTGGACCGCCTTGTTGCCTACAGCGGCTGAATAAAGCTTACATTGAATCCCAAGAGATAGCCCTTCCAGACTTGCAATAACGTCTACACCTTGGTCGCCTGACCCTTGCGTTACCCGTGCTTGCCACCCGAACCGCTTCAGTCCTTCAGCAACCCAATATTCAAAATCATAGCCATTACTTGGAATAAAACGAGGATCGAATTGAGTGTCTTCACGTCTAATGCTTGTCTCCGCTTCTAGAAGGGCTTCGATATAAGACATTGCATGTGTGAGCGACATCTGCTGCAACTGAACGCCCGTACTATTCAGAAACTCTGCGATAACTAGATTCCGCTCATCAGACACCGCCGCCCCATAGTCATTGATCTTAACCGCCTTCCGCATATTGCGAGACAAAGCAGGCATATATCTTTCGACTTGTTCACGTATGGCGAGTTTATCACTTTCAATCTTTGAGACGAACACTTCCGCATCCGCTAAATCCGTCTTCTTCTTGATCCGGCGCTCATTGAGCCACACAAGAACCACTGGACCAAAGAACGTCAGCGCCATATGGATGCCAGTTTCATTTACAAAGAGCGGCACTCCGAGCACGAGGAAAACAAACCACAGTACAACATAAAGAGCGATGATCCGTAAAACTTTAATCATCTGCAATCCTCACGGCAGTACCAGACGCTACAAGCATCAACATTGTAGACCCTGTTGCAGCCAATTCGACATAATCCAGATCAACCCCAACTACAGCATTAGCACCAACCAAGTGCGCTTCCCGCTTCAGTTCATACAGGACAGTATTACGGGCATCTCGCATGGTACTTTGAACAGCCTCAGACCGACCACCAACCACGTTACGAACACCAGCAAACAAATCCTTGAAGATGTTCATCCCATAAGCACATTCAGCCGTGATTATGGTAATACGTTCTTGAATGTTTATGTCAGGCTGGGACTCTGTGGTTATCAAGATGGCTTCAATCTCAGCATCAGCCTCAATACGCTCAAGATAAGCCTGTTTTTCTTCAGGACTACTATTCTCAACCAACTCTTGGTAATGGCAACTGCTGCACAAACCGCTGTAGCCAGTCTCTAAGAAACCAAACTTCTTGCCACATTTTGTGCAGTTGGCCATCAAATCACCTCAGTAATACATCTTTACCCAAGCTGAAATGCCTCTACTTGCGCCATTTAACGGCGGTTCCACTTACGGCAACCATCATCATATTGACCGAACTTCCTGTACTGATCGAATGATAATCAATGTCTACCGATATGACAGCATCCGCGCCAAGCTTTGCTGCTTTTAGTCGTAGGTCCTCAAAAGCCGCCTCTCTTGCTTCTTCGAGCGTGTTCTGGACTGTCCCAGACCTACCCCCAAAAATGTCACGAACATTCGCCAAAACGTCTTTGAAAATATTCATTCCCAACACAACCTCTGTGGCAACTATGTCGATGCGGTCCACTTCACCGACAAAGGTTTCCGTTGTCAAAGGAAGATGTTTTGCCGCTTCTTTTGCCCTCTTGAACGCTAGGGCTTCTTCTTTCTTTTGATCATCCGTCTTGGACGCTTCAGCAAGTTCCAAAGCTTTTCGGCATGATGGGCACAGCCCCTCTTTGACCTCGAAGATGCCAAACCCGGATTTCTTACAATTCTTACACGTCGCCATCAAATATGCCTGTTGCCTTCGGGTGTTTCTTACCTTCTGCCCCTAGCATAGCCTCACCAGAGCAGCCTACAAACACAATCTGGAAACCCACCTCCCCCTTGGCCTTGCAGCCACTACAGCGAAGCTGAGGCACCGTGATAGCCTGCTGTCGCATCTACATCAGACAAACGCGCTTCCCACCCAAGGCGGTCTATCAAGGGTTTTACAGCTAGGAGAGTGTTGTAGCCACAAACCTTGCAGGTAATCGACAGGTGATTGCTCGAGATGCTGCCAAGCTGGGTCAAAGACTATCACTCCGAATGAGTCGCCAACTGAAGCGGACGGTCCATATATGTATGGGAAAAACGCATGGGAAATGTAACGCTAAATCTCGCGCTAACTATCTGAATTTTGGTGAAAAAATAAAAGTGGCAGCCCGTAGGGGAATCGAACCCCTCTTTCCAGGTTGAAAACCTGGCGTCCTAACCGATAGACGAACGGGCCACTCTTGGTGAGCGGTGTTTAGGCAAACCAGCGCGGCCATGCAAGCGGAAATTCAATAGTTTTTGCGGTTTTTTTGAACTTCGCGATGTTATTTTTACCATTTGGTAAAATCATTAATTTTCAGACACTTATCAGCATCACCGCACTGCCGGCGCCGCATCCTCCAAGCGCAATTGCACGGAGCGCCTGCCGCCCCATTCGTTGATTTCAAGACGTCCTGCCAAATGGAATCGAGCACCGCCGTGCTGTTCGAGCGCAGAACCCAAAGGCCCGTCGAATGCGCCAAAGGAAATCGCGTCGATCCGAGCCCCCAGACCGTCACCGAAACCGATCTTGAGGTGGCCGCTGCCCACACGTTTTGCGAAACCAATCTGCACATCCGGGAACACGAACCTGGGGGCAGCAGCGCCCGCGCCGAAAGGCCCTGCTTCTTCCAATTGCTCTACCAGGTCTGGCGTCGCTGCTCCTGGCATCAAGGTACCGTCCAGCCGCAAATCCGAAGCGCCCAGCTGGTCCGCGCCCTGCTTTGCCAGAATCTCCGACAGACGCGCCATCGCGGGTTCCAGCTGAGCGCGGCTCAAAGAGAGGCCGGCCGCCATCTTGTGACCACCGCCCTTTTCCAGATGGCCTTCGGATGCCAGCTTTTGGATCGCAGCCCCAAGATCAATCCCACTGACGGACCGGCCCGATCCTTTGCCGGCGTCACCGTCGAAGCCGATCACGATGGCGGGACGATTGGTGCGCTCCTTGAGACGTGATGCCACAATCCCAACAACACCGGGGTGCCACCCCTCTCCGGCTGCCCAGACAAGAGGTGCATCGAAACCGCGTTCTTCCGCCTGCTCCAGTGCCTGAGCACGCACCGCTTCTTCGATCTCGCGGCGCTCTGTGTTCAGCGCGTCCAGACGTTCTGCAAGCGCCTTGGCCTCATGTGGATCGGTACAGGCCAAAAGGCGCGCGCCGAGGTCGGCTTTTCCAATCCGTCCACCGGCATTCACGCGAGGTCCCAAAACAAAGCCAAGATGATAGGACTTCGGGACCGTATCCAGGCGCCCAACATCACACAGCGCAACCAGACCCGGACGCGACCGTTGAGCCATCACGCGCAATCCTTGCCGCACCAAGGCGCGGTTGACGCCCTTCAACGGAGCCACGTCAGCAACCGTTGCCAAAGCCACAAGATCGAGCATGGACATCAAGTCCGGTCCAGACTCCCCCGCAAGACGCATCTGGCGTCCCGCCTCAACGAGGGCCAGAAAGACGACACCCGCCGCACAAAGATGCGCCAATGCGCCGTCTTCGTCCTGTCGGTTCGGGTTAACCACTGCAAAGGCATCAGGAAGCGTTTCGCCACCGAGATGGTGATCGAGGACAACCACGTCCGCATCTTTGGCTGCCGCGATAGGACCATGAGAGAGTGTGCCGCAGTCCACACAGATGATCAGGTCGTGGTCTTCCGCCAACGCTGACATGGCCGCTTCATTCGGACCATAGCCTTCGTCGATCCGGTCCGGAATATAAAGCGTGGCTTGGCGGCCCAACTGCCGCAGCCAGTCGATGAGCAAGGCCGCCGATGCACCGCCATCAACGTCATAGTCCGCAAAGATCGCGATCCGTTCCCGATTTCGAACGGCTTGGAGCAGGCGACCCGCTGCCTGCTCCATATCCCGCAAGGATCGCGGGTCCGGCAGAAGGGCGCGGAGTGTCGGTTCCAGATAGGTGGGGACGTCGTCAACAGCGACGCCCAAACGCGACAGTGTCTGGCACAGTGCGGGCGGCAAGCCGGTCTGTTGCACCAGAGCTTCTGCATGCCGCGAAATTTCAGCCGCCGGACCAATCCAGCGCCGTCCGGTCAGTGACCTGTCAACGCCGAGATACCCGGTCACGCTCGCCTCATCAGTGCATCGGGTTCCGATATGTCATCCGCCGCACCGATCCGGTCTTTGACCGCATCAGCAAGGTTTCGGTCGTATAGAAACCAACCTCGCGCTTGATGCCAGCCAGCAGCGACCCGCTTGTGACACCTGTTGCTGCAAAGATGACGTCCTCGGTGACCATTTCATCACGCGAATAGATCTTGTCGAGATCCGTGATCCCGGCTTTGGCGGCGCGTCCTTTTTCATCGTCGTTCCGGAACAGAAGTCGGCCCTGAATTTGCCCACCCATGCACTTCAGAGCTGCTGCTGCAAGCACTCCTTCAGGCGCACCGCCGGTGCCCATGTACATGTCAATGCCGGTCTGGTCCGGCTCAGCGCAATGCATGACACCCGCGACATCGCCGTCAGTGATTAGGCGAATTGCAGCACCCGTCGAGCGGATCTCTGCGATCATGTCTTCGTGGCGCGGGCGCTCGAGCACACACACGGTGATGTCCCGCGGGCTGCAGCCCTTGACCTTGGCCAGAGCGGCCACCCGTTCCCGTGGTGTCATATCGAGCGTCACAAGCCCATCGGCGAATCCAGGCCCGATGGCAAGCTTTTCCATATAGACATCCGGCGCGTGCAACATGGACCCACGCGGCCCCATCGCAATCACGGTCAGCGCGTTGGGCATATCTTTGGCCGTCAAGGTTGTTCCTTCCAGAGGATCAAGCGCAATGTCCACCCCCGGACCGTTCCCCGTACCCACCTCTTCTCCAATAAAGAGCATCGGCGCTTCGTCGCGTTCGCCTTCGCCAATGACAACAACACCGGCGATGTCCAGCAGGTTCAACTGCTCGCGCATGGCGTTTACCGCAGCCTGATCCGCTGCTTTCTCGTCGCCCCGCCCGATCAGATTGACGGTCGCGATTGCGGCCTGCTCCGCCACCCGCGCCAAACCAAGGGACAACATACGGTCGTTGAAATCAGGGCGCGCGGTCATGAAGCTCTCCAGTCACGAAAAAAGTCAGGTCCGTTGCGTGTTACGCGGGTGCCCCCCGGCTGACAAGGTTGATTGCGCTAAAGCAATCAGACCCGTTCGATCCGCAACGCGATGGGTTCACCTTCAACGACATTGGTCCCGACCATCGCAGCCAAAGCCTCGTCGAGCGCCGCACGCGTGGTTTTGTGGGTGACAATGAGGACAGGTGCCGTGTTCTGATCGTGGCTGCGCTGGCGCATCCGGTTGATCGAGACACCGGCATCGCCCAGAACGGCCGCAACCTTCGCTAATGCGCCGGGTTTGTCCAAAAGCGCCAGACGCAAATAGTACGGAGCGGGCGTTGCGGTTTGCGCAGGTTTGGTGATCTCAAGACCTGACGCAGGCTGACCAAAGGTCGAAACACGGATACCGCGTGCGATATCAATCACATCGCCCATTACGGCGCTGGCTGTTGGGCCTTCGCCTGCGCCGGCCCCCCGCATGACAATCTGCCCAACCTGGTCGCCCTCAATGACAATCATGTTGGTGCCACCCTCAAGCTGCCCCAGAGGAGACGTAGCGGGCACAAGGCAGGGTGACATGCGTTGTTCGAGCCCACGACCCGTCATCTGGCAAACACCAAGCAGTTTTACCTTGTAGCCCATGTCGGCGGCTTGGCGGATGTCTTCGATGCTGACGCGCTCGATGCCTTCTAGCTCGACAGCGTCGAAGGCCACTTGTGTTCCAAAAGCGATGGAGGCCAGCAGCGACAGCTTGTGCCCAGCATCAATCCCGCCGACATCAAGGTTCGGGTCGGCCTCGAGATATCCGAGCCCATCTGCTTCGGCAAAAGCCTCCTCATAGGTCAGGCCGGCCGTTTCCATGCGTGTCAGGATGTAGTTGCAGGTCCCGTTCATGACCCCCATTACACGGGTGATGTCATTGCCAGCCAGGCCTTCGAGAAGGGTCTTGACCACGGGGATTCCGCCCGCGACGGCGGCCTCAAACCGAAGCACGGCACCCGCTGCCTCGGCCGCTGTGGCCAGAGCCTGACCGTGATGTGCCAGCAAAGCCTTGTTAGCCGTGACAACATCTTTGCCCGCGCGAAGTGCGGCCTCGGTTGCGGCTTTGGCCGGACCATCACTGCCACCGACCAATTCGACGAACACATCAACATCATCGCGCTGCGCCAGTGCGACGGGATCATCTTCCCAATCATAGTTGTCCAAGGACACGCCGCGTTCCTTGGCACGATTGCGCGCACTCACCGCGCTGATCGCAATCGGACGACCGCCCCGGGCCTCGAGCAACGCCGCTTTCTGGCGCACGATCTTGACGACGCCCGCGCCAACAGTGCCAAGCCCCGCAATTCCAAGGCGCAGAGGTTCAGTCATTCGGGCATTCCTTTTGCAGTCGGGGTGTTTTCGCCCGCAATAGCGCCTTGCGCTGAGGCCTGCAACGGCCCTGATCAGGGCTGCGTCACGCCGTCGTCCATTCGGTCACGCGTGTCAGGATCAATGACCGGTTCGCGCAGGCCATTGGCGCGATTGCGGAGATTTTCAGCGCGACGGATCAGGACATCGTCATCGACCTCGGTCAATTCGCTATCCTGCTGAGCCACCAAGTCCTCGAACGGAAGCAATGCGGGATACTCAGCCTGACGTTCGCCAGTGGCCAACACAGCATCGACTTCTGGGAACTCTGTGCATGCAGCCAACAGAAAACCAGGAATGAGTGCTGCCCGCCACATAGGTGTTGCTCCTTTTGCAATTCATGTCTTGCCGCAGCGCGAGCGTCTGCGCAACCACGGGCTTGTTTTGAACGGGTGTTCAGTTAATCTGCTGGCATGGCACGCACGGCTGGCTCACATTCGGATATCACGGGGCCACGGGTGCGCGAGGCCGCCCTCTCGCTCTTTGCGCAGCATGGCTACGCCGCAGTGTCGATGCGCCAAATTGCAAAGGAAGTCGGCGTGCAGGCCGGAGCGCTTTATAATTATACGCCCGACAAACAGTCGTTGCTGTTCGACCTGTTGCGCGGGCATATGGACGAGCTTCTGTCGGCGCGTGCAAAGGAACTGGTTCCAGACACGCCCGTGGCGCAGCTGGAAGCCTTCAGCAAATTCCACATCCGCTTTCATCTGGAACGCCCCCTCTCCGTCTTCATATCGTATATGGAACTCCGAAACCTGACCCCCGAGAACTTCGTGACGATCGAAGAGCTTCGGCGGAAATATGAGGGGCAGCTCGAAACAATCCTGCGGGATGGGCACGAGGCTGGCGCGTTCCAAGTTGCCGATACGAAGATAACCACGCTTGCGATCATTGCGATGCTGAACGGCGTCAACACATGGTACCGAAGCGGAGGACGGCTGTCGCTGCCCGAGGTGGAGGCGATCTATTGGGATATGGTGCGCAAGGCGGTGACATAGGAAGAGATTTCGACATCTCTTCTTACACGCGCGTTCTGACGTGCTTGCCCTTACTCAAACGGACGTGCCCGGTATCCCACCCGTAAATTCATCATAAGCCTCAAGCGCCTTGGCACTGAACGCAACTGACGGTCCGCCGCCCATATACGCAATCATTGCCAGAGCTTCGCACAGTTCGTCACGGGTGGTCTTCAGGCGGACCAGTGACTTTACGTGAAACGCGATGCAACTGTCGCAGCGCGTCGAAATCGCGATACCCAACGCGATCAGCTCTTTGGTTTTTTCATCCAGCGCCCCATTGGTTTTGGCGGCACGGCCCATCTGGTTGAACCCGGCAAATGTCTCTGGCGTTTCCTTTTGCAAAACATCGAGACGCCCAACTGTCTCCTTCATAAAATCTGACCAGCTCATAAGCCCCTTCCTTGTTATCTGCTCTCGTCCGCGCCCATCTTGCGCTCAAGCCAGCGCACAAAAAAGCTGATGATCAAAACAAGAACGAGGTATTCGAGGATCAGCAGCGTATAGATTTCCAGCGGCCGATACTCAGTCACGACCAATTCGTTGGCGCGGCGTGTCAGTTCCTGCATGCCGATCACTGACGCAAAGGCCGACATTTTCACGATGTAAATGAACTGGTTGGCGAGAGGCGGCAAAATACGCCGGATCGCTTGCGGAAGAATGACGTAGCGCATGGTCTGACTGTAAGTCAGACCAACTGTACGGGCCGCCTCCGTCTGGCCTTTCGGGATCGACTGGATACCGGAGCGGTAGATTTCAGCCGTGAATGCGCTGTCGGAAATCGCCAGCGTGATGATCGCCCCCCAAAACGCGTCAATGGTTATCGGAAACCCAAGTGACCGCATGACCACGGGCAATCCGTAAAACACCCAGAAAAGCATAGGGAGCAAAGGAATTGCCCGTACAAACTCGATATACACGCGTGACGGCAACCGAATCCAACGGTTCGAGGACATGCCGGGCAGCGCAACCAGCAGTCCAATGGTCATCGACAGCGCGGTGGCGATCAACGACAGCTGGATCGTCGCCCAGAATCCGCCAATCAGGAAACGCACATTGGATTGCCCCTGAGGTGTCGAGGGATCAATCACATACCAACCCCAGGTCCCGTCACCCGAACATGCCGCAAGAAAAAAACATGCGCCCAGAAGCACCGAAAGTCTGAAAAACCGTGTCATGCGCGATGCCTCAATGATGCAGGATTTTTTCGAGGAAGGACTTGAATCGCTTGGTTTTTGGCGCTTCGAAAACTTCAGCGGGCGTTCCGGTCTCAACGATCTCGCCGCTGTCCATGAACACCATGCGATCCGCAACCTTGCGCGCAAAGCCCATTTCGTGGGTCACCACAAGCATGGTCATTCCATCGCGTGCCAATTCCACCATGACATCGAGAACCTCAGAAATCATTTCGGGATCAAGGGCCGACGTTGGTTCATCAAACAGCATGATTTTGGGCTTCATGCACAAGGACCGGGCAATCGCCACACGCTGCTGTTGGCCTCCGGATAGATCACGTGGACGTTTTTTTGCCTGCTCTGGAATGCGCACGCGGTCCAGATATTCCATCGCAAGAGCCTCGGCCTCTTTGCGAGACAGCCCACGCGCCTTCATGGGACCAAGCATCAGGTTGTCGATCACACTTAAATGCGGAAACAGATTGAACTGCTGGAACAC
>QCWH01000092.1 GCA_003149565.1 Marivita sp. XM-24bin2 | reverse complement strand
GGGACACCGCCGGCATGGGTCGTCTCGCCGATGATGCGGCAGTGGCGATGGCGGATATTGCCCCGGATGCCCGTCACGATCCCGACGGGACAATCGGCCTCGACCAGCACCGGACCTTGTTCGATATGCACTTCGACAAAACCCGCAATCCGGCTCTTGTCAAGTTGGGCGATGCCATCGCGGATCGGCTGTGGGTCAAACCCCGCCTCGCGCAAATGATCGGCAAGCGTGCGCCCGCTATCCGAGCGCCGCAGCTGGTCCGGGGCATTTTTTGGCAAAAGCCCAAAGGCCGCCCGACTGCCAAGATAGTGTTCGGGAAACCAGATCATCTCTTCGGCGCGGATCGCCATGAGCGTGACGTCACAGGGCGGTTGTGGCCCTTGCGACAGGCGCTCCAGCAAGACCAGCCCCGCCAAGACGCCAGCCGCCCCGTCGTAATTGCCGCCATGCGGGACGCTGTCCAGATGTGATCCGGTCATCAGAACGGGCGCGTCCCGATCCCGCCCGGGCAGGGTGACGTAGAGATTACCTATGTCGTCGGTTCGGGCCTCCAGCCCGATATTCCCGGCCTCGCGCGCGATAATCCCATGCGCGGCATTTTCGACCGGACCGAAGGACGCGCGCGTGACACCCGGCGGGTCGGCGCTGATCTGTGCCAGTTCGTCAAAAAGGCGTTCTGCGCGATCAAGAGGGGTCAATAGAGCGCCTCCGGCACGAACATCACGATATCTGGCCAGACGACGATCAGCGCGATCATCAACAGCATCGTCGCCACGAAGGGCATTATTCCGCGATATACGTCGGCCAGTTCGCCGCGCCCGCGCACGCCCTGGACGACGTAGAGGTTCATGCCCACAGGCGGGGTGATCAGAGCCAGCTCCATCATGATAACGAGGAAAATGCCGAACCAGACCGGGTCGATGCCGAGATGCAGGATCACCGGCATGACCACCGGAATAGTGCCGACCATCATGGACAAGGTTTCAAGGAAACAGCCCATCACGAGGTAGAACAGCACGAGGATCAGGATCATTTCGGTTGCGGTCAGGCCAAGGTCGGTGATCACGCGGCTCATCGCCTGAGGCACCCCCAGAAGCCCCACGATAAAATTCAGGAAGAATGCCGCGGTGATGATGAACAGCAGCATCGCGGAGGTCTTGATCGTGGCGATGAAGGCTGCGTGCAGCATGTTCAGGCTCAGCGCGCGGTTGCCCCAGGCAAGGAAGAACGACATCACCACGCCGATGGCTGCAGCTTCGGTCGGGGTGGCCCAGCCGCCGTAAATGGCTCCCATGACCACGACAAAAATCGCCAGAGGTGGCAGCAGGTGCTTGAGGCGGCGCATCCTTTCCGCGCGGGGGGCCGGTTCCGGGGCAGGCTCAGCCAGTCCGGGACGCAGCAGGACGGCGACTGCGATGACGACCATGAACAGCGCCGTGAGCATCAGCCCCGGCACGATGCCGGCCGCGAAAAGTTGACCGATGGAGGTATTGGTCAGCGCCCCGTAGATGATTAGGTTGACCGATGGCGGAATCAAGATGCCCAGAGTTGCCCCGGCCGCGATGGTGCCCAGCACAAGAGGTTCATGATAGGCGCGGCGCTTGAATTCGTCGAGCGCGACCGTTCCAATCGTCGCCGCGGTCGCGACGGACGACCCGGACACGGCAGAGAACATCGCGCAGGCGCCGATATTGGTATGAAGCAACCCGCCAGGCATCCGGCTCAGCCAGTCCGACAGGCTGTCATACATGTTCCGCGTGATGCCCGCGCGCAGCAGCAATTCGCCCAAGAGCACGAATAGCGGGATCGTCGTCAGCAGAAAGTCGTTCATCACCGCCCAGAGGTTCGTGCCGAAAGATAGCAGTACGGGTGGCCCGAAATAGACCAGCGCGCCCAGAACGCCCGTTGCCAGCATGGCGATTCCCACATGCAGGCCGATGAACATCAGCCCCAGCATGATCACAAATCCGATCGCAGCGCCCGTGACGTCAATCATCGTTTCGCCTCCTCGATTTCCTCGGCGATGGTGGGCGGGGCAAGCACTCGGTCGGCAGCATCGAGCCCGCCGCGCAGGGCGTAAAGCCCGCGCAGTGCGGTCCACAGCGCGGCGAGGCCAAACACCAGCAGACCCGCAAGCCAGAGCGATTGCGGAATCCAGAGCGGCGTCTGCAGCGGGCTGGAGGACACCGACCCGAACACAAGGCTGTCGGACAGGGTGCGCCAGCCCATGTAGGCCATGAAGGCCGCCCCAAGACCCAGTGCTACGTAAGACAGCAGGTTCAACGCGGCCTGAACCTGCCGGGGTAGGCGCAGCAGAAGGACGTCGATGCGGGTATGCGCGCGTTCGACCGCTGCCAAAGCCATGCCGAACGTGCCGGTGATGGCAACGACATAGCCGCCGATCTCGTCCACGCCCTGCAGCGAGAAATTGAACAGCTTGCGCAGCAGGATTTCCGCCACGATCAGGAAGGACAGCCCAAGACAGGCATATCCGCCGAAAATTCCGATCAATCTCATCGGTTTGGCACCCATTCCCGGTTCGGGGCGCACCAAAGAGCGCACCCCTGTCTCGTTACTTCAGCTCGATGCCGCGTGCCGCTCCAACGGTGGCGTTCCAGATCGTGCTGCATTCGGCAAAGCCCGCGTCACAGCTTTCAGCCCAGCCGGGCAGAACCTGCTCCATCGTCGCGGCCGTCACCTTGGCCTGATCCTCGGCGCTGGGTTCGACCAGCACCATGTCGAAGGGCGTGTAATTCTCGCATCCCTCGCCGCCCGTGTTGCAGGCGATGGCCCAGCCGTTGTTCTGCCTGGCCAGATCCCAGAAGGCGTCCTCAAAAGCGGCGAATTCAGTCTCAAGCTTGGCCTTTTCCTCGTTCGAGAAGCTGTTCCACTTATCCAGGTTGATGAAATGCGCGTTCACCGACCACGAAATGCCAAGCGGTAGGAAATGCGTGGTCACCTCCGGCCAGTTGCCGGTGTTTCCGGACGTGGGCGAGGTGATGGCGCAATCCACCACGCCGCGCTGCAGGGCCGGGTAGACTTCCTTGAAGCTCATGGTGACGGGGCTCGCGCCCAAGGCCTCGATCAGAGTCGACATTGAAGCAGTGTAGCTGCGGATCTTCAGCCCTTCGAAATCGTCGAGGCTCTCGATCTCTGCATTACAGTAAAACACCTGCGGGCCGTAGGGCCAGACGGCCAACGGCTTGGCGTTGAACTTCTCGGCCACGCGCTTTTCAAGCTCGGGGCGGAAGGCTTCGATCACATCGGCGAGTTGGTCCATATCGGTGGACACGCCAATCAGGTCGATCCCTTCAAGGAACGCGTCATCGCGCGCTGCGGCCCCGACCGTGCTTTGCACGATGTCGAACGCTCCGGTGCGGACCATGCGCAGGGTGTCCTGCATATCCACGCCGACCACATCCAGCGGGTTGAAGTTGATGGCCAGCGGAATGCCCGTCTTTTCGGACAGGTTGGCGTAGAACTCCTGCTCAAGCGCAGTGTGGAACTTGTGTGTGGAAACAAGCCCGGTGGCGCGGATTTCGGTTTCGGCTAGGGCGGGCAGGGCGGCAAGCGCCATTGCTGTGGCGAGGATCGTCGTCTTCATGTCAGGTCTCCTTGTTGGGTCTTCATCGGCGCCGCGTGGGAGGAGGCGGCAAAATGACGGGCAATGTCGATCCGTTGTGCCCGCCAGATCCCGCCCTCGAGCGAGGCCAGATATTCCAGGATCTCGGTCACGGCGCGAAACCGCGCCGGGCGTCCGCTGATGCGCAGGTGAAAGCCGATGGACAGGGTCGACGACCGGCCGCGTTCAGCCTCGGCCAATAGCTGTTCGACGGCGTCGCGCAGATAATCCACCATCTCGACGGCGCGCACGAAGCCATTGGGATGAAAGAATTTCATGTCGTTGGTGTCGAGGTTATAGGGCAGAACGGTAAGGCCGGACGGATCGTCGTAGGGCAGATCGTCGTCAAAGGCGTTCGACGTGTAGAGATAGCCCGCCTCGGCCAGCAATTCGCGCGTCCACGCGCTTTCCGATCCCCGGCAGAAGAAACCGCGCGAGCGCTGGCCCGTGGCGGCTTCGATGGCTCGGGTGGCCCGATCCAGGTCCCGGCGCTCGTCTTCCCGGCTGGTGTAATCCGCGTGCGGTCGCCAGACCCAGCCGTGGCAGGCGGCCTCAAAGCCCGCGTCGCTGATGGCGCGAGCGAGGGCCGGGGACCGCTCTACCGCGCGTCCGCACATGTAGAAGGTGGCGGGCGTATCCGTCCGTTTCAGCGCGTCGAGGAACCGCCACAGCCCGACGCGGGAGCCATAGGCGAAAAGCTGTTCCTGCCCCTGATCGCGCACGCCTTCGGGCACGACACTGACGATCTCACCGACCCGTTCGGATACAGGATCGCCGTCCCCGACTTGTAGTTCCGCGCCTTCTTCGAAGTTCACGACGACAGATACCGCCACGCGCGCGCCATTGGGCCAGACGATACGCGGCGGCGTGCCGCCATAGCCGATGAGGTCGCGCTCAGACATCGAAAATCCGCCCCCAGCCGCGAATGCGGCGCGGATCGTCGCCTGCGACCTGCATGGATTTCCAAAGCGCCGCCGATACGCTGTCGAGCACGGGGATTCCGGTTTCCGCTTCGATGATTTCGGCTACCCCTGCACCGCGAAAATTGGTGCAGAAGATCAGGATCGCCTCGGGTTTGTCGGCAGCCACTGCGCGGCACAGGTCGAGGATCTGCGCTTCGTCATAGGTCGCGAAGGAATAGTTTCCCGGATCGTCCAGATGACGTTCTGAAACGATTTCAAATCCTTCTGCGGTATAGTTTGCGATGATCCGGGTCTGGATCTCGGGCAAGTAGGGCGTGACCAGCGCGATCCGCCGCGCGTGCAGTTTGCCGAGAAGCTCGTTCATCGCCAGCACGGAAGAACAGGCCGGCACGCCTGTGCGCTCTTCGATCTCCGCCAGCAGGGCGCCGTCTGTTTCAAAGCCCATCCAGCCCGACGAAGTGCCGTTCCAGCAGATCGAGCCGACCTTGGCATCTGCCAGCAACTCAGCGGCTTCGATCATCGGGGCGGTTGTGAACTGCCCAAGGGCGTCGTCTTCCATCGAGATCTTGACGACCCGAAAACGGGCGAAATGCGCTGACACGTCCGGAAGGTCCGCCAGCATGGCGGCGGTGATCGGTTCCAACACCGTGTTGGATGACGGTGTCAGCATTCCGAGGCGCGTTGTGGCCAATGTCTTGGTCATGAGTGTCCTTTCTCAGCGCAGCACGTCGGGGGCGTCTCGTGACAGGTGGTGCCCGATGGGGTCGGCCACCGGCGCGCCGTCCAGCATCGTGGTGACGCCACGCAGGATGGTGCGCACGGGCCAGCCCGTGACCTCGAACCCTTCCCAGGGTGTGTAATCGGTGCCGTGGTGCAGATCGCTTTGCCGGATCGGTTTGGTTAGACCGGGATCCCAAAGCGCGATATCCGCATCGGCTCCCACCATGATCGCGCCCTTGCGGGGGTAGAGGCCGTAAAGCCGTGCGTGGTTCGTCGCGGTCAGCGCGGCAAAGCGTTCAAGCGACAGCCGCCCCTTGACGACACCCTCGGAAAACAGGATCGGCAGGCGCGTCTCGACCCCCGGAATGCCGTTGGGGATGTTGCGAAAGCTATTACGCGCGCCGGGCGCGTCTTTGCCGGCGGTATCGACAAACCGGAACGGGCAGTGATCCGACGAGAACAGATCGAACGTGCCCTGTTCGATGCCGCGCCAGATATTGCCCCATTCATCGGACGTGCGCGGCGGGGGCGAACAGACGTATTTCGCCCCCTCGAACCCGTCGCGGTCCAGATCGTCTGCGGTCAGCGTGATATATTGCGGGCAGGTTTCGGCAAAGACGGTGAGCCCGCGCTGACGTGCGCGCTGGATTTCCTCCATCGCCTCACCGTTCGAGACATGCACGATGGTCAGCGGTACGCCCGCGATCTCGGCCAGCGAAATCGCGCGGTGCGTCGCTTCGCGTTCCACCGGCACGGGGCGGGTGGTGGCGTGGTGGTAGGGCCCGGTTTCACCGCTGCGCTCTGCCTGATCGCGCAGGAAGTCGATCGCATCCTCGTTTTCGGCATGCACCATGACCATGGCACCCTGCGCCTTGGCCACCGACATGACCTCGAGGATCTGCCGGTCGCTCAGGGCAAGGCCCTCGTAGGTCATGAACACCTTGAAGCTGGTATAGCCGTCGGCGATCAGCGCGGGCAGGTCCTGACCCAGCGTGACCGGATCGGTCTCCTTGACGATCAGGTGGAACGACACGTCGGTCAGGCAGTTGCCCTCGGCCTTGACGCGGTAATCGGCCACCGCCTCGCGCAGGGTCATGCCCTCTTCGGGCAGGCAGAAGGGCAGGATGGTCGTGTTGCCGCCGCAGGCCGCCGCCCGGGTGCCAGAGGAGAAATCGTCGGCCATTTCGATGCCGGGGCCGGAGGGTTGCGAGATATGCACATGGCTGTCGATCCCGCCGGGCAGGGCGATCAGACCGGCGGCATCAATGATCTCGGCACCCTCGAGCCCGGTACCCAATGTGGCGATCTTGCCTTCGGTGATCCCGATGTCGCACATCGTCGTCCCGCTGGCGGTGACGACCTTTGCGCCCGTGATGACCAGATCATGTGTCATGCCTGTCCTCCTGCGATGATGTCGGTCAGCGCCTGTCCCAATCCGGACGACGCCTTGGCCTCGGGGCGGCCTACCCTTTGGCGGTAGTCGGGGGCGAGCCGGGCCAGGCTCATGGCCTGTGCGGTGGCCGCAGCGATCGGGTCGATCAGGAGGCCCGGCGCCTTGCCCGCAAGTTCTGTCGCCAGCCCGGCCAGCGGCGCACCGCCAAGGATCACCACATCCGCGCCGTCCAGTGCGGTAGCGGCCTTTGTCAGATCGATCAGGTCACCCCGCAGCGCCTCGGCCACGTTGTCGACCGAGGCGGGGGCCTCATCCGGGCAGCGCACGCCGGTGAACCGCGCTGCAAGTCCCGTCTGGTGGACGCAATCGGTGTACCAGCGCGCCATATGCGGCGAGAAGGTCACGATGGAAAACCGCTCGCCCAGCATTGCAGCGGTGAGGACAGCCGCCTCGGCCATGCCGATGATCGGAAGGTCGAACACTTCCCGGGCCGCAATCAGCCCGGGATCGCCGAAAGCCGCTATGATGACGGCGTCCGCCTCGCTGCGGTTCTCGGCGATCATGTCCAGAACGTTGGCGCCTGCGATTTGCGCTTCGGCGCGCGACGCGATGTAGGGAAATCCCATCGTCGCGGTGAGCGGAACGATCTCGGCGTCCTGACCGGCGACCGCACGTGCGACCCGTGTCATGGGCACCGTCATCGCTTCGGTCATGTTGGGATTGATCAGCAGAATGCGCATCAGGTGACCTGTTTCAGAATGGGTTCAAGGGTCTGCGCCAGCCCCAGCAGGGCGGCGTCCTGCCCGGGACCTGCGATCAGTTGCAGCCCGAGAGGAAGGCCATCGCGAGTCTGACCGCAGGGAATGCTGATGGCCGGTACACCGGCATGATTGATCTGCGGGGTAAAGGCCGCGTGGTCGCGCGGACCGGCAGGCAGACCGCCGATGGTCTCCGGGGCGGACAGCTTGGCGGGCCATGCGGGGCAGGGCGTCGTCGGCGTCGCGATAAAGCCGTGTCGGCGCAAAGCGCCGCGCAGGGTCGTCTTCATTCGATGCGACACCTGATGTGCCGCCGCGACCTCGACACCGCTCAACGCAAGCCCGGTTTCGATCTGCTGCGCGATCACGGGGTCAAAAACATCAGGGGTTTTCTGCCAGACATCTCCATAGGCCTGGGCGAGCCCCGCGAATTGCAGCGGCAGGATTTCGTGGCCCTTGATGCCGCCCCAGTCGATGTCGAGCGGTTCGAGGGTGACGTTCGCTGCGCGCAAGACGGCCAGCACGGCCTCGAAATTCGCGGCGACCTCTGCGTCAATCGCCTGACCGGTGCCGAAATCGGCGCTGACCGCGATGCGGACCGCGTCGGGCGCGTCCGGTGCGATACCGGCAAGAACCTCCATCGCCAACGCAATGTCACCCATGCCGCGGGCAATCGGGCAGATCACAGATATGCCCCAGACCGGTTCGTCAAAGCTCGGGCCGTAGGGGATCAGGTCCTGCGTGGGCTTCAGACCGTAAAGGCCGGTATGGGCCGGGGGCCGTCTGCTGGAACCGCCCGCATCGGTGCCAAGCGCCAGGGGCACGATCCCGGCGGCGACGGCGGCAACCGACCCGCCGGAGGATCCGCCCGGTCCCATATCTGGATTGACCGGGTTGCGGGTGATGCCGTGCAGCGGTGAATTGGTGGCGCCCTTGCAGGCAAATTCCGAACAGGTCGCGATGCCAAGGATCATCGCGCCCGCGTCGCGCAGACGTTTGACCGCCTCGGCATCCTTGGGGGCGATGTGATCGGCAAAAAGCCGGGAGCCCTGCGCGACGCGCAGTCCTTCGACCCAGATATTGTCCTTGATCAGCACCGGTACACCGGCCAGCGGGAGCACCTCTCCGGCGGCGACACGTGTGGCGACAGCCTCTGCCTCTGCCTCGAAAGCAGGGTTCAAATGGCAGATCGCATTGATCTCGGGATTGCGGGCCTCGGCCCGCGCCAGGGTTTCTGCCGCGACGGCCTGTGGCGTCGCATCGCCGCGCTGCACGGCATCGGCCAACGCGCGGGCTGTAAGATCAAGCAAGCTCATGGCGTCCTCCCATGGTGGTCGGCCCAGACCCGCGCGATATCGCGGCGTGGTGCGATCCAGACGCCGGGTTGTGCCGCGATGTGCGCCAGCACCGCCTCTAGCCCGCCGATCCGCGCCGGGCGGCCAATGATGCGCAGGTGCAGCCCGATCGACAGCATCCGCGCGGCGCTTGCGCCTTCGGCATAAAGCCGGTCGAACGCCGCGATCACGTAATCCGAGAAATCGCACGCCTGAATGAACCCGCCACCGGGCGAGAACCGCATGTCGTTGGTATCAAAGGCATAAGGCAGGATGACATGGCCCCCTTCCATGTAGGGGATGTCGTCGTCATAGGCGTTGCTGTCATAGGTAAACCCGCCGTGTTCGATCAGCAGATCGCGGGTCTGCGGTGAAGTCGCCGACCGCGTATGCCAGCCCACCGGTGCAACGCCTGCAACCTCGGCAATCGTGGCATGGGTCCGGGCGATGATGGCGCGTTCGGTTTCCGCGTCCATCCCCGCATGGGTTTCCCAGCGCCAGCCATGGCAGGAAATTTCGTGCCCGCGCGCAACGGCATCCTGGATCAGCCAGGGCGTGCGCTCCGCGGCCCGCCCACAGGTCGAAAAGGAGGCCCTGACCCCGTAGGTGTCAAAGGCATCGGCGATGCGCTTGTAGCCTTGCCGCGGGCCGTAGCCGAAATGGCTTTCCATGCACGGATCGGGCGTGCCCCTGACCTCTTCGACGGCCTCGTAGCGGGACTCGTTGCGCTCATCCCCGTCGCCGATGGACAGCTCTGCGCCTTCTTCGACATTGACGACAAACGACACCGCCAGACGTGCGCCATTCGGCCAACAGGGCGCGGGCTCGGCGCCGAAATATCCCTTCAGATCGCGCCTCATCCCTGGATCATCCGGTTGAGGCCCACGGTGCGCGATCCGATGATCAGGACGATGCAGGCCAGCAGGATCAGGCCCGAGGAGATCGCCGCCAGCGACGGGTCGGGCTGTTCTTCGAGGTATTGCAGCATCTTGATCGGCAGCGTCTTGTTGCGCGCGTCTGTCAGAAAGATCGAGATCGGATAATTGTCCATCGACGCGAGGAACGCGAAGAGCCCGCCAGTCAGATAGGCCGGGGCAAGGTTGGGGATCAGCACCTTGAGAATGGCGCGGGGGTAGGACAGGCCCAGCGTGCGCGCGGCATCGACAAGGCTGAAATCGAAGGCGGACATGGAGGCCAGCAATGTGCGCATCACGAAGGGCAGGGTGATGACGATATGACCGAGCAGCAGCGACCAATACGCATCGCGCAGCCCGATTTCGCGGAAGAACTGCAACAGCGCCACGCCGACGACCAGCCCCGGCATCATCAGCGGTGAGACCGTAAAGGTTGCGATCGCCTCGCGCCCCTGGAATCGGCCCCGCGCGATGGCTACGGCCGCCAGCGTGCCAAGCACTAGCGAGATCAGAGTCGACACCAACGCCAGGTTGAGCGACAGGCTAACCGCCTCCCACAGGCCAGAGCGGCGTTCCAGCGACTGATACCAGCGCAGCGACCATTCCGGCGGCGGCAGCGTGTAGACGGAGGACGAGGTGAACGACGCGGCCACGGTGATCACGATGGGCAGCATCAGGAACACCACCGCCCCAATGGCGACACCCCAGCTGAGCGCAAGAAACAGGCGATCAGTACCCGTCATGACCGCGCCCCCAGCCGGTTGGCCAGCCAGCTTGACCCAAGAACAACCGCCACCGCGATGAAGAGCAAGATCGACGAGATCGTCGCCCCCAGGGCCTCGTTCCGTAGGTACAGGAACGACCGCGCGATCAGCATCGACAGCGTCTGCTGCCGTTCGCCGACGATAAGCGATGGGATCACATACATCGACACGGCCAGTGAAAAGACAAAGGCGCAGCCCGCCACGACGCCCGGCAGGCTGAGCGGCAAGGTGACGTTGAAAAACCGAAAGACCGGCGATGCACCCAAGGATGCCGCAGCCTCTGGCAAGCGGTGATCCATCTGGCGCAGCACGGCGTAGATCGGCAGCACCATGAAGGGCAAAAACACGTTGGCCGCCCCGATGATCAGCGCGGTTTCGGTGAACAGCATCCGGATCGGCGCGTCGGTGATGCCAAGCCCCATGAGGATATCGTTCAGCACACCCCGGGTGCGAAAAATGATCGACCATGCAAAGGCCTTGACCACGACGCCCACCGACATCGGCAGCACCATCGCCACCAAGAAAACCGACAGCCAG
>QCWH01000091.1 GCA_003149565.1 Marivita sp. XM-24bin2 | reverse complement strand
TTCGAGAGTTTTACCCTCCGGTAAACCCGGGGCGCTTCAAGTTGCCATTCGCCTCGAACCCAATCCGCACTGGCAGGTCGTAACCGGCAAGGGTCGTGGCCAACCGTTCGAAATCCTCAAGGGTATTCGTGATCGTCAGTTTGCGGCGACGCTTCTTACCATGGATGCCGATCAGGACCTCATGACGGTATTTTGAAATGTCGATAGCGACCAACAAGGTTGAAGCGGTAGAATGGTTGGCAGTCATAGCCGGTTTCCTCATCAGTGTGGTTTGTGCAAAACCACTGTTGAGACCTGAGATCCGGTTATGGCCTCCCGCTGCGCTATGTGAAGGCTACGCGCGTGGCCATAAACTCAAAACAGAGCTTCTTCCCGACGTGCTATGGCAGCGAATTTGTTTCTCGGGACATGGACCTTTAGGCTTACCAACGGGGTGTCACGCTAGACTTGTCAAGGTGGGGAAAGCCGACCGAAAATGCCTACAGCGAGGCGTTCAATAGTAAATTCCGATCCGAATGCTTGAACGCTCATTGGTTCATGGGTCTTGAAGATACGGCCGAAAATTTGGACGCTTGGCGTAGGGACTAAAACGAAGAAAGACCGCACAGCGCAATTGGGCACAACGTTCCGGCATCGCTCATGAAATTGCCAGGCGCATCAAGCCCCAAGCAGGGACACTTCCGGTAGCGCAGAACACCCAAGTGGTGCAGATTTTCACGAAGACTGTATTTGGGAATGGCCGAGCCGCGCGGAGCGATGCGGCTCGGCCAGTCGATCAAAGATCGTTGATTGGCGTTGCCATGATCTCTGACCATTTGGCGTGAGCGCCTTCGATCACGTTTTCTTTGTCTTCGAGATATTTCTCGAAGATGGTCTGGTTTACGAAGAGGTAGAGCTTGCCATCGACTATATCGGCATACCGCACGTCGCCGTCGAGCTTCTTGCCAACGAAGACGCCAAAGGCGCAGAAGCCACCGAATTCCGGCAGCATTGCAGCGGGATCGGCGTCGAAGGTCGCCTTGGCGTCTGCGGTCGCGAAATAGTAGTCGACGCCGTCATGTTCGGATGTGAATTCGGCATTGCCGATCATCGGTGCGTCAGACTTGAACATGGAGACCGGGTCGAAGCCATGCATCCCAAGGGGATTGCCGGTCAGGGTCAGTCCATTCGAGATGTTGACCTCATCGGCGGCAAAAGCCGCCGGGGCCAAGGAGATCATTGCAACGGTCATTAGGGTTGTGAGTTTCATGTGAAGGGTCCTTTTTTAGGGGGTGGAGAGGGGGAGTTCAGGCACCGCGTGCGATGCGGGTGACGGCGTCGTCCGTCCACCACACGCCGTTGGCGACCATGCGGAAATTGATGATTGCAGCGAGATATCCGTCGCCTTCCGGAACCTTCGCCCCGGCGGTGGCGTCACGCACAACAGCGACTTCGTAGCCCAGTTCCAGCAATTCGTAGAGATGGGCCTGGGTGCAGAGATTGGCGGACATACCGGCAAGAATGACCTTGTCGATACCACGCTTGCGCAGCTGGAGGTTCAGGTCGTTTTGCGCCGGACCGTAGACCTTGTGCGGAGAACAGACGATGGTTTCACCATCTTCGATGTACTTCTTGTACTGAGGCATCCAGTCGGCCCCCGAACCCTCAAATCCATCGAGCGACAGGGCGTCAGGGCGATCGAACATGCCGATGCTGTGCATCGTTTTCTCCAACGTTCCTTCGAAGTGCCACTTGTGGTCATGCGGGTAATAATAGTGGGGGGAAATAAAGACGGGCATGCCCGCGTCTTTGGCTGCGGCAAACAGGCGTTCGATGTTGTCGACGGTGCCCTGTTCCGTAACGCTCTCGCCCACGACGCCCCAGGTCACACCGTCCTCGGACAGGAAGTCGATCTGCGGATCGGTGACGACAAGCGCCGTACGTCCGGGGACAATCTCCATGTCAATCTGCGGAAGGCCGGGTGCGTCCGGATCGGCATACGCCGCGCGCCCTTCGGGAGTCGCCGCGTGTGCAGTGGTGGCCGCCAGCGCTGTGGCGCCCGTGGCTGCCGCGCTTGCCAGCAGGCGGCGGCGGGCCATGTCGACGCGCTCGGATGTGACGTCACAGCCGCAGTTTTTATGGTTGTCGTGTGTCATGCTCTATCTCCTTTTTGTTCAGAGCGGGGGGAAGGGATTCGACGGCACAGGCTCATCCTGCGCGGACGCATGAGCGCCGCGTGTCGATCATCTGATTTGGGGAAATCTGCTTAGTTGGTGCTAAGCGGCGGGAGGAGGCAGGTGCAGATCGGCGATGGCACGAGGCCGGCAGGCTCCAGGATGAGTGTCTGGGTCATGTCGGGCACCTCCGGCACATGAGCCTGAGCGGCACCAGACATCAGAACGAGAGTGGCCAACATGCCGGTCGCGAGCGCGCCTGCGACGGCGGCACCCAAAAGCTTGGTCATGTCGCACAAAAGCGCACGGGTTCGACGTGCACGTGGAGGGTGACGCCAGACACCGGCGGATGAATGAATCTGGCGGAGAGTGGCTTCAACGAAGTCCATATGCCGGTCCTTTCCAATTCTGTTTTCGATCGCTCGAGAGCTGCGCTCTCTTACTGATGAAAACAGATTAGACCGCGACAGACCTGCTGGTATCGATCTGTCCTGCCAGCCTTTTGACCGTGTCTGCCAATAGTGGTTCCGGCGCTTCCAGTGCGATGCTGCGGTACTGTGATGGAGCTTGTCCCACAGAGCGCTTGAACGCGCGACCAAAGCTGCTCTGCTCCGAAAAGCCCGTCAGGAATGCGACTTCTGCGATGCTGCAATCTCTGCGTGCCAGCAAATCCCTTGCGAGGCGGATTTGTACGTCACGCACCACATCTCGGAATGTCGTCCCCTCGGCGGCAAGACGGCGAAAGAACGTGCGCTCGCTCAGCCCGATTTCGCGCGCCAGTTCGGAGGCTTGTGGCACCCCGGTGCTGAGCGCTGTAGGTAGGCGGCGGCAGAGTTCCTCCCGCAAGGATGTAGCCGGGCGAATTGCCTCGAATTCGACATCAAGTTGCTGTGTCAAGAACCGGGAAAGCGCGTCGTCCCCCAAGTGGTTCGGGAGGTCGAGCATGCCCTTTGACAGGATCAGCGCATCCTCACGCGCGCCGAACGTCACGGGGCATCCGAACATTTCAACATAGCGATCAGGATCGCATCGGCTTTCATGACGAAAGGTCACTCGCTCGAGTGCAAGGTCACCTTTGACGCATCTTCGGAAAATCTGCGCCAAGGCCGACAGCGCGCATTCGTTGCGCAGTGACAAGGCGGAATGATCGCTTGTGCATTTATCCATCAAGATGCGCGCCTGTGCACCACGCTCGTCTAGTCGGTAGGTTGCAGTGTCGGTCAGGAGGCCAAAGTAGCGCACCAGGCGCACGAGAGATGCTCGAAGAGTCGGTGCGGTTTTTAACGCCAGTCCCAGAACGCCAAGATCGTCGATGCGGATCGTCTCAGCATATTTCGCCACCAGTGACACGCGATCGCTATGGCGCGCTTCTATCCAGTCGATCAGATCGAAGAACGGCGGGCCTTCTATCTGACCGTTCGGCAATTGTGAGAGTTGAAATACTTTTTGCCCGTCAGAAAGCACCGCACCGTCAGGACGCAAGGTAAGGCCAGCGGTTTTTGTCATCGCGTGGGCAAAGGCAGACGTTACAGTTGGCATGGTCATCTCCGAGATATGGCTTCTTGAAAAGAAGACCGCCCCCGAAATGGTTGGAGGCGGCGGTAATGTCAGGATCCGGCCTCGAAGTAAGCCCGGTATTCGGCTTCCGTCAAGCGCCGTGGAATGTGCTGTGGGCAATTCCAGTCGAAGCCGGCGATCCGTATGATCACAACGCGTTCCGCGACCGGCCCATCTCCGTTCAAATGTGTAATCAGCTCGGGATCCTCGCTGATTGTGGCGCGTCCCAGAATCTTGAGCCGCTTGGCATGAACAAAGTCTATTGCAAGGATCGAGACCCGGTCGTTGGTACGCAAGTTTCCGACAGTGATATATTGCCGGTTTCCCGTGTAGTCGGCATAGGCGATGGTTTGCGGATCAAGCACCCGGATGAAACCTGGGGCACCGCCGCGAAACTGAACGTATGGCCAGCCATCTTCAGTTACGGTGCTTTGAAAGACCCCGTCTCGGGCTTCAATGAAAGCGGCTTCGCGTGGACCGAGGCTGGCGCCGTCGTTGCGATCTTCGTCGAGAACGCGGTCATAGAAACGCGCCGATCCTTTTCGCGTCTGCTCGGCGCGAACAGAAGGAGTAAATGCGATGCTGGCATAGGCATGGGGCATGGTGTGACCTCACAGTCCAAGTTCGGATAGGCTGGGGTGATCGTCGGGGCGTCGACCCTGGGGCCAGCGCATCAGACGGTCAGCCTCGGTGATCTGAAGATCATTGATGGATGCGATCCGGCGTTGCATCAGCCCGTCGGGCGCAAATTCCCAGTTTTCGTTGCCATAGGCCCGAAACCACTGCCCATTGTCGTTATGGTATTCGTAGGCGAAACGGACCGCGATCCGGTTGCCGTCATGCGACCAGAGTTCCTTGATAAGCCGATAGTCGTGTTCACGCTGCCACTTGCGCGTCAGGAAATCGACGATCTCGGCGCGACCGCGAAGGTGTTCGGCACGGTTGCGCCATTGGCTGTCGGACGTATAGGCGCGCGAAACCGCTTCTGGCTGGCGACTGTTCCAAGCGTCTTCAGCCAAGCGGACCTTTTGCTTTGCCGCTTCAATGTCAAAAGGTGGGAGAGGAGGGCGTGTCATTAGGGGGATCCTGTTTTGTCGCGAGCGTTCCGGTCGACAGGGAGATGCAGGTCTATGCCGGAACGCCCGCCGTGGGTTGGTTAAGCGGCAGAGCGCGTCACAACCGGGAAGTCGATCGGCGTGCCCAGGGCTTCGTTCAGATAATTGGTCAGCGTGTTCAGAGCCACGTGGGCGATGATCTCGACCAGTTGCGCGTCGCTGTAGCCAGCCGTTTTGACTGCCGCGACGTCGGCTTCAGACACGCGACCTCGTGCTTCAACAAGTTTGACAGCGAGTTTGACCGCAGCATCGGCTTTTGGATCGGTTGAGCCTCCATGCCGGTTCGCAGCGATTTCGGCTTGATCAAGCTTGGTGACGTTCGAGGCGATATAGCTGTGTGCGGATAGGCAATAGTCACAGCCATTTTGTTCAGCGACAGCCAATGCAATTCGTTCACGCGTGGCTGCAGGTAGATCGCCTTTGGTCAACGCGCTGCTCAGGTCGAGATAGCCTGTCAAGGCAGCCGGGCTATTGGCTGTGATCCGGAAAAGGTTGGGCACAGAGCCAAGCGATGCGTTGACGGCTTCCAAAGCGGGCCGCGATTTGGCCGGGGCGTCGTTGATTGTAGAGGGCAGGGGAATGCGGGTCATTGGGGAGTCTCCGAAATTATGTTCAGCGCTCTTGGCGCCCCCTATAAAACAGACAGGTCTGTCTATTTTTCAAACCCTATACACGTCTAAGTGATCTGTTCTTACGTCGAGAAACGAGTTGAAAGGTGGATATTTCGCCGTCACAAACAGACAGAACTGTCTGATCTATTGGAGTAAGTGCCGTGAGCACCCGCCGTGACCACCTTGTCGAAACCGCTTTGAAACTTTTTTACACGAACGGCTTCAATGCGACCGGGATTGATAAAGTTCTGGCCGAATCCGGCGTCGCGAAAATGACCCTGTACAAGCATTTTCGATCCAAGGACGAACTGATTCTTGCGGCTTTGCAGTCGCGCGATGAGCGGTTTCGAAACTGGCTCATGACCGAGATGGACAAGGCTGCAACGGAACCTACCGGTCAGCTGCTGGCGATGTTTGACGCACTCGAGACCTGGTTTGAAGGAAAAGCGTTCAAAGGTCTTGGGTTCTGTGGCTGTGCATTCGTCAACGCCGCTGGCGAGTTCTCGGATCATTCACACCCTGCACATCGTGTGGCCGCAGAACACAAGACCCGCATTGTCGAATATCTAACGAAGCTCTGTGCAGAGGCAGGGGTGTCTGATCCATCTGAAGTGGCCGAGAAACTCGCGTTGTTGAAGGAGGGCGCAATTGTAACCGCGCATGTTCGGGGAATGCCTGAGGCCGCAAAATTGGCCAAAGAAATGGCCCGTCATCTATTGGCGGAGAGCCGACCGACCGACTGAACAAAAAATGGCCAGAAAGTAAGCGCTGTGAAACAACGCACTGTTCGTGTCTAAGAGATGACTGGTACAAACAAGTCCGAGAATTTTCCTTACCCTGCAAGGTTAATTGCGCATTCGACGCAACCAACAACTCGCATTCGTAAGGTTCTCATCAGTCATGGTGGTCAGAATAAAGTCGCAGAACTGTCGGCATCAGACGTCCCGACAGTGTCCACATCGCCAACTGACATATCGGAATATTCTGGTAGGATCGTGCTCTCTTTGATGTTTCGTTTTTCCTCGACCAACAAAATCGAGTTCGCTTCGGGCATCCCATAGTCTTTATGGAACGCGAAATAATCGTCCTCCGAACCTTCTTGTTCAATTTCGATGAGCATGTATCGTTGGCCAGCCTCGTCACTTACCCAGTAGTAACATTCTCCAAAAATTTGGCCGCCATTGCCGACCTCTACTCCATTGGAGTTGATCACCTTTGCCGTCTGACCCGTCTCGTCATCTGCGAACTCGCTGCGAATGTTGTCGCCGGACAGACTGAAGTCGTCGTCTTCCACGGTGATCACCAGCGTGGGTTCGGACGGGATGAAGATTTCATGGCCGACAAAGAGATTCTCCCGACCTTTGGTGGTAAGGTCAAACTCATTGAATGCGGTGAACTGTAAGAACGGCTCGGGCTCCGGTTCTGGCTCGGGCTCCGGTTCTGGCTCGGGTTCCGGTTCTGGCTCGGGTTCCGGTTCTGGCTCGGGTTCCGGTTCTGGCTCCGGTTCTGGCTCCGGTTCTGGCTCGGGTTCTGGCTCGGGTTCCGGTTCGTCTTCGGGAGTGGATAGAGCGATATACTCTAGCACAACATTTTTGTCCCGAACATCGCGTTTGCTTTCGACGTACAATTCTGTGCCAGGTTCAGGCAAACCGTAGTTTGCGTGAAATGCAAAATAATCGCCTGATCCGTCTTCCTGTTCGATTTCAACCAACATGTATCTGTTGCCTGAAGAATCAACCACCCAATAATAGGCTTCGCCGTATATCTTCCCGCCGTTTCCAAGATCCTGACCGTTGCCGTCCACAAGAGTGGCTTCCTGACCAATGGTGTCGTCGGCCTGCTCGCTGCTCCGATTATCTCCGGACAGAGCGCCGTCGTCATCAGTGACGCTGATCAGAACAGTCGGTGCTACCGGCAGCGTAATCGTATCTCCCACGAAAAAGTTCTTTTTCCCAGAAGAAAGGAGGTCGGTCTCCTTGTAGGCTCGAAACTCAAAAGTGTCTAATGGCATGGCGACAGACCCACAAATTAAAAGCATGAATTATAGCGAAGACTGATACAGCTAGGCTGATTCTTCAACGATTGTTTCATTCGGCCGCTTTGCAGTGACCGCTTCATCGATGAAATCGCCCTTCGAAAGAGAGATTTTTGATCTGGCTGCCATTTTGGTTGTCATTGTGAGCACTGTGACAAGGGGTAGTGCCGTACTTGCCAAAGTCGCGTGCGCGGTACTCTGCCCAAGCTGGTAGGTCAGGTGCCCTTGCCAGGCGTCATCGACGCGTCGCCATGTGGTAGAGGCGCTTCACTGTCGGCCCGGCGCCAAGCGCATAAATGATTTTGATGATACGTCGACGGAACCTCAAATGGGCAAACTGCAACCGCATGTAGAGATTGTTTTGCAGTATGCGTTCGGTTTGCGGTCTTATCAGCCGCTGGATCAGGATAACATCTTCACGGTCTTGACCGGCTAGTCTCTTCGATTTGAGCGCCGCCACATTTTCCAGGCTGATGAACTTAACTTTTCGAAAGAACAGGTGATGGGCAGGGTCCTGCAGCAACTCCGGCAATTCGACACTACGATAACGGCCGTCATGTTGTTCCACGGGACCGGCAGGCAATGGTCTGTCCGAGACGACGTCAATATCATTCGGCGGGCGCAATCCATAGGCGCCCATGACCAACCCAGTATCCACAGCCACGGAGTGCGAGGGAATTTCATTTTCTCTGAGGTAGGTTTTAAATTGACTGATCTTTGCACGTGTTGCTGAAAACTGATTGGGGCGCGCATGTTCCAAGAAATGCCGGGAATTCTCATTTAAAAGCATTTGCGTGATCTCGACAGCTTCCGCGTGTGTGTCGGTTATGTGCACCGAACTTTTGCCTATCCCGTAAATTCTACGGATCCGCTCCTTGAGGGCAACGCGGTCAACGTTTGGAGGAGCATCAAAGACAATGAGTCTGAGGTCATCGCGGCCACTGAAGCACTCCATTAACTTGCGGCGAACGCCAGGATGGTTCTGCTCAGGATCACCAAGCCACGGTTCGTTGGCGTAGACACGCGTGAGTAGGTTGTGTCCTGCCTTAAGAGAAAGCGGGATTTTGCGGCGGTAAATTGCGGGGCCAATCAGCACATCGACTTCTCGATCCCTCGCTCTGGCCGCTGGCCAGAGTAACGCGACGGCTGCATGGGGTGTGGCGCTAACGAGGCGAAGAGCAGCGGCATCGAGATCGTTTAGAACCACACCACGTTTTTTAAAGAACCGGTAGTCAAACTGGACGGGCTCTAAGCCGGTTTGCACGGATGTAATCGGAATGCCCAAAGAGATTGCGCAGGCCGTGCGATGTCCACCATTAATTGGTGTGCCGTCATGAGCCAGGGGTAGAAGACTAATATCCGTGTCAAAGCCACTGTGACGCAAATTGTCAAAAATTTCAGCAAAGTCGGCAAGGAATCGATCTACGCCCAGCTTTTTCGGGTTGCCGGGTTCTGACATGTCTCCAAGTGAGAAGGCTTTGATATGATTGGAGTAAATGCGTCGGGCGAATTCGCTCTCAGTGCTTCGTAATCCATCCAAGTAAAGTAGTTTGAAGCCGAGATCGAAACGATTCCATGTTGGGGTCGGAACGCCGCTTTGAACTTTGAAAGAGTTCAAGCTTGGACTTAATCGCTTGATGAGGAAGCTGTCGATGCGGCCGTCGAGATAAGCACGCTCCACATGTCTAGGACACATAACCTACCCCCCGGTCGGAGATGTCAATCAACTTATCGATAAGATTGTTGAAGTTTTCTTCACCACTGAAACGCGCTTTGGCCAGTTTTGCAGAGTTGCTTCCCATACGCCGCCGCATATTTTTGTCGTCAATAAGCTGTGACAATGCCGAAATGAATCCGTGCTCGTCCTCAGGAGGAACCAGAAAGCCACTTATAGAATGTTCGACCATATCTGGGATACCGCCAATTGCGCTTGCAACTACCGGAAGCCCCGCTGCGGCCGCCTCGGCGATTACAAACGGGGACATGTCGAGTTTGGTCGGCAGACAGAATATATCCATTCGCGGCAACAAATCTTCAATCAAGCGGGCATGTGGAACACGTCCATGGAAGGTGATCCCGTCGCCTGAAATAGTCGACGTGTCCGTGGAAACGATATGAAGATGGCAGCGGCCCCGCAACGGTTCGGCAATCCAACGCGCGAGGCGATAAGCACCCTTTCTCTTCAAATCGTTTCCAACGAAGAGAACGTTGGGAATGCACTCATTTTCGAACATCGCTTGTTTGGGCCAGTTCTTCTGAGAAAGCGACGGAGGTTGGACTGTCATCTGGTGCCGCGCCAAATCAAAATCATTGATCAGAGAGTCTTCTACCCAGTGGCTCATTGGAAAAAGATGCGTGGCGGCTTTAAAAAGATCCGCTTCATTTGCGCATTCTCGTTCGCTCCAGCCCGGCAGGGGCAAATCGCGCGTGAGGCCAGGACGCGTCGCATCCAGAGCCAAGGTAAATGGTGGAGGCGAAGACAGTGCCGAAAGCGCGCTGGCAGGCCAGTGGGCCGCAAAGTGAACTACGTCCGGTTGGAAGTCACTAACTGCTTTCCGAATATCGTGTCCCATGGCACCGGCGAACAATTTGATTGGGTCGAAGGGGCGGACGAGCCTTGCAATCCTTCTGTCAGCGTGTCTGCGCGCGAATTGCATGAGATGTCGCTGAGGACGGCGGTACAATACCAAGTGTGTTAGATCACCACGATTGCCGAGTGCAGTTTCAAGCTGCTTGGCATAGGTTTTCCATCCCAGAACAGCGTTTGCCACAAACAATATCCGAGGTGGTCGACGGAAATTATTCATAAAGAGGTATCAAACCCTGTTCGGATTGCCTTCCACCGCTTGAAGCATTGCCTTTTCTGACTTTTTCTTGTCTCAAAAAGCTGCACTTGTGACTGCCACCGCAAACTGGTTCTATGAGTAGTGGCAAGTTCCTCTTTCGGATCAAAAGTAGAAGGCGGTTGAAAGCAAAACGCGTAAGACATGTCGTCATCGTCAGTGACTTTGCTAACCTGAACGGCGGCCAAGCCAAGGTTGCGATCGACAGTGCGCGACTCTTGGCTGATGCCGGGATATCGGTGACGTTTGTCGGTGCAACAGGATCTGCCAGCCCCCTGTTGGACCATCCGGGTATCAGAACGATTTGCCTTGATCACTATACGCTGCTGGAAAATCCTAACCGTTTGCGATCCATTGCATCTGGCATTTGGAATGTGTCTGCGGCTCGGGCTTTGCGCACGATAATCGCAGAATGTGATCCGGAAAACGCAGTTGTACATTGTCACGGCTGGGCGAAGGCATTGTCTCCATCCATCGGTCCGGTGCTCGTCACGCAAAGACTGCCTGTCGTTTATACAATGCATGAATACTTCCTGGCCTGTCCGAATGGTGGCTTCTACGACTATACGCGGCAGACCATTTGCCACCGGGCTCCCATGTCGGCGGGGTGCCTGACAACCAATTGTGACGCGCGCCATGTGTCGCACAAGGTATGGCGCGCTGCGCGGTCTGCCATTGCACGTACCGCAGGTCGCTTGCCGTCTGGGCTTCGTGACATTGTTTACATTTCCGAAACTCAGCGCACCGCAATGGCGCCTTATCTTCCGAGTACCGCTCGCCTTCATCGCTTGTCGAACCCGGTTGATCGCGGGGGAGCAGTGGTCAATGCTGCGACGAATTCGGATTTTGTTTTTGTCGGACGTCTGTCTGTTGAAAAAGGTGGCGTTCTTTTTGCGGAAGCAGCACGTGAAGTGGGCCTTAGTGCAGTCTTTGTTGGTGATGGGCCGGAAGCTGAGCGCATTAGGGCGGTAAATCCAGACGCGACGATAACGGGATGGGTTTCGCCGGATAAAGTCCAAGAGCACCTTTCCCGTGCTCGTGCTTTGGTTTTCCCAAGCCTTTGGTATGAGTGCCAGCCTTTGGTCCCTATTGAAGCTCTCTTGCGTGGCGTTCCTGTCGTGACGGGGCAATGGAATGCGGCAAGCGAGGTGGTTCATCATGGGGTAAACGGTATTCTCTATGACGAGCCAAGTATCGTTGCTCTGTCGGACGCGCTCCGCCAGGTGCAAAGTATCGGTGCATTTGATACCGACGCGCTGGCACAGGAGACCTCTCCCGAACGTCACCTCGATGGTTTGATAGAGATTTACGACGGGCTCTTGTCCGAGTGATCGCTTTGATTGCGTCATTAGGATCATGACGGCCACCTTGAAAGATCAAGATCAAACTCTCTTGCGAGGGATTCGTAGTCCTTCGCCAATTTTTGGCGTACGGTCTTTAGCGCTCTTTCATTCTCTCCGATGCTTGGCTTGCGTGTGTTGAGTGAAG
>QCWH01000090.1:5238-12291 GCA_003149565.1 Marivita sp. XM-24bin2 | reverse complement strand
TTCACATTCGCCTCCTAAAGACAATCGCGCTGATTGACCTCTTCAAAGAACGTTCCGGGCTCACACCCACGGACAGTTTGCTATCCGCCTGTCTGCCGGAGGCATCGAAAAAGACGGTGAAGGATGCACTAGGGCAGCTCAAGAAGTGGTCTCTTGTGATCTTCCGGAAGTTCGCCGACGCCTACGCAATTTATGCTGGCAGCGATTTCGACATTGATCGCGCAATTGAGGATGCCCTGCAGCGCGTTCGAGAGGTTGACTTCGCAGCGCTCAAAAAGCTGGCAGGACTCCAGCCCATCCTTGCCAAACGGCACTACCATGATACCGGCGCCCTACGCTGGTTTGATGTCGAAGTAGCACCTTTGAATGGCCTGATCGAACGCGCCGCAGCTTACGTTCCCAAGTCAGGAACAATTGGTGCCTTCCTTCTTGCGATCCCCACGGAAGGTGAAAGCCAAGAAATCGCCGAGAAATTGTGCCGTGAGGCGGCGCGTGAATCCAAGGACTGGGATGTTGTCGCTGGCCTGTCGCAGCGCGCATGGGTGATCGTCGATCTCGCAAGAGAGCTTATCGCGCTCAGTGAAGTACAAGAAGAGCATCCTGACCTCGCTGGCGATACCGTTGCGCAGCGCGAAGTGCAGGCGAGAAGAACGGCTCTTCAAGGTCAGCTCGAAGAAGAGCTTAGGGCAGCCTTTGACCATGCGACCTGGTACCTGAAGAACCACAAGCCGCAGAAATGGGATCAGGCCGAAATCAACAATGCCGCCTCTGATTTGGCCGCCAAGCGCTTCCCGCTGTCGCCAAAGATCAACAATGAGCTCCTTAACCGCATCAAGCCGTCGAGTAACGCCGTAGCCGCCCAGAATGCGCTATTACGCGCGATGGTCGGCCGAGAAGGTGATGAGCGCCTTGGCATAGAGGGGTATCCTGCTGAAGGCGGCCTATTTGCTTCCATCCTAGAAGCGACCGGATTGTACGGAAAGGTAAGTGGCGACTGGCAGTTCCGCGCGCCGTCGAAAAAACGCGATCCGAGCAATCTTAATCCGCTTTGGGAAGTCGCCTCGGAGCACCTGAGAGGGGCAAAGGACCGAACTGTTACCGTATCGGAGCTCTACGATCTCTGGGGTAAGCCGCCCTTCGGCCTAAAAGAAGGGCTAAAGCCAGTTATGGTCGTGGCCTTTATCCTCACACAAAGAGAAAACGTCGCCCTGTACCGCGAGGGTATCTTCCAAGCGCGGTTTAAGGATATCGATGTTGAAATTCTCGCCAAAGATTCTGGTGAGATACAGCTCCGCTGGATGGACCTTTCAGATCTATCTCGTAGGTTGCTATCGAGCATGGCCGAAGTCGTGCGCGATCTCGATGCCTTAAACAGCCTGGCACATCTCGCGCCTATCGACGTCGCCCGCGGCCTCATTGCTATATTCGACAAGCTGCACCCTTGGACAAAGCGGACCATGCAGTTGTCCTCTAACGCAACGCGGGTGCGCGATCTGTTCAAGCACGCAAATGATCCGAACAAGTTCTTGTTCGACGACATTCCTACCGCGTTCGGCGGGCGCGGCGCACTCGACGAGGAAAACAATCTCCAGGGTATCGTTAAGGATGTACGCGAAGGGCTAGAAGAGCTTGTCGCCTCATACCCGTCGATGCTGCGACGTTTGCATGATCTCATGCTGGCCGAGCTTCAGGTGCCTAACGCCTCACCGCAGGCTCTCGGAGAGCTGCGCGCACGGGCAGAGAACATCCGTGAGATCGGTGGCGACTTCCGTCTGAATGCCTTCATAGGAAGGCTTTCTCAGTTTGAAGGGACAGAACCAGACCTAGAAGGCATTGCAAGTTTGGCGGCAAACAAGCCGCCGCGTGACTGGACCGATCCCGACGTCGATCGCGCTTCCGTCGAGATTGCAGACTTTTCGCAGAGATTTATTCGGGCGGAGAACTTCGCGCGGGTGAAAGGCCGGAGCGATAAGCGGAGCTCCATGGCGGTCGTTGTTGGTTTAAACGGCCGTCCGGCTCCCGTTCACGCCGAGTTTGAAGTTTCAGAAGGTGAGCGAAAAAAGGTCGAAGACATAATCAAAAGACTTGAAGATGTCATCGATGTCGAGGCCCCAAAGAACCGCCATCTGCTTCTTGCAGCACTCGCGGAGTTGAGTTCCCGCTACATGAGTGACGAAGAAATTGATGGCAACAAAAAGGAAGTGGAACGAGTAGTATAATGAGTGACGCTGAAGCAAAGCATGTTTTGGGCTTATCTGGCGGCAAGGACAGCGCCGCTCTCGCAGTTTATATGCGCCAGCACCACCCAGAGCTTGATATCGATTATTTCTTTACCGATACGGGCAAAGAACTTCCAGAAGTCTACGAATTCCTTGGGCGACTCGAAGGGTTTCTTGGGAAGTCAATTTTGAGACTAAATCCTGACAGAGACTTCGACTTCTGGCTCAAACAGTACAATAACTTCCTGCCATCACCGCAAACGCGTTGGTGCACGAGGCAACTTAAGCTTAGACCATTCGAGCAATGGCTCAAGCCGATGCTGGAAGAAGGAAAAAAGGTCTACAGCTACGTCGCCATTCGCGGGGACGAGGAGTACCGGGAAGGTTATAGTTCTAAGCATAAAAATCTAAAGATCGTTCTGCCATTCAAAGACGATGGCATTGATAAGCCAGGTGTTCATGAAATCCTTGAATCATCAGGCTTAGGTCTACCCAAATACTATGATTGGCGCTCGCGTAGCGGCTGCACGTTTTGCTTTTACCAGCAGAAGATCGAGTGGGTCCGCTTGAAAGAGCAGCATCCAGAAGCCTTCGAGGAAGCAAAGGCCTATGAGAAAAACGCCGTGGAGAATGGCTCACCGTTTACTTGGAGCCAAGGGGAGTCACTTGATGAGCTGACAGAGCCTGAACGCGCAAGGCAGATTAAAGAAGACTATGAGAAGCGGGTTGAACGGGCGAAAGCAAAAAGGCAGCAGAACCCCCTCCGCGATGAACCGGATAGTCTGGACATTGATGAGCTATACGGTCAGGCGAAGGGTTGCCTTGCCTGCCATAAATAATTGATTTTAGATAATAAAAGTGGCAGGATCGATGCCGCGCTCACAATAAAGATGAGCGATAGGGAGGGCGAGTAGCGGACTATGACGCACACGAACAAATTTGTAGATTTCTTGCGCCATTACGGTCCGATTTCTGCAACGGACAACATGTATGACGAGCTCATCCAAGCTGAGATTGATCGGAAAGGCATAGTGCCCCCAATCCAGATAACGCCGTCCAAACTTCCAGCAATACTTGAGAACTTTCGGTCAAGCGTGCCTAGGTCGGTGGTGCTCACCGGGACTGCTGGCGATGGGAAGACCTACCACTGCCGACGCGTGTTTCAAGAATTCGCTGATAACCCGCAGGAATGGCAAAAGGGGGAAAAGATTGTTTCCCTGCCACTTTCTGGGTCAGGAAAAACACTTCGTATTGTCAAAGACCTCAGCGAACTGACGTCAACCGAAAAAAACGATCTTCTACCCGGTTTCATGGATGCGATTGGCGACAAAAACTCTCCTAATGTTTATTTGGTAGCCGCGAACGATGGGCAGCTGCTTGCGTCCTTGCGCGATTGGGCCGAGGCAAATGGTGAAGAGGCCTTCCGTACATTTGTCTCGATTGAGTCCATGCTTGTGACGGACAAGACCACCCGAGATGATCTTTCGCTCGACCTCTATAATCTCTCGCGCCTTGACGCAGCCAAGCATTTTCTTGCCATCATCGAACAGATTGTTGAGCACCCTCAATGGGATAACTGCTCAGGGTGCGAGCTGCTTGACGCCGATGGTACCACAAGCTGCCCGATCCGTATCAACAGGGATAGATTGCGCGCAAAGGACGGAGAGTCCCTTTTCCAGACGCGCCTCTCTCAGCTTCTCAGCCTTGCGCGGGCCAATCGCACGCACTTGCCCATCCGCGACCTTCTGCTCCTTAGTGTAAACATTCTGCTCGGTGACCGGATGTCATCAAGCCTGCTGACGTGCCGAAAAGCCAAGAACCGTGCCGAGACGGACAACTACCGGATGACAAATCCCTACACGAACGTTTTTGGCGCTAATCTTCCTGAGAGACAACGTCAGCAATACCAGGCATTTACGGCGCTAGAGGGCTTCGGTGTCGGACGAGAGACCGACAACCAAATCGATAACCTCCTTATCTATGGACGCTATAATAACGAAACAATCTTTGCTACGCACATCGGGAGTGATCACTTCTACGGCGCAGATGCTTACGCCCCCTTTCTCAGGGACTATCTCGAAGGCGAGCGAGAAAACATCACTGAGTTCATGAGAGCCTTGGCGAGGCAGCGCCAGAGACTATTTTTTACACTTCCGGATGAAGGTGAGTTGAAGCCCTGGTCATTAAGTGTCTACCGCTCAGCTGATCTGTTCTTGGAATTTGGCCGGAGACTAACTGATAAGGTCGACATCTCTCGCATTTCTGAAACCTTGGTGCGGGGACTCAACCGCACATTCTGCGGTATGATGATCGACGACGGCACCAAGCTCTATCTATCCTCATCCGGCGGGGATGGACGTGGGCGCATAGCATCGATCCTTGAACACGAGCTGAGCGCGAGCCCGCAGCGACGTGATCCGTACGTTCGCTTTGCACTTGCGTCAGATGACTTCACTCCGATTGTGCAAGTTATCGATCCAGCCGGAGGGTCTGAGACAGTCGTCGACCAGCTCGAACTACAACTTACACATTTTGAATACCTGATCCGCGTCGCACGCGGCAGCCTGCCCGCGAGCTTCTCTCGTCAGTGCTATGAGGACTTTTTGGATTTCAAGCTTCGGCTGATCGAGCGGCTCGACCAAATAATGGGTGCGCAGCCTGTGCAAGGGGAAGTGAGCCTACGCGCCATTACTGTCGACCCAAGGGGGCGGCCGCAACCCGACAATATTCGCGTTCGTTTAGGTGACGCATGACACGACTTGATACTCCAACACAGTACAAAGGCATTAAAGTCTGGGTTGACGAGGCGATCTGGGGACATCGTTTCTATAACGATCAGACCCCTTGGCTCGTTTTTCTGGAGTTCCTGTCCGTCTTTCGTTCCCGTGATCAAGTTCAGCACGGTCTAGCTGAGGTTCGAAATGAAGGCGCGCACGAGCAGTTCACCTATGACACGCCGAGGCTGATACCCTTGCGCGAGTTAATCTTCAGCAACCCCCATATCCAGCATATTGATGCAAGTGAAAAGCTGGACGGTGAGAAATGGGACGCCTGGCTTAAGCAATTCGAGAGCGATCAAAGTTTCGCTTTTTTGCGAGACCGATGTGGCGAGTTTTCTGAGCTCGCAAGGATTGTCGAACTCTTCCAAAACACCGCTGTTGAACCACACAGGCAACGGAGATGGACAAGCCGCTTTTTGTTCCCTTACGGCCCCTATTGCCTTTACGCTGACTTGCCAAACAATCCCAATAGTAGTCCTGATAGACGCTTTTTCGCGCGTGGCGGGGAACTATTGTACTTGATGCTCTCCCGCAGTGGCGAAGGCCCCGAAATCGCCAAGTTGATTGGCGAGAAGATTCTACGGAGCGATAATTCCTGGAACCGCGTCGCCAAGGCACTACTCCCCGACGACCATCGGATCGATGCCAACTCCGTTACGGGAGGTATAGGCTATCTGCCATTTGCTCAGCGCAATGAATATAAAGAGCTTGCAAAGACATGGCGTCAGCTTCTTAGCCTTGATCTTCCAGGTAATGCAGTCATCGATCCCTTGGTACGCCTTTCTGCGCTGCACATGCTCATCTACATGCTGCGTAGATCAATCGAAGAAACTGGTGATCAAGGCGAGCCCAGGTTTGTCCTTGAAATTCCAGCTCCCAAAAAGACAACTTTATTCGAGATTTCAGCCGAGAACCTGCGCGCCAACCGCATGCTCACAAATCGAGCCGTTCGCGCGTACATAGACAGCGCGAAGAACGACTCTGATTGGGAAGAAGCCTTGCAGAAGCGCGCGCCTGCTGACGCCGTTAGAGAGTACCTAACTGAGCGTTTTCAATGGGACCCGGAAGATGGTCCGGCCTCGGGCGACCCAGAGAGGATCTTCAATGCCCTGAGAAGCTACGCTGAGAAACGGCATTCACAACACGTTTCAAAGGTGCATTTGGAATGGATGCGTCAGATCGGACTTGCTGTTTCTCGCCGAGGTGTGGGGACCTGGTACGCGCCCAATGATTCCCTCATCAAAGCGTTGGTTATGTGTACAGTTGATGGTGAGCGAGAAGAGTATCATCGCTTTCTCGCCAAGCTTTACGACAGGTTTCGCATCGTAATCGCAGCTCCTGAAGCTGAGAAGGCTTACGGTCAGCTTCCGACGGATCAGTATGCGTTTTCACAGAACGCGCAGCGCCTCGAACAACGCCTTAGGACGTTGGGCTTGCTTCGGCGCCTGTCAGATGACTGCGCATATGTCGAAAACCCGTTCAGGAGGTCACTATGACTAGGACCGAACTAATCGCGGCCGTGGCAACCGCCTCATTGAAAGAGCAGTTGTCCGGGGAACCTGAGGGTACACAGCGCATATGCATGTTGGGCCTCGACGCTGAAGTCGTTCGCGCAGTGGCGCAGGCTGTAATCGCAGATGGCGAAATCTCGAATGAAGTGATGGTGAGAGTGGGCACCGTCTTTGATCCGAATGGAAATCTGCCAGCGGAAACAAGGAGCGATGAGTCCATCACTCATTGGCGGCACTGCCGCCTCCCAGACGACAAGCGCGCCGTCCTCTTTGCTGCCTCTCAGGATGAGCTGCAAAGAAACGACAAGAGCGTCGAGAAGGTGACGCGGATTGAAACTGATAAACTCAGGCTTCGATATGCGGATTGGATGCACTGCGCGGGCCTTACAGATCGGTTTCTTGATCAAAAGAAGAGAGAGCACTTAGCGGCTGCCTTGCAGGCTGCAAATGAAACACACGCAGCGCGGACGATTGAAACTTTTTCGGCTTTCGTATTGGCAATCTCGGACAATGTTATTTCAAAAGGTATGCCTTTGCAGAAGG
>QCWH01000090.1:0-4828 GCA_003149565.1 Marivita sp. XM-24bin2 | reverse complement strand
ACTAAGACTGCCGCGCAGCGCAGGCGACTTCGACAGAATCCCCGAAGCAAAGCGCGCGAGGAGTGCCGAGTGGGCTAAAATTTTTCGGCGACTTCATCAGAATGTTCGGCCTCTACTTTTTCGTGAAAACGAACGTGGAGACCCTATAGACGAACAGCTCGCAGAAAACCTTACTGCTGTTGGAGGACGCCTAGAGCAACCTTCAATAGATATCATTCAACGGTTTTTGGATGATGATCTTTCTGCTGATGTCTGGCGGCAAAGCCAAGAGGACGTTGTTGAGCTCGATTGGCGCTCCGTTTCAGAGGTTTTTTTGGGCCCTAGGCGCCCAGACCGACTTCCACTTGGCGAGAAAACCGTCAAGTTCTTTGATGATGAGTTTGATGACTTGCTCGAAGACGATGAGCGGACCCTTCTGCTTGCTCCATTTCCAAAGGACCCCACAGACGATCTCGCAGCGTTGTTCGACCATTACCAGGAGCACATTGCACGTGATAAAGCACTCTACGCCGCTTGGGAAAAGTTTGTCTTCAATAATCCAAAGCCATACTCTGACTTCTTCGTCGGTCTGATCGAGACTCTACAAAGACTCCGTGACCGAACAAACGATATCGAGCTAAAATCAAAAAAGCTGACTGTGCGTATTCCGCGCAGTCGTGAGAAGAGCTTTTGGCGCGGGAAGAACGCAGCTGTCGCCAGATATTTTGCGTTCCGTTTTCGCGGCATTGAACATCTATTCGGCTCTGACGTGACCTTTGACTTCGGAAAGATGCAGGATTTCTATTTCCTGAATGTGGACGCCGATCTTGCACGTAGCACATCCGGAGCCAAGGATGCTCGAAGTCTCAAGTTCGAAGTTGAACTCGACCCAGACGGCGCCAAAGCAAAGCTCCTCTTTATTTGGGAGATGTCCCCAGCCGCGCTTGCCTGCTCAATGGCAGATGACCTTGTCAGGATCGCGAATGCACAAGGAGATCGCGTACTTCTCCCGACGGCCGATATTGCCCGGCAGTCAACGAGTGCGAAGGGGCGTATACAGCGCATCGATCTGATGGAGGTAAGCACCATCAGGGATGCGCTGAATGGCAGTAACGGTACGATGGTCGCACCCAATAGAGCCAGTGGCGACCGTAGCGAGGCTTTCCTCGGCGAACTCGACAAACTATCAGGGCTGATCTCGCCCGAAGGAAGCGCAGCCATTCGAGATGCGTTCAAAGCCTTCCGTGAAGGGTATGCTGAGGCGATCCGAGCGTGGGTTGGCACTAACGGTGAGGGTATCGCCGCTGACAGTCTTATAACCCAGGCTGACAAATACGGTGATCTCCTTGAAGCGCTTATGGTCCATGCCAACAACGACCTTGCGCGAGAGACGCTTTGGAAAGAACTGCTGCGAGTAGGTGTTGCCAACGTTGGTGACGGCGCGTCGGCTGCGATTGTTCTTCCTTGGCACCCCCTGCGCCTTGCAGAAATCCACATCAAGGCTCATCAAACTGCTGAGCTTGTAAAGAGCGTGCTAGCAGCTGAAGAGAAGGACATATTCCGCGCCGACCTGCTCTTTGGGCAGAGAACCCTAGAGTTGCAATCCGACTACTATCCGGAAGTCTGTATCGGCTTCGCCGAAGATCAAGCCATCCTGCTGTCCGTTGCTGAGTCCTCTTTCGATTACAGTTTAGCGGAACAACCCCGGCGTGGTGGCAACGGCAATGTCGAGGATGCCCTTGATGTTGAGCCTGGTGTCGCCGCCAAGGCCTTTAGCGCGGTCGGGGAACAGTTCTTGAATTTGCTTCCCCACGAGCGGACAAATTTCTCGGTTGTGCTATACAATGCGGAGTCTAAGGCGCTTCCGAGCGCGCTTGCGGCGGAGCTTTCGAGCAAAGTTGAGCAAGAGAACGAGCTTCAATGCGACCTTCTCCTGACGCATTCGCAGCCGATGCGGATGCGCAAGGTTTACGAACAGCAAAATGTCGCAGTCAGCGATGATACCGGTTCGGTAATGGCGAGTGAGGCAGCCCGGAACTTCCTTTCAAGACTACGTGTTGGGTTTCTTGACGAAAGCGCAGTCACTGACGACGAAGACACCCGCGCGGCCGACCTTGTCGCCCTTCAGGATGTCATCGCCCGCAACGCAGAGCTACGTTGGAAGCGCGCCCCCGGATCGCAACGTCCGGACTTGATCTCTCATGTTCCCCACCGTTGGTCTCGCCGACGTCCTGTAGGAGCTGCGGATACTGCAACTTCCGTATATTTGACAGCTCCAGTGCAGCCGCAGGTAGGCCAACGATATCTGAATGCTATCCATCTTTTCCTCGAAGGCGACAACGCACATGCAGAAGACGTAATCCCCGCACGTGAGGTGAACTTCAAAGACACCCAAATCGCCGACGTCTTCAAAAACGCTCACCGCATTGGGGAATGGGTGGTCAATTACGACGAGCTTGTGGACCGTCGGCTCCTTTCGAACAATGGTGTTCAGGTCATTCGACACATCCATGATCGTGGGGTCGACCGAAACATTACGGTATCGACGACGGCCAAGCCGCGCCTACTGCAAACCCTTATCAAGCAGCGCTTGGACCATATCGACCCAACCATCGTTGCAACTCATGGGATTGCCGCAGTTGACCGGCTAACCGAACAAGCCAACCAACTCTCCGGCCATGTCGTGATGCGCGCCGCGCGGTACGGGCGCTACGCAAATGAGTTGCTGGGTGTCGTCCTCTCTATGGAAGAACTGAAACGCGGCCTCGGCGACCCTACACTTCCAACAGGATGGTATTGCCTTGACGATTTCGCTTCCTGGTTTGGACAAAAGGAAGAGCAAATTGCCGACATCATGGCGATTGCGCCACGCATCGAGGACGGAAAGCCCGTTCTGAAGATCGCGATTTCCGAGGCGAAGTTCGTTACAGCACGCGGATACCGGTCACAGGCAAAAAAATCTGCAAAACAGCTCGAAGAAACCGTTTTGCGCCTGGGCCGGGCACTCGATCCCCAGGGTGCACGGATTGACCGTGAACTCTGGCTACATCGCATCGGTGATTTCATGATCGAAGGCATGCAGCCCTTTGATCCGGAAATACTCGGCGGATGGGACCTGCATAAATGGTCAGAGGAAGTTCGCCTCGACCACGTGCCAATTGCGCTAGCCGGTTTCTCGCACGTATTTGTTCACGATGATGATGAATATGTTGATGCAGGCGGCTCTACTCAGTTAAAGGGCGCTTCTCACTGTATTCAGCATGTGTTTGACAAACCGCGCGTCGCTTCTCGGCTGCGTGCCTTTGCCGTTGATCAACTTCCTCAAACTGAGGTTGGCGATATTGATCCCATGAACCCTTGGGAAACGGCATTAATTTCACGCGCCGTGGATGGTGCAGTGCCTGATGAAGGCTCGACACCTCCGAACGAAAAAATGGATACGGAGACGTCCAATCAAGAAGAGTCAAGTTCGTCGTCCACGGAGACTGGCAGCGCCGATCCTGTTCAGGTCGAAACAACTGCTGATGAAAATTCAAACACGACAGAACTGACGGGCGCCGAAATGAAAGACGAGGGCTCTGCGGCGCCCGAGATCACCAATATGCCATCCGCTGAGTTGGCATCCTGGCTCAACAGTTCCGGGACAAACGACGACGATGATGATGCGCAACGTTGGCTTGAAGAAACAGTCATCAATCTGCAGCGGGCGCTTCGTGGCTACGATATGACTGCGGAGCTGATCGGATCACGCTTGACGCCCAACGCTGCACTCATTCGCCTTCGGGGCTCGGATGACCTCACGCTTCCCAAGGTCGAAAAGAGACGGCAGGAACTCCTGACCTCTCACGCCATAGATGTCATTAATCTCCTGGCGGCACCGATGGAGGTTATTGTCATGGTGCGGCGCCCGAAGCGTGCCATCCTCAGGTTGAGAGACCTTTGGAGACTTCGTGAGCTGCCGAAAACCGCCCCTGAAACAAACACGAGCTTGCTTATTGGCGCCAAGGAGGCTGACGGAGAGCTGCTATACCTCAATGTTGGAGAGGGATTTTCTGGCCAGCAACCTCACGGTCCGCACACGCTGATTGCAGGTGAGACCGGAAGCGGGAAAGGCGTTCTGGTACAGTCTTTGCTACTCGATATCTGCGCAACAAACAGCCCTGAGAGCGCACGGATCAGAATGATCGATCCAAAGGCGGGGATTGATTTCCCGTGGCTTCGTCGAATGCCGCACCTCGATGGTGATCTCATTACTTCAAGAGAGGAGGCCATTGAGACACTTGAGGAGCTTGTTGAAGAGATGGAACGACGCAACCGTCTTCTCGCAGACGCGGGTGTGACCAAACTTGCAAATTATAATAAGAAAGTGCCGCCAAACGAACGTCTGCCAAGGATATGGGTCTTTCACGACGAACTTGCGGATTGGATGCTGATCGATGACTACCGTGATGCAGTCGAGCTCAACGCGAGCCGCCTTGGTGTGAAAGCCCGCGCTGCAGGGATCAATCTGGTCCTCATAACGCAGCGACCAGACAAGGATGCCCTCCCGATGCAGCTCCGCGCCAACTTGACCAACCGGCTTGTTTTAAAGGTTGCGGACAAACGAAACTCTGTTCTCGTGCTCGACGAACCAGGGGCGGAAAGACTCTTGGGGCGTGGCCATCTCGCAGCCAAGTTATCTGGCGAAGGCGAGATCATATTGGCCCAAGTTCCCTTCGCAGATGAAGACGAGATGGCGGAGCTAGCAGATTTGATACGCAGTGCCTGGTCGCGAGAATAACACGATTGCCACAATCGAAAGGCATCAGTCCATGGACCTAAAGAGTGAAGCATACCAGCAGAACTATCA
>QCWH01000089.1:8998-12515 GCA_003149565.1 Marivita sp. XM-24bin2 | reverse complement strand
GAGCCCTCCTGAGCGACCAACGATTTCATCCAGATCACTCCAAATGCTCTCAAGCGCTTTGGGATCATTTCGTGATCCTTCGTCGTGTAGCCTCATGAGAACTAGAAGAGTTTCGGCATGGAGCGCGTTGTTTGGCCGAGACGCGTTCTGGCTCATGGCCGTGAGCTGTTCCGCCATTCGCGCACTGCGTTCCTCGAGGTTTAGGTATTCTGCAGTTTCGAAGTTTCTGGCGGCGTGGCTCATCATGACATTCAGGTAATTGCCGACTTTTGACAGGTCTGCAGCCGTTCCAGAACTCAAGGCAATGTTTTCAATTTCCTCGTACATGCGATTCATCGGTTCGACGTCGTCATGGAACCAAAACATGGCCCAGCAATACTCGTAGTTAGCGCGCAAGACCTGATCATGAGAACCGCTTTTTTTTGCTAAATTGATGGCGCGATTGTAGCGACCCTCGGTCTCGAAACGTGGGCGCTCTAGATTTCGTGAAAGGCGAGCGGCTTCATAGGTGTCAGAGACTAGTTGGGTCTGGTCGCTCCTTGAGTCGCCCAATTTTTTGATGCGCTCTTCAATCTCTTTTAGTTTTTGGTTCCGTCGGAAATCATTAGGGCCGATCAGTTCTTTTTCAGGCTCATAAGTTCCTGCACCAAGGTCCTTGTAGGCCAGGTCTTCGAAGCCGTTCTCAAGTGTCTTCTCGATCAACCACTCTCGGTCCAAAATGGTCACGGGAACACCGTACTCGTCGGCGAGCTCCTTTTCGAGATCATGGCTGCGTTTCGCCTTCACTGGACGACTTGTTAGAAAGTAAATGCGATCGTACTGGCGCCCCGTTTCGACGATTCCTTTGACGTCGCTGCGGACTTTGGGTGCCCACTCCTCCTTGGCACTCATCGCGAAGGCCCAGCGTTCGGTGGCTGCGTTCGCATCACCCACGAACCAACGCTGCGCGATCTCTACTGATACCGCGTAAGTCTCGGTATCGACTTTTCCGTCGCCTCCGCCCTCGGGACCAGTTTGCGTCCTTAGGTTGGGGCAGATGATACGTTCACAAAGATGACGACAAAATATCTCGAAATCTTTGTGTTGGTTTCTTTCAGTTAGCGTATCCAGCCAGTGGCTGAATTCTGATCTACCGAGTTTGTATGCAGCAACTCGGCTGCTGTCTGAAAACAGGTGCGGGCGCCATTCTCTCATCAGCTCAGACGGCTTTGGGTAATCTATCATATTGTACCGATGTTTCTTACATATCGAGTTCTTTGAACTCGGCCCCAAATCCAGGTGAAGCGAACCCAAGCTACCAGACCTGTTAGGCTAAACAGTCACCGGGGCAGCATAGATATCCAACGCAAAGATGCAAAGTCCGAACGTCGGTTTTCCAGGAAGCTGCGATGCAGCAAGTGGTGTATTGCCAAATGTCCGCTGAGGGCCGGAAGTGCTTCTGCTTCTCCCGGCTCTTAAGATTTCAGCCGTTTGCAGGACAATCTGTAGCCAAGCCATGCACCTCCGCAGGGCAGCTGGAACGCGTTCAAACCAGCCAGCGCACTAACAGCGGTACGATCAGGCTTGTCAGCAGAGCGTTTAGTGCCATGGCAATGCCGGCGTAGGCCCCCGCCACCGGGTTTACTTGGAAAGCACGAGCTGTGCCAATTCCATGGGCGGCGACACCGACGGCAAATCCGCGCGCGCGCCAGTCCGTGATCCGCAGCATGTTCATCATCGGCGTCACCGTCACGGCCCCGATGATCCCCGTAAGAATAACCAAAACGGCGGTCAGAGCAGGTATTCCCCCGATCGCCTCAGAGATGCCGAGGGCCACGGGCGCGGTGGTCGATTTTGGCGCCAAAGATAGTAGGACCTCCATCTGCAGCCCGAAGGCCCGAGCCAGCAGAATAGCCGAGCCTGCCGCGACGAACGAGCCTGCAACCAAAGCAAGAAGGATCGGTGCGACTGAGGTCCTGATGGTTTCGCGATTATCCCAAAGCGGTAAGGCCAATGCCACCGTGGCGGGACCGAGCAGAAAATGGATGAATTGGGCGCCCTCAAAATAGGCCGTGTAATCGGTCTGTGTCATCAAGAGCACAGGAGCAATAAGGAGCACCGACATCAACACTGGATTAGCCCAAGGAGGGTTGCCTAGCCGCCGCGCCAATCCGTCTGCAATCAGATAAGCAACGATCGTCGTCGTGAGCCAGATCAGTGGAGTGGTTGCTAGATAACTCCAAAGGCTTGCAACGTCGGTCATGCCGTCCAGCGTTCAGTCACATGGCGAACGCCGATGAAGGTTCCCACGGCAGCCAACATCGAAAGCACCGTCGAAAGGGTCAAGATGACCAGCAGTGCAATCCCGTCTTGGGACAAAACCGCGACATTGCCGATCACGCCCACACCCGCCGGTACGAACAGGAAAGAAAGGTTTGCTAGGATGATCGTAATGGTCGGCCTTAAACGTTCAGTAAGGCTGGGTATCGCCCCGAACAACAGCACGAGCAGAGCAAGACCAAAAACCGGGCCCGGTATCGAGAGGCCGAAACCTCGAACAGTTATTTCTCCAACCAGCTGACAGCCCAAGAGAAGCCCAAGCGTCTGAAGCATATCGCGCCTCCCGTGGAATGAATTGTCTGACATTCTGACGCTAAACAATTTTCGCCATCAATGGAAAAGTTCTTGTCAAAAGCCGTAAGCGAGAAGAGCAGCGACGAAAGAGTTGTCCACGACGATCAGTCCAAAACGGGTTGTGGACGTAGACTATGCAGCTGAAGTTCAAGCTGAATGACGACTCCACGTAAGCTGCACTGCGGCACTGGATACAACAACGATGGGCCTATGGGTCGGGTGCGACATTCGGAAACCGCGCACACTCACGCTCCGAAGACGTCGGCACTTTTCGATCCGGGACGCATCTGCACACCCCAAATTGATCAGCCCGACGCGAACATGGTGCTATCAGCACCAAACACTGTCACGCTGATCACCGATACCCTCGCTTACGCTTGATCGCCATAAGTTCAGCCAGCGCGTCGACCGCCCTGCCCTCGTCAGGGTGATGATCAATCCGGACTCTTCCAGCCATTCCGATACGCCCCCACTCTCGGATAAGGTCCGCACCGCCGAAGAGGTCCCGCTGTATCACCATTCTGTAGAAGCGGTTCATGTTCTGCGTTGGGTCTTTGCGGCGCAGAACCATCTGATCAGGAAAGATATCCAACTGCATGAGAACACCATATGTTGTGCCAAAGGGCTAAAAAGTTCCAAATTTCTTTCAATATTTAGACCAACGCTCTCAGCGAGTCGCAAGGCTTAAATGGGGTCGGTGCCTGAAAGAAGTTGGCCGCTCGCCCGGTGGCCGCATAAGGGTACGCGCGTTGACACGCGGCGATCAACGATCGTCTTTGGCCTCCGACACTATGCCCTCGCTTATCCATAGGCGGAACTATACGGCGCTTAGCGCCCCATTTTATCAATCTAACCGCCGCACCTTATGGTTCTTATTTGTGTCCAATAAGTTTGTATTATCGGA
>QCWH01000089.1:0-8441 GCA_003149565.1 Marivita sp. XM-24bin2 | reverse complement strand
ATTTTAGGCGGCCTTGCCTGAAACGCCTGAATTTCTGAATTTTAGGGATACAAATCGGCCGGATTGGCGCTCTCGTTGAGCGGAAGCACCGCTAACTGATGGTCCAGTCGTGAGTGAAACCGTAACGCATCATTACCGACAGTTCAAACGTTCCCAACTTCATCCAGCGGCGCGATCGTACTGTTCGTCAGCACCTTTGATGCCACACGCACGTATGAGTTTGGGAGCTTCCTATGAGGCTGATCTCGCATCCTGTAGCAGCCCACACTCTTTCACTAGAAAAAATTCATTTATTATGTCCAATAATTTTCGAACGTGATATCCATCCCTCATGACAGATGACCCCAAGATCACCCTGCCCTCCCATGTTGTTGGCTCTGGAAATCTGGACCGATTAATTGATACCGCGCGGGGCTATGCCGAGGGGGCTGCGGCTCCGAACACTCTGGCGGCCTACAAGGTCGACTGGAAACATTTCGGGCGATGGTGCCGGATGCGGGGCGCTGACCCGATGCCGCCGTCCCCTCAGTTGGTTGGGCTCTATCTCGCGGATCTGGCGGCCCCCTCAGATGGGTCCCCTGCCCTTCTGCCGAGTTCAATTGAGCGGCGTCTGAGCGGTTTGTGCTGGAACTATGTTGCCCGCGGGCAAGCTCTGGATCGCAAAGATCGCCACATCAAAAATGTGCTCGACGGCATCAAAAGAAAGCATGCCCGGCCGCCGATCCAGAAGGAAGCCATCACCTCGGACGACATAAAGGCCATGGTCGCCACCCTGCCCTTCGACCTGCGTGGCTTGCGGGATCGCGCCATTCTGTTGATCGGTTATGCTGGCGGCCTTCGCCGATCAGAAATTGTGAGCCTTGACGTTCACAACGACGACACACCGGATTCAGGCGGCTGGGTCGAGATCATGAAGGCCGGCGCGCTTCTCACGATCAGTAGTAAGACTGGTTGGCGGGAGGTTGAGATTGGCCGTGGATCCTCTGATCAGACTTGCCCTGTTCATGCCCTTGAGCAATGGCTGCATTTTTCAAAGATCGATTTTGGGCCAGTCTTTACTAGCGTCACCCGCGACGGCAAGCGCTCCACTGAAAAGCGACTGAATGACAAACATGTGGCCCGCCTGATCAAGAAGACGGCGCTGGACGCCAACATCCGCGATGGATTGCCCGAGGCCAAGTTGCTCTCGATGTTTTCCGGGCATTCTCTGAGGGCGGGACTTGCAAGCAGTGCGGAGGTCGATGAGCGCTACGTACAGAAACAGCTCGGCCATGCGTCGGCAGAGATGACCAGACGGTATCAGCGGCGACGAGATCGGTTTCGGGTGAATTTGACGAAGGCCGCTGGATTATGACAACGATCACCATGCTCCTGCCAAGCAAGGTAACCTTCCATTTTGCAAGAAATTCCCGGTAGAACGGACACGTGGAACGGCTGAGCGAGACGGCTCAGGAATGGGTGCCACATGTCCGACGGCTTCGATCCGAAATGTCCTGGGAAGATGTGCTGCGGATCATAAATGCCCCCCGCCGCTGGACCCAAAGCCGCCTGCTACGTGCTGTGAAACCCTTTCTCCGCGACGGGTTCTTGCCCGACACAGTGATTGGCTTCGCCGGACGCCGCGAAACCTACGATTGCATGCCGGCGAGTGTCGCAGCGATCAAAGGTGCGGATCCCGATATCATATCCCGGACGATTTGCGACCGTCTGGAATCAATGCATGATTGCATCCTTCGCGGTCGCGCCAGGTGGCAGTCGCCTTCGGTCAAATGTTGCTGCAACGAACGCACCGACTTGGTCTAACTTCATCAGAATCGCCGCAATGCCAGCAGCAATTAGCTTAGGCGCATTCAGCAGAATCCATCGCTCCAGGCACCTTCAGAAGCTCAAACTTGCTTTTGGTTGCATGGTTTTAGCCGCCACCGTTTAAACATTTCGAATAATTGGATTGAAACACGACTTTGTAGATTTAATACAACAAATTCATAGGCTTGTGGTTAACTTTTTGCGACTTTACGTATTGGCGCTGTGGATAACTTTCGCACAACATCTAGATTCTTCTTGCCGGACTTACTGGATCGTGGCATTCCCATTCTGACGGAAAAATGCGTCAGACACGCTGTACACCGTCAGAATGACTAAGAGCCTCAACAGGGGCCTAGAGCGGGCGGCAGGACATGGATGATCGTAACATTGGATACACGCAAGGCATAGGTTCTTCCGACATCGGAGCATTTGCCGACAATCTGGCGGAGTCCTTGGATCGCCAGATGAAGATTGCTTTTGAACCGGAAGAACGAAAGTCGCTGCGACGTTTTAGTTCTACCGAAGTTGCAAGCCTGCTGCGCGTGAGCACATCCAACCTGCGCAACCGGCACAAGGACGGCAGCTTCCCGGAGGTGCATACAGACAACCGCGGACACCGCTTCTACACAGCCCAAGAGATTGATGAGTTGCGTGATATTCTGGAGCGCACTGGAAAGAATGCCGAGGCATACCGCCCAGGCCGACGTGATGGTGATCGTCTCCAGGTGATATCTGTTGTCAATTTCAAAGGCGGATCTTCAAAAACGACAGCAACGATCCATCTTGCACAACGCTATGCCTTGCGAGGCTACCGCGTGTTGGTCTTGGACCTCGATCCTCAGGCAAGTTTGACAACTTTTTTTGGTTTTCGGCCTGAGCTCGAGTTCGCCGAAGGCGGCACGATCTATGACGCTCTGAGATATGAGGACCAAGTTCCACTCTCAGACGTCATTCAAAAAACCTACTTCCACAAGCTCGATATGGTTCCGGCGGGCCTAATGCTCTCGGAATACGAAACTGAGACGGCGAACGCCCTCGCCAATCGGGTGCAACCAATTTTTGCAGAACGCCTGGCCTTGGCACTTGAGGAAGTAGAGGCAAGTTACGACATCGTTCTAATCGACTGTCCACCTCAACTTGGCTTCCTCACCCTAACAGCGTTGACAGCCTCGACAGGGCTCCTGGTAACGGTCGTACCAGGCATGCTCGACATCGCTTCGATGAGCCAATTCCTTAAGCTTGCTTCGGAAACGGTGAAGGCTGTCGAAGAAGCCATTGGCAGACGCGTTACTTGGGACTTTGTTAAGTTCTTGATCACGAGATACGAGCCGTCGGACGGGCCTCAGACCCAAATGGCCGGCTACCTTAGATCGATCTTGGCCGGACAGGTCATGACTGAGCCGATGTTGAAATCTACAGCAATCTCGGACGCCGGTATGACCCAGCAAACTGTCTACGAAGTTGATCCGAGCCAATTCATCAGAAAAACGATAGATCGCGCTCTGACCAGCGTGAACGGTGTCGGCGATGAGTTGGAACAAACAATCCAAATGGCATGGGGGCGTCGCTGATGGCCCGAAATATCTTCAATCAACCCCCGAAGGACGAGAACGACAGCACAGTCCGCTCCCCTACCCTACCAAAAGTGGCAAAACTGCCGGGGTCTGTTGGCGGATTACGCGACTCTTTGCGCGAGATCACAGCGAATTCGATCCGTGACCTCGACCCCGACCAGATTGATATGGATGGTTTGCGTGATCGGTTAGTGCTGGAAGATTCCAGCATACATGAGTTGGCCGAAAGCATTCGGAAGCATGGCCAACAAGTGCCAATTATGGTCCGTCCATCAGCCCAACCAGACAGATACCGCATTATCTACGGCAGACGCAGGCTTGCAGCGGTCCGCATGGTCGGCGGAACGGTCAAGGCGATCGTTCGAACCTTGGATGACGACGCAACGCTGATCGCGCAGGGCCAAGAGAACAACCTCCGACTAGACCCGTCTTTCATTGAGAAATCTCTTTTTATCAAAGAGATGCAGGAATCAGGTTACAAGCCAAACGTCATTCAGGATGCTCTAGGCTTGACGCGGCAGGGCGTATCCAACCACCGCGTCGTCATAGAGCAACTACCTGAAGGGCTTGTTCAGCTAATCGGACCGGCACATGGGATCGGACGTCGGCAATGGGGTGATCTCGCCGCACTCTCAAATAAAGTAGATCTCGTGAACACGGCCAAAGAGGTAATCGCCGCCCTGCCCGACGATACTCCAAGCCCCGAAAAATTTCAGGCAGTCTTCTCGGCTTGCTCGAGCAAGGCGCGTAGGGACAAGAAGCCGAACATCCGCGGCCTGACGTCCGTCGTCAAGGATAAGGATGGAGGCTCCGTGGGCACGCTTACGGTTGACGAGAAAACGATCGCCATCAAGATCACTAGGAAGGACAATCCAGAATTCGGCCGGTGGCTCGAAGAGCGCGCTGAAGCGACGCTTTTACAGCTCTTCGAACAGTGGCGGAATGAGAGCGGCTCTGGGTCCTAACCCAAGCCACATAGAGCAACTCGAGCAGAGGAGAAAAGCGAAGACCAGAAAGAAAAGAGCCCCCCAAAGTTTCCCCTGGAGAGCCCTCATCATTCGATTAGCACTCATGATGTAGCAACCTCCAACAATCCGGTCAAGAGCCACCCATTCGGTGGACCGATTATTATTGCCTTTTTCCAAAAGAAATCTTGGGAAGGGAAGGGAAAGTTGTGGGCCAAACGGTCGTCGTGAACAAACCATGGCATTCACAAAACTATCGATCGGAACAGCTGGTGCTGATGCAGCACGCAGCACAATTCCCGCGGCTGAAACTGATATCTGGACCATCTTCAGAGCACTGAGAGATGCACGTAGTGTGTTCGGATTGCGCCCAGGCCATCTCCAAACACTTCAAGCCATGCTCAGCTTCTTGAAACCTGGTCATGGCGAAACGGTTTTCGCGTCTAACAACTCGATTTGCCAGCGCGTCGGCGGAATAGACGAGCGGACACTACGTAGACACATCAACCGTTTCGTTGAACTCGGATTCATCCAGCGGAATGACAGTTCTAACCGAAAGCGCTACCGCGTTTGCTCCTCCCGTGGTCAGTGCATTAGCTATGGATTGTCTCTTACGCCCCTCCTCGAACGTGGGAACGAACTTATCGCCATCGCACAAGAGATGGAGAACGACCGGCAAGATCGGATCTTTGTCCGAAAACAGATCCTCACAAAACTCGTCCAACTGGAATCACACGACCCGACAAACGCCTTTATCCAGAAGGCGCGACGGGCCCTCAGAAGAAAGCTAAGCCTGCCCCAGTATCACGAACTCCTTGCCGAAGCCGCCGCCGAATGTCAGTCGTTGTCCACTCCGGATAATTCACCTCAGTCAATAGAATTGACCGCCAATGACGGACAAACTGTCCGGTACCAATCTATGTCTAAACAAGAAGAAAAAGATCTAGAAGAACGCAGAACAAGCAATGCACTGAAACCAGAGTTGCTAGCGTCAGTCTGTGATCAAGCAACCGCGTTTTCGACAGATAAGCTAAGAGACTGGTTGGAAATTGAAAACCACGCTCGGACCCTTGCTCCAATGATGGGCATTCACCCCGAAACTTTCGAGAAAGCAAAAGCTGTTGTTGGCGCTCAGAAAGCATCATGCGCAATTTTTATCTTACTACAGCTAGGACAGCGCATCAGGAATTTTGGAGCGTACTTTCATAGTATCACTCTAGGCCGACATCAAAAAAGGTTTGATCCCGCTGCTTTGATTAAACGTCTGTCTAAGGCCTCTGAGTTAACCGCCTAGTGTCCACCGCGGTGGACGTCCGGCTTGCAACTTCGACAGTGTCGGCGCAGTCATTCAAAGTACTCCAGAGAGGGTATCAAAAGCACGAAATCGATACATTCACATCCTTCGGCTATCCTAGATCCGAAGGATGTCCACCGCGGTGGACAAGTTGGAAACCAAGAACTCACGATCGAAATCTCGCCCCCATTTTAACAAGAATTATATGGGCAGAGTGTTGCTCAGAACCCTATCGAGCTACTCTGGTTCGCAGCTACCAGAAAACAGGTTTCGAAAGTTCAGCTGCAGATAAATTGATGGACCTTCCAAACAAACCGGTGCTTTTGGCAAGAGGCAAATCTAAACAGCGCAAGCGAGCTCTAATCACTAGAGGCCTTTGACGAAACAACAAGCCTCAGAACTTACATTCCTGACAACCGCTTTTCATCATCCACGACTTCCAAATACCCCTTGTTGCCACTCCAGGCCCACAACACGATGTTGAGGTCTGATGACAACGCTCCATTCGTAAAACTTTTGATCAGCAACCCCACAAATCGATCCGCCATGAGTGTTCGTGCAAAATCCTGTGTCGGCACCGATTGTCTGTCGAGCATCTTTATGCGCCATGCAGGATCGGCAAGCATCGATTCAGTCATGGCGTACCGTTCGAGTCCGGCCTGATCACGGGTATCGAAAATTGGCCAAAGCTCGGCGGTGTAGGAAACGAGGACCGTGGGTTGCAGACAGCCGACTTGGTTGGCTTCTCGAAGCGCGGTCTTGGGGCCTAGCGAGGTGTAGAGGGCAGGGGTGCCCTTGGGGTTGAACCGCCCCCCATAGAGTTCAGCGCTTCGTCCGGAAAGAGGCGCACGTGCATGGAACGGGTTCACGGCGCGATAGAGGAGCCCCGTGTAACGTCCATCTTTAAGAGGCATCAGGCAAATACACCCGCATCGCCTGCATCGATGTACTCCAGAACTTGCTGCGCTTTACCTTCCTGCACCAGTTGCATGGCTGTCCGGCCATCAAAGCCGGGCAGGGGTTGTGAACGGTACCATGCATAGGCCATCAGTTCCGAACCAAAGCGGGGTTCAACCTTGTTGAGCACCTCGACGAGCTCGCGCAAACGCCGCTGCGTCTTGTCAGACCTGATCCGTGACCGCCGTTGCAGAGCGTCTTTGCTGAGGCCAACTGTCAAGGCAATCTCTTCCGCCGAGGTACGTAGCACTGCCGCGATCTTTCGCGGTTCGAACTGTCCGTCTTCAGCAAAGTGTGCAATGAGCATGCTTGCCATCCTTCGGCTATTTTGACGGTCAATAGCGTTAATTTCACTGAATTTCAAGTTAACAGGGGGGCGTGCGCCCAATGTCTGCTTAATTCCGTATCTGGACGTCACGGAGCGCTTCGAGAACGTTGTCACTTGGTCATAAAAAGCGGTTGCAGTCGCAAGTTTCGCCGATCCTCGAAACCAGTCAGAACTCACTGCAAGAAATCGTAGGGGTCCGCAGATAGGTCCAGGCCGGGTTTGGGCCTAACTTTCCAGACGTAAAGCCAAATAGAATAGGCGACGACAGCTTGCTGATAATGAAAGCCTTACACGCGGGGTAGGGAAGGCGCTGTCTTCATTCCTCAAATGTTAGCCAGTCAGTCGGCGCAAACAATTTGGCAAGGCCCATCTGGAGCCTCGCAGATTGTGATTACAAGCCGAACGACGATATAACGCGGTCGGGCAATGCTGGGAAATTGTACACACGATGTCCGCTCGCGTGTGAGATCGCGTTGATCACCGCAGCTCCCGCGCCGGAAATGCCGAGTTCACCAATACCTTTTGTCTGGATCGGATTAGCCCAATCGTCGCGCTCTTCCAAAAATACCACCTGTAGGTCGCCGGGCACATCGGCATGGGACGGCACGTGATAGTTTGCCAAATCGCGCGTTACGACATGTCCGTCGCGCGCATCGCTCTGCATTTCTTCAGTCAGCGCGGTGCCAATGCCCCATATTATGCCGCCAATTGCTTGGCTGCGGGCCGTCTTCTCGTTCAGAATGCGCCCCATCGACATGACACCCAGCATCCGGCGGACGCGGACCTCACCAGTCCATCGGTTGACGGCAACTTCAGCGAAATGAGAACCGAAACCAGAAGAGAAATGGCTTTCGGACGTCTTGCCGCCCTCGATCTCGGCTTCACCAACGAGTTCATCCGTCACGAGTTCCGACAGATCGGCTTCATAATTGTCACCACGTACGCGACCGTCGTGAAGCGACATGCCACCCTCATAACAGCCCAATCTCCTTGCGATCTCCGCCCTTATCTTCTTGGCCGCGAGAAAGGTCGCGGAACCCGCAGAACTGGCACCGAAGGAGCCGCCAGACCCGGAGGCCCCCGGCAGGTCGGAATCGCCCAGACGGACCTCGACACACTCGGTAGGCAGGCCAAGCATCTCAGCCGCGATCTGAGTGAGAATGGTGTAGGAGCCGGTCCCGATATCGGTCATGTCGGTCTCGACGATGGCGCGGTTGCCGTTCAACCGCACGCGCGCGGCGGACTTTACCAGCGTATTGCTGCGCGCAGCAGATGCCATGCCCATGCCGATGAGCCATTCGCCTTCGCAACGCGACCCGGCCTTCCAGCGCTTGCGCCAGCCGAACCGCTCTGCGCCATCTTTCAGGCAGTCCGCCAGTCGGCGAGAACTGTAGAGACGACCGTCCATCGGGTGCGTGTCGGGGAGGTTCCTGAGGCGCAGTTCAAGCGGGTCCATGCCCAGCGTATCGGAAAGTTCATCAATGGCGCTTTCAAAGGCCACCATGCCGACCGCTTCA
>QCWH01000063.1 GCA_003149565.1 Marivita sp. XM-24bin2 | reverse complement strand
GATGGATGTTCAGGATGAAGCATCGGTCGTCGATGGAATCGCCGGGGCGGTCGCGGCGCGCGGCCCGGTGCAGATCTGCGTCGCCAATGCCGGCATCGCCGAAGGTCGTGCGCTGCACAAGATGGACATGGCTTTTTGGCGCAACATGATGGCAACCAATATCGACGGCACCTTTCTGACGATCCGTGAATGCATGAAGTCCATGCATGGCACCGATTGGGGCCGGATCATCGCCATCAGTTCCATTGCCGGTCTGCGCGGGCTGAAGGGGGCGCCCTGCTACACGGCATCCAAACACGCGATGATCGGCCTTATTCGCGGCCTGGCGGCGGATTACGCGGGCAAACCCTATACCTTCAATGCGCTCTGTCCCGCCTATGTGGACACCGCCATCGTATCCAACAACGCCGCGTCCATTGCTGCGCGCACAGGCATGGACGAAGCCGCCGCGCGTAAGCTCATGGTGGACGTGAACCCGCACGGCCGTTTGATCGCGCCCGAGGAGGTCGCCGAAGCGGCGCTCTGGCTCTGCGCCGCGCATTCGGGCAGCATCAATGGACAGGCGATTCAGATTGCCGGCGGAGAGGTGTGAAACCTCAAAACGCCTCGTTGATGCCTCAGCCATGATCGGGATGCAATTTGATGCGCTGCAAGTGCCTGAAACACCAGCACGGCTTTCCAACGAACGGGTTACACAGCGTCCGCGTGATGCCCGCCGGTGACCTCACCACGTGCCCAGGCCCGGACGGCATCGCCGAACGCCTGGAATAAGGGCCGCGACACCGGGTCGTTTGCCGCGTCCCATTCCGGGTGCCACTGCACCGACAGTGTAAAGCCGGGCGCATCTTTGACATAGGTTGCTTCGGGCGTGCCATCAGGCGCATGCCCTTCAATCACGATCCGCGCCCCGGCGGTCTTGATCCCCTGCCCGTGCAGCGTGTTCGTCATCACCTCATTCGATCCGAACAGCCGGTGGAACACGCCCCCCTCCTGCAAGGTCACCACATGGCGCAGGGCGAATTTTTCCTCCAGCGTCCCATCGGGGGGCATCCGGTGGTTCATCCGCCCCGGCAAGTCCCGGATCTCAGGGTAAAGCGTGCCACCCATTGCCACGTTCACCTCTTGGAACCCCCGGCAAATACCCAGAAACGGTTGACCACGCTCCACGCAGGCGCGCACCAAAGGCAGGGTGATGGCGTCGCGTGCGCGATCGAATGCGCCATGCGCTTCGGTTGGGGTCTCGCCATACTCCTCGGGATGCACGTTGGGCCGCCCGCCAGTCAGGAGAAACCCATCGCACACCTCCATCAATTCTTCGACCGACAGAAAGCGCGGGTCGGCAGGCACCAAAAGCGGCATGCAATCCGCAACCTTGGCCACCGCCTCCGAGTTCATCGAACCACCTGCATGTGCAGGATACTGATCGTTGATCAGATGCTGGTTGCCGATGATGCCGACGACGGGCCGCGCCATGATGTCTCCCCCTATAGTTCCGCTGTCAGTCCCACAGCTTCAATCCCGGCTTTGGCCGCGGCGGCATCATTGTCGGACGTGTCACCCGTGACACCGACAGCGCCCAGAACATTGCCCTTGGCATCGCGCACCAGCACGCCGCCCGGAACCGGAATCAACTGACCGCCAAACGCACCATTGGCGGCAGCGATGAAATAGGCTTGCGCCTCAGCCCGCTGCATCTGCGCCGTGCCCGCCATGCCCAACATAATCGCGCCATAGGCTTTGCCATGCGCGATTTGGAAACGGCCCGGGCTCGCGCCGTCTTCGCGTTCAAACGCCTGCACGTTGCCGCCCGCATCCAGCACGATGACCGACAGCGGTTTCATGTCAGCCGCGCGCCCTGCTTCAAGCGCCTTTCGGATGATGGTGCGCGCACGGCGCAGCGATAGGTTAGCCATTCTGTCCCCCTAATTCAGGCAAAAAGATCATGCGCCAGTTCCAGCGCATCCACCAGCTTGTCCACTTCTTCTTCCGTATTGTACATTCCAAAGGACGCACGGCAGGTGGCTGTCAGCCCCATGTGATCCATCAGTGGCCCTGTGCAATGTTGCCCCGCCCGCACCGCGACACCTTTCTTGTCCAGAATGGTCGAGATGTCATGCGCATGCGCCGCCCCGTCCAGCGTGAAACTGAAAATTGCCGCCTTGTCAGGCGTTGTGCCCTGCACTTGCAGCCAATTCAGGCCATCCAGACGCGTCCGCGCATAATCGCGCAGCTTTTTCTCGTGGGCCGCGATGTTCTCCATCCCGATGCCCATCATGTAGTCAAGCGCGACGCCAAGACCGATCTGCTGCACGATACCGGGTGTGCCGGCCTCGAACATCATGGGCGCGTCGTTCCAAAGAACCTCGTCCTTGTGCACCTCGCGGATCATATCGCCCCCGCCAAGGAAGGGCTGCATCTCGGCCATCCGTGCCTTGCGCATGTAGATCGCACCGGACCCGGACGGGCCGTAAAGCTTGTGCCCTGTGATCGCGTAGAAATCGCAACCGATCTCTTCAACATTGACGGGCATATGCACGGCGGCCTGTGACCCGTCGATGAGCGTGGCAATCCCCCGCTCGCGGGCGGCCTGACAGATGGTTTTCACATCCACCACAGTGCCAAGAACGTTAGACAGATGCGTGACAGCGACCAGTTTGGTCCTCGGCCCCATCGCGGCCATCACCGCCTCTGGGTCAAGATAGCCGGTGCTGTCCACATCGACCCACTTGATCACCACGCCCTGCCGCTCGCGCAGGAAATGCCAGGGCACGATATTGGCGTGATGCTCCATCACCGACAGGATGATCTCGTCCCCGGCCTTGAGGTTCGGCATACCCCAACCATAGGCCACGGTATTGATGCCCATTGTGGTGCCGGTGTTCATGACGATCTCGTCTTCGTCCTTCACACCCAGGAACTTCGCGATCACGCCTCGCGTACTCTCGTATTTCTCGGTCGCGAGGTTCGACAGGTAATGCAGCCCGCGATGGACGTTGGCGTATTCCTCGGCATAGGCACGCGTGATGGCGTCGATCACCACCTGAGGCTTCTGTGCGCTCGCGCCGTTATCGAGATAGACCAGCGGCTTGCCATTCACCTCGCGCGACAGGATCGGGAAATCGCGGCGGATTTCGGTGACGTCATACATATCCAGGTATTCCTCCGGTCTGAACGCCAAGAAGGCTGAAAATCAGGCTCAGCCCCAGCATCATCCCCACAACGGCCAGCAACAAAACCAAACCCGCGCGCAGCAGGCTCCCGGTCTCGTGGGCCACATCGATAAAGTTCACGAAGATCCAGACGCCCAGCACCGAGCCGGCGCTGATCAGAATCCCCGACAGAAACAGGCTCATCGGCCCGACAACCGCGACAATCGCTTGCAACAGTACGCGCAACGCCTGCAACCAGATCACAAGGATGGCAATGTGCCGATACTGTGCCACGCCGCCCAAGGGCCTCCCGCACAGTGTGACCGCCACGATCAACGCGCCGACGGACACCGCCAGCATCGCACCAAAGACCGTCGGGTTGGCCAGAACCGGGCCAAACATGTCGTCGGCAGGCACCAGCATCAGCGAGGCCGAGAACATCAGCGTGTTCAGTACAATCACCAGCGCAAAAGCCAGCCAAAGTGCCTGAGACGACAGATTCATTGCCAACAACAGCCGCGCCACATCTCGGGGCGCTGTCACGGTGTTGACCGCCAGTCGCAAAAATCCTGTCAACGTCACGCAGCACCCCCGCGATAGACGGCAACCATGCCAGCAAGCCAAAACCACATAAAAACGCAGAACCAGATCAAACCAACGATGGTCAACTGAATGCCCGCGCCAATATACCCCGCCACCAAACCGTTCAGCAGGATTAGGGGGGATGAGGCCAAAAGACTCCAAAACAGGGCGATCCGCGCATTGTAGGACGGCCCTTTGCCACCGATCGCCCGCGCGATCAGATGTGCCACGAACGCCAAAACGTAGAACAACAGCGGCGCAAGAAACACCGTCGCCATCAACGTACCACCCAAGAGCATGTTCAGCTCCAGCCCCTCAAGATGCGCCTGACGCGCCAGAGCAGGCCACCGCGCAACAAACAGGATGACACACGCCCCCATCAGGATGGCCAAGGCGCGATCCTCGCGCTGTCCCGCATTCACCAGACGGCGCACAACCTTGCCCGGCCCCCGATACGTGGCCGCGATATCCTGCGTGAACGGCATCTGCGCTCAGCCGCGCCGCCGCGACAGCCACGCCTCGACGCGGCCGTTGATTTCGTCCTGCAGAGACTCGTCCTCGATTTCCATCACCGCTTCGGCAAGGAAGGCAATGGTCAGGAGGTCCGTTGCAGGGCCCTCCTCGATCCCTCGCGAGCGCAGGTAAAACAAGCCTTCCTCGTCGATGGCCCCGGATGTCGAGCCGTGCGAACAGGCCACGTCATCGGCGTAGATCTCAAGCTCCGGTTTGGCGAGGAACTGGCTGTCCTCATCCAGCAACAACGACTGACTGATCTGATAACCGTCCGTCTTCTGCGCGCCTTCCTTTACAAGAATCTTACCCTGGAAAACGCCGGTTGCGCCGTTACGCAGCACCTTCTTGAACACCTGACGGCTTTCGCAGTTCAGCGCATCATGGGTGATGAACACCGTGTCATCATGGTGGAAATCACCATCGCCAACACACGCGCCTGCCACATGCGCCACAGCATTGTCGCCGGTCAGTTCGATCACACATTCGTTGCGCGTCAGCACACCATTGGCCGTCAGCGTAAACGACTTGAACACCGATTCCTCGCCCAACCGGGTAAAGATCGCTGTCGCCGCACGACGTTCGTGGTCGCGACCCTGCGCCCGGACATGGTGGAACGTCCCGCCATCCGCGATCTCGACCTCCATGCATTTGTTGAACCGCGCAGCCGCCGGCCCGTTCTCCAGCAACGTCAGCTCTGCGCCACTATCAACTTTCACCACATGATGCAGAATCGCATCCGATGTCTCGGACGCATGTCGATAAATCAGGCTGATCGGTTTCGGCGCCTTGCCTGTCACATGGATCAGCACGCCATCCGTGGCGAAGGCCGTGTTCAAGGTCGCCAATGGGCGCTGGACCGGAGTCTGCCCCCGCGCTTCAAGCACGCCGTACACGTCCTTAGCCCAGTGGATATCCCGCGCATCGGCCAGACGGTCGATTGTCACGTGATCCAACGCCAGATCATCTGACTCTTCAGCACTGAATACACCGTCGACAAAAACGATCTTCAGGCGGTCAACTTCACCAAAGATCGGCTCTTCATCGGCGTCCAAAAGCGCCGCCTTCGGCGCGTCCGGCTGCACCAGCGTGTCGGGTCGCGTATATTTCCAATACTCGTCCCGGGCCCCGGGCAAGCCCATACTGCGCACGCGGGACAGCGCGTCCTCACGCGCCGCCTGCGACCAGCCGCCCTGCGGCATCTCCAACGCGGCAAGCCGTGCGTCGGTGGCGTCCTGTTTGATCTGCGGCAAAGCCATTACACAGCCTCCGCGAGAAGGTCCGCATAGCCGTTGTGTTCGACTTCCAGCGCCAGCTCGGGGCCACCGGTTTTGATGATGCGCCCGTCCGCCATGATGTGCACCACGTCCGGTTTGATGTGATCCAGCAGACGCTGATAGTGCGTGATGACAAGGAACCCACGGCCTTCATCGCGCAGCGCGTTCACACCGTCTGCCACCAGTTTCATCGCGTCCACATCAAGGCCCGAGTCGGTCTCGTCGAGGATGCACATCTTCGGCTCCAGCATCGCCATCTGAAGAATCTCGTTGCGCTTCTTCTCACCGCCCGAGAAGCCCACATTGACGGGACGCTTGAGCATGTCCGCGTCGATCTTGAGGTCTTTTGCCTTGGCACGGATCACCTTGAGGAATTCGCTCGCCGACATCTCTTCCTCACCGCGTGCTTTGCGCTGCGAGTTCACCGCTGTGCGCAGGAACGTCATGTTGCCGACGCCGGGAATCTCCACCGGATACTGGAATGCCAGGAACATGCCCGCTGCCGCGCGCTCTTCCGGCTCCATCTCGAGGATATCTTCCCCTTCCAGCGTTGCCTCACCATCTGTAACCTCATAGCCGTCCTTGCCTGACAGCACATAAGACAGGGTGGACTTGCCCGACCCGTTCGGCCCCATGATCGCATGCACCTTGCCTGCTTCGACCGTCAGATTCACACCTTTGAGGATCTGCTTATCCTCTTCCTCAAGTTGAACGTGCAAGTTCTTGATTTCCAGCATGTCTTTCCCCTCTCGCATGTCGTATCCAACGCGTGCCGCGTCAGAATGATTTCGTGTAAAGTGTAAGAATTTCCGTTAGTTTCCGCTTCGGCAGTTCGGTCGGTTCGATCTCGAACCGCGCCATCCGGCCGCGATACTCGACCGGCGTCACAAACTGCTCGACCCGCTGATACTGCTTACGCCCGACATAGTCGTCGAACAGCAATGTGACCGGCTTTTCCGTCCGCAACAAAGTTGTCATCAGACAGGCCGACCGGAACCGCCCGTCCACCAGCACGAGGTCCGGCGCCTTGAACACGTCCAGATCCCAAACCGAATTCGGATAGCGATGATACCGCGCCCATTTGGCATCGGTCTTCGGCCGTCCCCATTTGCCGACCCGTCCGACGTTGGCATAGTGCAAATGAACCTCGGATGTGGTGCCCGCATGCTCGAAATAGCTCTGCATCATCCGGCACCAGTCCGGGTCCGACTCAACAGAATAGACTGTCTTGCCCGCCATCTCGGACGCCAGCACCGTTGATCCCCCGCTGCCATACTCAAGGATCACATCCGCCTGAGCGTACAGCTCACGCACCCAGTCGCTGACCTCATCGGGGAAGGTCAGAACAGGGCGTTCGATCAGCGAAGTATCAATCGAAGGTTCGGTCATGGCTGTGTCAGCGTCCAGCTTGGATCATCCTGGTGAATCAGAAGATGGTTTTCGTTCTCAGGATAGCGCTTAAAACGCTGCACCGACGTGTAGTCGGATGCCGCGACCCAAGCCTCGAATTCGGACCGGTTGTTTTCATCGACCTCAACGAAAATTCTCGGCCGGTCCCGCGCAATCGTCTCGTCCATCGACCTCAAAACCTGAATTTCCATGCCTTCGACGTCGATCTTGATGAAGTCCGCCCGCCGGTCGCCGACGACCGCATCTGCGGCAACAGTCGGGATATCCCCCGACCCAGCCACCAGACGCCCCGCGCCGACATTGCGGCGCCGAAATTCGACGCCAAAACTCAGTTCAGGATCATCGGATATTCCATACCCTACCCAGTTCATGTCAAACACACGATCCATCTGGTTTAGCAAAACATTGCTAAACAGAACGTTGTACGCAACCGGGTTCGGCTCAACGACAACCACCTCTAAAGGGTTCAGAAACTTGGCGACGAACATCGCGTGATTGCCGACATTTGCGCCAATATCAATGAACCGACCACCAGGCTGAAAGGCCCGCCGAATGATCTCCAACTCTTCCATCTCGTAGAACACACCTTTGGAATGGTAGTTCTTCTGAATGAAATCTTGCGGTGTACCTATGGTGAAGAAGACGGTTTGACCAAACACTTTTGTCCGAACGATATGGGCCGCAGGCAGCCGCTTCCGTCCACCCCGCATCTCAAACGGGGCAATGGCCTCTTTGGCAATATGGTTCACCGTTCTTCCCACGCGTCGAACCTCTACCCGCGATCCGTCAGAACAGCCGTGCCACTGGCGGACACCATCAGCATCGAATTCCCGACCACTTCGTAGTCCAGATCGACTCCAACAACCGCATTGCCGCCTATCGCCACCGCACGCTGCTCAAGCTCGCGCATCGCGACATCGCGGGCGTCCTGCAATTTGGCCTCATAGGCACCCGATCGGCCACCAACAATATCCGTGATCGACGCAAACACATCGCGCACAACGTTGGCCCCCATGATCGCCTCGCCAACCACAATGCCTTTGTACTCAAGGATCTTCTGGCCCTCGATGTTGTTTGTCGTCGTGATGATCATGTTTTCCTCTTCAATACCAGTTGCGCAAACAGCGACCCCAGAAATCCGGATGCAAAGGCCAATGCGATGGCGCCTCACATCGCAAAAGCATCCGTCACTGCATCCACCAAAACCGCAAAAGTCGCGCAGAACACGCCAGTTACCAGCGACGTCATGAAAATGGATGCAGCCGTCATGGCATCATCGCCGGCGCGGACCCGTGTGAGGGGCCAGTACCCGCACCCCTTAACCGACGGACCCTTCGAGGGAAATCGCCACCAACTGCTGCGCTTCCATGGCAAACTCCATCGGCAGAGCCTGCAACACGTCGCGGCAGAACCCGTTGACGACCAGCGCCACCGCTTCTTCCTCGTCCATGCCGCGCTGACGGCAGTAGAACAGCTGATCATCATCCACCTTGGAGGTCGTTGCCTCGTGTTCCACCCGCGAGGAATTGTTCTTCACCTCGATATACGGCACTGTGTGCGCCCCGCATTTGTCACCGATCAGAAGGCTGTCGCACTGCGTGTAGTTCCGCGAATTCTTGGCCTTCGGGTGCATGGACACGAGACCGCGATAGGTGTTCTGCGCCTTCCCCGCGCTGATACCTTTCGACACGATCCGCGACTTGGTGTTCTTGCCCAGATGCACCATCTTGGTGCCGGTATCGGCCTGCTGCATGTTGTTTGCGATGGCGATCGAATAGAACTCGCCCTGGCTGTCGTCACCGCGCAGAATGCAGGACGGGTACTTCCACGTCACCGCAGAGCCTGTCTCGACCTGCGTCCACATCACCTTCGCCCGGTCACCCCGGCAATCGGCGCGTTTGGTGACGAAGTTGTAGATGCCGCCATTGCCGTCTTCATCGCCCGGATACCAGTTCTGTACGGTCGAATATTTCACCTCAGCGTCTTCCTCGACGATGATCTCAACGACGGCCGCGTGCAGCTGAGACGTATCACGCTGCGGTGCGGTACACCCTTCAAGGTAGGACACGTAAGAGCCCTTATCGGCAATAATCAACGTGCGCTCAAACTGACCCGTGTTTTCCGCATTGATCCGGAAATAGGTCGACAGCTCCATCGGGCAGCGCACGCCCGGCGGCACGTAAACAAACGATCCATCCGAGAATACAGCAGAGTTCAGCGTTGCGTAAAAATTGTCGGAAACAGGCACCACGGACCCAAGATATTTCTTAACAAGCTCCGGGTGCTCCTTGATCGCCTCGGAGATCGAGCAGAAGATCACGCCCGCCTCTTTCAACTCTTTCTGGAACGTCGTGCCCACGGACACAGAATCGAACACCGCATCCACAGCCACCTTGCGGCCTTCGGCCGGCATGTCCTCGGCACCCTCAACGCCGGCAAGGATCATCTGCTCTTTCAGAGGAATGCCAAGCTTTTCATAAGTCGCCAGCAATTTTGGATCGACCTCATCCAGAGACTTCGGCTTCACCTCCATGCTCTTGGGGCGCGCGTAATAATACTGATCCTGGAAATCAATTTCAGGATAGTCCACCATCGCCCAGGTCGGTTCTTCCTTCTGAAGCCACCGCTCATAAGCCTGAAGACGCCAATCGGTCATCCATTCCGGCTCTTCGTTCTTTTCCGAGATCAGGCGCACGATGTCGGGCGTCAAACCCTTCGGCGCATATTCCATCTCGATATCGGTGTTCCAGCCGTGCTTGTATTTGCCACCGACCTGGCGCACCGCATCGACGGTTTCCTGATCCACGCCCTCTTTGACGGTCACATTATCCAAAGCAGCCATGCTTGCACCCCTGTCTTGTTACTCACGCGGCTCGCGCGCGGTGTTTTTCCCATTTGGCTCGCCACGTCTCGGCGAACCGCATCACGTCGTCTTCGGTCGTCTCCGGCCCCAGCGACACGCGGATCGCGCTGCTGGCCGTGGCCGTATCAAACCCCATCGCGGTCAGAACCGCGCTGGCCTTAACCTTGCCGCTGGAACACGCAGACCCGGCACTGATCGCAAATCCTGCCAGATCCATCTGCATCACCTGCGTCTCACCCTTCCAGCCGGGCGTTGCAAAGCAGGTTGTATTCGGCAGACGCCGCGCGCCTTTCCCGACAAAAATAGTCTCTTTAGCGCTGGCCTCAATAGCGGAATCTAGAATGTTTCTAAGTTTTTCCACCCGATCCCAGGCCCCGGCATCCAGATCCCGCGCCGCAGCCTCCGCCGCAGCCCCAAAACCCGCGATACCGATGACATTTTCCGTACCAGAGCGCCGCCCCATCTCTTGCCCGCCGCCTCGGATCTGCGACGCCAGATCAGTCCCGCGCTTTATCACAAGCGCACCGATTCCCTTCGCCCCCCCCAGCTTATGCGCCGAAATCAGCGCCATCTGACAGCCCAGCCAATTGAACGCGACGGGCAGCTTGCCAAAAGCTTGGGTTGCGTCCACCACCGCCAATCCCTGCGGCAGATCCTGCACCACGCCGGTCTCCGAGTTGGCCAGTTGCAACACTGACCGCTCCGGCTCGGTCACCGTCACGCGACCCAGCGCATCCACTGGCAGGACCGGATCGATCCACGCCCGCACCGCGTCATGCTCGACCTCTGCGCCTTGCAGTCCGCGCCCGGCACAGGCCAGCGCAGCCGCCTCGGTTGCCCCGGACACAAAGACCACATCCGCGCCATCGGCACCAAAAGCCGTCGCCACCTGCGCCCGCGCCCGCTCAATCAACCCCTTGGCGGCACGGCCCTCGGCGTGCACGGAAGACGGATTGCCGACCACATCCATCGCCGCAATCATCGCGTCGCGCGCCTCTGCGCGCAGTGGCGCAGTCGCATTGTGATCCAGATAAACGCGCGCCACTCAAAGCCCTCCAGGCTTCTCTGGTTCAAAAATACTTCGGGGGTGAATTGGCCGCAGGCCAAGAGGGGGCAGCGCCCCCTGACATTCGGATTGGCGCAGCCAATACGACACCATCAGTCATCCACCACAGCAAAAAGGTTCGGCACCGCCGGACAGGGCGCCAGCGAATTGCCCACCACATCAGACAGGCGCGTCTGGTGCAGGAATACATAGACATGCGCCGACAACCCTTCCCACAACCGGTTGGTCATGGATTGCGCACGGCTGCCTGACAGCCCCCCCGACGCGCCCGCGCCTTTGTGCATCGCGTCAACCGTCTCATCGACCGCAGCAAGCACATCCACCACCCGGATATCATTTGCCGACCGGGCAAGACGATACCCGCCGCCCGGCCCCCTGACAGAGACCACCAAACCGGCACGACGCAGTTTCACAAACAACTGCTCAAGATACGGCAGCGAAATATCCTGACGCTGAGCAATATCCCCCAATGTCACGAGGGTGCCATCTGGCTGCAATGCGATATCCGCGAGAGCCACCATCGCATACCGGCCTTTCGTACTCAGTTTCATGGCCGCCTCCCAAACAAACAAACGCCCCTGCGACACAATTGACCTTGCAGGGTCAATTGCCTATGTGCGGATAACCGTGTCGGGTGAAATCCCGATTTAGAACCATTCTAAGAAGCCTGAGTGAAGCTGTCAAGATTCACAGACCGCTGCACCAGTGCCCAGTCAGGAGCCACCACCGTCTATGCCCGAGGTGATTTTTCCCGGACCCGAAGGCCGCCTCGAAGGCCGCTATCATCCGCAGAAGGAAAGCGATGCCCCTATTGCGATCATCCTGCACCCACACCCGCAGTTTGGCGGCACGATGAACAACAAGGTTGTCTACAACCTGCATTACGCCTTCTACAACATGGGCTTTACCGTTCTGCGCTTCAATTTCCGCGGCGTCGGGCGCAGCCAGGGTGAATATGACCAGGGGATCGGCGAATTGAGCGATGCCGCCTCCGCGCTCGACTATCTCCAGTCGATGAACAACAATTCCAAACACTGCTGGGTCGCGGGCTTCAGCTTTGGCGCGTGGATCGGCATGCAGCTTCTGATGCGCCGCCCCGAGATCACCGGTTTCATCTCGGTCAGCCCGCCCGCCAACATGTACGACTTCTCGTTCCTGGCCCCCTGCCCGTCCTCGGGCCTGATCATCAACGGCACCGGTGACCGCGTGGCCCCGCCGGCCGACACGACCTCGCTGGTGAACAAACTGTCCGAGCAAAAGGGCATCACCGTCACCCATACCGAGATCGAAGGCGCGGATCATTTCTTCAAAGAGCCTCATATGGACACAATGATCGAGAACGTAACGTCTTACGTGAAACGCCGCCTGACCGAGAACAGCCGTTAAGGATCGCCACGCATGTCGATGGTCAATGAAATTGCCGAAAAGCTGGCGGACGACACGCTCAAGGCAATGAAGCATCTCGACGATGACCGTTTCTTCATGGAGGTCGCTGCCGAGCTTGGCGCGGCCTCGACCACATTGGAAGAAGCGTTTCTGACCGCGATCCGTGTGCGTCTTGCCGAACGCAAGGCTCGCGCGTTCATCCGCGCGCGGATCGAGGGCCAGAAGAAAGACGAAAACTTCGGACGCTAAGCGTTCCTTTCATCCACCACAGAGGTTTCATGTCCCGTCTGGACCAACAAATGGCCTTCCTTACGGAAGTGGACCGCCTGAAATCCGTCCTGCGCGCGACCACGCTCTGCGACGGATCGCGGATGGAAAACAGCGCTGAACATTCATGGCACATTGCGCTTTATGCGCTGGTGCTCGCCGAACACTCGGACGAAGAGCTCGACACCAGCAAGATCATCAAAATGCTGCTGCTGCACGACATCGTCGAGATCGATGCGGGCGATGCCCCGGTGTTCGCAGACCACGACGCAGAAGCGTTGGCGATCCGCGAACAGGCCGCCGCCGACCGTCTGTTCGGCTTGCTCCCCGACGATCAGGCAAAAGCGTTTCGCGCGATCTGGGAAGAGTTCGAGGCGAACGCAACACCCGAGGCGCAATTCGCCAAGTCCATCGACCGGATGCAGCCGCCGATGCAGAATCTTGCTTCGGGCGGAGGCTCGTGGATCGACTACAACGTGACCTATGACCGATTCACCACCCAGATCGGCCCAAAGATCAATAACGGCGCGCCAAAAATCTGGGCATGGCTCCAGCCCAAAGTGGCGGCCTTCTTTGCTGCGCGGGACTGACACGCTTTGGTTCTCGCGCCGCAGTTCAAGATCGCGTAGGGTAAAACGATGTCAGACACACCGCACCAGCG
>QCWH01000062.1 GCA_003149565.1 Marivita sp. XM-24bin2 | reverse complement strand
CGGATCGAATTCCGGCATTGGTCTGGGTGTCGCGCATGAACTGGCGCGCGCCGGGGCGGATGTGGTGATCAATTCGTTCACCGACACCCCGGAGGACCATGCGCTGGCCGATGCGATTGCCAAGGAACACGGCGTCTCGGTACGCTACATTCAGGCGGATATGTCGAAACCGGATCAGTGCCGCGCGTTGATCGAACAGGCAGGGACCTGCGATATCCTTGTGAACAATGCGGGCATTCAGCATGTGGCCCCGATCGACGAATTCCCGATCGAGAAATGGGATGCGATCATAGCGATCAACCTGAGTTCGGCGTTTCACACCACCGCCGCGGCACTGCCGATGATGCGCGAAGCCGGCTGGGGCCGTGTGATCAACATCGCCAGTGCCCACGGGTTGACCGCGTCGCCCTTCAAATCCGCCTATATCGCGGCCAAGCATGGGGTTGTCGGTCTTTCGAAGACGACGGCCTTGGAAACCGCGCGCGAGCCGATCACCTGCAACGCGATCTGTCCGGGCTATGTGCTGACCCCGCTGGTCGAGGCGCAGATCCCCGACACGGCCAAGAAATACGAAATGAGTGAGGAAGAGGTCACCCAGAAGGTCATTCTGGAACGCCAACCGTCCAAAGAGTTCGCCACGGTCGAGCAGATCGGCGGCACAGCGGTGTTCTTGTGCTCTGACGCGGCGGCGCAGATCACGGGGACGACGATCTCGGTTGATGGGGGCTGGACCGCCCTCTGAACACGCATGCCGGGCGAGGTGCGAGGGGCCAGACCCTCGCGGTCCCCGGCGTTTATCGGGTACGATGAAAGAGCAGGTCAGCGTATGGTAAAGATCAATCTTGCCCTCCAGGGCGGCGGCGCGCATGGCGCGTTTACGTGGGGCGTGCTGGACCGGCTGCTGGAAGAGGACGATCTGGAGATCGCAGCAATCACCGGCACATCTGCCGGGGCGCTGAACGGGGCGGCGCTCAAGGCTGGCTGGCTGAAGAACGGGCGGCAGGGTGCGCGGGACAATCTGGACTGGCTTTGGGCGCAGGTGGCGCGACTGGATGACCTTGCGCTGCCGAAATGGATGCAGGCGTGGTTACCAACTCCCGGTTTCATCAGCAAAAGCATCGAGTTTTCGCCGGTCTATCAACTGAGTGATACTTTCGGTCGAATGCTGTCGCCTTATGCTTGGGGCCCGCTCTACGACAATCCGCTTGAGAAGATCGTCGACCAGTTCGATTTCGGGCGGGTCTGTGCGATGGAGGGCCCGAAACTTTATGTCTGCGCCACGCAGGTGCGGGACGGCAAAGTGCGGATTTTCGAAGGCGACGCCATCACCACTAAAAGCATTCTGGCCTCGGCCTGTCTGCCCACGCTGTTTCAGGCGGTTGAGGTCGAGGATCCGCAAACCGGTGTGGTAGAACCGTTCTGGGACGGTGGCTATACCGGCAACCCTGCGCTTTTCCCAATTTTCGAGGATGACTTGCCCGATGATGTGGTGATCGTGAACATCAATCCGCTCGAGCGCGATTCCGTGCCCGTGATGCCGAACGAGATCCAGAACCGGATCAATGAGATCAGTTTCAATTCATCTCTGCTCCGAGAGCTGCGCGCCATCGAATTTGTCCAGCGTCTGATTTCAGAGGGCAAAATACAGCAGGGCGCGATGAAAAATCTGAGGGTGCATATGATTGCAGATGACGATCTGATGAACGATCTGTCGGTGGCGACCAAGCTTGTGCCCGTACCTTCTGTGATTGCCGAGTTGAAAGAGGCAGGGCGCCGTGCGGCAGGGACTTTTCTTGCGCATCACAAGGACGATCTCGGTCAGCGGCAGACGGCCGATCTGGTCAAAATGTTCGGCTAGGCCGCCTTGGCGGGTTGTGTTGGGTCTTTGGCGTTGGGATAGACAAGCCCTGCAGAAATCACCAGCTTTGCGGCGTCCTCGATGCTCATATCGAGTTCAATGACGTCTTCTTCAGGGAAAAAGAGCAGAAAGCCGGAGGTTGGGTTAGGAGTTGTTGGCACAAAGACCGAGATCAGTTTGCCCATTGTTTCAGCCCGCACGGCGACTTCGCCACGGGCGTCCGTCGAGATGAAGCCGATCGCCCAGATGCCTTTGCGCGGGTATTGAATGAGACAGGCTTTCTCGAAATTCCGTTCGGATTGGGCAAAGATGGTCTCGGCAATCTGTTTCACGCCGCTATAGATCGAGCGGACCACCGGCATACGTTCCACAAGGCTTTCGGCAAAGCGGATCAGAGAGCGGCCAATCAGGCCCTTGGCGACCCAGCCGACAATGATCGTGAACAGCAGAAAGATGATCACACCCACGCCACGCAGGTTGATGCCGATATATTGTTCGGGATTGAACCGGCTTGGCACCAGCGGCAGCACAAAACCATCGACCCAGCCCATGATCGTCCAGATCAGCCAGATCGTGAGGCTCACTGGCGCAATCACGACGATACCCGTAAGGAAGCTGGCCCGAAGTCGTGAAAACAGACCGGGTTTGCGTCGTTCGGGCTCGAAGGGGGTCGTCATGTTGGGTCCGTCACTGGTTCTGGGAAAATCTAGGGGGTCCAGTGCACGTCTACAATGGGTCGCCGCGGCAAGACGCTGTTTTTCAACGCAGAGACGTCAATTCCTGTGCAATTTGTGCACCCAGGCGAGCATTGTTCAGCACCAGTGCGATGTTGGCGTCAAGAGACCGGCCTTCGGTCAGTTCAAATATACGTTGCAAGAGGTACGGGGTGAGTGCCTTCCCGGTGATACCATGCGCGTCGGCGTCCTGTGTTGCGCGGGTGATGATCGGATGGATCTCGGCATGGGGTATCTCGGCTTCTGGCGGGATCGGGTTGGCGACAAGCTGCCCGCCAGGCAAGCCCAGAGCACTGCGCATGTGATGGGCACGCGCAATCTCGGCCGGTGTATCGGCGCGCAGAGGCGCCTTCAGATTTGACCCCCGCGACCAGAAGGCCGGGAGGACGTCCTGACCATAGGCCATGACCGGTACACCCAGCGTTTCCAGCACTTCGAGCGTTTTCGGCAGATCAAGGATCGCTTTCGCGCCAGCTGCGACAACCGTCACGCATGTTTGCGACAGTTCCTGAAGATCCGCCGAGATGTCGAAGCTTTGATCGGCACCGCGGTGCACGCCGCCGATGCCTCCTGTTGCGAAGACCTCGATCCCGGCAAGTTGCGCGGCGATCATGGTCGCGGCGACAGTCGTGGCGCCAGTTCCGCCTTTGGCAAGGCAGACAGCCATGTCAGCACGGCTGAGCTTGGCCACCTGTTTGGCCTGCGCCAGAGCCTCCAATTGTTCGGCGCCAAGGCCAATGCAAAGACGGCCTTCGATCACGGCAATGGTGGCGGGTTCGGCCCCGGCCTCGCGCACGGTGGTTTCGATGGCACGGGCGGTTTCGAGATTCTGTGGCCAGGGCATGCCGTGGGTGATGATCGTCGACTCAAGCGCGACAACGGGTTTGCCAGCGTCCAGCGCAGCTTGAACGGCAGGAGAGATGTCGAGGGGCAGGGTGGTCATGTCAGGTTCCTCCAGCGACATAGGCCGCGGCTGTGGCAAGGGCGCGGTGCAAAGCGGTGGGTCGGTCGGCGCCACGCAGTTCGGATGCGATATGGGCGGCCATGAACGTGTCGCCTGCGCCGGTGACGCGGGTGACCATCACCTCGGGCGGACGTTCAGCAAGAATGCCGTCGGGGGTGGCGTCGCAGGTGACATTCCCGCCATCCGTGACCAGGGCCCGCGCTGCTCCGCGTTCGACAAGAGCGGCACCTGCTTGGGGCGCGTTGGTGAATTCTGTCTGACAAAGAAGGCCTGCCTCTTCGAGGTTCACATAGAGAACACCTTTGCCGGCACGAATGAACGGCAAAAGGCGTTCTGCCTTTCCGGGCGATGCCGGAGCGATCCGCAGATCGGCTTTGTTAAAGGCCGGGTGATGCACGATCTGGTCAAGCAGGGATTCGGTCAGGTTGCCATCGAGCGCAATGGGGCCGGGGAAGGGGGCCTCGACAAAGCCCAGAGGCCCGGTAACCAGCGGACGCAGGATTTTGTCTCCGGCCTGTTCAAGTGAGTGTGCGTCGGCGATGGCGGCGATCAGGCCGTTGGCACCTTCGACAGCCATGTATTGATCGGTGGGCAGATCGTCGGAGCGGTACAGATGATCGGTGATCAGGCCCAGCCGTTCACATGCAGCCAAAAGTTCATTTCCCTCAGAGTCGCGCCCGACCACACTCAGGAGTGCGGGATGGAGATCGAACCGCGCGAGTGTCATTGCGATATTGAGCGCCACCCCGCCGGGCAGGCGGGTGATGTGGCCGGGCACATCTGCGCCCTGTTTCATGTGGCGGTCGGATCGGCCAATGACGTCCCACAGGACGGAACCGATGCAGAGGATATCAGGGCGGTGCGTCATGTCTGTCTCTTGGCCTGAGCGTTCGTTTTGCGCAAGGGTGCGATTGCAGAACGTGCCGTCGCGCCGCCCATTGTTGCCGCCTGCGGTTTGTGGCAGGCCTGCGGTCAAGTATTGAACGGAGTTTTGCGACAATGATGAAACGGACCCTCATGCGCCCCGGAGGTCTCCCTGAAAGTGCGTCAACACCTGTGGTGACGCCGCTGATGCCTTCGGTCGTCTATGCGAGCGAGACGCCGGATCGTCTCGACGATCAGTATGAAGGACGGGTTGACGGCTACACATACGCTCGGGAGGGCCATCCCAATGCCGACGTACTCGCCCGTCGCATCGACGCGATGGAACAGGCGCCGCAACCGGGGCTGGTCTTGGGATCGGGCATGGCCGCTGTAACGGCGGTTCTGCTGGGGCTGTGCAAGGCCGGGGATCACGTCGTTGGGGGTGACCAGCTTTATGGTCGGTCGCTCCGGATGATGCGGGATGACCTGCCTCGTTTGGGGATCGAGACCACCCTTGCCGATCCGACGGACGTTGCGTCCGTGGCGGCGGCGCTCCGACCAAACACGCGTCTGGTGTTGATCGAAGTGGTGTCGAACCCGACATTGCGGGTTGCTGACGTTCAGGGCATCGCGGATCTGTGCCGCGAAAAGGGTGTTCTGTTGGTTATCGACAATACCTTCACCACGCCGCGTGCGGTGACACCCTTCGAGTTGGGTGCTGACGTGGTTCTGCATTCGGTCACCAAACTGTTGGCCGGACATTCCGATGTGACCTTGGGTTGGGTGGCGGCGCGTGAAGCCGAGAATGCCAAGGCGATATATGATTTCGCCGTCACAACTGGCATGACACCCAGCCCGTTCGACTGCTGGTTGGCCGAGCGGGGCTTGATGTCTTTCGACCTGCGATTTGATCGTGCCGAAGCAACGGCGCAGCGCCTTGCTGATCATCTGGCGGCACAACCGCTGGTCAGGCGTGTCCTTTATCCGACGCGGGCTGATCATCCCGACCGCGCTCGGGCGCAGGGGCTGCTTCAGGGGCGTGGGTGCAATATGGTGAGTTTTGAGCTGAAAGGCGGACGCGCCGAGGCGAATGCCTTTACCAAAGGCGCCGATCAGATTGCCTTTGCGCCGACGCTTGGCGATGTCGGCACGACACTGTCACATCCGGCCTCGTCCTCGCACCGGGGATTGACCGCAGAAGCGCGGGAGTCTCTGGGGATGACCGAAGGCTTTTTCCGAGTGTCGGTCGGTTTGGAGGATCCGGATGCCTTGATCGCTGCATTCGATGCGGGCCTTGAGGCGGTGGCGGCCCTTAAATGACGGCGACGCCCGGTGATATCCTGACGGTTCTGGGAATTCCGGCAGTGTTGATCGCGCCGGATGAACGGATCTTTGCCGTCAATGCGGCGGCAGAGAACCTGCTGGGGCGAAATATTGCCGGGCGCCATTTCATCACCGCTTTGCGCCAACCCAGCCTTCTTGAGACGATTGAGCAGGTACAGCGCGATGGAAAGACCCGCGAGACGCGCTTCCTGACCACCGAGGATCAGCACGACACCACTTACCGGGTCACCTGCGGCGCAGTTCCAATGCAAGGCCGTTCGGGAATTCTCGTGTCGTTCGAAGATATTACCCCGGTTGAACAGGCTGGACAGATGCGGCGGGATTTCGTGGCAAATGTGAGCCATGAGTTGCGCACGCCGCTGACAGCCCTGCTGGGGTTTATAGAAACGCTGCAGGGGCCAGCGCGCAATGATCAGGCGGCGCAGGCTCGGTTCTTGGGCATCATGGCAGCTGAAGCGGAGCGGATGAATCGTCTGGTCGCGGATCTGCTGTCACTCAGCCGCGTTGAAGCGGATGAACGGGTACGCCCGATTGATCCCGTGGACTTGCGGGCGTTGGTGGAGCAGACACGCCACGGCCTTGCTCCTCTGGCAGATGATGCAGGACTATCTCTGACGGTCGAGGTGCCAGAGCAGAAGGTGGTGGTGCCCGGTGATGCCGATCAGTTGCGTCAGGTGCTGACCAATCTGGTTGAGAACGCGATCAAATATTCCGGTCGTGGACGCTCTGTGCGCGTGCGGCTTGCTGAACCGGGATATGAAACGCGGCTCCGCGGCACCGGTGTTCGGATCGAGGTGAGCGACACAGGGCCGGGGATTGATCCTGTCCATTTGCCACGGCTGACCGAACGCTTCTACCGCGTGGACAGTCACCGCTCGCGCGAGCTGGGCGGCACCGGGCTGGGACTCGCCATCGTCAAACATATTCTCAATCGGCATCGTGGACGATTGCAGGTGGCCAGCCAGCTGGGGCAGGGGACAACGTTCACCGTGATCCTGCCTCTGGAGAGCCGGTCTGATTGAGAACGTCAGGTTCCCTGCTGGATTTATCCCAGAGAATAGCCAGCACCGCGCACTGTCCGCAGTGGATCTGCACCGCCGGTGCCCGTCAGAGATTTGCGCAAGCGCCCGACATGAACATCTACAGTCCTCGTGTCGACATAGATATCCCGGCCCCAAACCCGATCCAGCAATTGTTCCCGCGACCAGACGCGGCCGGGCTTTTCCATCAGAGTGGAGAGCAGCCGGAATTCGGTTGGGCCCAGTTTGATCTCGGTCCCGCCTCGGGTCACGCGATGGGTTTCCGCATCCAGCACGATGTCATCATATTCAAGACGCTGTCCGGCTGCTGCGGGTCGGGTGCGCCGGAGTTGCGCCCGCACGCGCGCCATCAGCTCAAGAACAGAGTAAGGCTTGATGACATAGTCGTCTGCACCGGTCTCCAGACCGCGCACCTTGTCCACTTCTTCCGAACGCGCCGAAAGCATGATTATCGGCACGCTGCGAGTCTCGGGGCGGGTCTTGAGCTGGCGGCAAACCTCGATGCCTGACACATTCGGGAGCATCCAGTCCAGAACGATGATGTCGGGTTGTTCCTCTGCGACAAGCAGCAGTGCTTCTTCGCCGTTTTCCGCTTTGGCGACACGAAAGCCCTCGGCCTCTAGGTTGTAACCAAGAACTTCGCGTTGCGCAGGTTCGTCCTCGACCACGAGAACAGTTGGCTGAACGCTGTTCATGGCTTACGCTCCATGCTCCGCCGCCTGCGACAAGTCCACATCTGTGGAAGTCACATCCTCTTTCTGGCGCGGCTCTTCCGGCTTTTCACCGGTGACAAGGAAAACCACCTGTTCGGCGATCGACGTGACGTGGTCGCCCATGCGTTCAACATTCTTGGCAATGAAATGCAGGTGCATGCACGGCGTGATGTTGCGTGGATCTTCCAGCATGAAGGTCAGGAATTCGCGGAACAGAGTGTTATACATCTGGTCGATGTCCACATCGCGCTCGATCACGCTCATCGCGAGTTTCTCATCGCGCTGAATATATGCGTCCAGCGCATCCTTCAGCATAAGCTGAACATCCCGCGACATGCGGCGCAGTTGGGCCGCGGAGCCGTTGATCGTGGGCATGCTCATGAGAACGGCATTTCGCTTGGCAAGATTTTTGGCCAGATCGCCGATCCGCTCAAGGTTCGAGCTCATGCGCATCACCGACAGGATCACCCGCAGGTCGATGGCGGTTGGAGCGCGCAAGGCGATGACACGGGCGGCTTCTTCGTTCAGGAGCTCTTCCAGCTCGTCGATGACCTTGTCGCCGGCACGCACCTTGTCGGCAAGTTCCTGATCGCGGGTTTCCAGTGCTTGCGCGGAGTCAAGAATGGCCTGCTCCACCAATCCACCCATTTTCATGATCCGAGCTTGAATGCCTTCCAGATCACGGTCGAAAGCGCTTGAGATATGTTGCTGAGTCACGATCTTATCCAATCCGTCCGGTGATGTAGCTTTCGGTGCGGCTGTCTTCGGGGTTCGTGAAAATCTTTGAAGTATCGTCGTATTCCACGAGATTGCCGAGGTGGAAGAACGCGGTCTTCTGGCTGACCCGCGCAGCCTGCTGCATCGAGTGGGTCACGATCACAACTGCGTAGTTCTGGCGCAGTTCGTCGATCAGTTCTTCAACCTGAGCGGTTGCAATCGGGTCGAGTGCTGAGCACGGTTCGTCCATCAGCAGCACTTCGGGCTCTGTTGCCACGGCGCGGGCGATGCAAAGGCGCTGTTGCTGACCACCTGACAGGCCGGTGCCTGGGGCGTTCAGACGATCCTTCACCTCGTCCCAGATTGCACCACGCCGCAGGGCGCGTTCCACGATCTCGTCCAGCTCGGCCTTGTTCCTGGCCATGCCGTGGATGCGCGGGCCATAGGCGATGTTGTCATAGATCGACTTGGGGAAGGGGTTGGGTTTCTGGAACACCATTCCGACCTTGGCGCGCAGCTGCACCGGATCGACGCGCTTGTCATAAATGTCATTGCCGTCGATCAAAATATCGCCTTCGACGCGGCAGATGTCGATCGTGTCGTTCATCCGGTTCAGGCAGCGCAGGAAGGTGGACTTGCCACAGCCCGATGGGCCGATAAAGGCTGTGACGGTGTTGTTCTCGATCTCGACCGACACGTCCTTGATCGCGTGGTTGTCACCGTAATAGACCTGCACGTCCTTGGCTTTGATTTTGACGTCCGTCACGGCGGTCTCCTGTCTGTGGTGTGAAGTATCGTACATGGGGCAGGGTCCTGTTTACCAGCGGCGCTCGAAGCGACGGCGCAGAATGATGGCGATGAGGTTCATCGTCAGGAGAAAGATCAGCAGAATGATGATCCCGCCCCAGGCTTTTTCGTAAAAGCCCGCATCGGCGCGGGCGGCCCACGTGTAGATCTGCGCGGGCATGGCCGAGTTGGGGTCGATGAAGCCGGAGACAACGCCTTCCGGGTATGCGCGGGCGATGAAGCCCACCATGCCGATGAGCAACAGCGGCGCAGTTTCGCCAAGCGCCTGGGCCAGACCGATGATCGTGCCGGTCAGGATGCCGGGCGCTGCCAGCGGGAGCACATGGTGGAACACGGTCTGCATCTTGGACGCGCCCACACCCAGAGCCGCTTCGCGGATCGACGGCGGCACCGCCTTGAGCGACGCTCGAGTCGAGATGATGATCGTGGGCAGGGTCATGAGTGTCAGGACCAGACCACCCACCAGCGGCGCAGACTGGGGCAGGTGCATGAACTGGATGAACACCGCAAGGCCAAGGATGCCGAACACGATCGAGGGCACCGCAGCAAGGTTGGAGATGTTCACTTCGATCAGATCGGTAAACCAGTTTTGCGGGGCGAATTCCTCAAGATAGATCGAGGCTGCGACGCCGATAGGCAGGGATAGTGCGAGCACCACCAGCATCATGAAGAACGACCCGATCACGGACACACCGATGCCTGCACCGCCGGGGTTGTCCACTCCGGAGTCGGAGCCGGTGATGAAGTTCCAGTTGAACGCCTGCACGATGATCCCGGCATCTGCGAGAGCGTCCACCAGATCAAGGTCGCTCACTTCAAGAAAGCGGCTGTCGACCAGGGTGTCTCGGGACACGCGGCCTTTGAAGTAACCATCCACGCGAGAGGACGCAGCAAGATTGAACGTCACTGGCGTGCCGATCTGATCTGGGTTCTCTTTGAAATACTCGCGAATGGTGCTGCCGGTCTTGCCAAGCAGGCGTTCGATAGCCTCGCCGTCAAACTCGACATCCAGACCTTTCGCTTCCAGCTCGCTTTGCAAGGCTGCGATGAAAAGGTCCTGATATGCCTTGGTTTTCAGCAATTGGCTCTCGGCATCGTCGAATTGTTCTTGCGTCATCGTGAATTCCAGACGCACCTCTGCCTGGGTGAATGCAGGAATACCCGATCTCAGGATCGAGACAGCAAGAACCACGAGGAAGAAAAGGCCGATCAGGATGGCGACGATGCCGTAGAGCCGGAACCGTTTTTCGGCGGCGTTGCGCTTTTTCGTGCGGGCGTCGACGGTTGTGAGGCTGCCCTTCATCGGGGCGCTGTCCATGCTTGCGTTGGTCATTCGTACTGCTCCCGGTATTTGCGCACAATGTAGAGGGCGAAGACGTTGAGCCCGAGGGTGATGACAAAGAGCGTCATTCCGAGGGCAAAGGCGACGAGAGCTTCGGGTGAAGCGAAATCCGAGTCTCCGGTCAGCTGTGACACGATCTTGGCGGTCACGGTGGTCATCGCGTCGAACGGGTTAAGCGACAGGCGTGCGGCGGCGCCAGCCCCCAGAACCACGATCATGGTTTCGCCGATGGCCCGGCTGGCCGCCAAAAGGATGGCGCCAACAATGCCGGGCAGGGCGGCCGGCAAGACCACCTGGCGGATGGTTTCGGATTGTGTCGCACCCAGACCGTAGGACCCATCGCGCATCGCCTGCGGCACCGCGTTGATGATGTCATCTGACAAGGAAGACACGAAGGGAATGAGCATGATACCCATCACCAGTCCAGCGGTCATCACCGCCGTGCCAGCCTGCATCCAGCCAAGACCCTCGTCGCCGAACACGCTGACCAGCAGCGGACCAACAGTCAGCAGGGCAAAAAGGCCGTAGACGATGGTTGGGATCCCTGCCAGCACTTCGAGCATCGGCTTGGCAAAGGCGCGGACCTTGGGACTGGCGTATTCAGACAGGTAGATGGCCGAGAAGAGGCCAACCGGCACCGCCACAACGAGCGCCACGATGGAGATGTAGAACGTGCCCCAAAGCAGCGGCAGAATGCCCAGATCGGATGCACCACCACGGCCGGAAAAGCTGGGTGCCCAATTGGTGCCGAAGAAGAAGTCGGAGGCGGGATAGAGTCGGAAGAACTCCACCGTATTGAACACCAGCGACAGCACGATGCCCAGCGTTGTCAGGATCGCGATGGAGGCGGCTGCGATCAGCAAAACGCGGATACCCTGTTCGACCACGTTACGGGCGCGAAAATCGGGGCGGGTTTCCTTTATCCCCCAAAACGCTCCGGCAGCAGCAATCAGCAGCACCGCGATGGTCATGATCCGATAGCCGGTGTCGTTGAGCACCCGGAACTGCTGGGCGGCGCTCAGTACTGACTGTGTGATCTGAGACGTGACAATCGCGCCAGCCTCGGTAAGCGTTGCGGTCATGGTCTCAACATCGGCATCGGGATCGCGGGCTTCGGCTTCGGTCATTGCTCCGGCTGAGACCGCCAGATCGATGCCGTCCGCGGCGCGTCGTACCTCGGCCAGCAAGAGACTGCGAGACGAGGTGTCGGCAATCGCGCTGTCGGGTATCGCATCCGAAACAACGCTGTTGACGTAGAAGGGCTGAGCAATGAGCCAGACCACCAGAACCAACAGGGCTGGGATCGCGGATTTCATCGCAGCATTGCTGCCGTAGTAATTCGGAAGCGAATGCAGGGTACGACGGTCCTGACCCGACATTGCAAGTACGCGCGAACGAGCAAGCACAAAAGCCGCAAGCGCTATCGCGAGAACGAGAAGGAAAAGCCAGAGTAATGGCATGGTGCCCCCGTGGTTGTCAGTCGGTCATCACAAGAAAAGGGAGGCGGCCTATGCTGCCGCCTCCCCGGATTTCGGAAAGCGCAAGGATTACATGTCCGCGCCCATGACCTTTTCGTCAGCAACCATCTGCTGGGTCTTGGACAGCTCAGGGTCAGACACGAGGCCATATTGTGCGAGCGGGCCTTCCGGGCCTGCCAATTCATCAGCCACAAAGAACTGTGCGTATTCCTTGAGGCCCGGGATCACACCGATATGGGCCTTCTTGATGTAGAAGAAAAGCGGGCGGGACACCGGGTATTCACCCGATGCGATGGTGGCGGTTGTCGGCTCGACACCGGACATCGTGGCCACTTTCAACTTGTCTGTGTTGTTTTCGTAAAAGGCGAGGCCAAACACACCAATGCCGTTGGTGTTGGCGTCGATACGGGCGAGGGTTTCCGTGTAGTCGCCGTCGATGTCGACAGACTTGCCATCCTGACGCACATCGAGGCAGGCGTCTTCGGCGTCGTCCTCGGACATGCCACCAGCGATCATGGCTTCCATGGCGCCGGTTGCTTCGCAGCCCACCAGCAGCACTTTCTCTTCGAACACTTCGCGTGTGCCGTGCTTGGTCCCCGGAATGAACATCGCGATTTCGGCATCCGGCAGGTCCGCATTGAACTCGGACCAGTTGTTGTGCGGGTTGTCGACGATCTCACCGTCTTTCAAAACTTTTGCACCAATCGCGTTGAAGATGTCCGAAGGTTCAAACGCTGTGAAATCCGGGCCGGACTGCTGCGAGGCGAACACGATGCCGTCATAACCGATGCGAACCTCGATGATGTCAGTCACGCCGTTTTCGGCGCAAGCCGCGATTTCTTTCTCGCGAATGGCGCGCGATGCGTTTGCGATATCGATGGTATTTTCGCCAACGCCTTCGCAGAAGCGCTTGAGGCCCGAGGACGATCCGCCAGATTCAACAACCGGTGTTGGGAAATCTGTATTGTCTCCAAAGGCTTCCGCCACGATCGAGGCGTAGGGCAGGACGGTCGATGACCCGGCGACCTGAACATTGTCGCGCGCCGCGGCTGCAGTTGCGGATACGGCTGCGATGGTCAGAGCCGATACAGTGATTTTGACAGACATGACGTCAACTCCTTGATTGGATGTCATTCGGCCACCGTGCTGATGACCGTTGCCGGGTGGTCTAGTCGCGTTTCGCCATGCTTTTGTGACAGTTGCGTAACGGTTTTATGACAGCAGAAGAGGAGTAACCGAAATTCTGCGAAAACTCGATCAATACATTGAAATTAAACAGTTTAAAATCTGTAACTGACGTCAGGTCAGTCGTCTTGGAAATCCAAGCATTGAGCTGTCGGGACTGAAAATGTGGGGGATTGTGACATTTCGATTTCCGACTGGCGGTGATGCGATTCCCGGAAAGGTGATCCAGTCAGCAAGCGATCGGAACGAATTGCGTCAGGGGCACTCCACAACGCAAATGCCAATGCCAATGGGAGATTTTGCTTTAAGTAAGGGGCGTAGTCATCTGATATCAAATCTTTTAACGGAATTCGCGGCATATAA
>QCWH01000088.1:5355-14231 GCA_003149565.1 Marivita sp. XM-24bin2 | reverse complement strand
GTGAAGGATGGCAATAGCTCTGGTGCTTGAAGAGAAGCGTCGCCTTGCGATGCGTGACATAGATTTGCCGGACAGGCTTGGTCCGGGCGATGTGCGGATTGAAGTCGATACGGTCGGCGTCTGCGGCAGCGACGTGCATTATTACACCCATGGCAAGATCGGTCCCTTCGTCGTCAGAGAGCCTCTGGTGCTGGGCCACGAGGCCGCAGGTGTCGTGTCCGAGGTTGGCGCAGATGTGCGCCACCTGAAGGTCGGGGACCGCGTCTGCATGGAGCCGGGCATTCCCAATCCTGCATCAAAAGCCGCGAAGCTGGGGGTCTATAATGTCGACCCGGACGTGCGCTTCTGGGCGACGCCGCCGGTGCATGGCTGTCTGACACCTTCTGTCGTGCATCCTGCGGCATTCACATATCCGCTTCCGGGTCACGTCAGCTTTGCCGAAGGCGCGATGGTCGAACCGTTCGCAATCGGAATGCAGGCGGCCGCGCGTGCGCGGATCAAACCCGGGGACGTGGCCTTTGTGACAGGGGCGGGGCCGATCGGGATCTTGACCGCGCTTGCCGCACTGGCCGGGGGCTGCGCCAAGGTGTTCATCGCCGATCTGGTGGAAGACAAGCTTGCCGTTGCTGCAAGCTATGACAATATCGAACCGGTTCTGATCCCGCGGGACGACCCCGCACGCGTCCTCCGCGATGCAACCGAAGGCTGGGGCGCCGATGTGGTCTTTGAATGTGCAGGTGCCGCGGCCTCGATCCAGACCGCTCTGGATGTGGTAGCCCCCGCGGGATGCGTTGTCTGGGTCGGCATGCCCGTGGACCCTGTTCCGGTGGACCTCGTTCTGGCGCAGTCCAAGGAGATCCGCATGGAAACCGTGTTCCGTTACGCCAACATGTATGATCGGGCCATTGCGCTGATTGGCTCCGGCAAGGTCGACCTGAAACCGCTGATCTCGGAAACCTTTGCCTTCGAGGACACCATCGCGGCGTTTGATCGCGCGGTCGAGGCGCGCCCGACAGACGTGAAAATTCAGATAAAACTGAGATGAGCCGCGCCCAGCAAATTCTCTCGGAATTGCGACCTGGCCTATCGGAGGCGGTGCTGGGCCAAATCCCTGCATTGGTCGAAGCGCTGGCGCAGTCCCGCCGGATCGTTTGCCACGGCGTGGGGCGCGAAGGATTAATGATGAAGGCGCTGGCGATGCGGCTCTTTCACCTTGGATGCGACGTGCATGTGGTCGGCGACATGACCACACCGCCCGTAGGGTCCGGCGACGTTCTCCTCCTGAGCGCCGGACCCGGAACTTTTTCGACAGTTGCCGCGCTTGCGGGGGTTGCCCGCTCGGCGGGCGCCCGGGTGATCTGCTTCACGGCGGAGCCAGATGGTGCCGTCCCTAGCAAAGCGGATCTCAGCATTCACCTGCCAGCCCAGACGATGGCATCGGACGCGCAGGCGACGTCGATCCTGCCGATGGGATCGCTGTATGAAGCTTTGATGTTTCTGTTCTTCGAAGTGCTGGTGCTGGATCTTCGCGACCACCTTGGCGTTGCACCCAGTGAGATGCGCGCCAACCACACTAACCTGGAGTGAGCCATGACTTGGAAAGAGCGTTTCAGTCTTGCAGGCAAGAAAGCGCTTGTCACAGGGGCTTCATCGGGCATCGGGACTGCTATTGCAGAAGTCTTTGCAGATGCGGGCGCCGATGTTGCGGCGCATGGGCGTGACAAGGAGCGCCTGGCTGAACTTGGCGAGAGGGTTGCTGAACACGGGAACCGGTTTGCCGTTATCACGGGCGATCTGGCGGACCCGGAGCAGGCACAGGCGGTGGCCGATCAGGCGCTTTCCGAATTCGGGCAGATCGACATATTGGTGAATTCCGCCGGGATCGCCCTCAATGCGCCGGTGGTCGGCTATGATCTGGACGACTGGCACCGCACCCTGGCCGTCAACCTGACGGCACCGTTCATCCTGTCCAAGGCGCTCCTGCCCGGAATGATGGCGCGCCGGTCCGGGAAGATCATCAACCTCTCGTCGCAGACCGGGGTGATCGCACTGCAAGACCATGCGGCTTACGCCTCATCGAAGGGCGGCCTTAATGCGTTGACGAAATCCCTGATGGTCGAGGCCGCTCCGTGCAACGTGCAGGTCAACGCCATATGTCCGACGGTGGTTCTGACCAAAATGGGCAAGGAACAATGGGCCGCACCGGAAAGACGGGACCCGATGATCGCAAAAACCCCGCTTGGCCGCTTTGGTGAGCCTGTCGAGATCGCGGATATGGCGCTATATCTCGCTTCGCCGGCTTCGGACCTCGTGAACGGCGCTATCATGATGATCGAAGGCGGATATTCCAGCATATGAAGGGGTTCGGGGTTCATACCAGCATGTGGACCATGTCCTGGGACGCCGAGGGCGCTGCACGCGCCATTGCGGCGGCGAAGGCGTCGGGGATTGATTTCCTCGAGATCGCGCTCCTTGATCCGGCTGCAATGGATGCTGCGCTTGGACGTCGCCTGCTGGAAGAAGCCGAACTGCCTGCCGCCTGCTCTCTCGGACTGCCAGAGGCAGTCTGCACGTCCCGCAATCCGGAAGGTGCGAAGGATTTCCTGCGGCTGGCGATCGAAAAGACCGCAGGTCTCGGGGCAACCGCACTGACTGGTGTGACCTATGGCGGTATCGGCGAACGGTCGGGCCTGCCGCCGACGGATTCCAAGCTCGACAATGTTGCCCGCGTTCTGGAACAGGCGCCAAGACTGGCGGCTGACACGGGACTCGCCTTTGGGATCGATCCCGTGAACCGCTACGAAACCCACCTGATCAATACCGCCGCGCAAGGGGTCGCAATGATCGAGCGGATCGGGGCGGAAAACATGTTTATCCACCTCGATACCTACCACATGAACATCGAGGAAGAAGGCGCAGGCAACGATATCCTGCAGGGCCGGGATCATCTGCGCTACATTCACCTATCCGAGTCCGATCGCGGAACGCCCGGTGCGGGAACCTGCGATTGGGACGAGATCTTCGTGACCCTTGTCGCGATTGGCTTCGACGGGGGCCTCGCGATGGAAAGCTTTATCAACATGCCGCCTGATATTGCCTATGGCCTTTCCGTCTGGCGGCCTGTCGCAGAAAGCGCAGAGCAGGTTGTCGGCGACGGCCTGCCGTTTTTGCGCGGTAAAGCGCGGCAGTACGGTTTAATTTGAAGGGAGCTGGCACATGGCCGATCTGGCGGGGAAAGTTGTTGCGATAACGGGGGCGGCATCGGGCATCGGTCTGGCCTGCGCGAAGGCCTGCGTTGACGCCGGCGCACGCGTTGCGCTGGTGGATCGGGACAGGGCGGCGCTCGACCGTGTCTGTGCGGATCTTGGCCCCTCAGCCATGCCCATTGTGACGGACCTGACGGACAAGGACAGCGTAGCAAGCATGTTGCCAGCCATTCTTGACGCGGCCGGACGGCTTGACGTATTCCACGCCAATGCCGGCGCCTATGTCGGCGGCGATGTGCTGGAGGCTGATCCGGATGCCTGGGACCGGATGCTGAACCTCAACATCAACGCGGCGTTTCGGTCGGTCCAAGCGGTGCTGCCCCATCTGGCGCGGCAAGGGTCGGGCGACGTGATACTCACCAGTTCAATTGCAGGTGTGATACCCGTGGTATGGGAGCCAATTTACACGGCCTCCAAACATGCCGTGCAGGCATTCACCCACACGGTGAGAAGGCAAATGTCGAAACATGGGGTGCGCGTGGGGTCGATCCTGCCCGGCCCCGTGGTCACGGCGCTTCTCGACGACTGGCCCAAGGCCAAGATGGAGCAGGCCCTTGCCGAAGGCAGCCTGATGCAACCCGAAGAAGTCGCCGATTGCGTCGTCTTCATGCTCACGCGTCCGCCCAACGTCACCATCCGCGACCTTGTTCTACTGCCAAACGCGGTGGACTTGTGACAGCGTTCGTAGGGGTCGATGTCGGCACCGGAAGCGCGCGCGCCGGTGTTTTCGACGCAAGCGGGACGCTGCTGGCCAGCCACGCCCAGGACATAAATATGTGGCGCGAGGGTGATGTCGCCGAGCAATCTTCGGATGATATCTGGTCTGCCGTCTGCGCTTGCGTGAAGACGGCCGTTTCGGTGTCAGGAATTGCGCCCGACCAGGTGGCGGGCGTTGGGTTCGATGCCGCCTGCTCGATGGTCGTCCTCGACCGCGACATGCGCCCGCTCAGCATCAGTGAGACCCGCGCGCGCGAACGCAACGTCATCGTTTGGATGGATCACCGCGCCAAAGGTCAAGCCGCCCGGATCAACGCACAGGGCCACGCGGTGCTGGACTATGTCGGCGGGCGTATCTCGCCAGAAATGCAGACCCCCAAGCTGCTCTGGCTCAAGGAGAACATGCCGGACGCATTCCACGCAGCAGGGCATTTTTTTGACCTGCCCGACTACCTGACATGGGCCGCCACAGCTTCGCTGACCCGTTCGGCCTGCACGGTGACCTGCAAATGGACCTATCTCGCACATGAAAATCGGTGGGATGCGAGCTACTTCAATCAGATCGGTCTGGGTGACATCGCGGCCGAGGCGTTTGCCCGCATCGGCCAGCACATTGTCCCCCCCGGTGAGGCAATTGGCAAAGGGTTGACTGAGGCTGCGGCCGCGGAAATGGGCTTGCGCCCGGGAACGCCTGTTGGAGCAGCTTTGATTGACGCGCATGCAGGTGGCATCGGCACGGTCGGCGCCGATCCTGACGCGGGCCCCGAGCAAACCATGGCCTATGTCTTCGGCACCTCCGCTTGTACGATGGCCAGTTCTACCAAGCCGCATAAGGTGCCGGGCGTCTGGGGGCCCTATTATTCGGCCATGGTGCCAGGGCTGTGGCTCTCGGAAGGCGGACAATCCGCAGCGGGCGAGGCGATCGCGCATCTGATCCGGACGCACCCTGCCAGAGAGACAGCAGAGGCGCTGGCCTCCGAGGCTGGCCTGTCATTGCAGGACTATCTCTCCCGTGAAGTCGCCCGTCGCGCGCCAGACATCAGCGATGCCGTCCATCTGGCGGGCCGCCGACTGATCGTTCCGGATTTTCTGGGAAACCGCGCGCCCTTTGCCAATCCTGAAGCAACCGCCGTAATCGCCGGCCTGACATTGCGATCGGATGTCGACGATCTGATCGCCACCTACGTCGCCGCTATTACCGGCATCGGGTATGGCTTGCGCCAGATATTGGAAGCTCAGGCAGAGCAAGGCATTTGCCCAAAAGCGATCGCCATCAGCGGCGGCGCCGGACGAACCGCCACGGTCAAACAGTTGCTTGCCGATGCAAGCGGTCTGCCCGTCCTGTCCACGACCACCCCAGAGCCGGTCCTGCTTGGCGCTGCCATGCTCGGTGCGGTCGGTGCCCGTCATTTCGCAACGCTGAAAGACGCGATGGAGGAAATGTCCTCGATTGCAGAGCGTTTTTCACCTGCCGGTGCACCGCCATCAGGTCTCCACCAAGCGCGCTTCGAGGCATTCAAAATCCTCCAAGCAGCCGAACATTACTTGGGAAAGGCTCTTTTTGGTTAGTATCAGCGCGATGAGGGTTAACTCGTGATATCCATTTGCGCTCAAGAGAGTTGCCTTGCGCGTCCACAATACTTGACGGCTGCCGTTCGGCACGAACGCCCGGAATTGACCAAAGCACGAGCGATGGTGGCGAGCCGCTGTCCACGGCGTTCTGAGGCGCTTAGAATAGACTTTCAATTCAGCGATCTCGACCGCAACAGTGTCTGCAACTTGATAGTTGCCCAGCCGCTCCCCGTTGCGCGCGAACGGCCGGTTTTCTCCCCGCTAAACAGCGATTGCAACCGCGCACCTGCAGCAATATTCGCCCTGCGTGCGCTCGCAGCAAGAAAAACGAATTCACAGGTTGGGTTCGTTACCCCAATTCGCTGCGCAGGACGCGAACGGCCGCTGTAGGACGGCGTCTGTTAAGCTCGATCCCCATTGGTTTTTCACGCGTCATCGCGGTGCTAATTTTGCGCGCAACTTATGCACGCAGTAACTGCTTGAAATGAAAGAGGCGGCCCGTGCGTTCATAATTCGTGAGTTTTGCAATGGCCTGCATGCACTCATATCTTCTCCAAAGCCTTCCATCCGAGACCGGGGGCAATCCCCCAATTGCCCGCAACATTTGGACGGCGCCAGCGAGGAGTGTCCATCTTGTGAAGCGCCTTCAAAGCGTCTTCGAAGTCATCAAATTTCAATTCTGACCCTTTGGCGCCAACGGTATATCGTCCGTTCCGCGCCAGTTCAGGCCCAAGCGCACTGCCATCAGCAGCAACAGGGACCAGGAACAACGCTTCCATTCCTGTGGACTGGGCGACGGGGTCCGGCATAGCCGGCGCATTTACTGGACTCGGCTGCACTGCTGCAGGCCACGCGACTGTGCGCGTCGGCATGGGCAGGAAGCTTGGTCCAGCATCGTCATCGTCGACCACATCGAATTCATTCGATACTCCCCGAAGGCCACGCTCCGCCAAAAGCACGACCTCTGCGGCGGCACGTGCATCTTCTTCAGCATCGTGATGCTCGAATTGAAGCCCAAGATACGCCTTGAGCGAAGCTAATCTGTGCCCACCGTTGCCTTTCAATTCCGGCCAAGCCCGGCGCGCGACACCAACACTGTCACACCAGCCCCAAGAAGGCTCCGAGCGACCGAGCTTTTCACAAGCTGCGCGCACAGCGCTTCGATCGAACCCTAATGCTGGTAAACAGTGTGGTCACTCAGTATCCCGTTGAGCGTGTCGAGCACTGCTCCGATTTTGGGTGCGCCCTGAACCATATCATTTGTGATGCCATGCAGATCGCTGACGGCCCAATGCGGCGTCTGCGGCTCAACCAAAGTAACCCATGTTTCGATGCAATCGGCATGACGCGCGCATGCGACCCCGACCTGGCATATGCTACTCCGATCATGGTTCGCAGTTTCAACATCGAGCGCGAAGAAGCGGAACGGACCTTTGGGTAGGGCAGGGATTGCAGCTCGCGCTGGACGCGCCCTTGCAGAAGGAGATGCCGCATCAGAAAGACACCTGGCCAGAAAGCGATCCCGTTGACGATGAAGCGCCGCGCGTTCGTATGGGCTGAGGCCAAGACGAACGATCATCGCATCAACCAATTCCTCTGGCTCATCGTAAGTCGCCATGCCGCGCTTGTTCCAAGCAGTCATCTCTGCAGGTGCGATGGAGATGACCTCGGCCTCGAGTTCGGCGATGGGAGCGTCATCCGGCAGTGGCACCCAGACGGCGCGGCAATGGTGCGCGATAAATGCGTTCCTCAGTCGCTTTGCGACGTCGCCATCTGCCTTTGTTGCAGGGTCATTTCGTAGACGCCACATTCTGCCGGTTTTTTACATTCTTGCAAAGTAGTGGCTATGGGTTTCTGAGCCCGTACGATGACGGTGATGGATCCGTTCGTAAAACGTTTGGTTCCTCGAAGACGTCGAAACGATATCGGAACGCTCCGAGATGGTCGAAAAGGCCATAGATGCCACGTGCATTCTTGGGAGCTTCAGGTGTCTGGGATGGTTTCGCCAGCATCAGTTCGTTCAGAATTTCAGGCGCAGTTAAAGTCGTTGCTTGGAGAGGCGCATCCAGATGTCGGGGCAAGCTACAACAACTTGGCCAGTTGTCTCCATGAACAGGGGAATGTTTTGGATGCGGAGCGGTTCTACCAGACATCTCTGGCAATTTTGCAGGCGGCACTTGGTGAGACGCATCCAAACGTCTGGGATGGCTACAACAACTTGGCCGACTGTCTTCAAGGCCAGGGCCGTGATCGCGAAGCAATTGAGATATAGAGACACGTCCAGTCACGTCAAATACCACCCTTGATTTAACACTATGACCAATAGTGTTAAGCCTTCAGCCACGCAGACGGTCCGATCGATGGGGCAGGGGGCCTGTTAAGGGCTTCTTGTTTAACAGTATTCGGGTAAGCTTTTCACCATGTCTGAAATGCGCCTCCATGACCCCGCTGGAAACCGGCTTTATCTGAACGCCGAAGAGCGGGCGACCTTTCTCGCAGCTGCCCGGCACCAGCCCGCCCGGGATCGGACTCTCTGTGAGACCCTGCACTGGACGGGGTGCCGTCCATCTGAGTTGCTGGAAATCACGCCGGCGCGGATCGACCTCTCAAGTGGGACCATTGCTATCCGATCCCTCAAGAAGCGCCGGGACGCCTCTGGTCAACAGAAGGTGGTTTTTCGGAGCGGCCGGTTCCCGGAGAATTCCTGGACACGCTCAACACGGCGCACGGCATACGGAAAGCGCAGCGGTCTCAGAAAAAGTCCGCATTGGTGATCTGGCCACTCAGCCGTGTACGGGTCTGGCAAATTGTCAAACGAGTGATGATTGAAGCCGGCATTCCTGACCCGCCGCACCGCTCTCCGAAAGGCCTTCGGCATGGTTTCGGAGTCCATGCCACAGTTCAGGGTGTACCACTCCACATGTTGCAACGCTGGCTTGGTCATGCGCAATTGTTGACGACGGCGATCTACGCCGATGCGGTCGGTCGCGAGGAACAGGACATCGCGGCCAGGATGTGGAGGTAGCCATGGATCTCACGCGAACGGAGCCCGAAGGCGCTGTCCAACACTTTTACAGCATGGAGCTCATGCCCGGCCTGTTCGGAGACTGGTCCCTTGTCCGGGAGTGGGGGAGGGTGGGTCAGCCCGGTCAAATCCGCATTGATTGGTTCGACGAGGAGGTCCAAGCCAAGAATGCGCGCTTTGCCATCCAAATGGAAAAGGCGAAGTAGGGCTACGAGTGATACAGCGTACCTCAGTGCAGAGTCGGGTTGGGGGCGTCGTGCATGAAAGCTTCAGCGCCGACTGCGCGAATGGCCTTT
>QCWH01000088.1:0-4588 GCA_003149565.1 Marivita sp. XM-24bin2 | reverse complement strand
TTGATCAAGGCCGCAAGATACGACGCGAAGGTGTCGTCCCAGACATGCGAGGTATTTTCCTCGTCGACGACTTCGATTTCTTGGGAAAGGCCGGAGCCGACTATGACCGGTTCGTCTTCCATGATCTCGGCGTCCTTCGACGCAGCATCCAGCACGGTCGAAAACCTGCCAAAACCTTCGGCGTATTGTACGGGGTTTCTGGCACAGCCAAGTCCTTGATCTCCCGCAAGGAAGCCAGACGGGCCAAAAATCATCGCCGATCAGACTGCTCTTGATGCGGTGCCACTTGTTGCCGCATTGGCATTCGGAGCGTCGCCGGAACTCATCGGTCTTCTCGTCGCGTGCCAGATTTCGGCACACCTGATCGGCTCCAATCCATTCGGTATCGTCGTGGATCAAGGCAGGCTACGTGCGCTGGCCGTGACATCGGCCGCGATTTCCCTGATCGGTTTCGGCCTGGTAATGATTTCCGTTCTTCTAGGTCTCGTGGCCCTTTTTGGCGTTTCGATCACTCTCGCCGGGTTGGGCGTTGTCCTTTTCGACCTCACATCACTCTCAATCGTCCCACGGCTTTGTCAGGTTATGTCTGCCGCAGGAATGGCCAACTTCAACTGCAGGAAAGTTTCAGCAGAGGCTCTTGACAGTAGGATGAACCCATTCATTGTTTGGATTCCCGCCGCACGGGAAGGCGCGGCGCAATCGGAATAAGAAAAAACCTTTGGGAGGAGGAAATCATGAAACATCTGCTAGGCGGTCTTGCCGCCGCGGCCATGCTGTACGTCAGCCCCGCATTCGCTGAGACGACTTTGCGCATTACCTTGCAGCTTCCGCTGGCGAGCCACCTTGGCCAGAATTTGCTAATGTTCAAGGAAGAGGTTGAGGCCAATTCCGATATTAACGTGGAGATCTACGACAGCGCGCAGCTGTACCGTGACAACGAAGTGCCAGAGGCCGTTGGCGCTGGCGAGATCGAGATGGGTGTGGCGTCGCTAACCCGCTATGTTGGCGAAATTCCGGCTGTGGACATCTTCTACATGCCCTTCGTCTTGAATACCGAGGAAAAGGTCCGCGCTGCCGTGGCGCCGGGTTCGCCCGTTCGGGAACCGATTGATGCTGCGATCCGCGAAACTGGATCACATGTTTTGTGGTGGCAGGCCTATGGTGGCTCGGTCCTGCTGAGCAAGGACGAACCGCTGAAGGGCCCGGAGGACATGGAAGGCAAGAAAGCCCGCGTGTTCGGAAAGTGGCTCGGAGAATGGGTGAGTGTCCTGGGCGGTGCGCCGACCTTGATTTCAGGCTCTGAACAGTTCTTGGCCTATCAGCGAGGCACCGTTGATATCGGCATGACCGGTGTGTCAGGCGTTGTCTCGCGCAAGCTTTGGGAAGTGATGGACGCTATCACAGTAGTAAACAACGCGGATATCGAATTCCTCGTTGTCATCAATGAAGATGTCTGGGAAGGTCTGACCGAAGAGCAACGCACAGTTCTGACAACCGCTGCCCGCAATGCCGAAACCGCGGTTCGCGATTACATGTCGGAGTTCGAGGCTGAGGCGTTCAAGCAGGCGGAAGCCAATGGCATGACAGTCTACTATCCGTCGGACGAGGAAATTGCCCGTTGGAAGGAAGCCTCCGCACCGGTAATCGACGCATGGCTGGCTGAGTCCGGTGATCTTGGACGTCAATTGCTCGACGCGGCAGAGAACTTCTGACCGCAATGCAGTCAATCGCGTCCTTTTTCGATCGGCTTGCTGATCGTTTGGCCCAGCTTTGCGGCTGGGCCTATTTTACCATCGGACTGATGCTCGGGTTCGAGGTGGTTGCGCGCTATTTCTTCAATGCGCCGACGATCTGGGCCGAAGAACTGTCCCGGCTCATGTTTATCTTTGCGACCCTACTCGCAGGTCCGGCTCTTTTGCGTCACAACCAGCACATACGCGTCACGGCGTTGACCGCATTGATGGGGCCGGGTGCGCAAAGGGCAGCACGACTGGTGGCGCTTGCGTTTGTCGTCGCGTTCTGCTGCATGTTGGTCTGGTATGGTAAAGACGCACCGCTCAATTCCTTTGAACGCGGGCGCACTTCAGGCAGCATGCTGGACATCCCAGCTTGGTGGTCTCAATCCGCTGTGCCATTGGCTTTCGGCCTTTTGGGCATTCAGGCTATGATAGAATTGATCCGCTGCGCGCTCGGCGCGCCGCTTCCCGCCGACGCTCATGCACCGGAATAATCTCAAGTGACTGTTATATCCATTCTGTTGGCACTCTTCGTGCTGCTGTTGATCGGCGTGCCCGTTGCCTTTGCCTTGGGCGGGCTTGGCGTTGCGTTGCTTATCTTGGGGGATTTTGCGCCACGCATCGCGGCTACTGGTCTTTTGTCCTCATTGGACAGCTTCATCCTGATAGCCGTGCCGCTGTTTCTGTTGATGTCGAACATCCTCCTCCGCGGTGGTGTCGGACGCGACTTGTTCGCGGCGGTGCAAGCCTGGGTGGGCCATTGGCCGGGTGGGTTGGCGGTGGCCACAGTGATCTCCTGCGGCTTGTTTTCGGCGATCTCGGGTTCTTCTGTGGCGACAGCCGGTACAATCGGTTCAGTTGCTATTCCCGAGATGACAAAGCGCGGATACCCCCGATCTTTCGTGTTCGGATTGCTCGCGGCCGGGGGCACACTTGGCATCCTGATCCCGCCTTCGATCATCCTGATTGTTTACGGCGTCATCACGGAGTCCTCGATCCTTGACCTGTTCATGGCCGGGATCGGGCCGGGTCTGTTGCTGATGGGCCTCTTCATCGGCTACTCGATGCTCTACGCGCGTTTTTCGTCGCACTATACCGCCACGCCGAAAGCCAGCTGGGCCGAACGGCGCAGCACAGGTCTACGGGCGCTGCCGACGATCGCGTTGGCTGCCCTTGTTATCGCGGGCATCTACGCTGGTTGGTTTACACCGACCGAAGCCTCGGCGATCGGTTTCATAGGAGCTTTGTTTTTGACATTCGTGGTGCTCCGGAGTCTTGATCTGGCCGGGTTGAAAGTTGCTGTGATGGACGGGCTGCGTGCGTCAGCTTCAATCCTGTTGATCGTTGCGTGTGCAAAGGTCTTCGGCAAAGCCATCGCGCTTTGGCGTATCCCACAGGATGTTTCGGCCTTCATCACGTCCAACATCGACACGATGGGCCTGTTTATCATCGCAGTCGGCCTTGCGCTTCTTGTCATGGGATTGTTCATGGAGGCGCTGTCCATGATGCTTATCATGATGCCCGTGCTGGCCGGAGCGGTGATGGCGCTGAATATCGACCCGATCTGGTTTGGCATCTTTTTCGTTCTCATGGTCGAATGCGCATTGATCACACCACCGGTCGGGTTGAACCTCTACGTCATTCAGGCCATTGGTCGCGCCAGCCTTGGCGAGGTCGCGCGGGGGGCTGCTCCCTTTGTTGCGATGATGCTGGCCACCGTCTTTATCATCTACTGGATCGAGGATATCGCCCTATGGCTGCCACGGGTTCTGTAACCACCGCACCGCAACAAACTGCTGCTGCACGGCTACGAGCACGGCTTGAGACGGGCAGGTTGCTCGTCACGCCCTCGTGCGGTGATGCGCTGTCGGCGCGGCTGATCGAGGATGCCGGTTTCGACGCGATGTTCATGTCCGGCTTCGCCGTATCGGCCCATCGCATCGGAGCGCCGGATGCCGGGCTGATCTCATACGGTGAAATGCGCGATGCGGTCCGGGACATCTGCGCGGTGACCAAACTGCCCGTTCTCGCCGATGGCGATACCGGGTACGGCAATGCGATGAACGTGCGCCGCACGGTGGCGGGCTACGCCCGCGCGGGTGCCGCTGCAGTTATGATCGAGGATCAGGTCGCGCCGAAACGCTGCGGCCATACCAAGGGCAAACTGGTTGTCGACCGTGCCGAAGCCATCGACCGCGTTCGCGCGGCTGATGATGCACGCCGCGCAAGCGGGCAAGACATTCTGATCATCGCCCGGACAGATGCGCGCCATGGACACGGGTTGGACGAAGCCTTGGCCAGAGCAGAGGCGTTCCACGCAGCCGGTGCTGACATCCTGTTTGTCGAGGCCCCGCATTCCGAGGCCGAGATGCGCCGGATCTGTTCGGAACTGCCAGGTTGGAAAATGGCCAACATGGTCGAGGGCGGTGCCACGCCAATCCTTCCCCCAGAGCAATTGGCCGATATCGGCTACAACCACGCGGCCTATCCGCTGACTCTCATGTCAGCCGCGATGCGCGCCATGCAGGACGCGCTGGCCGCGCTGCGAGACGGTCAGCCGCCGCAGGGCCTTCTAGCGTTTGAAGAGTTGCGTCGCCTTGTCGGCTTTAATGACTACTACGATCTTGAGACCCGTTACTCTGACCGGCGACCCGATTGACCCGGCACTAGATTGTCGTCCTGCCTAACTGGAACAAACTCTGAGCGGCCACGGATTCCGGATCCTCAAGGAGCGCGGGTGTTCTGGTCAACACGTATTGAAACTTACGCGTTGGCTTTGTCAGGTTGCTGACGCCGCATCGGCGGGGTCGTTCTCGGTCATGCTGAACATCGAAGATTTGTCCCGGATCAAA
>QCWH01000061.1 GCA_003149565.1 Marivita sp. XM-24bin2 | reverse complement strand
TTTGCAAAAGACCCTCAGCAAGCTGCGCTTACACCCCCAATGCAGCGCTATAGATGGGTGATACTCGCTGACCTATCTGTCCTCAAATCAAAGATTGTAACCGGCTGAAACAAGCTCTCTAAAGATATCGGCGAAAATCCGCCATCTTTCGTAAACCATTATATTTAAACGAAAAACGCCCCCTGAATAGGGGGCGTTCTTGTAGCGAAAAACAGCTGGTTCAGTTGGCTTGGCGCCGCAGGAAGGCCGGAATTTCGATCCGCTCCTGATCTTCGTCGGCCTCTTGCGACGGTGCGCGGGCCGGTGCGGCGGCGCTTGATTTTACCGGAGGCTGTGCTGTGCGACGCGCCGGTGCATCGGATTGCTGTCCGTGCCCAGTCATACGATTGATCAGCGAATTGATACCAAAACGGGGGCGTTCGCTGTCTGCAGGCTCAGGCTCAACCTGTGCGGCTGGGCGCGTTCCTGCTGCAGGACGTGCCCGCGATGCGGCCGCCTGCAGACGAGCCAAGGCCTCAGCGCTCGGCGTTCCCGGTGCTGGTGCGCGCGGGGCAACGAACTGCTCGGGATCGGCTTCGATGCTGTCTTCGCGCGGGTTGAATTCGGCAACCTGCGGACGGTATGCGGGCGGCGGCAGGCCGTCATCATCCACCGCTTCGAACTGCGGCGCCTCTTCCTCGAAAATCGTTTCCATCTGGTCTTCAGCAGCCTCACGCTCGGCCTCAAGCGACCCGAAAAGCGACGGTTCTTCTGCCGTACGGGCCGCAACCTGCTCGGGGGCCGGAGCCTGTTCGGCCTGCTGCGCTTCTTCAACACGGGTTGTTTGCGTCAGCGGTGTAGCAAGTGACCGGCGCGGCACAGGGATATCAGTGTGCACTTCGACCGCGTCGATGCCGGTTGCCACCACGCTTACGCGCATCGTGCCCTCCATCGCATCGTCAAGCGTCGAGCCGACGATGATGTTCGCGTCGGTATCAACCTCTTCGCGGATGCGGTTCGCCGCTTCGTCAAGTTCGAAGAGCGTCAGGTCATGGCCGCCGGTGATGTTGATGAGGACGCCTTTCGCGCCGCGCAGGCTGATTTCGTCCAGCAGCGGGTTGGCGATGGCCTTTTCAGCCGCCTGAATGGCGCGGTCTTCGCCCTCGGCCTCACCGGTACCCATCATCGCCTTGCCCATCTCGTCCATGACGGCACGCACATCGGCAAAATCGAGGTTGATCAGGCCCGGGCGGACCATCAGGTCGGTCACGCCCTTAACACCTTGGTACAGCACGTCATCCGCCATGCTGAAAGCTTCGGTGAACGTGGTCTTTTCATTCGCGAGACGGAACAGGTTCTGGTTCGGGATGATGATAAGCGTATCAACGACCTTCTGCAGCGCCTCGACGCCGTCTTCGGCCTGCTTCATCCGCTTGTTGCCTTCGAACTGGAATGGCTTGGTGACAACACCCACCGTCAGGACGCCCAGCTCGCGTGCCGCTTGCGCAATAATCGGTGCAGCCCCTGTCCCGGTGCCGCCGCCCATGCCAGCAGTGATGAAACACATGTGCGCGCCAGCGAGGTGATCAACGATCTGTTCGATGCTTTCTTCGGCCGCCGCAGCACCGACAGTGGCTCGCGCGCCTGCGCCCAAACCCTCGGTAACCTTGACCCCAAGCTGAATACGGCTGCCAGACCGGCTTTGCTGCAGCGCCTGAGCGTCGGTGTTGGCGACGACGAAATCAACGCCCTCAAGCGCCTTGTCGATCATGTTGTTGACCGCATTGCCGCCTGCACCGCCCACACCGAACACGGTGATGCGAGGTTTCAATTCTTCCTGTCCGGGCACCGAAAGGTTCAAAGTCATGTGTCTGTCCGCCTGCTTTGTCAGCCCCATTCGGGACGTTTTTTGCACCTGTTTCTTCAATTATTACCGGGCAATCGCCCAAAGGTCACGTAAAAACCGTAATTTAGCACCAAATGTGCCGCCGAACTGCGCCCCATGCGCGGGATTTTGCCGAAACCTCAATATCTTGCGGTCACCAGTTGTCACGAAACCATTTGACCGCACGCTTGAGGGAACGCGCCGGATAGCGGTCTACGGGGATCTCAAAGTCCCACCATTCGTCCTGAGGATTGGCCGCGAACAGGCACAAGCCCACCGCGCTGGCGAATCCCGGTCCGGTCGCCGCTTGTGGCAAACCATGCACACGCATGGGCCGCCCCAGACGCACCTGCTGACCTAGGATTTTGGTCGCCAGCCCATCGAGGCCAGGGATCTGGCTGGCCCCACCCGTCAGCACAATCTGTTGGCTTGGCAGGTGCTCAAAACCAGCCGCATCCAGCCGCGCACGCACCTCTTCAAGGATCTCCTCGACCCGGGGGCGCATGATCCCGATAAGTTCAGCCCTGCTGACAGACCGCCGGTCATGGTGCCAATCACCTGTATCACCGCCGATTTCGATCATGTCGCGGTCGTCCATACCGGTGGCGACAACGCCGCCGTGGAATGTCTTGATCCGCTCAGCCACCGCCATGGGCACCTGAAGACCCATAGAGATGTCACTGGTTACATGATCGCCCCCCATGCGCACCGCATCGGCATAAATCATGTGCTTTTTCATAAAGATAGACAGGCCAGTTGAACCACCGCCCATGTCGATGCATGCCGCACCCAATTCTTGCTCGTCCTCGACAAGCGCCGATACCCCCGACACATAGGCCGAGCTGGCAATACCTGCGAGTTCAAGATCACAGCGCTTCATGCAATGGGCGAGGTTTTGAATCGCCATCGCGTCTACCGTGAGCATGTGCATATCGACAGACAACTCTTGCCCGATCTGGCCGCGCGGGTCGATGAGACCGCTACGGTGATCGAGCGCAAAGTTCACAGGCTGCGCATGCAAGACCTCTCGCCCATGACCGAAATCCGGGACATCGCAAGCCGAAAGGACACGCGCGACGTCCTGCTCATCAACCGTGGTCGCCGCCACTTCGATCTTTCCGGCAAGCCCATAGCTGCGCGGATCAGCGCCGCCAAAGCAGGCAATGACGTGATCGACACGGATCTGCGCCATCTTCTGCGCCGCCTGCACCGCCGTCCGAATGGCGCGCTCTGTCTCGCCCATCGAATCGATCTCGCCAAACCGGACGCCGCGGGATCGGGTTGTGGCCGCGCCAATTACCCGGAACCCGGATTGCCCGGCCAGAGAGCCGACACTGTCACTCTCGACAACCCGGTCCGACCCATCGAAGCGCAAGACAAGACAGGCGATTTTGGAGCTGCCAATGTCGAGAATGGCAATCACCCCCCTCTGCATCGCCGCCTTGCGCATGTTGCGCATCGCCCGCTGTGACTCGTAAAGCTCGATCATTCCAATGGTTCCCCTGCCTCGATCGCGCGGATGCGCAGCAATTCCTGCACCGCTCCGTCTGTCATTCTGAGTGTTGGCCGGTTCGGCAGCCGCAAATCGACCGCCAGAAGATCACGTTCCAGCATGTCGACCGCTTGATCCATGGCGATAACGCGCTCGAGCGCCTGGATCGCATCTGTCTCAGGCAGCAGAATGCGTTGGTCCCGGTCAAGCACCACATCCCAGCGCCGCTCTCCCATACGGACCAGTCCACGCAATCGCGCGGCAAGTGGCTCTGCCGCGGCGACAAGGTCCAGCGCTTCATTGACATGCTGATCCGCGCCATCACCAACGACCAACGGAAGTTCCGGCCAATCGGAGCGCACGAAAGCCGGTCCGACCAGCACGCCCTCGTGGTCCAACAGCTGCAAACCCTGCTCATTGCGCCACAACACCACCGGGATGCGTTCGACTACATCCACCTGCAAGACGTTGCCTTGACGCACATAAAGCCGCGCCGATTTGACCGGATCGAGCGACACAACGGTTTCACGCATCGCTTCAAGATCGAGGTCAAACGAACTGATTGGAAAGTCTATAGGCAGCATTTGCCGGATGCCATCAGCCACCAGATCGGTCGCGCCATCGACAACCATCATGTTTACCATGAATTCCGGGCGGCTTTCCACTTGGGTGCGCAGATCGGCATAGGCGTCTATGACCTTCATACGGTTGTCATCGACAGACAACCACCAGCTGGCCGCGCCAAAGGTCAGCAGACAGGGCACACCGAAACGTAGCAGCAGCCGGAAAAGCGGCGTCAGCATGAGCCGCTCCATGCGGTACTTCAGCCGCGACGGCGCTGGATCGGGACGCGTCGTCATCTGTTGCATGACGCATCCTCCACCATCCATCGGCACAATGCGCCAAAGCTCATTCCGGCATGCTCGGCCTGTTCAGGTGTGAGCGATGTCGGCGTCATACCCGGTTGGGTATTTGTCTCGAGCAAGATCAGCCCATCCAGTCCCCGGCTCTCGTCCCAGCGGAAATCCGTCCGGCTGACGCCCCGGCATCCCAGAGCGTTGTGCGCGCGAAGCGCGTAGTCGAGACAGGCTGCGGTGATCTCGTCCGGCACCTCCGCCGGAACAACATGCCACGACCCGCCGGGCTTGTACTTGGCGTCGTAGTCATACCAACCGTCGGTCTTGATATCCGTCACGCACAAGGCCCGATCACCGACCACCGTCGTGGTCAATTCCCGCCCTGGCGCGAAGCTCTCCACCATAACAATCTTGGGCATATCCTCGGCCAATTGCGGCGGCCCGTTTGCATCTTCATTTACAAGATACACACCGACCGATGAGCCCTCGTTGAACGGTTTGACGACATAGGGCGGCGGCATCACGTGATGCGCCATGACCTCGTCCCGAGACGCCAAAAGACTATCGACAACCGGCAGGCCGTGGCGCCGATAAATGTCCTTGCTGCGCTCTTTGTCCATCGCAAGCGCCGAGGCCAAGACACCGGAATGAGTGTACGGAATGCCCAGCCATTCAAGCACCCCCTGAACGCAGCCATCTTCACCCCACCGGCCATGCAACGCATTGAAACAGACATCCGGCGAAAGCGCGGTCAACACGGATGCAAGGTCACGGCCGGCATCGACCTCGTGAACCTCAAATCCTTCGTCCCGCAAAGCGGCGGCGCATTCACGCCCTGTCGACAGGGACACCTCACGCTCAGCCGAGGGGCCACCCATCAGAACTGCCACTTTCGGGTTTGCCCTGCTCGACATACCCAAAACCGCCTCGTTTCATGGGGGTTTACCCCCATTTTCTGCCTGGGGCTGTGCCCCTTGTTATGATGTGCAACCTGCCCGGCGCACCGCCTTCACCTGCGAGGGTTTATCCCACGTCCGGTTGCGTTGTCTCAGCCAGTGGCTCTCCAACGCGTTTGATTTCCCATTGTAACTCTATTCCAGAGTGTTCGAAAACCCTTTTTCGCACCTCTTCTCCCAATCCTTCGAGGTCTGCGGCCGTCGCGGTGCCCGTGTTGACCAGAAAGTTGGAATGTTTTGGCGACATCTGCGCCCCGCCCCGTGTCGCCCCACGCATTCCGGCATCATCGATCACCTTCCAAGCCTTGAGATCATGCACATCATCGGCTTCCCCGGTCGACGAAAAGCCCGCCGGGTTGCGGAACGTACTGCCGGCGGTTCGGTCCTTTGTCGGCTGGGTCGCGTCGCGCTTGGCAAGTTGATCTTCCATGCGTGCATGCAATGTGGCCGGATCGCCATTGTGACCGTCGAACACCGCTTCGATTACCACGGCCTCGGCTGGCAAGCTGCTTGACCGGTAGGAGAGTTCCAATTCAGAGGCTGGCAGCGTAACAAGCGCGCCCGAGCGAAGCACCACACGCACTTCGATCAGATGATCGGCCACATAGGACCCATAGCAGCCTGCGTTCATCGTGACTGCGCCACCAACCGCGCCGGGAATGGTGCGCAGAAAGGTCAGATCCACACCCGCATCCGCTGCCTTGCGCGCCACATGCGCATCAAGTGCCGCAGCACCGGCCGTCACGCGGCTTCCCTCAACGGAAATGCCGTTAAAGCCACGGCCCAGCCGGATCACAACGGCACGCAGACCGCCATCCCGCACAATCAGATTTGAGCCGACCCCCATCGGAAAGACCGTAACATCGCTGGGCAAGTCGCGCAGAAACCCTTGCAGGTCGGCGACGTCAGCTGGTTGAAACACCCAATCAGCGGGACCGCCTACGCGCAGCCACGTCAACTCAGAGAGAGGTTTGTCAGGGGTCAAACGCCCCCGTACGTCAGGAAGTGTGCTCATGCTCCGCGTTTTGCCGAAACGCCTGCAGCGCGTAAAGCCTCATTCGGTGGGGCGCGAGCCCATCCCGCGGAGCCAGACAATCAGATAGCGCAGCGGCCAGCGAAACACGCTGAGCACTGCCATCGTAAACGCGAGTCCCCAGTACACCCCGTCAGCCAGGTAGACCCAGATCAGGATCGGAGCCGCCAGCGCCATGAGGAAATAGGCGCGCCGCCAATGGTTGTCCTGTGATGGAATCGCAGCAAGAATCGCCGCCAGTATGATCCAACAGCACGCCGCGCTTAGGGAATAGCTCATCATCAGGTCGTCTCCACCTTTTGCCGTGACAGGCGCGTCCAGAAATATCTCAGGGGGTTACGGTACATTGAGACGACCGCCAAAACGGCCGCCGCTACGGGCCAGAAGCCATACTCATGTGCGATAAAGATCAAGAGCACCGGTGCCGCTCCCAGCAGAGCCACGCCTGGCACGTATTGCAAACGCAAGGGCAACATCGCGACAACGGCTGATGCAAAGACCCATCCGATAGACAGCCAGAGAAGCACAGTCACCTCAATTACGGTTACCCGAACACAGCCTCGGCAATACGAAGGGTTTCTGACCAAATCGCGTCCGGAAAAGGACGATGGCAAGGCAGGCACACATCAGCCCGAAATACCTCATGTCAGCTATACCGATAGACTGCGCATCACCCAATCTGCGGCTTCGTCCGCCGCAGCCAGTGCGCCTTCCAAAAATCCGCCCATCTCAGGGGCCAATTCGGTGGACGCAAAATAGAGACGGTCAGACAGCGCCTCTTGTAGCGCCGCCGGACGGCCATAGGCCGGATGATGCGTCAGCGGCGCGTGGTCCGCGGAGACAGCGGTTTCGGTTTCTTCGGCCCAATCGGTGTAGAAGACCGCTTGTGGTGCCTCCCCACGCGGCCCGAAAAGCCGCGCCAATTGTGCCAGAGCCGCAGAAATTACTGCATCGCGCTGGCCAGCACGCGCCGCGGCAGACACGCCAAGAAATCCGAACAATGCCGCGCTACCGTCGGAACTGGCATCATGGATCTCGACCAAGGGCCCGCGCTGGCTTGATGCGTCACCGGACAGCCCGTCGTCGCGCCAGAACGGAGACTCGTAAAGCGCGACGAGTTTGGCATGCCCCGCCATCCAGGTCGGGATGCTCTGCAAAGCCGCTGTCGTATCGGGCGGCAAATGCGGCACGTAGTGCAGATCGCCAGCAACGCGCGACGGCAGTGCCATCACAATCCGGTCAAACGACAAACTGGCACCATCCGCGAACTGCAGCTCCGATGCATCGGACACCAACCGGACCGAACGCCCGGTCAGGACAGACTCCTCCGGTAATTCGGCCGCCAACGCGTACACAAGCGCTCCCATGCCTCCGTGCACGCGGAAGGCCCCCTGCATAGATGCAAAGCCGCGATCCCTGATGACGTCACCCTGTGCGGTTTCAAAGAGTTGCGCGCCGTGGGAAAACTGCGGGAAAACGCGTAATCCAAATCGCTCCACGAGCGCCGCCATGCGCGGCTGTCCGGGCCAGAACCAGGATGGCCCAAGATCGAACCAGTCCGTATCACGACGCTCAGTGCGGATACGCCCACCCAAGCGGTCTCGCGCCTCAAAAAGTTGAAACCGGATCCCTGCTGCCTTGAGGCGATGCGCCAGCGCAATGCCAGTTAAGCCACCACCAACAATCGCAACGGTAGGCGTCACACTCAGACCGAAGGCGCAGTGGCAAAAGGCAGGTGGCCGCTCTTCATCCAGAGCGTTGCCCCATCCGGCCCAGCCGTCGCCCGCAACGGCTGCCCGTCAGGCAAGCGCAGCCAGGACCAAGGCGCAAGGTCGTCGCCCCCCTCGTGCAGCGCCCCATCGAGGACAAGGACCTCAATCCCGCCTGGAACATCCTCTCTCAGCATCGCCCCAGGCGCCAGCGTCAGGTAAGATACCACCTCGCGCGCATCGCGATGCAACTCCCCCGCGCAATCCCGTCCGTCACTGGCCCAAGCTGATCAGCGATGTCGCGTCGGAACTGGGTACGATCCTCCAGATCGAACTGCCAGAGTTTCACGAAAATCGTGCAGCCCTCTTCCGCGCCGGGCGTGTGCGACGTTGTCGGCGGATTGCGCACATAGGTGCCAGCCGGATAGTCGCCATGTTCGTCCTGAAACACCCCCTCCAGCACCAGAAACTCCTCACCGCCGGTATGAGTATGGGCCGAAAACGCGCTGCCCGGCGCATAACGCACAATCGAGGTCGCCCGAGCCACCTCGTCGCCGATCCGGTCCAGCATGCGCCGGTCCACTCCCGGCATGGGGGAGGCGATCCAAGGCTCGTTTGCCGCGTGCACCACAACCCTTTGGCTGAAGTCCGCATTCAAATCCATTTCACCGCTCCTGTACTGCCAAGGTCATTCCCAGAGGTAGTCTCAACGTGGCGTTTGGGAAACCCAAAGCTCGGTCAGTTCTGGACCGCATGTCTTTTGGGGTGCAGCCTGGCACCTTCGGACAACGCACCGTTTTCGGTCAACCGAAAACGAGGATGCGTCGACGCATCCTCCGCCCGGTTCCGGCTTATTTCGCCAAACGCTCCGGCAGCCCATTGGCCCAGGTCGAGATCGTACCGGCCCCAAGGCACACAACCATATCCCCGGGCCGCGCCTGCTCGCGCACCAGTCTCTCCAGATCGTCCTCGTTCAGAAGGGCGCGCGCATGGCGGTGCCCGTGTCGTATCAGACCCGCGACCAGATCATCACGCGACGCACCGACGATAGGATCTTCTCCGGCGGCAAAGACCTCGGCGATGGCCACAACATCCGCTTCGTTGAAGCAGGCACAGAAATCGTCAAAGAGGCTCGCCAAGCGGGTATAGCGGTGGGGTTGATGCACTGCGATCACCCGCCCTTCAGAGGCCTGACGCGCGGCCTTGAGCACTGCGGCAATTTCAACCGGGTGGTGGCCGTAATCGTCGATGATCGTCACCCCGTTCCACTCGCCCACCTTGGTGAAGCGCCGATTGACCCCGCCAAAAGCCGCCAGCGCCTCGTTGATCTGGGATTTTTTCATTCCCAGATGCCGCGCCACCGCCACAGCGGACAATGCGTTTGACACGTTGTGATCGCCGGGCATGGGCAGGGTGCATCCCTCGATCACATCGTCTTCGGCCTGGAGGGCGATGTCGAAATGCGCGACGCCTTTTTCGTAGCGCAGATTGACCGCCCGCACATCGGCCTGTGCGTTGAACCCATACGTCACCACGCGGCGGTCGGTGACCTTGCCTACCAGACGCTGCACCTCTTCATGGTCGGTGCAGCAGACGGCAATACCGTAGAATGGAATATTGGACACGAAGTCCTGAAAGCCTTGCCGCAGTTGCTCGAAATCGCCCCAATGCTCCATATGTTCGGGGTCGATATTGGTGACGATTCCAATGGTCGCGGGCAGGCGGTTGAACGAGCCGTCGCTTTCGTCCGCCTCAACCACCATCCATTCGCCCTGCCCCATCCGCGCGTTCGAGCCATAGGCGTGAATGATACCACCGTTGATGACGGTCGGATCAAATCCACCGGCCACCATAAGCTCGGCCATCATCGTCGTCGTTGTGGTTTTCCCATGGGTGCCTGCAATCGCAATATTCGATTTGAGGCGCATCAGTTCCGCCAGCATGTCGGCACGCCGAACCACCGGAAGACCGCGGTTGCGGGCCTCGTCCAGTTCTGGGTTGCCGGGTTTGATCGCGGTCGACACCACCACAACCTCTGCCCCGTCGAGGTTCTCCGCCCGCTGACCTTCGAAAATTCTCGCGCCCAGATCGGCAAGACGGTTGGTGATCTTGGACGCCTTCAGGTCCGAGCCTTGCACCGTATAGCCCAGATTAACCAGCACCTCAGCGATGCCAGACATACCGATACCACCGATGCCGACAAAGTGGATGGCCCCGATATCGACAGGCAGTTTGGTGGCGGCGTTCATGTGTCTTGTCCTTCAGATTGAGGCGATGCGTGCCCGGCGAGCGCTTCGACCATTGCCGCCAGATCAAGTGCTGCGTCCGGTTTGGCCTGCGCCAGCGCGGCAAGTGACATTTGCAAAGCAGCGTGAGAGTTTTCGAGAACCGCAGCAATCTGCTCTGCGAGTGTTTCAACCGTCAGCTTGCTTTCCGGAACGCGGATCGCCGCACCGGCCTCAACAAGCCCGCGGGCGTTTGCGGTTTGATGGTCTGCCGTGGCGGCAGCATAAGGAATGAGGATCGACGGACGGCCAATGACCGAGATATCGGCGACGCTGGATGCGCCCGAGCGGGAAATCACCAACTGTGCTTCCGTCATGCGGGTTGGTAAATCGGTGAAAAACGGCTGCACCTCTGCATTGATGCCATGTTCGGCATAGTAGGTGGCGACCCGTTCGCCATCCTCGTCGCGCGCCTGATGGCTGACCCGGAGGTTTTGCAGCGTCTTAAGCGGCAGCGACGCAATTGCCGGCGGTACAACATCAGACAGGATACGTGCGCCCTGACTGCCTCCGATAACGAGGATCGACATCGGGTAATCGCCCGGCGGGATATAAGCCGCCCCTGCGCGTTCCTTGACAGCAAGCCGCACCGGATTGCCCACATGCACGCCATCGACACCATCGGGCAACGCCGTCGGCCATGTCCCGCAAGCGACGTGATCGACCCGTTTCGCAAAGATCGCGTTGACACGGCCCAACACGCCGTTCTGTTCATGGATCATCCGGGGGCGGCGCAGAAGCCACGCGGCGCCCAGCGCCGGAATAGATGGGTAGCCGCCAAAACCGATGACCACATCTGGCTTGTCGCGCAGCATGCGCACCGACATGGACAGAATGCCACCCAGCACCCGCAGAGGCACGAGGGCCTTGGCCAGCAGGCCACCGCGCGCGAAGGTCGCGCTGCTCACCTGCTCGATCTCGATGGAATGCGGAAAGCCACCCGTATAGCGCGCACCGCGCGCGTCGGTGGACAGCTTCACCCGCCAGCCACGCCGCAGCATGACCTCTGCCAGCGCCTGTGCCGGAAACATGTGCCCGCCGGTCCCTCCGGCCGCGATGATCAGATACGGTTTGCTCATTATGCCCCCGCCCAAGGATTGAAGGACAGAGACCTGCCCAAAGGGCGTTTGTCAACAAACCAAGCAGCGATTACCCCCATATACGGGCCTTAGCGCAACCGTCCCCGCAAGATATCGCCGATTTCGCCCTGTGGCCGTGTCCGCGTAAAGGCCAGAAGCATGCCCACCGCGATGCCGCCCGCGATCAGTGACGAGCCACCATAGCTCACGAACGGCAGCGTCATGCCTTTGGCTGGCAACAGACGCACAGCGACCCCCATGTTGATCATGGCCTGAACGCCGAACATGCAAGCCAGTCCGGTGCCTGCAAGCCGGATAAAGGGGTCGCGCTCCCGCATGAGGCGTAACAATGACCGCACCACGATGGTCGCATAGAGCGCAATGATGATCAGGACGAGCACCAGTCCGTATTCCTCGGCGGCAACTGCGATGATAAAATCCGTATGCGCGTCCGGCAGGGACCATTTGACCTGCCCTTCACCGACCCCCACACCCAGAAAGCCACCTTCGCGGATCGCATTGGTCGCATAGCCAAGCTGGGTTGTCGGATCGACTTCGGGGCTGAGAAAGCCGTCGATGCGCCGGGCAAAGTGCTCTGAGTTCTGATAGGCGACCGTGCCCGCAAGGACCACCAGCCCCGCCATGATCATCAGCAACAGCATCGGCGCTCCGGCGACGAAATACATCACGCCCCAGCCGAACAGAACAAGACAGGCCTGCCCGAAGTCAGGCTGCAGCGCCAGCATGAGGACGATGCTCACTGTCAGGGCAAAGGAGAGCGTCTTACCCGGGGGCCCGCCCAAATCCTGACTGGCCGCCAAGAGCCAGGCGACCACGATCACAAAGGTGGGTTTCAGGAATTCTGACGGCTGCAGAGACGCAAAGCCCAAAGAATACCAGCGCACTGCGCCCTTGCCAAAATCCGTTCCGAAAAACGGCAGCAAACTCAAAGCGATAAACGCGCCAATAAATCCAAGAACGGCAAGGCGTCGAACAACTATCGGACTGAGCATCGAAACAAAGATCATCGCGCCCAACGCCAGCCCCCCAAAGACGGCCTGCCGCTGGACATAATGAAACGGCGCAAATCCGTTGCGCTCAGCAAGGGGGGGCGAGGCCGCCAACCCAAGCAGGATGCCGATTCCGAAAAGGATCAGGATGCAGGACAGTGTCCACTTGTCGACCGTGCGCCACCATTTCGGCAACACAGGTTCGCCTGCGCGGGTGGGAACCGCGCCATAGACCATCTCTGTCATGGTTTCACCGCTATTTCTGCCTCTGTCGCCCGTGTTTGCCCGGGTCTGTGTCGGCACTCTAACCGATATGATTCGACCGATCCAGAGGAATGATTCGCTCTGAGCCTCTTGCGTGTTTTGCTGTTCCGTGATGGATGCCCGACATGCAGGTGAATACGTTGATCTTGGGCGCTGGCGCGGCTGGCATGATGTGCGCTGCACAAGCGGGGCCGTCTGTGCTGGTCATCGACCACGCGAAGGCTCCGGGCGAGAAGATACGCATCTCCGGCGGTGGCCGCTGCAATTTCACTAATATGCACACCGATCCGGCCAGATTTCTTGGCCAGAACCCGCATTTCCACAAATCCGCGCTGAGTCGCTACACCCAGTGGGATTTTCTGGACCTCGTGGATCGCCACAAGATCGCGTGGCACGAAAAGACATTGGGTCAGCTTTTCTGCGACGACAAAGCGACCCTGATCATTGAAATGCTGCGCGCCGAGATGGCGAAGATCGGGGCGGAGCTTTGGTTGCAGACATCGCTAATCGATCTGAACCATGACGGATCACGTTTCAGAGCCGAGCTGGAGCGCGACGGCAAACGCATTTCCGTTTTTGCGCGCAACCTTGTTCTGGCCACAGGGGGAAAGTCGATTCCCAAAATGGGCGCCACAGGCATCGCCTATGAGATCGCGCGACAGTTCGGCCATGCCATCACAGACACCCGCCCCGCCCTTGTTCCACTGACATTCTCGGATCAGCGCTTTGCACCGATTTCCGGCGTATCGACACCGGTGATTGCCCAGGCGAACGGCACTGCTTTTGAAGAGGCGCTGCTCTTCACCCATCGCGGTCTCAGCGGGCCTGCGGTGCTGCAAATCTCAAGCTATTGGAAAGAAGGCGATGCGATCGAGGTCAACCTGGTGCCCGAGCATGACCTTTCCTCGACTTTGAAAGCTGCGCGACAGACGCACGGGAAACGGAATGTTACAACCGCGTTGGCCGATGTGCTTCCCGAACGTCTGGTTGTGCATCTTTCCGCCGACCTTCCGCTTGGTGGCAACCTTGGCGATCTTTCCGACAAGCGCATCGACGAAATAAGCGACCGTCTGCAGCATTGGAGTCTGACCCCGTCCGGCAGTGAAGGCTATCGCACGGCCGAGGTCACGCTGGGTGGGATCAGCACGGACCGGATCGACAGCAAAACGATGATGTCGCGTGATGTGCGCGGCCTCTACATGATTGGCGAGGCGGTAGACGTCACAGGGTGGCTTGGCGGCTACAATTTCCAATGGGCCTGGAGTTCCGGTGTTGCTGCCGGGCGCGCCATTGCGAAACAGGGTTGAAGTTTTTCGAAACTTTTACATTTTGGCGTGCATGCCATCGAACCCCGCCATCGCCTCATCGCCTTTTGCCATTTTGCGTGGCCCATTGCGCGATCTCGCGAACCGCTTGAAAGGCGGTAGTGAAG
>QCWH01000060.1 GCA_003149565.1 Marivita sp. XM-24bin2 | reverse complement strand
TTAGATTGATTTGGGTATGGCCGCAAAAATTCGGCATCACAATGGTACAGATGGGGGATGCACTGGACGATCCTGTGTCATCGGCCTATCACCGCGCCAACAGGAAATGCACATCCGAAGGACACATTCCATGTCGCGTTATGACCCCTCTGTCATCGAACCCAAATGGCAGGCTGTCTGGGAAGAGAGTGAAACGTTCCGCGCCGTGCGGTCGGACGACAAGCCGAAATACTACGTGCTGGAGATGTTTCCATACCCCTCGGGTCGCATCCATATCGGGCATGTGCGGAACTACACCATGGGTGACGTGATCGCGCGCTACAAGCTGTCCACCGGGCATAACGTATTGCATCCCATGGGGTTCGACGCCTTCGGCATGCCGGCCGAGAACGCCGCAATGGCATCGGGCGGGCATCCCAAGGATTGGACCTATTCCAATATCGACACGATGGTCAGTCAGATGAAGCCTTTGGGCTTCGGTCTCGACTGGTCGCGCATGTTCGCGACCTGCGATCCGGAATATTACGGCCAGCAGCAGGCGCTCTTCCTCGACATGCTGGAGGCTGGGCTGGTCTACCGGAAGAACGCGGTGGTCAACTGGGACCCGGTCGATATGACGGTGCTTGCCAACGAGCAGGTGATCGACGGCAAGGGCTGGCGGTCGGGTGCCGAGGTGGAGCGGCGCGAGCTGACGCAGTGGTTCTTCAAGATCAGCGATATGTCCGAAGAGCTGTTGGACGCATTGGATTCGCTCGACGATTGGCCCGCCAAGGTGAAGCTGATGCAGGCCAACTGGATTGGCAAATCGCGCGGTCTTCAGTTTGCGTTCTCGACCATTGATGCGCCCGACGGGTTCGACCGGATCGAGGTGTATACGACTCGTCCCGACACGCTGATGGGCGCGTCGTTTGTCGGTATTTCGCCGGACCACCCGCTGGCCAAGCATCTGGAAAAGGACAACGCCGATCTGGCCGCGTTCAATGCCGAGTGCCGCAAGGGAGGCACAACGGAAGAGGCATTGGAGAAGGCCGAGAAGCGCGGTTTCGACACCGGGCTGCGTGTGCGTCATCCCTTTGATACGGCGTGGGAATTGCCGGTCTATGTGGCGAACTTCATCCTGATGGATTACGGCACCGGCGCCATCTTTGGCTGCCCGGCGCATGACCAGCGCGACCTTGATTTCGCGCGGAAATACGACTTGCCGGTGCAGAGCACCTTTGTGCCTGCGATGGGTGAGGATGCGTTTATCCTGCCCGAAGATGGGGGCCCGGCCTACGTGCCGCCGAAGCCCGAAACGGTACGCTACATTCGTGGCTTCGCCGGGCAAGAGGCGCAGACCGGAAATGACGCCATCGAAGCAGCCATCGACTTCTGCGAAAAGAACGGCGTCGGCCATGGCGTGACCAAGTTCCGCCTGCGTGACTGGGGCCTCAGCCGTCAGCGCTATTGGGGATGTCCGATTCCGGTGGTGCATTGCGATGCCTGCGGCGTGGTGCCGGAGAAGAAAGAAAACCTGCCAATCGCGTTGCCTTATGACGAGGATGGCAAGGCGATTGATTTCTCCATTCCCGGCAATCCGCTGGATCGTCACCCGTCTTGGCGGAATTGCGTCTGCCCCTCCTGTGGCAAGCCCGCGAAACGGGAAACCGACACGATGGACACGTTTGTCGATTCGTCCTGGTACTTTGCCCGCTTCACCGCGCCGCGCGCGGACACGCCGACGGATATGGCGGATGCGGATTACTGGATGAATGTCGACCAGTATATCGGCGGCATCGAACACGCGATCCTGCACCTGCTTTATTCGCGCTTCTTTGCCCGCGCGATGCACATCACCGGGCATCTGCCGGAGCGCTGCAAGGAGCCGTTCAACGCGCTCTTCACGCAAGGCATGGTGACGCACGCGATCTACAAGACCACTGGCGAGGACGGACGCCCTGTCTATCACTACCCGGAAGATGTGGAGTTGCGGGACGGAAAGGGTTTCTTGAAGGACGGCACCGAGGTCGAGATCATCCCCTCGGCCAAGATGTCGAAGTCGAAGAACAACGTGGTTGATCCGGTTGCGATCATCCAGCAATACGGTGCCGACACCGCGCGCTGGTTTGTGCTGTCCGACTCGCCGCCCGAACGGGACGTGGAATGGACAGCAAGTGGTGCCGAAGCGGCAGCGCGTCACTTGGGCCGGGTCTACCGGATCGCGGCAGAGGTGGCCGAGGCGAACGATGCGGCGAATGCCGAGGACGACGCGCTCTTGCGCGAGATGCACAAGGCAATCCATGACGTGACAGTCGGAGTCGAAAGCTTTGGCTTCAACGCTTCGATTGCGCGGCTTTACGCCTTCACCACTACTCTGTCGAAGTCCAAGGCCGGGTCCGATGCGAAACGACAGGCGGCCAAGACGCTGGCGCAGCTCATGTCGCCGATGACCCCGCATTTGTCCGAGGAAATCTGGGCGCTTCTGGGGGGCGAGGGCCTGGTCGCCAATGCACCGTGGCCGGTGGCCGATGAGGCGATGCTGGTCGAAGACACCGTCACGCTGCCGATTCAGGTGAACGGTAAACGCCGCGACGAGATCACCGTGCCCAAGGACATGGACAAGGCCGAGGTTGAAAAGCTGGCGCTGGCGACCGATGGTGTAAAGCGCGCGCTGGATGGCGCGAGCCCCAAGAAGGTGATCGTCGTGCCGGGTCGGATCGTGAATGTGGTTGCATAGACGCCAGACGCTTTTTGCTTTGTCGGCACTTGTCGTGGGCGCGGCCTGCGGGTTTACACCTGCATATGGGCCGAAAGGCGAGGCGTCGGCGTTGCAGGACAACCTGCACGTCGCGGCCCCTGACCGGCACGACGGGTTCCTGATTGCGCAACGGCTGGAGGACCGGTTCGGTCGCAATGACGGCGGGCGCTATTTGCTGACCGTGACCCCCACGATCCAGCGACAAGGGCTGGCGACCTCGGTCGAGGGCACGACAAACCGGTTCCAGCTGACGGGCCGCGCGGATTTTGCTTTGCGGGACAAAGAGACCGATGCGGTTGTCCGGCAAGGCCGCGTGACCGATTTCACCGGCTTTTCCGCAACGGGATCGACCGTTGCGACCTTGGCGGCAGAACGGGATGCCGCAGCGCGGTTGATGGTGATTCTGGCGGATCAGATCGTGGACCGTCTGGTCATTTCGGCCAACGGCCTGCCCGCATGAAGCTGCCCCCGCGCGAGGCGTCGGGCTATTTTGCCCGACCTGATCCCGCAAAGCTGGGCATCCTGATCTATGGCGAAGACGCAATGCGGGTGGCTTTGAAGCGGCAGGAATTGATCGCCGCGCTGATTGGGCCAGAGGGTGAGGCAGAGATGCGGCTCACGCGAATCCCGGCGGCCGAGCTTCGGAAAGAGTCCGCGCTTCTGGGCGATGCGATCAAGGCGGTGGGCTTCTTTCCCGGTCCGCGCGTGGCGTTTGTCGAAGACGCAAACGACACGGTGATCAAGTCGATCACGGCGGCGGTCGAGGATTGGCAGCCGGGCGATGCGCAGATCGTGGTGACGGCTGGCCAGTTGCAGGCCAAATCGGCTTTGCGCAAGCTGTTCGAGGGGCATCCAAACGCCTATGCGGCGGCGCTGTATAATGACCCGCCGTCACGTGCCGAGATTGAAGCGGAATTGACCCGCGCCGGATTGGCCAGACCAGATGGCGCAGCGATGGAGATGCTGACGGCGTTGTCGAAGGAGCTTGATCCGGGCGATTTCCGCCAGACGCTGGAGAAAATCGCGCTCTACAAGCTTGGGGATGGCGCGCCATTATCGCCGGACGAGGTGACACTGTGTGCGCCCGGATCGACCGAGGCCGATCTCGACGATGTGCTCAACATCGTGGCCGAGGGACGCACGGGAGAGATCGGCCCTGTCATGGCACGGCTCGAGGCACAGGGCACGGCGGCGGTGACGCTGCTGATCATGGCGACCCGGCATTTCCGCGCTTTGCACACAGCCGCGTCAGACCCTGCCGGGGTGGGCCAAGGTATGGGCCGGTTGCGCCCGCCGGTCTTTGGCCCCCGCCGGGATCGCATGTCGCGGCAGGCGTCTGGCTGGGGCATGTACCGGTTGGAGCAGGCGTTGCAGATGCTCTTGGAGACGGATCTGTCGCTACGCTCTGCGGGGCAGCACGGGCCTGCGCTGGCGATTGTGGAACGGGCGTTCATCCGGTTGGCGATGCTTGGACGCAGGTAGGACTTGCCGGGCGGACGCCCGGTTTTGGGAGGACGGACATGTACAAACTGGTGGGCAATCGCGCGACACGGGCGTTCCGGCCCTTGTGGATGCTGGAGGAACTGGGTGTGCCCTATGAGCATGTTCCGGCGGCGCCACGGTCTGAAGAGGTGCGCGCGGTCAGTCCTTTGGGCAAGGTGCCGGTGTTGGTGGATGGCGACGACGTGATTGCCGATTCGACGGCGATCCTGACCTATCTCGCGGACAAGCACGGCGCGTTTACGCATCCGGCTGGGACTGTGGCGCGGGCGCGGCAGGATGCGTGGACCTTCCGTGTGCTGGACGAGGTAGATTCGGTGCTCTGGACCGCGGCGCGGCACAGCTTCATTCTCCCCGAGGATCAGCGCGTGCCGCAGGTGAAAGAGAGCCTGAAAGCGGAGTTCACGCAGAACCTGGAACGGATCGCTGATGAGTTGAAGACGGATTTCCTTGCCGGAGATGATCCGACCGTGCCGGACTTCGTCTTGGCACATTGTTTGGGTTGGGCGCGGAACGCGAAGTTCCCGAATGCGCCGGAGGCATTGGTCAATCACCTGCGCCGGCTGCGGACGCGACCTGCCTTTGAGCGGGCAGCGGCGCTCTGAGGCAAGGGCTTTCGAAATCCCGTGCCGACGCGGTTTCGAAACCGCGTTTTGAAGCGCGTTCGAACGCGCTTGCGCAAGCCCTTTCGAAAGGGCTTCCCGCGCCCCGTGGGAGAGAATTGTTCGCATCGGAAACCGCTCAGCCGCAAATCCGCGCCAAGGTGTCGGGATTGTTGATCCACGACAGCCCTGATTTGCGGTTAGAGTGTCCGCGACAAGGGAGACCGCGATGACTGACACGATCCGCTTTACTCTGGACGGCACAGAGGTTGAGGCCCAGCCGGGTGAAACCATCTGGGAGGTTGCCAATGGCCGGGGTCTGGTGATCCCCCATCTATGCCACAAGCCAGCGCCGGGCTATCGCCCCGATGGCAACTGCCGCGCTTGCATGGTCGAGGTCGAGGGCGAGCGGACCTTGGTGGCGTCCTGCATTCGCGAACCCGTCGAAGGGATGGTGGTCACTACCGACTCGTCCCGTGCCAAATCCGCACGCAAGATGGTGGTCGAGATGCTGCTGGCGGACCAGCCGGAGCGTGATGCCTCGCACGACAAGTCTTCGCATCTTTGGGACATGGCGGAGCTGAATGGCGTGACGGAAAGCCGCCTTCCGACTTTGGAAGCAGAACGGATCCCGCTTTTGGACGACAGCCATGTCGCCATGCGCGTGAACCTCGATGCCTGCATCCAATGTGGTCTTTGTGTCCGGGCCTGCCGTGAGGTTCAGGTGAACGACGTGATCGGGATGGCAGGGCGCGGGCATGACGCCTACCCAGTGTTTGACTTTGATGACCCGATGGGGGCGTCGACCTGTGTCGCGTGCGGCGAATGTGTGCAGGCCTGCCCGACCGGCGCGCTGATGCCAGCAACCGTGCTGGACGAGGCGCAGGTGGGCGACAGCAAGGACTACGACAAGGAAGTTGAAAGCGTCTGCCCGTTCTGCGGTGTCGGCTGTCAGGTGTCGCTCAAGGTCAAGGACAACAAGGTTGTCTATGTCGAGGGCATCAATGGGCCCGCGAATGAGGGGCGTCTTTGCGTCAAGGGCCGGTTCGGATTCGATTATATCCACCATGACCACCGCCTGACCAAGCCGCTGATCCGGCGCGAGGATGCGCCTGCGAAGGGGCTGAACGTCGATCCGAACAACTGGCAAGAAGTCTTCCGTGAGGCCACCTGGGACGAGGCGCTCGACTTTGCCGCCAAGGGTCTGACGGGCCGGGGGCGCGAAGTGGCAGGCTTTGGGTCGGCCAAATGTACGAACGAAGAAGCGTATCTTTTCCAGAAGTTCATCCGTCAGGGCTTTGGTCACAACAACGTCGATCACTGCACGCGGCTGTGCCATGCATCGTCCGTGGCGGCCTTGCTTGAGAATGTCGGATCGGGGGCTGTGACGGCCACGTTCAACGAGATCGAGAACGCCGATGTGGCGATCGTGATCGGGGCGAACCCGATCGAGAACCATCCCGTCGCGGCGACCTATTTCAAGCAGTTCACCAAGCGCGGTGGCAAGCTGATCGTCATGGACCCGCGCGGTCAGGCGCTCAAGCGGCATGCGACGCATATGCTGCAATTCCGACCCGGCGCGGATGTGAGCATGCTCAACGCGATCATGCATGTGATCGTCGAAGAGGAACTCTACGACCGCCAGTATATCGAGGCCTATACCGAGAACTGGGAGGCGGAAAAGGCGCATCTCGCGGATTTCGCGCCCGAGAAGATGGCCGATATCTGCGGCATTGATGCGGAGACCCTCCGCGCCGTGGCCCGTGACTTTGCCGGTGGCAAGGCGGGCATGATCTTCTGGGGGATGGGCGTCAGCCAGCACATCCACGGCACGGACAATTCTCGTTGCCTGATCAGCCTTGCGCTGATGACCGGGCATGTGGGGCGGCCCGGTGCGGGGCTGCACCCGCTGCGCGGTCAGAACAACGTGCAAGGCGCGTCCGATGCGGGACTGATCCCGATGTTCCTGCCGGATTATCAGTCGGTGATGGATGACGGTGTGCGCTCGGCCTTCACCGAGGTTTGGGGATCGGAGGATTTCTCGAACCAGAAGGGTCTGACTGTGACCGAGATCATGGATGCGGTGCATGAGGGCCACATCAAGGCGATGTATATTTTGGGCGAGAACCCGGCCATGTCGGACCCGGATGTGGAACATGCTCGGGATGCTTTGGCCAAGCTCGACCATCTGGTCGTGCAGGACATCTTCCTGACCGAGACCGCCAACTATGCCGATGTGATCCTGCCGGCCTCTGCCTTTGCCGAAAAGTCCGGCACGGTGACGAACACCAACCGTCAGGTGCAGATGGGCCGTCCTGCCGTGACACCTCCGGGTGAGGCGCGCGAGGATTGGGCGATCACGACGGAACTTGCGCGGCGTTGCGGCATGGATTGGCAATACGACAGCCCGGCGGATGTGTTTGCCGAGATGAAGCTGAACATGCGGTCGCTGGAGAACATCACATGGGACCGCCTGGCCAATGAAAACGCGGTGACGTACCCATCGCTTTCGCCCGAAGATCCCGGACAGCCGATCGTCTTCGGAGATGGGTTCCCGCGCCCCGATGGACGGGCCCGGTTCACGCCGGCCTCTGTTATTGCGCCGGATGATGTGCCGGATGCGGATTACCCGATGATCCTGACCACCGGGCGACAGCTTGAGCATTGGCACACCGGCTCGATGACGCGCCGGTCCGCTGTTCTGGATGCGGTGGAGCCGGAGGCGAATTGTTCGCTGCATCCCAGCACTTTGCGCAAACTGGGCGTCGAACCCGGCGGGCATGTACGCCTGACCACCAAGCGCGGATCGGTCACAGTGATGGCGCGGGCGGATAGGGCGGTTGCGCCGGACATGGTGTTTCTGCCGTTCGCTTATGTCGAAGCGGCGGCAAACATCCTGACCAACTCGGCGCTCGATCCTTATGGAAAGATCCCCGAGTTCAAATTCTCGGCGGTGCGTGTCGAGGCAGCGGATGCTGGCGCCGTGGCGGCTGAATAGGCCTTATTGAGCGCTAGCGCGCGCAGGTTTTCTCGGCCACGGGCTTGCACCCCGTGGCCGATCAGCGTTTGCTGCCGTGACGCGACTGACGGGGCTGTCGCCTGTGTCGTGGTCGGATTTGCATATTTTTGAAAAGAAGAAGGGACAGGGTGATGTTGCCTGTGAACCCGGAGCGATTTTTGGCGGATCTGCACAACTTGCGGAATTTCGGTGCGGCCGGTGTCGGCAAGGGTGTCGTGCGTCCGGCTTATTCCGACGCGGATATCGCCGCGCGAGAATGGCTTGCAGAACGGATGCGCGACGCGGGGCTTAGCGTGCACGTGGATCCGGTTGGGTCGGTGTTCGGTCTTGCCGAGGGTCAATCGCTGTTGCTTGGTTCCCATTCTGACAGCCAGCCCGAAGGCGGTTGGCTGGATGGTGCGCTGGGTGTCATTTCTGCGCTGGAGGTGGCGCGGGCGTCGGCAGAGGCTGGCGGCCCGCCTGTGTCCGTGGTGTCGTTTCAGGATGAGGAGGGCCGGTTCGGCGTCACTACCGGGTCGGCGGTCTGGTCCGGGAACCTGTCCTTGGAGAAAGCGGACGGGTTGACCGACCGGGACGGTGTGACCTTCGCCCGGGCGCGAAGCAGAATGCCAGGGCGGTCGGAGGTTTTCGTCGACCCCGGACGGTTCAGCGGATTTCTTGAGATGCATATCGAGCAGGGGCCGGTGCTGGACCGAGAGGGCGAGCGCATTGGTGTGGTCGATGCGATTGTCGGCATTCGCGACATGAAGATCTCGTTTGCCGGGGAACAAAACCATGCGGGCACCACGCCCATGCAGGGTCGGCGCGATGCGTTTCAGGTTCTGTCACGGTTCAACAGCCTGCTTGCCGAGCGGTTCGCAAATGTTGTGACGCCCGCCACAGTGTGGACCATTGGACATGTGAGCCTGCACCCGAACGCGTCGTCCATCGTGCCGGGAAAAGTCACGTTTTCGATGCAATGGCGCGATGGTGATGCAGACAGATTGGGCCGAATGGAGGCGATCATCCGAGAAACCGCCGAAGAACTCGCGATGTCTGATCAGTTCGGCCTGAGCTTTGGGCCTATGCTTGGTTTGGAACCTGTGGATATGGACACTCGGCTACGCGCTGCACTTGAGAGAGCCGCGGAAGCCGAGGCTCCAGGGCGGTGGCGGCGCATACCGTCCGGCGCCTTGCACGATGCGACCAACGTGTCGGAATTGATGCCGGTCGCCATGCTGTTTGTGCCGTCGATCGGCGGCATCAGTCACGCATTTGGTGAAGACACAGACGAGGCCGATTTGGTGACGGGGCTAAGCGTCCTCGCCGGTGCCGTGGCTGATCTGGCCCGAGATTTGGCCGACTAAGTGGCGTTGATGGCCTCCTGAAGCTGAATTGCAATATCGAAGACCTGTTCGAGATGATCTTGGACGCGCATATGGCTTTCATCAATGTCCGAGATCAAACTGTCGAGACCGCGGGCTTTTTCTCCCAGACGTCGGGTTTCCACACGAAGCGACACCCGCACGGCTGACAAACCGAGCAACGTTTGGCGCAGACTGTCCATGCCGCCAGTGACCTGACGACACTGATCCATCATCTTAAGCACCGCCGCATTCGATTGATCCACATAGCTCTCGTGCAGCGATTTGAGCGTGGTCGCTTCGTGGCTCTGCTCCTCGCCGGTCATCGGCTGGTCTTCTTTTGCGAAATTTTCGACAACCTCTGCCATGATGCTGGAAGCGCATAGAAGGAATTGGCTTTCCTTGGCTTGCTTGAAATTCGATCCTGTGGCCTCCGCCATGATTGTCTTGAGCCTGGTGATCCCGGTTTTGATATCGGCCAGGATCAGGTCGTAATTGTTGGCAATGGCATCAATAGCCGCGCGATCTTTGCCAAGTTTTGTGGCCTGCAGCTTCATGTTGAGAATGTAGATGGTGCCTTGTGCAAGCTCGCTTGCAATGTCTGTGAGGCGGTCGCAGATCTTTTTCTTGGCTTCTGTCACGCGGATAGCGCGGGTCAAACCGCGATAGGGTTTGCGCACCAGTTCGCGCTCTCTTGATTGGAATTCGGTGACAAGGGCATGAGCTTGAAAATCTGCATAGTCGTCGAAGCCCAAGGCTTGGATTTCCTGAAGCAGGATACTGGCGCTTTGTTCAGGAGAAATCCCGTCTTCTCGCTCTTGTCGCAAGATTTTTGCGTAAAGCTCTGAAACCACTCCCAGCGTCTCGCTCGTTGGTTTCATCCGAACAGACAAATACCCACCGGGGATCGGCGCGATGATCGCGTAGACCCAGTAGTATTTTCCTGATTTCGACCGGTTTTTGACGTAGCCGCTGATTGGCTTTCCCGATTTAAGTGTGTCCCAGATCAGCCAGAAAACAGCCTTTGGCATCTGTGAATGCCGGATGATCTTGTGCGGTGCGCCGCGCAACGAATGGTCCGGGTACTCGGCAATGCGTGAGAACACACCGTTGAAGGCCCTTATGACCCCGCGTTCGTCGGTGCGAGAGAAGAAGAGTTCATGAACTTGAAACGGGCTTTCCAAGTCTGTCTCTTGGCCTTTTGCGATCTGTCGCTCTGTGGCAGTCGTTTGACTGGCTTCAAATTCGGCTGTCAGGGTCATTTCATTAAGTCTTTCCCAAAAAGGTAATACCTTGTTCTGGGAGTTCTCGTTGCAATTCGGATGCCAATCCTTGGATTGGCGTGACTGGTTTCAAGTAAATTTTGCCTGGAGCGGAGGAACAGCGATCCACTTCTGCCTTTAGGCAAGCGTCATGATCTGTGTTGGGATCGTTTCAGAAGAACGATCAGGGCTGCGTTTGGATGTAACGGTGCCGGCGTTTTACGCACTGGTCTGTGCGGCGCTGAACCTGGCTGGGCCGCGATTGGGGACGCCGCTTGTCACCTTCGGCATCGGTGCGTTGGTCGGGATCGTGGCGGCTGCGGTTCTGCAATCAGTTCGGCTGTTCATCGGTGGTTAGTTCCATGTAACATCTGCGAGGAATATATATCCCGCGCCGTAGATTGTTTTGATCAGACGTGGATTTTTGGGGTCTTCGTGCAGCTTGGTGCGAAGTCGCGAGATGCGCACATCCATCGCGCGGTCAAAGCTGTCTCCAGCCGCGCCGCCCAATGTATCCTGCATGTATTCGCGGGTAATCAGCCGGTTTGGGCTTTCGAGGAAAAGCCGCAGCACCTCGCCCTCGGCATGGGAAAACGGTGTCTCGGTTCCACTCTCATCTTCTAGGGAATAGCGGTCGAAATGCGCCGTCCACCCGTTGAAACGGGCTGTTTGTCCCGTCGGTGCAGGGATGGCGCGGGTGCGCAGACGGGCCCGGACGCGCGCGACCACTTCTGCAGGGTCGAACGGTTTGATGATGTAGTCATCGGCACCGAGTTCGAGACCGGTGATTTTGTCCTGCACCTGCGCACGTCCGGAAATGATGATCACCGTTGCCCCTTGTTCGAGTGCCAAACGGTGCACGAGGCTAAGCCCGTCGCGATCTGGTAGACCGAGATCGACAAGACACACATCCGGTGTCGTCCGGCGCAGAGCCTGTTCAAACTCCGAAGCCCGACCGAAACACTGTGTGTCGTACCCCGCGTCTTCTAGCGCTTCGGACAGCATGGTCCGAATGGCGGGTTCATCGTCGAGAATGGTGATCAGAGGTTTGGTCATGACGGGTCAGCCTCATGGCCCAGAAAGGCGGCCAAATCGGATTTTGTGAAAGGTTTTGGCAGCACAGCGGTTTTGGAGGCTGCATCTTGGTGACGGGGATCCGTTACTGGTAGGGACGTCATAAGGTAGACGGGTTTCGGCGAGAGTGATGGGACAAGTTCGGTTCCGAGCGCAGAGCCTTCCAGCGATATGTCAGACAACACAAATGCGATGTCAGGAACGCCACGCGCTAGGGCAAGGGCTTCATCAACCGAGGTGGCTTCGATCACGCTGTGGCCCAAGCTTGTGAGCATGTCCCGGATCGTCATGCGCAGATCAGAGCTGTCCTCGACCAGAAGAACCAATTCGTTGCTAAGATGGCGCACAGCGTGACGTAAGGGCAGGCGCAAGGTCACGCGCGCGCCGGTAGCGGTGTTGCCGACCTGCAGCTGCCCGCCCGCCAGCTTGGCCATGTCATACACCATCGACAGACCCAGCCCTGAGCCACCATCGCCCTTTGTGGTGAAGAACGGATCAAGCGCGTGTTTAAGTGCGTCTTTGGAAAACCCCTTGCCTGTGTCATCCAGCGTGAAGTCGATCCAGGTATCTCTAACCTCAGTGGCGCGCAGTTGGATGATGCCGTCAGAGCCGCAGGCATCGCGCGCGTTCAGGATAAGGTTCAGAAGGCTGTCCTGAAGCTGACCCGGGTCGAGCAAGGCGCGTTCAGTGATGTCGGTGCTGATGTCAATTTTGATCCCGTCCGGAAGGGATGGTGCGGCCAGCGTGTGCAGATCGGTCAGGAATACGGACACGTCGATCGGTTCCGGACGCCATGCACGGTGTGCGGTGATATCGGCGATGCGGTTCAAAAGGTCTCCGCCGCGGCGGGCCGCCTGCAGCGTTGCGGTGATCAGTGGGTCGGCCTCAGCGGGAAGGCGCATGCGAGCAAGTTTGGACTGCATCCCGAGGATGATTGTCAGAAGGTTGGAAAAGTCGTGCGCAAGGCCAGAGGTCAATTGCGCAGCCATCTCTCGGCGGCGGGTTTGCTGCAAGGCCGCGCGCGCCTGCGTTTCTTCTGTGACATCCATAGACAGGATGTAGACCCCGTTCTCGGACTCATCGGGGGTGAACGCGACGCGAATGCGTCGGGAACTCAGGGCGTCTGTGAATTCAAACGTCGATGGATTTCCTGCAAGTGCCATCTGAAGATGCGGCAGGACACGGGCATAAGCGTCTTCGCCCAGAGCGTCAGAAATGTGCAGCCCGACGATTTTAGAGGGCCGTCCTGGCATCACGTTCGACAAGCGACGGTTTGAAAACGTGTAGCATCCGGAGCTGTCAACATGTGCAATATGGGCCGGCATCATTTCCGTTGTGAGACGCGTCCGCGCTTCCATTTCGGTCAGTTCCCGCTGCGCTTCTTCCAAAGCCGAGACGGTGGCGGCGAGTTTTCTGTTTGTGGCAGCCAATTCCTCTGACCGCGCCAAAACTTCTTCCGACAGCAATTCGGACCGGGTGCGCAGGAGTTGCTCTTGCGATTTTACTTCTGTGATGTCGGTATAGACCGTCACCCAGCCACCCTGAGGCAGAGGGGCGCCTTCGACGCTGATCGTCCGGCCATTGGCCCGGGTGCGCTCCATGTAATGCGGTTGAAATGCGCTGGCCTGCTTCACGCGCACGGCCACAAATGCATCAAAGTCGTCAATGTCCCCATATTCACCGCGTTGGGCAAGATGCCGGATCGTGGCTTCGAAGTCTGCGCCGGGTTTCGTCAAGTCGGCAGGCAGATCAAACATCTCAGCAAAGCGGGCGTTACAGGCGGCCAGTTTCAGGTCACTGTCGTAGATCGACAGTGCTTGCCCAATCAGGTTCAGCCCGGCCTGAACCAAAGCGTCGGTGTATTGTTTCTCAGCCATGCGCCGCAGCCCAATCAAGCGCCTCTTCGAGGCGGTCATCGCCCCAAAACAATTCGTCCCCGACTGTGAATGATGGTGCGCCAAAAATCCCGCGCTTTTGGGCGTATTCCGTTGTCTGGCGCAGCCGCTGTTTGACATCGTCAGACGTTGCGCGGTCCATCACGTCCGGGGCCAGCCCGGCATCTCTTGCGCAAGTCTCGATGGTTTGACGATCAGAGATGTCACAACCCAGTGCAAACTCGGCCTCAAATACGGCCTGACAAAATCGAACCTGAGCGGCCCCGGGCGGCGCGGCGGTGGCGACGCGCGCTGCAAGAAGACCGTTCTGCGGGAAAGGCTCGGGCTGCCGAAAGCCGAGTCCATGTCCATTTGCGCGGCGCTCCACATCCCGCCACATGTACTGGCCCTTGATGGGGTAGATGTTAAAAGGGGAGGAGCTTAGTCCTTGGGACGCAAAGATCGGACCGAGCAAAAAAGGGCACCACGCAATTTCGATGCCACGGCGTTTCGCAATAGCCGGCAGACGCATGGCGCTGAGATATGAATAGGTCGAGGCGAACTCGAACCAGAACTCGACCTTCATCTCCCTGTCTCCCAACGGCCTGCGACGTCCCAAATTCCGGCTGCACCGCAAGCATGTCAAGCGCGGCAGGTCCGCTGTTACAATTCGTAAGGATTTAGAAAACTTCAGGAAAAAGTTGACCCCCAGCCTGCCTTCTGTCCAATCTTGGGACAGAGTCGCGAGAAGCGATCCGTTCGGGCAAAACCCGGGCAAAGGGAGGGAAAGCTTTGACACATTTGACCGAGGGCGCAGAGGGCCTGCGCTCGGTTCCGGCGCTATTGGCGCGCAATGCTTCGCGGTTTGGCGGTTCGCCCGCTTATCGCGAAAAGGAATACGGTATTTGGCAAAGCTGGACATGGGCCGAGACTGCCAAAGAGGTCGAAGCTCTGGCTCTGGGGCTGTTGAACCTTGGGGTGAATGAGGGCGATTTCATCGCCATCATCGGTCGTAATCGTCCGTATCTATACTGGTCGATGGTCGCGGCGCAGTCGGTGGGTGCAATCCCGGTTCCGCTCTATCAGGACGCGGTTGCCGAAGAGATGGAATACGTGCTTGATCATTGTGGCGCGCGGTTTGCCATCGTCAGTGACCAAGAGCAGGTCGACAAGGTTATCGAGATTCAGGACGACCTGCACCAGTTCGAGCATATGATCTACCTCGACCCGCGCGGGTTGCGGAAATATGATCACCGCCGCCTGCACCAGTTCAGCCATGTGCAGGATCAGGGCCGTGCTGCG
>QCWH01000059.1:15073-16570 GCA_003149565.1 Marivita sp. XM-24bin2 | reverse complement strand
TTCGAGAAGTTTCGCGCCAGCTTTCCGCATGCCTTCGCGCATACACATACGTGCAGCGATTTCAAAGGCCAGAACGCTGGAGTCCACATCGTGGAACTTACCATCCACCAGAGCCACTTTGAAGTCGATCACCGGGAAGCCGGCGAGCGGACCGGAGTCCATAACCGACTTGATGCCCTTTTCGACGCCAGGGATGTATTCTTTCGGAACGGCACCACCAACGATGCGGCTCTCGAACGAATAGCCTTCACCCGGCTCAGTGGGCGTGATGATCAGCTTCACTTCGCCGAACTGACCCGAACCACCCGACTGTTTCTTGTGGGTGTAAGTGTGTTCGACTTCGTGACCGATGGTTTCGCGATAGGCAACCTGCGGCGCACCGATGTTCGCTTCAACCTTGAATTCACGCTTCAGACGGTCAACGAGAATGTCGAGGTGAAGTTCGCCCATGCCTTTCATGATGGTCTGGCCGCTTTCGAGGTCAGTTTCCACGCGGAAGGACGGGTCTTCTGCCGCGAGACGCGCCAGACCCTGAGACATCTTTTCCTGGTCGCCTTTGGTCTTCGGCTCAACCGCGATTTCGATCACCGGATCCGGGAACGTCATCGTTTCGAGAACCACCGGATCGGACTTGTCGCAAAGTGTATCACCGGTCGTGGTATTCTTCAGACCACCCAGAGCGATGATGTCACCAGCATAGGCTTCGGTGATTTCGTCACGGTTGTTGGAGTGCATCATCATCATGCGGCCAACGCGCTCGGAATGACCTTTGGTCGAGTTCAACATCGAGTCGCCCTTGCTGAGCGTGCCCGAATAGATACGAACAAAAGTCAGCGAACCGACGAACGGGTCGTTCATGATTTTGAACGCAAGGCCGGAGAACGCCATGTCGTCATCTGCGCGACGAGCAATGATACGCTCTTCGTTTTCGTCACCCGGCTTGAAGCCCATGTAATCAACCACATCGAGCGGGCTCGGCAGGTAGTCGATCACAGCGTTGAGCAGCGGCTGAACGCCTTTGTTCTTGAACGCGGAACCGCCCAGGACTGGAACGAAGTGCAGCGCCAACGTGCCCTTGCGCAGCAGTTTGCGCAGGGTATCGACATCCGGCTCTTCGCCTTCGAGATACGCCATCATCGCGTCGTCGTCTTCTTCGACTGCCGCTTCGATCATCTTGCCGCGCCACTCGTCGCAGAGCTCTTTCATGGACTCGCGGATCGGGCCCTTTACCCAGCTTGCGCCGAGGTCTTCACCCTTCCAGACCCACTCTTCCATCGTGACGAGGTCAACGAGGCCTTCGAGCTCGTTTTCTGCACCGATCGGAATCGCAACCGGGACAGCGCGAGCGCCTGTACGGTCTTCGATCATGTTCACGCAGTTGAAATAGTCTGCGCCGATCTTGTCCATCTTGTTCACGAACACGATGCGCGGAACCTTATAGCGGTCAGCCTGACGCCACACGGTTTCGGTCTGAGGCTCAACACCGGCGTTGGCGTC
>QCWH01000059.1:2682-14483 GCA_003149565.1 Marivita sp. XM-24bin2 | reverse complement strand
CGCTCGGAGCAGGTGGTCTTACCTGCGTCGATGTGCGCCATGATACCGAAGTTGCGGTAGCGCTCGAGTGGATAATCGCGTGCCATGTGTATTGGCTCCTATTACCAGCGGTAGTGGCTGAACGCTTTGTTCGCGTCGGCCATCTTGTGAGTGTCTTCCCGCTTTTTGACGGCGGAACCGCGCGAGTTCACAGCATCCAGAAGTTCTGCGGCCAGACGCTCTTCCATGGTGTTTTCGTTGCGGGCGCGGCTGGCATTGATCAACCAACGGATCGCAAGCGCTTCGCGGCGCTCAGGGCGCACTTCGACAGGCACCTGGTAGGTCGCACCACCAACCCGGCGCGAGCGAACCTCGACCGACGGCTTGATGTTGTCCAACGCCTCGTGGAAGATTTCCACCGGCGCGCGCTTTACCTTGCCTTCGACGCGATCGAGCGCGCTGTAGACGATGCGTTCCGCGACCGACTTCTTACCGTCGATCATCAGGTTGTTCATGAACTTTGTCAGAACCCGGTCGCCATACTTGGCGTCGGGCAGGACTTCGCGTTTTTCTGCGGCGTGACGACGAGACATCTGTAATTCCTCTTACTTCGGACGCTTCGCGCCATATTTCGAACGGCGCTGCTTACGGTCCTTGACGCCCTGGGTATCCAGAACACCACGCAGGATGTGATAGCGCACACCGGGAAGGTCTTTTACACGACCGCCACGGATCAGAACCACAGAGTGCTCCTGAAGATTGTGGCTTTCACCCGGGATGTAGCTGATGACTTCATACCCGTTAGTCAGACGCACCTTCGCCACTTTCCGCATCGCCGAGTTCGGCTTCTTCGGTGTGGTGGTGTAGACGCGTGTGCATACGCCCCGTTTCTGCGGGCACTGCTCGAGGTGCATCGACTTCGAACGTTTGATTTTCGGCTGCCGCGGCTTGCGGATCAGCTGTTGGATCGTTGGCATTCCGGTTCTTTCCCCGTGTAGCTCACATATGTGGTGCACGGGGTGTCCCGTGCGGGTTAAGCATAAAGGTCAAGCGCGTCCGCGAGACCCTGTTCAAATCTTGCCGTTTTCGTACAAAAACGACGCAAAGAACCGCATCCGCTTCCCTTTCGGAAGCGATACGGTGCATTTCCAGAGGATCGGGGCTTGCGCCCGGATCTTGACCGCTCCAGTCCTGTAAATCGACAAAACGGGTATACCGCCTGCCGAATTAATCGCGCGTATATGGAGAGTCGGATAGCTTGTCAACAGCGGCCCAACGCTTGTGTGCAGGCCGTTGCCAAGGCACAGTCACCATATCGCAAATCCCCGCACTGCACAGAGGCAATCGTCATGCAGGTCATCGTTTTGTGTCGTTTTTCTTACCCCGCAGAGGGCGGCTTTCAGGTCGACCACGACACAATCGACGCCCGGCGTGCGTTTCTTTATGCTCCGGGCCGGATGGAGCAGCGGTTTGCGCTGTTCGAGCATCTGTGTCTGCCCAGTCTGAAGGCCCAAACCAACCCGGATTTCGACTTTGTGGTCCTTGTCGGAACCTGCCTGCCCGAGACGTATTTGTCGCGTCTGCAGTCCCTGCTTGCTGATATGCCACAGGCTCGGATCGTGGCGCGGGATCCGGCACCGCATCGCCGAATATGCCAGTCGGTGCTCAACGCCGCACGGAAACACATACATCAGCCCTGTCTTCAGGTGCGCCACGATGATGACGATGCGCTTGCTGTCGACTTTATCGCACGCCTGCGCAAGGCCGCCTCGGACTGCACACCGCTTTTGCGCGACAACAAACTGGTTGGATTTGACTGGAACAGGGGATTTACCGTCGCACCATCGAAACGTCACCGCTTCAAAATCACCGAAACGGTCAGTCCGTATCTTGGGTTGGCACAGGCAATGGCGGTTCAAGGTGGGGGCCGGCAAAGCCTGATGAACTTCGCCCACAGCCGCATCAATCGCTTCATGCCGACTGTAACCTTTACCGACGCGGCGATGTTCGTACGTGCTCACCATGTCAGCAACGATTCCCGGCAAAAGCCGCGGGTCGCGAAGTTGGACTTTCACGCTCCAACGCTTGACGAAATCGAAACGCTGAACCGGCGCTTTGCCCTCACGGCTGACGCGGTAGAATTGGCTTTCGGGCCCGTCGTTTCAGCTGTGCCTCGCGCAACAGGCTGAACACGCCCGTTGCCACGATGATCGCGGCTCCAATCAGAGTGAGCGGCTCCGGCCACTCGCCGAACGCGACAAAACCAAGGATCAACGCCCAGACCAATCCAGTATATCGGAATGGCGCGACAAAGCTCACCTCTCCGACTCGCATGACCATCACGCTGCAGAGATAGGCGCAGATGATAAACGCGGTCGCCATCAAGACCAGCAGCGTCAGTTGTGGCGTCATCGCAACCCAGTTCTGCTCGATTGACCAGACCCCGGCAAACAGTGTCACGATCACAGATGAGACCACTGTCACCGTCAGGGATGGCGCCGCCTTGGACACCCGCCGCGTCACCAGATCGCGCACGGTGACAGCCGCAACCGCACAGAGCGCATAGACCGATGCCGACGTAAATCCGTCCGTGCCGGGTCTGACGATCAAGAGCATACCGACAAATCCGATGATGATCGCGGACCACCTCCGCCATCCCACCGCTTCGCGGAACACCAATGCGCCACCCAACGTCACGGTCAACGGAAGCATTTGCAACAACGCGGTCACATTGGCCAAAGGCATGGCCAAAAGCGCCGTCAGAAAGAAATACGCCGCCGCCGCTTCAGCCAAACCGCGGCCAAGGATCAACGTCCAGTCTTTTGCAGGCAATCGCAGGTTCAAACCTTTGAAATAGACCGCCATTGCTATCAGCGCCGCTGAGGCCAGCACACCCCGGATCACCAAAAGCTGGGACAGAGGCAAAGCGCCACCTGTCGCTTTGATGGACGCGTCGCCAAAGGTGAAGGCCGCCATCGACACACACATCAAAAGCGCACCGCGCATATTGTCAGAGAGGTTCATCATGGCCATGCCAGTAGCAGGCCCGCTGCGGCGCCTCCACGCCAAAAGCGACATGGCAAAGCGCTTTGGTTTTGACAGCATTCAGTGTATCGCCTGTGCTTAGGCGGACCGTTCCTTGCCCGCTGTCGGACAATAGGAGCGCCCGTGGCCCTTGCACAGAATGACGACCTGACTTCGGGCCCGATGCTCTTGCACTACAAGAACCTTGCGATCCCTGCCGCCCTGGGGATGCTGTTCTCAACGCTTTATAACGTGGTCGACGTCTACTTTGCCGGTCAGCTCTCGACCGAGGCGCAAGCGGGCCTTGCCATCGGGTATCAGGCGTTTTTCATCATAATGGCCGTCGGATTTGGTCTCAGCTCCGCGCTCAGCGCGCTGGTCAGCAATGCCAAGGGCGAGAAAAACGACAAGGCTGGTCGCAGCCTTGCGGCGCAAGGGCTCAGCTTCGGCGCACTCGCGACGCTGTCACTGATGGTCATTGGATGGTTTGGAGGCCCCTACCTCATCGCGCTGGTGTCGGAACCCGGCGGGTACCGCGACGCAGCTTTGGGCTATTTCCGCCTGCTGATCCTCGCGCTGCCGGGATTTCTGCTGGCGTATAGTGGCAACGGGGTCCTGCAGGCACATGGTGACACCCGGTCCATGCAACGCGCGATGATGGTCGCCTTCTTTGTGAATATCGGTCTCAACCCTCTGATGATGTACGGCATTCCCGGCATCTGGGACGGCATGGGCTTTAACGGCATCGCCGCCGCCACCGTGATCAGCCAATCCGGCGTGATGCTGTTTATCCTGTCACGTGTGTTCAATCTGAATATGATGGAACGCGTAAAACGCGCCGAATTTGTACCGGACTTCGACTGCTTCAAAGCGATTGTCGAACAGATGCTGCCCGCAACCACTGCGCTGATGGTGATGTTCATCTCAGGCTTTGTCGTGCAATTCGCGCTCAAGAATTTTGGCGAAGACGCTATTGCCGCTTATGGTGTGGCGCTTCGGATCGAACAGATCCTGCTCCTTCCGGTTCTGGGCATGACAAGCGCTCTGCTGCCGATTGCCGGCCAGAATTTCGGTGCCAGAAACCATGACCGCGTGCGGGACGCGGTGTTCCTGTGCTGGAAACTTGGTTTTGGAATTTCGGTCTTTGCCATGCCCCTGCTATGGTTTGGCGGTCAGTATTTCATGCGGCCCTTCACCTCGGACCCGGACGTCATCGAAATCGGAGCCAGCTACTTGCTGGTCGATGGGTTCCTCTTCCCTGTCTACATGATGCTTTTTTCGATCAACTCGCTTTTGCAGGCGATGAAGCGGCCGATCTACACCCTTTGGATCAGCGTCTATCGCCAGGGGTTTGGGGTGGCATTCTTCATTTGGGTCTACATCGCGCTGCTGGACTTTGATGTCTGGGGCGTATGGCTTGGCATCGCCACAGCGGTTTCGACCGGTTGGGTCATGGCATTGATCGTCGCCCTGCGCGTCTCACAACAGAAAATCGGAGGATTGAAGCCAAGCCCTGCATAAAAAACGAGGCGCTGACAGCGCCCCGTTTTAGGATTTTATTAAGAATCAGAGCCACCTAGGGTGACGTGGATCAAGGCACCGTCCTCGTAATCAGTCGCAAGGATCAGACTGCCATCGCTCAATTCTTCGATATCACGGACACGGCCGTAGTCGGTGAACACACGCTCCTCGGCGCTCACCCGATCGCCATCCCATTCAAGCCGCACGACGCCCGCAGCAACCAGACCGGTGACAAGGCTATCCCCCTGCCACTCTCGCATCAGATCACCTTCATAAAAGATCATGTCCCCGGGCGCGATCACCGGGTCCCAATAGTAGACGGGTTCTGACATGCCCTCCGCCTGCGCCCGGCCCGTTCCAATCTCGTCGCCATCATAGCGGATTCCATAAGAGACGACAGGCCAGCCGTAGTTCAAGCCGGGTTTTGGGATGTTGATCTCATCGCCACCTGCCGGGCCATGTTCAACAGTAAAAAGCTGGTCACCGCGCATCGCGGCACCCTGCACGTTCCGGTGCCCGTAGGACCAGATACTTGGTTCGGCCCCTTCTTGTCCGACAAACGGATTGTCCTCGGGGATCGAACCGTCGAGGTTCACACGAACGATCTTGCCGTATGTATTGTTCAATTCCTGCGCTTTCTTGCGCTCTTCATCCGTAAAGTGCTCACCGGTTGTGATGAAGGCATGTCCGTTGCCGTCAAAGACAATTCGGCTGCCATAATGCATCGGAGTTGGCGACGGCGGCGTCTGCACGAAAATGTCTTCGACATTCGTCAATTCGGTATAGTCTTCAGACAGTTTACCGCGACCCGCTGCGGTCACCGACATGCCATCGCCTGTGCCTTTGGCATAGGTGAAATAGACCATGCGGTCATTTCCAAAATCCGGTCCAAGCTTCACGTCTAGAAGACCAGCCTGCGTACTGTTGCCGGCCGACTGGTTGAAGATCTCCGGCAAACCACTGATGGGGTCAGAAACGGTCCCATCAAGCGTCACATGCACAAGACGACCGGGGCGTTCCGTGACCAAAAGCCCTTCGCCACCGGGCAGTTCGGCAACAGCCCAGGGATGCTCCACTCCGCCTGCGATTTCTTGATACTGGTAGGTGTAATCAGATGTTTCCAACGCGGCACGGGTCTGGTTTTCGAAGGCCGGTTCGAAATTTGCATTCTTGTCGCCCCATTGGTGCGTTTCCTGCGCGGTCACGGGCGCTGCCAGACAAAGCGTCAGAGCGGTGGTGGTTGTCATAAAGCGGATCATGAAACTCTCCTTTTCACTATTGCAGAAGCAACGTGAAGCAAGAGCCTGGCGTTCCTGCTGATCACAGAGAGTTCAAACAAAAACCCCCGCGACCAGCGCGGGGGTTTTTTATCGTTTGGTAAAAAGTCGCGATTTATTCGCGGCTTTCCGGCGTATCCACGATGATCGTATCGAACTCGTCGCCACCGACAACGTCGTTGGACGCATCAGGTGCAGCCAGAGCCACGGCCGCTTCGGCCTCATCACGGCGCGCTTCGATCACGACATTGTCGCGCTCCTGCGCAACGCGACGCACCTTCTGTGTCGCGCCACCGGTACCGGCCGGGATCAGACGGCCCACAATGACGTTTTCCTTCAGGCCAACAAGCTTGTCCTTCTTGCCCTGAACCGATGCCTCGGTCAGCACGCGTGTGGTTTCCTGGAACGACGCCGCCGAGATGAAGCTGCGGGTTTGCAGCGACGCCTTGGTGATCCCCAACAGGATCGGTTCGCCCTGAGCGGGACGGCCACCCTTCTTTTCGGCTTTCTCGTTGGCAAGGTCGAATTCGGCCTTGTCCACGTGTTCACCCTTGAGAAGCGTGGTGTCGCCGCTGTCGAGGATTTCCCACTTCTGCAGCATCTGGCGCACGATCACTTCGACATGCTTGTCGTTGATCTTAACACCTTGCAGGCGATAGACGTCCTGAACTTCGTCGATCATGTAGTTCGCCAGCGCTTCGACACCCATGATGGAGAGAATGTCATGCGGTGCCGGGTTGCCGTCCATGATGTACTCACCCTTCTGGATGAAGTCGCCTTCGGCCACCGGAATATGCTTGCCCTTGGGCACCATGTATTCCACCGGCTCGGCACCCTCTTCCGCGGGGTTGATCGAGATACGACGCTTGTTCTTGTAGTCCTTGCCGAAATGCACGTAGCCGTCGATTTCCGCGATGATGGCGTGATCTTTCGGGCGACGTGCCTCAAAGAGTTCGGCCACACGCGGCAGACCACCGGTGATGTCCTTGGTCTTGGCACCTTCACGCGGGATACGCGCCACGACGTCACCGGCCTTGACCTCCTGACCGTCTTCGACCGACAGAATAGCGTCGACCGACATCGGATAGGTGATCGGGTTGCCGGCATCGTTGCGCAGCGGCTCACCGTCTTCACCCATCAGGATGATTTCCGGCTTCAGCTCATTGCCCTTCGGAGCAGCGCGCCAGTCGATCACGATCTTCTGGGTCATGCCTGTCGCATCATCGGTCTCGTCGCGCACGGCCACACCTGCGGTGAGGTCCACGTGCTTGGCGATACCGGCTTTCTCGGCGATGATCGGCAGCGTGTAGGGGTCCCACTCGAACAGTTTGTCACCACGGGCAACCATGTCGCCTTCTTTGACGAACAGCTTTGTCCCGTAGCCGAGCTTGTGGCTGGCCCGTTCGACGCCATGTTCGTCCATGATCCGCAGCTTCATGTTGCGCGCCATGACCAGCGTTTCGCCTGCCGAGTTTTCCAGCGTCGAGGCATTGTCGAATTCGACTTTGCCTTCCTGGCTGGCTTCCTGGAAGGACTGCTGACCACCCTGAGCAACACCACCGATGTGGAAGGTCCGCATCGTCAGCTGTGTGCCAGGCTCACCAATGGACTGCGCCGCGATAATACCCACCGCTTCACCAGTGTTGACCATTGTACCGCGTGCGAGATCGCGACCGTAGCACATGGCGCAGACGCCCTCCTCGGCCTCACAGGTCAGCGGCGACCGGATGCGCATGCTAGCAACGCCAGACTCTTCGATGGTGTCCGACATGCGTTCGTCAATCAGCTGACCAGCACGACAGATCACCTCATCCGTGCCCGGCTTGAGGATATCGTCCGCAGCCACACGACCCAGAATACGCTCAGCCAGCGACGCTACAACTTCACCGTCATTGACGGCTGCTTCCGCGGTGATCGCACGGTCTGTACCACAGTCGTGCATGCGCACGATGCAGTCCTGCGCCACGTCCACCAGACGACGGGTCAGGTAACCCGAGTTCGCGGTTTTCAGAGCGGTGTCAGACAGACCCTTACGGGCACCGTGGGTCGAGTTGAAGTACTCAAGAACGGTCAGACCTTCCTTGAAGTTCGAGATGATCGGTGTCTCGATGATGTCGCCATTCGGCTTCGCCATCAGGCCGCGCATCCCGCCCAGCTGCTTCATCTGCGTGACCGAGCCACGGGCACCGGAGTGCGCCATCATGTAAACCGAGTTCGGTTCCATTTCGGCACCGGCCTCGTCGGTCTTCGCCGCCGAGATGGTGGACATCATGGCTTCGGTGACCTTGTCGTTACACTTCGACCAGGCATCGACCACCTTGTTGTACTTTTCGCCCTGAGTGATCAGGCCGTCCATGTACTGCTGTTCGAAATCCTTCACCTGCTCGCGGGTTTCTTCCACGATCGGCCACTTGGATTCCGGGATCACCATGTCGTCTTTACCGAACGAGATGCCCGCCTTGAACGCTTCCTTGAAGCCCATTGTCATGATCTGGTCACAGAAAATGACGGACTCTTTCTGACCGCAATAACGGTAGACGGTGTCGATGACCTTCTGCACGTCTTTCTTCCGAAGGAGCGTGTTAACAAGCTCAAACGGCGCTTTCGCGTTGAGCGGCAGCAATGCACCAAGACGCACGCGACCCGGTGTGGTCTCGTAGCGCTTGAACACTTCGTTGCCTTCGTCGTCGATCTGCTTGACCCGGCATTCGATCTTGGCATGCAGATGGACCTCACCCGAGTTGAGCGCGTGCTCAACCTCTTCGATAGAGGCAAACTGCATCCCCTCACCCTTCATGCCAGCACGCATGATGGAGGTGTAGTAAAGACCGAGGATCATATCCTGCGACGGAACGATGATCGGCGCGCCGTTTGCGGGCGACAGAACGTTGTTCGTCGACATCATCAGAACACGCGCTTCCAGCTGCGCCTCAAGGCTCAGCGGCACGTGAACCGCCATCTGGTCGCCATCGAAGTCGGCGTTGAAGGCCGAACAGACAAGCGGGTGCAGCTGGATCGCTTTACCTTCGATCAGAACCGGTTCGAATGCTTGGATGCCGAGACGGTGCAGCGTCGGCGCGCGGTTCAGCAGAACCGGGTGCTCGCGGATCACCTCGTCAAGGATATCCCACACTTCGGGACGCTCTTTCTCAACCAGTTTCTTCGCCTGCTTGACAGTCGACGACAGCCCCTTGGCCTCAAGACGCGAATAGATGAACGGCTTGAAAAGCTCGAGCGCCATCTTCTTCGGCAGACCACACTGGTGCAGCTTGAGTTCCGGACCGGTCACGATGACCGAACGACCCGAGAAGTCGACCCGCTTACCCAGAAGGTTCTGGCGGAAGCGGCCCTGCTTGCCCTTGAGCATGTCGGACAGCGATTTGAGCGGACGCTTGTTGGCACCGGTGATGACACGACCGCGACGGCCGTTGTCGAACAGCGCATCCACGGATTCCTGCAGCATCCGCTTTTCGTTGCGGACGATGATATCCGGCGCGCGCAGTTCGATCAGGCGCTTTAGACGGTTGTTCCGGTTGATCACACGACGGTAAAGGTCGTTGAGGTCGGATGTCGCAAAGCGGCCACCATCCAGCGGCACCAGCGGGCGCAGTTCTGGCGGGATCACGGGGATCACGGTCAGCACCATCCATTCCGGGCGGTTGCCGGATTCGAGGAAGGACTCAACCACCTTGAGGCGCTTGATGATCTTCTTCGGCTTCAGTTCGCCGGTCGCTTCCTTGAGGTCCGCGCGCAGCTGATCGGCCTCGGCTTCGAGGTCGATATTGGCAAGCATCTCGCGGATTGCCTCGGCACCGATATTGGCCGTGAACGCGTCCATGCCATAGGCATCCTGCGCGTCCATGAACTCTTCTTCGGTCATCAACTGGCCGTAGGTCAGGTCGGTTAGACCCGGCTCGATCACGACGTAGTTTTCAAAGTAGAGAATGCGTTCCAGATCGCGCAGCGTCATGTCCAGCATCAGGCCGATGCGCGACGGCAGCGACTTGAGGAACCAGATATGCGCGCAGGGCGCGGCCAGTTCGATATGGCCCATGCGCTCGCGACGAACCTTTTGCAGCGTGACTTCCACACCGCATTTTTCGCAGACAACGCCGCGATACTTCATCCGCTTATATTTGCCGCAAAGACATTCGTAGTCTTTGATCGGGCCGAAGATACGCGCGCAGAAGAGACCGTCACGCTCGGGCTTGAACGTGCGGTAGTTGATGGTTTCGGGCTTTTTGATCTCACCGAAGGACCACGACAGAATGCGCTCCGGAGATGCGAGCGAGACCTTGATCTCGTCGAACACCTTGGGCGGCGTGACGGGGTTGAACGGGTTGTTGGTCAGTTCCTGGTTCATTTTCAAATCCTTGAATTGGGGGGAGGCGCAGGTCGGACAGATATGTCCGACCTACCGATGAGCGTTGGCGTTACTCATCTTCCTCCGCATCCAGGAGTTCCATATTCAGGCCGAGGCCGCGCACTTCCTTGACGAGAACGTTAAAGCTCTCGGGAATGCCCGCTTCGAAATTGTCCTCGCCCTTGACGATGCTTTCATAGACCTTGGTCCGGCCCGCGACGTCGTCCGACTTCACGGTCAGCATTTCCTGCAGAGTGTATGCAGCGCCATAAGCTTCCAGAGCCCAGACCTCCATCTCACCGAAACGCTGGCCACCGAACTGCGCCTTACCGCCCAGCGGCTGCTGGGTCACAAGACTGTACGGCCCTGTGGAACGCGCGTGGATCTTGTCGTCCACAAGGTGGTGCAGCTTGAGCAGGTACTTCACGCCAACGGTCACCGGACGCGCGAACTGTTCACCCGAACGACCATCGAACAGGATCGACTGACCCGATGTGTCGAAGCCGGCGCGCACGAGCGAGTCGTTCACATCAGCCTCTTTCGCACCGTCAAAGACCGGCGTTGCGATCGGCACACCATGGGTGACGTTGCTGGCGGCGGTGATCAGCTGATCCTCGTCCATGTCCTTGATGCCTTCTTCATAGACATCGTCGCCATAGGCAATCCGCATCGCTTCGCGCACAGGGGTCAGGTCGCCGGAACGACGGTAATCCTGCAACGCTTCGTCGATCTTGATGCCCAGACCGCGTGCGGCCCAGCCCATATGGGTTTCAAGGATCTGACCCACGTTCATGCGCGACGGCACGCCCAGCGGGTTGAGACAGAAATCGACCGGAGTGCCATCCGCGAGGAATGGCATGTCCTCCATCGGCACCACCTTTGAGATCACACCCTTGTTGCCGTGACGGCCGGCCATCTTGTCGCCCGGTTGCAGCTTGCGCTTCACCGCCACGAACACCTTGACCATCTTCATCACGCCCGGGGGCAGATCGTCACCGCGACGGACCTTCTCTACCTTGTCCTCGAAACGGGCATCCAAGGCGCGCTTCTGCGCCTCATACTGCTCGTTCAGCGCTTCCATGATCTTGGCGTCGTCTTCGTCTTCCAGCGCCAGCTGCCACCATTGACCACGGGTCAGGCTGTCAAGCAGCTCTTCGGTGATCTGGCTGTTGGACTTGACACCTTTCGGGCCTTTGACAGCCATCTTGCCAAGGATCAGGTCTTTCAGACGCGCATAGATGTTGCGGTCGAGGATCGCCAACTCGTCATCCCGGTCACGGGCCAGACGTTCGACTTCCTCACGTTCGATCTGCAGCGCACGTTCGTCCTTTTCCACACCGTGACGGTTGAAGACGCGCACTTCGACAACGGTGCCGAAATCACCCGGTTTCACCCGCAGCGACGTATCCCGCACATCCGACGCTTTCTCACCGAAGATGGCGCGGAGGAGTTTTTCTTCCGGCGTCATCGGGCTTTCGCCCTTCGGTGTGATCTTGCCGACCAGAATATCGCCGGGCTCTACATCCGCGCCGATATACACGATGCCGGCCTCGTCGAGGTTGCGCAGCGCTTCTTCACCGACGTTGGGAATGTCGCGGGTGATCTCTTCCGGCCCAAGCTTGGTGTCCCGCGCGGCG
>QCWH01000059.1:0-2148 GCA_003149565.1 Marivita sp. XM-24bin2 | reverse complement strand
ACTTCGAATTCCTCGATATGGATCGAGGTGAACACGTCGTCCCGTGCGATCCGCTCGGAGATGAGGATCGAGTCTTCGTAGTTGTAACCGTTCCACGGCATAAACGCGACGACCACGTTCTTACCCAGAGCCAGTTCGCCCAGATCGGTCGACGGGCCGTCGGCGATGACTTCGCCCTTGCCCACGGTGTCGCCCACATTCACCAGCGGACGCTGGTTGATACAGGTGTTCTGGTTCGAACGCTGGAACTTGCGCAGACGGTAGATGTCCACACCCGCATCGCCCAGTTCAAGGTCTTCGGTCGCGCGCACAACGATACGTGTCGCGTCCACCTGGTCGATCACGCCTGCGCGCTTGGCCATGATGGCCGCACCCGAGTCGCGCGCAACCACACCTTCGATCCCGGTGCCGACCAGCGGCGCCTCGGAACGCAGGGTCGGAACTGCCTGACGTTGCATGTTCGAACCCATCAGAGCGCGGTTCGCGTCGTCGTTTTCGAGGAACGGGATGAGCGAGGCCGCAACCGACACAAGCTGCTTCGGCGACACGTCGATCAGATCAACGCTTTCGTTAGGCGCGAGCGTGTATTCACCCGACTGGCGGGTGTTGACGAACTCGTTCACGAACTTGCCGTTCTCGTCCAGAAGCGCGTTGGCCTGGGCCACGGTGTGACGCTGTTCCTCGGTTGCGGACATGTACTGGACTTCGTCCGTCACATGTCCGTCCTTAACCCGACGATACGGTGTTTCGATAAAGCCATACTTGTTTACGCGGGCAAACGTCGCCAGCGAGTTGATCAGGCCGATGTTCGGACCTTCCGGCGTTTCAATCGGGCACATACGACCATAATGCGTGGCGTGCACGTCGCGCACCTCAAAGCCCGCACGTTCGCGTGTCAGACCGCCCGGTCCAAGCGCCGACAGACGACGCTTGTGCGTCACTTCGGACAGCGGGTTGGTCTGGTCCATGAACTGCGACAGCTGCGAAGAACCGAAGAATTCACGCACAGCCGCGGCTGCCGGTTTCGCGTTGATCAGATCCTGCGGCATCACAGTGTCGATCTCGACCGAGGACATCCGTTCCTTGATCGCCCGCTCCATACGGAGCAGACCGACGCGGTACTGATTCTCCATCAGTTCGCCAACCGAACGCACCCGGCGGTTGCCGAGGTGGTCGATGTCGTCGATGTCGCCTTTGCCGTCACGAAGTTCCACCAGAGCCTTGACGCAGGCCACGATATCTTCGCGGTCAAGCGTGCGCTGGCTGTCCGGCTTGTCGAGTGCGAGACGCATGTTCATCTTCACGCGGCCCACGGCGGACAGGTCATAGCGTTCGCTGTCGAAGAACAGCGTGTCGAACAGCGCCGACGCTGCTTCAACGGTGGGCGGCTCACCCGGACGCATGACGCGATAGATGTCCATGAGCGCAGTTTCGCGGTTCATGTTCTTGTCGTTCGCCATGGTGTTGCGCATGTACGGGCCGACGGTGATGTTATCGATGTCGAGAACCGGAATCTCGGTGACGCCTGCGTCGATCAGCTCTTTCAGGCTGCCGCCGGTCACGGCACCGTCTTTATCAACTGTCCAGGTCAATTCATCACCGGCTTCGACATAGATCGCGCCGGTTTCTTCGTTGATGATGTCCTTTGCGACGAACTTGCCGACAATCTGTTCGAACGGCAGCAGCAGATCGGTGATCTTGCCTTCGTCGATGATCTTCTTGACGGCGCGCGGCGTGACTTTCTTGCCCGCTTCGGCAAACACTTCGCCGGTGGCGGCATCCACAAGATCGTATGCCGGGCGGGTGCCGCGCACGCGCTCGGGGAAAAACTTGGTCTCCCAGCCCTCACCCTTGCGCAGAGTGTAGGTGACCGTGTCGTAATAGGCATCCATGATGGATTCCTGATCGAGACCCAGCGCATAAAGCAGCGTGGTCACCGGCAGCTTGCGGCGACGGTCGATACGTGCGTAGACGAGATCTTTGGCGTCGAATTCGAAATCGAGCCAGGACCCGCGATAGGGAATGATGCGGCATGCGAACAGCAACTTGCCCGAGCTGTGCGTCTTGCCTTTGTCGTGATCGAAGAACACGCCAGGCGAACGGTGCATCTGCGAAACGATAACCCGCTCGGTCCCGTTCACGACGAAT
>QCWH01000058.1:15342-16539 GCA_003149565.1 Marivita sp. XM-24bin2 | reverse complement strand
TTGTGCAGCACGCTACATGCTGCAACTGCATAACACAAAGGAAGCTTGTCGGTTCACGCTTCGGGCGGTTGAGGTCCAAAGAAACCGATGATCTCGGTCAATCGGCCATCCGCACCGACACGACCACAGTCGATCCCTTGCACCGGAACCGATCCATCCGGCAACATCATGCGCCAGGCAAACCGGATGCGGTCGTGATGCGCATCCACTCCCGTGGTCAACTCGATTTGAGCGCCCGGAAACTGCGCATGAACCTGTCCAATATGCGCCACCAGCGAATCGCGCCCCCGCGCCTCGCCCGAGGGATCTTGATACAGGCCATCCTCTGCCCATGCCTCCTCAAGCAAAGCGCGGCGGTCCTCTTCGTCTCGCGCGCACCAAGCGTCGCAATAAGCCTTTAGAACTTGGGTTAAGCTGTCCATGATCGTGCTCCTGCTGTTGGTGCAGCCTTGCAGATCCCGTGCGTTTTCAGAAGAAAAAAACCCCGGCACGAAGCCGGGGTTAAGTTATTGAGGCAGGTTTCATACAGGCAAGAAACCTATCGAGCAGTAACTCCCTTATAGGCAATCTTTCGCAGCGATCCAAGCTAAAAGTTTGAAAAGCCACAAAAGCCTCGTTACCGTCTCGATCAACAAAACAAGGGCAGACAGGGATTGTTGCGCAAATGAGATCGGTTTTTTTCTTCAAACGGCACTTGAGCATTGTCGCCACGACACTTGCGTTTAGCGCGCACGCCGCACTGGCTGATCCGCAACACGGCATAGCTATGTATGGCGACCCTATGCTTCCACCGGATTTTGTGTCGTTGCCCTATGCCAACCCCGACGCGCCCACAGGCGGGCGCATTGTCACCGGAGAGGTTGGGAGCTTCGACAGCTTGAACCCGCACATAGCCAAGGGATCGGTCCCGTGGCAATTGCGCTTTCTGGCCTATGAAAGCCTGATGGGCCGGAATTGGGACGAACCCTTCACGCTCTACGCCTTATTGGCCGAATCAATTGAGGTTGGCGAAAACCGGGAATGGGTCGAATTTGTCATCCGCGAAGAAGCCCGGTTCTCAGATGGCAGCCCGGTCACCGTTGAGGACGTGATGTGGTCTTACGAGACCCTCGGCACCGTTGGGCATCCCCGATATCACGGGGCGTGGAACAAAATTGCGTCGATGGAGCAGACTGGCCCGCGTAGCATCCGTTTCAC
>QCWH01000058.1:0-14884 GCA_003149565.1 Marivita sp. XM-24bin2 | reverse complement strand
CCAGATTATTGGGGCAAAGACGTCAATTTCATGCGTGGGCAGGCCAATCTTGACGAGATTCGCATGGAATTTTACGGCGACGGCACCGCCATGTTCGAAGCGTTCAAGGCAGGTGCGTTGAACTCCAGCCGCGAATTCAGCGCCGAGAAATGGGACACCCAATATGATTTCCCGGCGATTGACCGGGGCGACGTGGTGAAATCGGTGCTGCCGCACGAGCGCCCGTCAGGTATGACCGGCTTCGTGATGAACACACGGACCCCCGCGTTCAAAGACTGGCGCGTGCGAGATGCCATGCTGCACGCCTTCAACTTTGAATACATCAATGAAACCATGACCGGCTCCAAGCAGCCTCGCATCACAAGCTATTTCTCGAATTCTGTGCTTGGCATGCAGGATGGCGCTGCAGACGGCCGGGTTCGCGAATTGCTTGAGCCATTTCAAGACGAACTGCTCCCCGGCGCGCTGGACGGCTACAGCCTGCCGCAAAGTGACGGCAGCGAGCGCAACCGCGCAAATATCCGTCAGGCGATCTCCATGATGGAAGAGGCCGGCTACACCATCGAAGATGGTCGGATGGTTGGCCCGGACGGAACCCCTTTCACCTTTGAAATCGTTCTGAAGCAAGGCAGCACCGAAGAGCAGTCGATTATTGATCTGTTCGTGCAGGCTCTTGAACGCATGGGTATTACACCCACCGTAACGACGATCGACAACGCCCAGTATCGCGAACGCGTGAACGCCTATGATTTCGACATGACCTACAATCGCTGGGGTCTGTCGCTGAGCCCGGGAAATGAACAGAAGCTCTACTGGGGCTGTGACGGTGTCGAGGCAGAAGGCACGCGCAACTACATGGGCATGTGTTCCCAAGCCGCCGAGGCGATGATCGACGAGATCCTGAACTCCGAGAGCCGCGACGATTTCATCGCCGCAACCCGTGCGCTTGACCGGGTGCTGACCACGGGGCGCTATGTCATTCCAATCTACCAATGGAACATCAGCCGTATCGCCCATGTCAAAGAGCTTAAATATCCCGAAGAACTTCCGATCTATGGCGATTGGATCGGCTGGCAGCCGAATGTGTGGTGGTGGGAAGAGGAGTAAGTCCTCTTGCAACGCTGGCTATTGATATCACTTCTCGTAGGCGCGCTCAGCGCCTGCGCAACCGTGGACGGAATAGGTCAGGATATCTCGGCTGGCTCACGCACCGTTCAGAGCTGGTTCTGACTGCCGCGCTTTCTTAAATTTTTTTACAAAGAAAAGTCATTCTTCGCGAATTACGAAGAAAGAGACGTGACCCAAAGAATGCTTGCGTCGTCGTCAGATACCGAGATTACATTGTGACCCATTGTGGCGTCGTAATAAGCACTGTCCCCGCGTCGCATCTCAACGGGTTCGTAAAACTCTGTGTAAAGCCGGATCACTCCGGTCAGAACATACAGAAACTCTTCGCCGTCATGGCGCACCCAACCGTCGAATTCCTCCACGGACCGCGCCCGCACCCGCGCACGATAGGGGAGCATTTGCTTCTTGGTCAGGTTTTCTGCCAAAAGCTCGTGTTCATAGGTGGTTGTCGCGTGATGCTGCCCCTGCCCGCTCGGCGTGACGACCATGCGGCCATTGACCTTTTCCCTCTGAGGCGGTGTGAACAGCTGCGGCACGCTGATCTGCAATCCAGTCGCCAGTTTTCGCAAAGCATCGTAGGTCGGCGACATCTGTCCGTTCTCGATCTTCGACAACGTCGACCGCGCCAGCCCGGCCTGCTGCGCGGCTTGTTCCAACGTCCAGTTGCGCGCCTTCCGCAGGTCGCGCACGCGCTCGCCAAGGTTCAAGACCTCAGGCTGGTCAAGTTCTCCGCTGTCACGGGCGATGCGGATCAGGTTCTTTGGATCATCGGACATGCGCTTTTCTATAGAGGCCCCTTGCCGCTCAGGCAACCAGCGCTTGCGACGGTTGGAATTGAGGCCTAGGGCTGTGATATGACATCGCTTTTCGACACTGGACCCTATCCGCCCTGCCCGCCGGAGTTCAATCTGACGGCACATGTTCTTGGCAAGGCGGATCGCCTTTCCGACAAGATTGCCCTTGCTGTGGTCAAACCCACCGGCGCGCAGCGCTGGAGCTATGGCAAGCTTAAGCAATCCATTCTGGGCTGCGCTACAGGACTGCTTGATGAAGGCCTGCGCCCTGGCGACCGGATGCTCATGCGGGTTGGCAACAGCGTCGAATTTCCTGTCGCATATCTGGCAGCCATTGCCGTGGGTATCGTCCCGATCCCGACCTCGGCGCAGTTGACGGCCTCAGAAGTTAAGGTCCTTATCGACATCACTGAACCCACCGTCGTGCTGCATGACGGCGAAACTGCCTGTCCCGAGACGGTACGCATTATCCGTACGAATCAAATGACCGAATGGTACGGTCTGCCACCTGCAGAATATGACCGCGGCGATCCCAATAGGCTTGCCTATATCATCTTCACCTCTGGCACGTCAGGCACGCCTCGCGCCGTCTGCCATGCCCACCGAGCCATCTGGGCGCGCGGTATGATGTTCGATGGATGGTATGGGCTGACCGAGGCCGACCGTCTGATGCACGCCGGCGCGTTCAACTGGACCTACACATTGGGCACGGGGCTTCTGGATCCGTGGACCGCAGGTGCAACGGCTGTAATCCCGGCAAAAGGCGTCGAACACGCACAGATCCCGCTGCTGCTCAAGCGACATGAGGCTACAATCTTTGCCGCGGCACCAGGCGTTTACCGAAATATCCTCAAGTCCGGCGCATTGGACGTTCCGAAACTGCGGCACGGCCTGTCAGCCGGCGAAAAACTGCTCGCAGCCATCCGATCCGCATGGCACAAGGCCACTGGCCTTGGCGTCTACGAGGCGTTTGGCATGTCTGAATGCTCCACCTTCATTTCCACCGTCCCCGGCACCACCGGTCTTGCCCCCGAAAGCCTCGGCCACCCGCAATCCGGCCGCCGCATCGCGATCCTCGGAGAAGATGGCCCGGTGCCCCTTGGCGAAACCGGGGTCATTTCGGTGCACAAGTCCGATCCCGGTCTTATGCTCGGGTATCTGAACCAACCCGAAGCCACCGCATCCCGCTTTCAGGGAGAGTGGTTTCTCACCGGCGATCTTGGTGAAATGACGGAAAACAAAGACATTCTCTACCACGGTCGCGCCGACGACATGATGAACGCCGGTGGCTTTCGCGTCAGCCCTCTTGAAGTTGAGGCAGCGCTGCTCAGACATCCAGATATCCAGGATATCGGCGTCACAGATATCGAAATCAAAGCCGACACGCGGGTCATTGCGGCCTTTTATGTTGCTGACGATACCTTGGATACCGACCTGCTTTCCCAATTCGCGGCAGCCCACCTCGCCCGCTATAAACAGCCCCGGGTGTTCCGGCGTATTGCCGCGTTGCCGCGTAATGCCAACAACAAGCTGATGCGGCGCGCGCTACCCGACCAACCCGCGCTCTAGGCCCATGCTTATCATTCCGGACATGATCTGTTAGACGGACGGAAAGAATGGAAAGGAATTCAAATGGTCAAGCTCGACATCATGTCCGACCCGATCTGCCCGTGGTGCTACATCGGCAAGACCAATCTCGACCGCGCGCTGGAACAGCGCGCTGATCATCCGTTTCTCATAACCTGGCACCCGTTTCAGCTGAACCCAGACATGCCGAAAAAAGGTATGGATCGCAGGGAATATCTCGAAACCAAGTTCGGCGGAAAAGACGGGGCCATCAAAGCCTATGCTCCGGTTGTCGAGCACGCCGAAAAAGCGGGCTTGAAGATCAACTTTGAAGGCATTGAAAAGACACCAAATACTCTGGATGCACATCGACTGATTCACTGGGCCGGGATCGAAGGCCAGCAGACACCTGTGGTCGATGCTCTTTTTTCTGCCTATTTTGTCGAAGGCCGCGATATCGGTGATCCCGATGTGCTGGCCGACGTTGCGGATTCCTCTGGCATGGACGCGAGCGTCGTGCGCCGTCTGCTCGACACAGAAGAGGACACACGCGAAATCGTCGAGCGTGACGCTGCCGCACGCGGGATGGGGATCACCTCGGTGCCGACATTTATTGTCGCCGGCCAGCATGCCGTCCCCGGCGCGCAACCCACAGAGCTGTGGTTGAAGGTGCTCGACGACATCGCGCAAGGCACATCGCTCGACGCATGACACCGCGGTTTCGCATCGCCACTCTCATCCTGACACTTGTGCTGATTGTCACCGGCGGGACGATTTTCTTCCACTGGGTGGAAGGTTGGAGCTGGCTCGATGCGTATTTCTTTACCGTCGTGACGCTCTCCACGGTCGGGTACGGCAACCTCGTCCCGATGACCGCTCTGGGCAAGGTCGGGACCACCCTGCTGATCTTTGTGGGGCTCGGAGTCTTTGCTGTCGCCGTACAACAGTTCGGCCAGTTCGCGATGCGCAAACGGGAAGAGCATACCGAATGGCTTGTCGCACGGTTTCAGGAACCGCAGGACACCGCAAATACCGACGATGACCCCGAAACCGACGTCGGGTCACCGCAGGCGGGTGACAGATAAATAGGCACGGCTCTGTTCCCTTCCTGAAGTTGGTGCTAGGGCAAGGTCAAATCTCTCAGGACCAGTTCGATGCCCAATGCCATGCCGCGCAAGGAATTTATCGCTTTGATGGCGATGCTTGCGGCCACGGTCGCCTTGTCCATCGATGCGATGCTGCCCGCGCTGCCGCAGATCGGTGCAGAACTGACGCCAGAGAACCTCAATCAGGCGCAATTGATCCTGACCATGTTTGTGCTCGGCATGGGTCTTGGCACCTTTTTCACCGGACCGCTGTCTGACACGTTTGGCCGAAAGCCAGTGATGCTATGGGGGGCCGCACTTTACACGGTCAGCGCCTATGTTGCCTCGACGGCACAAACCCTCGAAGTGCTCTTGATTGCCCGGGTCTTCCAGGGCCTCGGCGCAGCCGGCCCACGCGTGGTCGCAATGGCGGTTGTACGCGATCTCTATATGGGGCGCGGCATGGCGCAAATCGTGTCTTTTATCATGATCATCTTCACACTGGTGCCCGCAATCGCGCCGCTCCTTGGGTCGTTCGTCATCGACGCCTATAGCTGGCGCGCGGTGTTCTATGGCTTCATGCTGTTTTCTTTGATTTCCGCATTGTGGCTGGCGCTCAGATTGCCCGAGACCCACCCGGTTGAGCGTCGCCGCCCGTTTCGGTTTCATGCCTTGCGTGGAGCCGTGGTCGAGATGTTCCAACACCCCGTGGTGCGGCTTTCGATTGCCGTGCAGGCGCTGTGCTTTGCCATGCTGTTTTCCATGCTGTCGAGTGTTCAGCAAATTTACGACATCACCTTTGACCGGGCCGATACCTTTGCCCTGTGGTTCGGCGCGGTGGCCGTTCTTGCGGGCAGTTCCGGGTTCCTGAACGCGAGCCTCGTGATGCGGCTGGGCATGATGTATCTCGTGCGGGCCATGCTACTGGCGCAGGTGGGCCTGTCGGCGGGCATGATTCTTGCAGGCTATGCGGCAGCTGCGGGACATATCTCAAACACGCTGTTCTTTGGCTGCTTCGTGCTTTGGCAGGTTTCGGTGTTCTTTCAGGCGGGTATGACGCTGGGCAACCTCGCAGCCATTGCACAAGAGCCAATGGGCCATATTGCAGGTATGGCAGCCAGTGTGATCGGGTCGGTGGCAACCGTCGTCGGAGTCACATTGGCGATCCCTGTCGGCTTGCTCTTTGACGGCACCCCTGTTCCACTGGCAGTGGCGACCTTCCTCGAAGCCGCCTTGGGGCTTTGGCTGATGCGGCTGATGATGCAGGCTGACACGGAACTGACGCCGTCGCCCATGAACTGACACGACAAAGGAAAGGGACTCTCCAATGTCGAAGATCAAAGTCGATAATCCCATCGTCGAAATGGACGGGGATGAAATGACCCGGATCATCTGGGACTTCATCAAGAAGAAACTGATTCTGCCTTATCTTGATGTCGATCTGCTCTACTACGATCTGGGTATCGAAGAGCGGGATCGCACCGAGGATCAGATCACCATCGACGCCGCGGAAAAGACCAAAGAGGTCGGCGTTGCGGTGAAATGCGCCACGATCACGCCCGATGAAGCACGCGTGGAAGAGTTTGGCCTTAAGAAGATGTGGCGCAGCCCCAACGGTACGATCCGCAATATCCTGGGCGGCGTGATCTTCCGCCAGCCGATCATCTGCCGCAACGTGCCGCGTCTTGTTCCGGGCTGGACCCAACCCATCGTTGTGGGGCGCCACGCCTTTGGAGACCAGTACAAGGCAACCGATTTCAAATTTCCGGGTGCCGGTAAACTTACCATGAAGTTCGAAGGTGCAGATGGCGAAGTTATCGAGCGCGAAGTCTATGACGCCCCCTCCGCCGGGGTGTTCATGGGTATGTATAACCTGGACGAATCGATCACCGATTTCGCGCGCGCCTCGTTCAATTACGGTCTGAATATCGGCTGGCCGGTCTACCTTTCGACCAAGAATACCATTCTCAAGCAATATGACGGCCGGTTCCTGGAAATCTTTCAGCACATCTATGACACCGAATTCCGCGAGGCGTTCGAGGCCAAGGGCATCGAATACCAGCACCGTCTGATCGACGACATGGTGGCTTCGGCACTCAAATGGTCGGGCGGGTTTGTCTGGGCCTGCAAGAACTACGACGGTGATGTGCAGTCCGATACGGTGGCGCAAGGGTTCGGTTCGCTGGGCATGATGTCGTCGGTGCTGATGACCCCAGATGGCAAGATCGTCGAGGCCGAGGCGGCGCATGGCACCGTCACCCGACACTACCGCCAGCATCAGGCGGGAGAACAGACCTCGACCAACTCGATTGCGTCCATCTACGCGTGGACCGGCGCGCTCAAGCACCGTGCCAAGCTGGACGAGAATATCAGTTTGCGGGCCTTTGCCGAAACGCTGGAACGAGTGGTCGTGGAAACCGTTGAGGCAGGGTACATGACCAAGGACCTTGCCTTGCTGGTGGGCCCTGAGCAAAGCTGGCTCACGACGATGGGCTTTCTCGAAAAGCTTGACGAGAGATTGAACGCGGCTTTGACGGGGTAAGATGATGCGCAGATGGGTGGCGGTTCTGATCTTTCTAGCTGCCCCCCTCTGGGCACAAACCTATCCCGATTACGACCGCACGACGATCACCGACCGGGCCGACCTGCTGACCGATGCGCAGGAAACCGCGCTGGACACCCGGCTTAACGGACTGCGGGGTGACACCGGCATCGAACTCGCCGTGCTCACCCTGCCCTCGCAAATACCCTATGCTGCGGATCAAACGCTGGAACAATTCGCAACCGGCCTCTTCGACCATTGGGGCATTGGCAACGCCACGCGCAACGATGGCATCCTCGTGCTGATCCTGTCTGATGATCGCGCGATGCGGATCGAACTGGGCGCAGGCTATGGCCGCGACTGGGACCGCGTTGCAGCCAATGTCGTCGACCGGTCCTTTCTGCCTGCGTTTTCAAACGACGATTACGCCACCGGCATCACCGAGGGCGTTGAAGATGTGATTGCCTCCATTGCCTTACCATTCTCGGAGGGAACCGAAGCCCCGGCAAGTGATGATCTGCCACCCTGGATGGTGATCGCCTCGGTCATCGGCGCGCTTCTGATCGCAGCCCGGCGCATATTGGGCGACCTGCTCGCCCGGCTCCGCCCCTGTCCCTCCTGCGGTCGCCGAACACTCCGTCGCAAACGCAAGACACCGGTCAGCCCTACACGGACAAGCACAGGCAGAGCAGAGACCGTCACGCGTTGCAACGCCTGCAGCTATCACGACGTGCAGACGTACACGATTTCGCGCATCTCGTCTTCACGCAGCAGCTTTGGCGGCGGACGCTCTGGGGGTGGCGGTGCGTCGGGACGCTGGTAGATGGTTGACAGCGGCCAGATATGTCATAGATGCTGACCTATGTTTCTGCTCAGCAAACCTCCAGCCGATCGACACACGGCACTCGAAGACATCCAAGGCATCCTGATCGGCGCAACGCTTGTGGCGCTGGCCATTCAGTTTCTATCTCAGGCCAACCTCCTCACCGGGCAAATCGCCGGTCTGTCTCTGGTCACGAGCTATCTGAGTGATTGGCCGTTCGGTTTGGTGTTCTTCGTTCTGAACCTGCCCTTCTACATCCTGGCAGTGCGCCAGCTGGGCTGGACATTCACCTTGAAAACCTTTGCCGCGGTCGCGCTGATGTCCACGATATCCGAACTTTTCCCCTATGTTCTGACACTCGACATGGTTCATCCCGCATTGGGGGCCGTCTTGGGGGGCGTTCTGGCGGGTATTGGATTGCTCTCGCTGTTCCGACATGGCGCAACGCTGGGCGGTGTCGGTATTGTGGCCTTGTGGCTGCAGGACACCCGCGGCATTCAGGCGGGCAACACACAGCTTATCTTTGACGTTTTTGTCTTTGGCCTCGCCTTTTGGGTGCTGCCTGCTGACGTGGTCCTCTGGTCACTGCTGGGCGCGGTGATTCTGAACATGATCGTCACAGTAAATCACCGACGCGACCGCTACGTCGCCAGATCCTGATTCAAATCCGTACAACGATTTGTCAAAAACGACATTTTGTCGCAATTGGCGCAGATTGGGATGGGTCCTGACGGCAGCATCTTCTTAGTCATAAGGAGATGCGCATGCGCGGTGATCGCTTTGCCCTGTCCCTTGTACTGCGCACCATCGGTGCGCGGCGGGGACGCGCCGCACGGGGTCGGCCTTGAACGGGACACAGCCAAACCTGTCCCGGCATTCTTTCTTAAGAGACATCACATGACCGATTTATCCCCTCGTCGCGCTGGCGGCCGTGCTGCCCGCCGGCTTGCACGCGCCAACCCTTTGGCAGAAAATCTCCGTCCGATCAGACCGGGCATGTCCGGTGGGCGGTACGAACCACTGGACGCCGCAGACCTTGACCGACTCCACAATGCCGCGCTGACCGCTCTTGAAGAGATCGGCCTGGCAGAAGCACCCGCTTCCGGCATAAAGATCATGACCGAAGCAGGCGCCATTCTTGGCGATGACGGACGTATCCGCTTTCCCCGCGCCTTGGTCGAGGACATGCTCGCAAAAGCCAACCGGACCGTCACCCTCTGTGGCCGTGATCCGCTCTTCGACCTCGATCTGTCAGGCACTCGCGTGCATTACGGCACCGCAGGAGCGGCCGTGCATATGGTCGATGTTGAAACCGGCAATTACCGCGAGAGCAGTCTTCAGGACTTGCATGACGCAGCCCGCATCGCGGATCAGTTGGATAATATCCATTTCCTCCAGCGTCCGATAGTGGCGCGCGATGTCACCGACAATCGGGAAATGGATCTCAATACGATTTACGCTTCCTGTTCCGGCACCTTGAAACATATCGGCACCTCCTTCACCGAGCCCGCGTTTGTCCCCGATGCGCTTGAACTGCTGCACCTGATCGCCGGAGGCGAAGAGGCATGGCGCGCCCGGCCTTTCGTGTCGAACTCGAATTGTTTTGTCGTGCCGCCGATGAAATTCGCCACCGAAGCCTGCGAAGTCATGGAAGCCTGTATTCGCGGCGGCATGCCCGTCCTGTTGCTCAGCGCCGGTCAAGCTGGTGCCACCGCACCCGCATCCATTGCCGGTGCCATCGTACAGGCGGTCGCCGAGTGTCTGGCAGGCGTCGTCTATGTGAACGCTCTGGAACCGGGCCATCCAACAATCTTCGGCACATGGCCGTTTGTCTCGGATCTGCGCACAGGTGCAATGTCCGGCGGGTCCGGGGAACAGGCGTTGCTGACGGCGGGCTGTGCCCAGATGCATCGCTACTACGGCCTCTGTGGTGGCGCGGCTGCCGGGATCGCGGATGCAAAACTGCCTGATATGCAGGCCGGATGGGAGCAGATGTGCTCGAACGTGATGGCAGGGCTATCCGGTCTCAATATGGTCTACGAGGCTGCGGGCATGCACGCCTCGCTGCTGGGCTTTTGTCACGAAAGCCTCATTCTGGGCGATGACCTCATCGGTCAGGCGCTGCGTTGTGTGCGCGGAATCGAGGTCACCGAAGACGATCTGAGCCTCGATGTGATGCGCGCCACCTGCCTTGGTGGCCCGGGACATTACCTTGGTAGTGATGACACGCTCAACCGCATGCAACGCGACTACGTCTATCCGGTGCTGGGCAATCGAGCCTCGCCAAAAGAATGGGTCGAACAGGGTCAACCGATCCTGGTGAGCAAGGCAACCGAGCGGAAACAGAGGATTCTGTCGAAACCGTCGCGTGCGCGGTTCGACGCCATGACCGATGCGAAAATCCGCAGTCGGTTCAATATCCACCTGCACTGATCCGATAATCCCGCGCTGGGGGCTGGTCCCCTGGCGCGGCTTGGGTCATGAAACCCATATCGGACCGGAGACACCTCATGCCCTACCTCATTCTCATGTTTGCCGTTCTGGCGGAAACCATCGGCACGACCGCCCTGCAGGCGAGCCAGCAATTCAGCCGCCCTTTGCCCTCGGTCATCGTGATTGTGGCCTATGGCGCCGCGTTCTATCTGCTGGCCATTGCACTGCGCACATTCCCCGTCGGTATTGCTTATGCCATGTGGTCTGGCATGGGGATCGTGTTCATCGCCATCATCGGCTTTACCGTTTTCGGGCAAAAGCTCGACATGGCTGCGATTCTCGGAATTGGCCTGATCATGGCAGGGATTCTTGTGATCAACCTCTTCTCCGGAACCGCCACGCATTAAAAACGCGCACCGGGAGAGACCGATGCGCGCTTGTGTGCCTTACGAAGTGGGTCCGACTTAGAAGCGGAAGCTGCCCCGGATCGACACCGTATCGGCTTCAACATCAACGCCGGTGTCGTCGAAATCGTCAAACCGGTGGGCGAGGTATTCACCACCCACGGTGAACTGTTCGGTCACTTTGTATTCGACGCCCAGACCACCAACGATGCCCGTGTCATCGCCGATATTGGTGTTCAGCTGCGCCGCGCCGACGGTGCCGTACACCAGTGTTCGGCCAAGGTCATAACCGCCCCGCACCTTTGCGCGCAGCACATCGTCCACCTCGACACCAGCCAGTTCAATGTCTTCGCCGGTCTGATAGTCCAATTCACCACCCAGAACGAACTGACCGAAGTCATAGTCATAGCCGCCATAGACGCCGAACACGCCTTCGCTGTCGTCCAGATCATCCGCCTCGGCGGACAGATTGCCAAAACTCAGACCGCCATAAGCGCCAGTCCAATCGCCGCCGACGGGGGCTGCTGTTGTCTCGACAGGTGCGACGATCACGGTTTCAGCCGGAGCTGGATCGGCGCTGCCTGCATAGGTCGAAGTTGCTGCTGTGGCCACCAAAGCCGTTCCAAGCAGAATGCGTTTCATGAGAAGTCCTTTCTCGTTTGCCTCAAGTGTCACGCCGAACCGATTGCCGGCCCGCCGTGCTGCTGTTTCAACGTTGGCACCCTTGGTCTTGTTTCAACACCTGTGGCAGCGCTTTCTGCAAAGCGGTCTGTTTCAGGCCAAACACCGCCTAAAAACACTGTCGCATCAGTGCTTTATTGCCGGTTCCCGGTCACACTGACGTGAGCCGCTTGTGGTGTCTGAAGGGCAACACTCATCCCGGTGGGCTTTTTTGCTGGCCTTCTCTGGCGGTCCCTTGTAACCCCCGCCCAACTCTTCCCTTTACGAGACCAAGATTCATGGACCTTCGCAACATTGCGATCATCGCCCACGTTGACCACGGCAAGACGACGTTGGTGGACGAACTGCTCAAGCAATCCGGCGCGTTTCGCGCCAACCAGGCTGTTGCCGAACGTGCGATGGACAGCAACGACCTCGAACGCGAGCGCGGCATCACCATTCTCGCCAAGGCGACATCTGTCGAATGGAAAGGCACGCGCATCAATATCGTCGACACCCCCGGCCACGCCGATTTTGGCGGCGAGGTAGAGCGAATACTGTCGATGGTCGATGGCGTTGTCCTTCTGGTGGACGCAGCCGAAGGTCCGATGCCGCAGACCAAGTTTGTGACCTCCAAGGCTCTGGCGCTTGGCCTGCGTCCAATCGTTGTGCTGAACAAGGTCGACAAACCAGACGCCGAACCCGACCGCGCGCTGGACGAATGCTTTGACCTCTTCGCAAACCTCGACGCCAACGAAGACCAGCTCGACTTCCCGCACATGTACGCCTCGGGCCGTTCCGGCTGGGCTGACACCTCGCTTGAAGGTCCGCGCAAGAACCTTGATGCGCTGTTCAAGCTGATCGTCGATCATGTCCCTGCCCCGAAGCAGATCAAACATCAGGACGAAGATTTCCGCATGCTGGCGACAACACTGGGCGCGGACCCGTTTGTGGGCCGCATCCTGACCGGTCGCGTGGAAACAGGCCGTCTCAAGGTCGGTGCCACCGTGCAGGCGCTCAGCCGTGTCGGCCAGAAAATCGAACAGTTCCGCGTGACAAAGATCCAGGCTTTCCGGGGTCTTGGCATGCAGGACATCGAAGAGGCATTGGCCGGGGACATCGTCAGCATCGCGGGCATGTCGAAAGCCACTGTCGCCGACACCATTTGCGCGCTGGCCGTGGATGAGCCGCTTGAGGCACAACCCATCGACCCGCCCACCATCACAGTGACCTTCGGCATCAATGACAGCCCGCTTGCGGGTCGCGACGGCAAAAAGGTGCAATCGCGGGTGATCCGTGAACGTTTGATGAAAGAAGCGGAATCCAACGTCGCGATCAAAATCAAAGACACCCCCGGCGGCGAAGCTTTTGAAGTTTCCGGTCGTGGCGAACTGCAGATGGGTGTTCTGATCGAAAACATGCGCCGCGAAGGCTTTGAGCTGAGCATCAGCCGCCCGCAGGTGATCATGAAGGAAGACGAAAACGGCAAGCTTCTGGAGCCTGTCGAAGAAGCCACGATCGACGTCGATGACGACTATTCCGGCGCAGTGATCGAAAAGCTGACCGGCGCACGCAAGGGCGAGCTGGTCGAGATGAAACCCGCTGGGGCGGGCAAGACGCGTATCATAGCCCATGTTCCGTCGCGCGGCCTGATCGGCTATCATGGCGAATTCCTGACGGATACGCGCGGCACCGGGGTTCTCAACCGGGTGTTCCACGGCTGGACGCCGCACAAAGGCCCGATCCCGGGGCGTCGCGCGGGTGTTCTGATCTCGATGGAAAACGGCGAAGCTGTCGCTTACGCCCTTTGGAATCTTGAAGAGCGCGGACGCATGTTTGTTGGCCCACAGGCCAAGGTTTACACCGGCATGATCATTGGCGAACACAGCCGCGAAAACGATCTGGAAGTGAATCCGCTCAAAGGCAAGAAACTGACCAATGTCCGTGCCTCTGGTTCAGACGAAGCGGTGCGTCTTACGCCGCATGTGCAGTTCAGCCTCGAAGAGGCCATCGCGTATATCAACGATGATGAACTGGTCGAAGTGACGCCCAACGCAATCCGTCTGCGCAAGCGTTATCTTGATCCGCATGAGCGCAAACGGATGTCGAAGGCGACGTAAGCCTTTTCGAAAAGGCTTGGGAAGGGCTTTCGAAAGCCCTTCCCTGCACCCTTACTCGGTTGTTTCCACGATCAGCAATTCGCGTTCGGACGCATCGCGGGCATGGTCCAGAGCCTGCTGATATTCCGGGCTGTTGTAGCAGGCTTCCGCCGCTTCCACGGATGGGAACTTGGCCACCACATTGCGCGGCCGCTCCTGCCCTTCAAGCTGGACATACCGACCACCGCGGGCAATGAAATGCCCGCCATGTTTCGCGATTGCCGGGCCCGCAAGCTCGGCATATTTGGCGTAGGACTCGGGGTCCGTCACCGTGACATGGGCAATCCAGAGTGCAGGCATGGTTTATCCTCCCAAAACGGCTTCGGCGGCCTTGATTGCAGCGTCGGCATTCGACGCCGAGGCACCACCGCCCTGCGCCATGTCTGGACGGCCACCGCCGCCCTTGCCGCCCAATTCTGGCACAGCGGCTTTGACCAGATCAACGGCGGAGACCGTTCCGGTCAGGTCATCGGTGACACCAGCCGCCACCGCCGCCTTGCCCCCTGTATCCGCGATCAACAGCACCGCTCCGGACCCGAGGCGCTGCTTGTGCTCGTCGATCAGCGGCGGCAGGTCCTTGCCCGACACGCCTGTCAGCACCTGCGCGAGGAACTTCACGCCATTGATCTCGCGCGCCTCCGGGCCGCCACCTTGCCCTGCGCCACCGGCCATCGCCAGTTCACGGCGCAATTGCGCCACCTCGTTCGACAGCGCCTTGCGCTCATCCAGCAGTGCGCGCACCCGCGCCGGCACATCGGTCGCTTGCGACTTCAACTCCAGCGCCACTTCCGCCAGACGGTGATCTTGCTCCGACAGGTAGCGGAACGCGTCTGCACCCGTGAGCGCTTCGATCCGACGAACACCGGCGCTGGATGCAGAATCGCCCAGTGTGACGAACACACCAATATCGCCGGTGCGCTGAACATGGGTCCCGCCGCAAAGTTCAAGCGAATAGGTGTTGCCATCCGTGCCCTTCCCCGAGCCCATTTGCGTGCCCATCGACACGACGCGCACCTCGTCTCCGTATTTCTCGCCGAACAGAGCCTGCGCCCCGATCGCGCGGGCATCATCCGGGGTCATGATCCGTGTCTCGACCCGCGCGTTCTGGCGGATATAGGCGTTCACCTCGGCCTCGACCTGTCGCAGTTCATCTTGTGTCAGCGCCTTGCCGTGGCTGAAGTCGAACCGCAGCCGGTCCGGCGCATTGAGCGAGCCGCGCTGTGCGACGTGATCGCCAAGCGCCCGGCGCAATGCCTCGTGCAGCAGGTGGGTGGCCGAGTGGTTCGCACG
>QCWH01000087.1:9040-17128 GCA_003149565.1 Marivita sp. XM-24bin2 | reverse complement strand
CGATCTGGCGGCGGGCAACGCCTGCGTCATCCAGGTGGTCTCGACGGGCGAGAGTCTGCTGAAACGCCGACTTGAGACGATGGACCAGGAGGACGAGCTGGTCGAGGGTGCCTTGACGCCGCGCGACTATGTTCTGGGCTACCTCGAACAGGCTTTCCCGATCCATGCCCAAAAGCTCGTGGAGATCGACGGCAACATGGTGGCGGAACCTTTGCGGGATGAGACCGGCGCGCTCGTCGTCTCGCGCGAGGCGCTCGCCCTGCGCGATGCGGCCATGATGGAGTTGATGACGCTCGCCCCGATCCCTTCGGCGCTCGATCAGATCCTCTGGGCTTTTGGCGACGAGGCCGTCGCAGAAGTGACAGGGCGATCTATCCGGCCGCTCAAGGCCTCGGATGGCCATCTCTTCATCGAGAAGCGCAGCGCCAGCAGCAATTCGTCCGAGACCCAAGCCTTCATGGACGGCGAAAAGGATATCCTGATCTTCTCCGACGCGGGCGGTACGGGCCGGTCCTATCACGCGGCGCAAACGGCGAAGAACCAGAAACGGCGGCGGCACTACCTGCTGGAGCCCGGCTGGCGTGCCGATGCGGCCATCCAGGGGCTGGGCCGTACGCATCGCTCGGCCCAGGTCAGCGCGCCCTTCTTCCGGGTCTGCACCTCAGATGTGCATGGCGAAAAGCGTTTCACCTCGACTATAGCCAAGCGCCTCGACCAGCTAGGGGCCTTGACCAAGGGTCAGCGCGAGACCGGCTCGCAAGGCATGTTCCGCGAGGAGGACAATCTCGAAAGCCCGATCGCACGGGCGGCTCTGCGTGGGTATTTCGCCGATCTTGCCGCCGGGCGCGCTGAGGCGATGAGCTACGAGAGCTTCACCGACTGGACGGCCCTGCGGCTGATCGACAAGGATGGGGTGCTCCTTGAGGAGCTTCCCCCGATCCAGCGGTTTCTGAACCGGGTGCTGGCGCTACCCATCCATATGCAGAACGCGCTCTTTGCCGAGTTCATGAGGCGGATTGCCGATCAGACTGAACGGGCGCGCGCGGCGGGCACGCTCGATCTCGGCGTCGAAACCCTGCGCGGCGAAAAGATCGAGCAGGTCTCCACAGAGGATCTCTGGACCTGCCCGAAATCCGGCGCCGTGACGCGGATCATCGGGCTGGAGGTGACCGACCCGGTCCACGTCCTTGGGGCCGAAGAGGCCATGTCGCGCAATCCCGACAAGCTGCCGATGGTCAACCGAGCGTCTGGCCGCGCGGCGCTCATCTCGGCGCGGCCCATGCAGATGTATGACGAGGATATCGTCACGCTCATGCGCAAGGCGGTGCGGCCCAATGGCTCCAGCTACCTCGAAGAGACGCGCTTCGAGTCCTCGGCCTGGGAAGACATCGGAAGGCCCGAGTTTGCAGGACTTTGGGATGCCGAGGCCGCATCCCTGCCCAAGACCACCACGACCAAGCTCTACCTGTTGACAGGACTGCTGTTGCCGATCTGGAAGGACATCCCGACCACCAATGAGCGCATCTACAGGCTCACGCCGGACGGGGCGACAGCGATGATCGGGCGCACGCTCAGTGAGGAAGGGGCAGCGGCCCTCCGCGCACGCTTCCTCGTCTCCAATCCGCAAACGCCGCAGGAGATGTTAACCGCCGCCCTCGGCACCACCGCACCTGTCGATCTGGGCCGGGGCCTGACCCTGACCCGTCGCCGGGTCGCGGGCGAGATGCGTCTCGAGCTGGGCGGTACGGATCGGGGCATGATTGAAGGTCTCAAGGCCATGGGGTGTTTCACGGAGATCATCGCCTTCCAGTTGCGGGTGTTCCTGCCGCATGGGGATGGGATCGACACATTGGGCATCCTCTCCCGGATTGTTGGAACCGGACCAGACGCCACGCGGGACGTAACTTCAGTGGCAGCAGAATAGGCGAGGGGACGATCATGACACTCGAAGACATCAAGGCCGCCATCGATGCCGGTCGGACCGTGCATTGGGCCAACACCGGCTACCGCGTGCACAAGGACAGCCTCGGCCAATACCTGATTACGTTTGAGCCGAACGGCAGCACCATCGGGCTGACCGACCGGAGCGGGCAGCGGTTGAACGGGGAGGAAGCAGAGTTCTTTATCGCTGGACCGGAGGGTGGCGACGAGAAGAGCCAGGACAGCCAACTGAGAGCAGACGGGCAGGGGAGGGGCGTCGTACCCGGCGGGGAGGTGGCACAATCTCTCAGGCGACAGCGCTGAACTGAAGGTTGGGAAGAAAGGAAAGCGAGCTTTCTGGTTTGTGATCCCAGGAGGGGTCGAAAAAGCAATCCCGGATGCGCTGGCAAGGACGTCAGGCACCGGCCAATCCAAAAGGAAACATCCCATGTTCGCAGGAACCCTCACCCGCAATGTCGAGACCGCAGCCGCTCAGTACACCGGCATGATCCACTCGACGCGCTTTGACATCGCCATCCAGTTGGAGGCGCGGGCCAAGATGTCCGAACGCAGCCCGGATTTTGACGTGACGGCAGTCAACAAATCAGGCCGCAAGGTGCGCATCGGCACGGCCTGGAACGAGACCGGAAACACCAGCGGCAACCCCTACATCTCGATGCAGATCGATGTCGGCTTGGGCCCCTTCCGGGTCAACGCGGTGCAGACGAAAGAGGCGCGCGCGGCCCAGAGCGGCGCGTTCGAGATCATCCCTCTGGTCTCGAACGGCCTGATGAAATCCGGCTCGATCTCGGGCGAGCTCACCGCCATGGACGCCGACAACGCCTTCACTGGCTACATCGCCAACATGATGTTCGATCTGGAGTTCATGCTGATCGAGAACAGCTACAAATCCGAGGAGACCCACCCGGATTACCGGATCGAGGTCAGCTCGCCCCGGGGCACACCGATCCGCGTCGGCTCGGCGTGGATGGCCCAAAGCAGCCGCACGGGCAATGACTACCTGTCACTGCTGATCAACACGCCCGATGGCGACCTGCGCGTCAACGCCGTGCAGAACGAAGAACAGCGCGGCGGGCAGACCTTCTCGATCATCCCGTTCATCGACAGCAGTGAGCAGCCGCAGGACGCGGGTGCTGGGCTCTCGCTGGTCGCGTGATTAGCGTTTGAGACTGAACGAGCTGAACCGATAGGGGAGTTGTGGTGACACGGTTCCCCTTTCGCTGTCCTGACAGGGTGTAGATACGCACTTGAGTTTGTTGAGTACCGAACCGACCTACTGTGGTTCTCAGGATCATGCGCCGCCGTTGCCTCACGTCTAAAACGACCATCCGCCACAGTCACTCGGTTCCAACCTGGTTCACATCATACAATGAGGATAACAGCGGATTTTAACGTTGTCGTTGAAGGCTGCGGCGCAACGCACGGTTGCCCTCGTTTGGGTCATCCTCTCCAGGGTGTTTTCCCCCGCCCTTCCAGTCGTCCGACACGAGCCATTCCTCGAAATAGATCAGCCAGAGGTGGGTCCAGGGGATGATGGTGAGGTCCAAACGTTTGCTGGCGTCCCATTGTCCGGTCCCGGGCAGATAGAGACAGAGCCGATCCGGGTCATGGTAGATATGCGGCAGGTCGCGTTCACCGGCGAGCAACCTCAGGGCAGGATCTACGACACGAACATCCGGCGTCCCGTCCCTTTCGAGGACAAGGGTGACCTGATACGTCCGGGAAAGCGGCGTAGGTTGTGCGTGAAAATGCCATTCCAACCGGCGCGGACCGAGCACCCCCTCGCCGGCTACTGTCTTGGACTTCCGCAGGAACAGGTACTGCTGGGGTAGTGTCAGCGGGTTTCTTGTGGTCGAGCCCGCCATCGCGCCTAGTCCCCGAAAAACTCGTTCTTGGGAACGGGCGTCGAAGCGGCCGATTGTTGGGTGGTGAGGCCAACACCCGCACCAAGCACGAGAGCGCCCGTCTTCCGCCCCTCGTTCAGCGCGTCCATCCGCCGGTTCATTGTTCGGGCAACAAGTTTGTCACCCAGGCTGTCCTTCATGGAGCCGACAATGGCGTCTAGGCCGACGAGGTCACGAAGGGACTCAAAATCCGCAAGCGCCTTGCTATGCCATTTGTAGAAGGCTTCGACCCGCGCGGGTTCTTCATTCCATCGCTCGGCAAAATTCTCGCCGTTGGTGGTCTCGTTCCAGACCGCGTAGATCTGGCGGCCATTGACCAGAGGCCGCTCGATGAAGACCGGCATCAGGCGGATCGTGTCGATCAGCACCTCGAGTTCGTCGGCGAAAACATGACGCCTGACACACATCTCGTAGGATCGCATGGCCAGGGTCGTGATGATGATCGAGATCGGCGCGATCTCCTCCTGAACATGCAGGAATTCCAGATCCCGGTGACGCTTCAGGAGCTGCACGGTCCGCCGCAGAATGCCCTTGACGGACTGACGTACCGGGAAAGGTTCTGTCGTCGCCGCATCGCGCTGTGCCGCGATGATCGACTGCGTCATCCTCGGGACCAGGGCCGCCCTTTCGTCGAATAGGGCTCGGTAGGCCCGAGGATTTGTAGCATGCCAGTCCCGTAGCTTGCGATCGGGCACCAGCTCACCGCCGTTCATGCAGTTCGGATTGGCAATGGTCGGGGAGATGTCGAGGTGAAAGTCACCGGCGTAGTTCAGGCGCCAGCAGCGTTTCTTTTCTTCCAGGATCGACGCGTAATAGGCGTGTTCGCGCAGGCGCTGGCCGATCGCAGCCTTTAGGCGTGCCGGTGCGATTTCTGGGCCGAGGCCAAGGATAAAACTGATCAGGTCGACATCGAACTCGTCGCGTCCGATCGGTTTGATCGAGGTCCCTAGTGCGCCAGAGCCGTGCAGGTAGACATGGAGGGAAGCAAGCATCGGGTCGCTCGATCCGGCCAACCAATCCGTGACCGCCTCGTAGCTGGTTCGGGCTTTCTCGAACTGGGTTTGGGTCCATTCCAGCTCCTGGCAGATTTCTTCGAGGATCGTGAAGACCTGCGCCCGCCGCTGAATGGCGGTATCGGTGAGGGTGTGCGAGAAGATCTGGTTCATGCCGCGTTCCGTTCGAGTTGATGCACGGGCACGAACGGCTCGGCAGGTTGCTGGAAGAAGATGGGGGTCAGGGTGGGGCTCGCGTGCCGGGCGCTCGAAGCGCCAAGCCCCTTGAGCCTCTGGATCTTGGTGGTGTCGTCGAGGGAAAAGAAACCGTCCGGCACGCTCGGCGAGTACCGGTGAACAGCCGTCCGGTCATGCGGATCACCTGTCAGATGACGGGCAATGCCGAGCGCACCGCGAGACTGACCGTCCATGAGAAGGCTGAGAGCCTTCAACCCGAGGCCGGCTTTTCCGGGGGATTCAGGCAGCATGTAGACCTCTTCGACGCAGCCGAGGCTCAGGATGTGCAATTCCTGCGAAGACCAGCCGAGCATCGAAATCGCTTCGACGGTCGCGACGCCTACCGGATTGTTGCACCAAGTGCCGCCATCGAGAAGCCCGACATCATCCACCGTCTTGTGACGCGCGAAATAGGTTGGAGCGGCCGACGTCGCCATCGCGGCGTCGAGGGCCGGCTTCCGGTAATCCTTTGTGAGCCGCGGATGATGCGACGTCTTGTAGATGTAGACGCTGCGCTGGTCGGCATCCCAGGCCGGCATCAGCAGCCGGGTCTCCGCTTCGCCGATGAGCTTGTCGCCAAGGACGGCGTGGAGCTCGTCCCTAAGCGTCGATGCCTCGTGCTTCGGCTTGACCAAGTGACGGAAGGCCGCACGCGCATCCCGGGCCTTTTGCCCGAGCCAGCTCTTGTCTCCCGCTTGCCCGAAGATCGTCGGCCCGCGATTTTCGTAGAGTTCGAGGAGGGTCTTGGCCTTGATGCCGAGGGCTAGGCCGATCGCGAGAATACCCCCGGTTGACGTTCCCGCAATCAGGTCAAAGTAGCGGCCAATCGGTTCATCAAGGTCTTCTTCCAAACCCGCCAGAAAGGCCGCGGGTTGGGTACCTTTGATGCCGCCACCATCGATGCTTAGGATACGTCTCATGACGCACCTCGCTTTTCGAGGGTTGGCTCTGCCAGCCCACCATCAGGCAGTCCCACGATGCTCTGAAACCTTGACGACAGGTTGCCCGCAAACGGCATGTTCATGGCTGCTTCCTCGTTTCTTTGCCTGTTTTGCGCCTCTTGGGGCGATTTGGTGGTTTACAAATTTGCCTTATCTTTGGCCTCGTGTTACAATTTAGGGACAAAACGCCGCGCTTTCAAGCGTTGTAGTTTACAAAATATCAATCATATGGGTGAAATGTAAACCACCCACTGGGAGGACGTTATGATTGGCAAGAGACTCAAAGGAGCCCGGGCGGCATCTGGCCTCTCGCTACGTGCACTTTCCGATGCCATGGATAACAAGGTGTCCGCTCAAGCCATAGGCAAGTACGAGCGCAATGAAGACATGCCCGGATCGGGCGTGCTGCTGAGTCTTGCCCGAGCACTCGAGGTCTCTGTGGATTTCCTACTGAGCGATGACGAGCTTGAGTTGGAGGGCGTAGAGTTTCGCAAGTCAGCCAGCTCGTCGGCCAAAGAGATCGCGACGATCGAAGCCAAGACGCTCAATATGGTTGAAAAGTACCTGGCTGTCGAAAGCTTGCTGAATCTTTCGAGCCAGGAGTGGGATGCCCCGCACGAAGCGCCCTACTGGGTGACCGATGTTCGTGATGCCGAGGACGCGGCTCGAAACATGCGTGCCTCTTGGCAGCTTGGTCATGACCCGATTCCAATGCTTGCCGAACTCCTCGAGGAGCACGGGATCAAGGTGTTGTCTCTGGACGTTGATCGGATCGATGGCCTTGCGGCCAAAGTCCGTCGAAAAGAGCATCACTCCGCGCGGGTGATCATGATCAAGAAGAAGACCTGGTCTGAACGGAAGCGCTTCAGTTTAGCTCACGAACTGGGCCACATGGTTCTTAAGGTCGCCGAAGGATGCGATTCAGAACGCGCCGCAAATCGATTTGCTGGTGCGTTCCTCGTTCCGGCAGAAGTGCTACGGCAGGAGATTGGTGCCCGCAGAACGGACATAAGCATTGGTGAGCTCATTAGTCTGAAGGATCGGTTTGGCGTCAGCATTCAAGCGCTGACGTATCGATGCAAAGATTTGGAGATCATCAACCAGGCAACATTTGCGCGCCTTTTCAAGGTCTATAAGCAACGAGGTTGGCGGGATGAGCCGTTCGAGGAGCCGAATTCCATTCCTTGGGAACGAGAAGAACCGGACCGCTTTCAAAGGTTGTGTTTTCGTGCCCTCTCCGAGGGGTTGATTGGGTTGTCTCGCGCAGCTGAGCTTCTCGAAATACGAGTAAAAGAACTGGAAGAACGTTTGGACCACATGGCATAGTCGCTGTGTGCAAGTTCTTGTTTCTGATACTTCTGTCCTGATCGACATCGAGAGAGCCTCGCTGACTGCGAGGCTCTTTGACCTCCCCTATGATTTTGTTGTTCCAGATATTCTTTATGAAGCGGAACTCCTTGAATGGATGGGCCCTGATCTGATCGATCTGGGACTGAGAGTGGAGGAGCTTACGCCAGAAGAAACCACACGCGCGACTGAGCTTAAGCGGGCGAAAGCTATGCTATCGACGCCAGATGTCTTTGCATTTTGCCTCGCGGCTGAGAGGGGTTGGGTTCTCCTTACCGGAGACGGAGCACTCAGGGTTGAGGCGGAGCGCCAAGAAATCGCGATGCACGGCGTCCTGTGGGTCTTCGATGAAATGGAACGTCACGAGGTTTGTTCGACCGTCCTCCTCAAGTCGGGCCTCGAGGCGGTTCGTGATCACCCGAGATGCAGACTTCCCATTAGGGAAATCAATAGGCGCCTTGCGCGGTACTAATATGTTCGCACACTCAAGTGAGAGGCAAATGTTGCCAAGTTTTGCTTTGATCTAGCCTGTCGGCCTCTCCAGCTCGGCTTCGCGTGTCGCAGGAGAGAACGGCCCTTCGGTCCGTCGCGCATTCGGCCATGCGGCCTCACCGCGGCGTCGCACCCGGCATCCCGGTTTGCCCGCCTCGCGAGCACGTCTCTCCCTGGCCGCTCCGCCGGATTGCGCTCTGGTCTGTTTTGCGGGGCAAAACGATCCCGCCGCTT
>QCWH01000087.1:4735-8568 GCA_003149565.1 Marivita sp. XM-24bin2 | reverse complement strand
TCCTCCGGATGGCCCCCAAATCAGCCCGCGTCAAGGATCACAAAACTTTTCGGCGAGGGCGGGGCCTGTGGCGGGGGGCGGTCCCGTGCGTGAGGCCGTGCATGTGTCGGCTGCTGCGCTCTGAAAACTTTTGCGCCCGGCAAGCCGGCGGCTGCGCCGTCCCTGACCCGGGCAGATTCGGAAACCAGACATTCGGCCATGCCCCCACACTCACGTGGTGGCTCCTCAACCGAATACTGGAGACCAGACATGGCTTACGACACCGCAAACACCTACGAGACTATTGAGCTTTTCGGACTGACGGAAAAAGACGCACAGCTGCCGATCCCTGAAGATCACGTCCTGACCGACCACATCATCCGCGAGAGCTTCGAGGCATTGCTCGGTCAACTGCGCAATACCGGCCTCGAGGCAGAAATCGAACCGCTGGCCCATGGGCTCGCGACGATCTTCCAGCGCCGCAAGGTGGCGCTTGGCAAGGAGGTCGACCGCACCGCCGACAAGATCGGCGCGCTGGCAAAATCTCACGACGGATCGGAGATCGCCGAGACCGCGCTCGAAGAGGCGCAGGCGCGCTTTGTGCAGCTGCGCGAGATCGTCAGCGCCATCGAGGTGATGAGCGAGGCGGCAGCGGAATGCTACGAGGTCGAGACGGGCCACGCCTTCATCCCGGCAGCGGGCTCGCGTGCGAGCGTCCGGGCGCAAGAGACCGGGGCGGTCTTCGAGGCGCGGCAGCTCCTGGAGCAGCACGACCGCGAAACCGCCGAGAAGTCGAAAGTCGAGGGGGTGCCCCTGATCGTCTCAGGCGCCACCGACTGGACCGATGTCGATGTGATCTTCAACACGCTCGACAAGGTTCGCGAACGAATCAAGCAGAACCGCAACCAGGAGATCTTCCTCTGCCACAAGGGTGGCAAGCATGGGGCGGAGATGATTGCGGCTCGGTGGGCCCGGGCACGCGGGGTCGCGCAGGCGCGCTTCGATCCGCGCTGGTCTGCGCACGGGCGGGCGGCACCGTTCAAGTGCAACGACGAAATGCTGGACGACAAGTTCGCGGCGACGGGGGTTGTACTCTTCGGCGGCAACGGGGTCGCGCTGAACCTCGGGCAGAAGGCGGAAGCGAAAGGCCTGACGGTTATGCGGGTTGCGGACCCGGCGAAGAAGACTGCGCAGGATTGAAGAGAGGGGGTCGCGCTTGGCGCGGCCCTTTCGTCGTTTCTCATGGGCGTGGCAATTCTCCAAGAACCTTTTGCCTAGCAATTTCCTGTTTTGATAGGTATATGCGTGCCAAGCAAAACTTGGAAATGATTGGCATGACCCCACTCAGCAGCATCGCGATGAGCGCCTACACCGATCTGGTACGTCTTTTGAAGGACGACGCCTTGTCCGGTGTTGAAGGCAAGCCAACGCTCAAAGAGCGCGGCGACAAAGCCTATTGGTACGCCGCGCGACGCGTCGGAACGGAGATGCGGTTCATCTATATCGGCGAGGACAGTGACGAGACGCGTGCACGTATCGACCGGATCGAAGAGCTGCGCGCAACGGCCAAGGATCGGCAGGCGGAACGGTCGCGGCTTGTTCGGCTCTTGCGTGCGGAAGGCATGACGCCCACCGACCGGGCGACCGGCTCCATCCTGTCGGCCATGGCCGCAGCGGGGACTTTCCGTTTGGGCGGCACCATCGTCGGGACAAACGCGTTCCGACTCTATGAGGGCGAGCTCGGCATCCGTCTGCCCTTGGGGGGCATGGCCAATACCGGCGACATCGACATCGCCCAGTTCGAAAAGCTCAGCGTTGCGTTGCAGGATCAGGTCGACCCGGGTCTTGCCGAGACGTTCTCGGCGCTCAAATTCGATCCTCTGCCATCTCTTGACCAAGGTCGGACATGGCGATGGGCCCAGGGTGGCAGCGGCCAGTTGGTCGAGTTTCTCACACCGGCGTTCGGAGATGAGACCATTCGAGAGCTGCCCGCCTTGGGCGTGAACGCCCAAGGACTGAACTATCTCAACTTCCTGATCGCTGAGCCGATCCATGCGGCGGCGATCTATAGATCCGGCGTTCTGGTGCAGGTGCCGCGCCCGGAGCGTTTTGCAGTTCACAAACTCATCATCGCGGATCGGCGGCGTGACGGGGCAGGCAGCCTCAAATCCGCGAAAGACCGCGAGCAGGCGGCTTTCCTTATCGAAGCGATGGCCGAGGACCGGCCCGATGATCTGGCTCGGGCCTATGCCACCGCAATGGAGGTTGGGCCGCGCTGGCGGGAACACATCGGCAACTCGCTGAAGCGGATGCCTGAGACGAAACTAATCCTCGACGGGTTGGGAGTGTGATCGCGGCAACGGGGTTGTGCTGAACCTCGGGCAGAAGGCGGAAGCGAAAGGCCTGACGGTCATGCGGGTTGCGGACCCGGCGAAGAAGACTGCGCAGGATTGAAGAGAGGGGGTCGCGCTTGGCGCGGCCCTTTCGTCATGTCTCATGGCGCGTGCGATCGGTCACAATTGATCGGCAGCTCACGGCGTCCAGCACCGTCATCCCTCTACCCGGTCCGTCAGAGTGCGGCCCATCCGCATCGGTACGGGCTGGGGATGGTGCGCACCTCGCACATCGTCAGCAGCGCAAGACCGAGGGGTCGAGACGTCGCACATGAGGCTGAAGACCTGCACAACCCTCGGGTGGTGTTTCGGAACATCGCATCCACGCGGGCGGGCTCCGTCAGCTCCCCGGCCAGGCTTGGCGGGACGCGGACGCGGATGGTGGCGTCGGCGTGATGGCAAAGATCATCCGGATCACTCCTTTTTGCTCATTGATGTGGATCGCACGGGGTCGGCCCGTTCGTGCCCTGCGCTGACGCTCCGGCAAGCACAAATACGGCTTCCACGGCGGAGCCGCGGACCCTCCGCATTTGCGCTTGCGACCGGGCCTCTTGCCCCCGTGCTGGGTGATCCCCATCGCAACAAGGAGTAACCCAAATGACCAACCACTACGTCGCCACCGTCCCCGTCAAGTTCACCGACACCGATGGCCAGGAGCGCACCCGCTTCCAACGCGTGGGCGCCATGTTCCGCAACACCCGCAACGGGGACGGCTCGGAGTTCTTCAGCCTCAAGCTTGACTTCCCGGTCGCGGTTTCGGAGCTGGTGATGTTCCCGCCGAGCGCGAAAGATCCCCAGGACTAAATCCTCTGACGAGGATGGGCCGCCCCAGGACGATCTTGGGGTGGCCCGATCCCTGTTCCAGGGATGCTGGTCCCTGCGCGTTCAACGGACGCACTCCGCCCGGAATGATCAGGCCGCGACAGACCGGCCAGTCAGCCTCAAGGGGGCCATCCACAAAAACCTATCGGCCAGGGCCTCCCGGTTTTTGCGGCAGAGATTTGGGGACCCAAATCTGGCCCTCCTTGACCCTGCCTGTCCGCCCTGTCGGTGGGGTTTGCGCCCGCCCGCGGTTCCGTCCGAACACGTGGTGTTCGGCCAGACCCTCGGGCGGGGCTGGCGGACGGGACCCCTAGGACAGGTGGGTCGCCCGGTGGTGAGGGCGGCAGAGCCGCGTCCCTGCGGGCCGCGGCGTGAAGCGGACACCAAGGCTGCCTGAGACTGAATGCAACATAAGTATATAATTGACATCTAGGTATATTATCGTAAGGTGGGGGCAGCCTTGGTGGAAGGTGGCAGGAAATAGGGGGTCTTTCTTCCGCATGTCCCGAACAAAACGCCTGACAGAGATCGAGAAGATGCAGATCGTCCGCGAGGCCGCGGAGGGTGCGTCGACGGCCGAGCTGGCTGAGCGTTTCGAGGTCACATCGCGGGCCGTGCGCTACGTCCTGAAAGCTGATG
>QCWH01000087.1:0-4179 GCA_003149565.1 Marivita sp. XM-24bin2 | reverse complement strand
TGATGCCGAGCGCCAGGCCGATGCCGCGATCCCGGTCTCAGCAGTCAGTGTGAAGGTCACGGCGGCGGAGCTGGCGGCGCTCGACGAGGTGTTGGCGAAGGCGGGGATCGAGAGCCGGGCCGAGGGGTTGCGGCGGCTCATTCAGGCGGCGGGTGGCGTGTTTGTCCCGGACGCGCAGATGGCGGCAGAGATGGCGCGTTACCGCGCCTCGCTGCACGAGGTCGGTAATGGGGTCGTGCAGATCGCCAAGCAGATGACGCAGGCCAACCGGCGGGGGCAGGGGGCAGGGGGCGGCACGAGTGCCGAGTTCACCGAATTGCGCCTTGCACAGATGCGCGGGCTGGCGCGGTTCATTCTGGATTCCGCTGACGAGATCGATCTGCTCCTGCGCCGCCGTCGGGACGCGATGCAGCTGCAGGCCACGGCCGCGCTGAGGGAGTTTGCCCATGCGGCTGAATGATGCCGTCCATGCCGTCACGGGCGAGGTCTTTCGGGATGGCTGGAGCCGCGTCCGGGGCTCGATGCAAGGCCTGCACGTGGCCAAGCAGACCCAGCTTACGCGCGCAGCAGCAGGGCACCGGCCGGCGGTCTTCAAGGCAATCCGGGGCGGCGGCACGCATACCAAATCGCAGCTCGCAAACCAGCTCGACTACCTCACCACCAAGTCCACCCATATCGTGGACAGTAGCGGGTTCTTGGATGGCAAGACGAAGCTCGAGGCGGGTGACATCAAGGATCTGACCGAGCGCTTTGCCAAGCGGTGGGATGCGGGCTTCAAGCCCAAGCTTGGGCAGACCACCCACATGCTCATGTCCTTCCCCATCGGCACGCGCGGGGAGGATGTGCGCGACATCGCGACGGACGTGGCCGAGCGGTTCTTCCAGACTGATGAGGGGCATTTCGATTACATCATTGCGGTGCATGAGGACCGCGATCACCCCCATGCGCATCTGGTGCTGAACCGCCGCTCGCAGGAAGGCGAGTTCTTCTTTCTGGGGCGCAACCACCGCTTCAACTACGACGACTTCCGCCTCGCCATGGTCGAGGAGGCGGAGAAGTACGGCGTGCGCCTGGAGGCCACGCGCCGGGTGGATCGGGGTGTCGTGCATTACCCAGCCCGGACCAGCGAGGTCTATGCGGCGAAAGAAGAGGGGCGCGCGCCCCGCGAGCGGGAACGCGTGGGGGCCGACTTGACCCGGACGCTGGCGGAGATCGCCAACACCGGAACCGTCTACCATTCGCTTGCCGCGGAAGCCTCCCGGGAGGCCCGCGAGGATATTGCCGCGGCGCTGTTCCGCGCGGGCGAGGTGCTGGCGCATGGCGGGCAGGTGGATCGAACAGGAGATGTGTATATGGCCGAGGATCAAAGTTTCGAGGATCTCAGAAGCCTCTATGCGGAAAAGCTCGCGCGGGTGCAGGGCATGATCGCCGAGAAGTCTGACGCGGAACGTCCCGTGCTGGAAAAGCGCCTCATCGAGATCCAGACGCAGGTCCAGCACATGCAGCCCTTGGGGCTGCGATCATCCACGCTGTCAGAGACCCCCTCGGAGGGCGGGATCTATTCCGAAGCCAATATCGACGCCAGCCAGCGCGAGCGACTGGCCGAGCCCGACCTGAGATCGCGCATTGACGCGGCACTACGGGGCACGGGGATCAGCACATCGGAAGTGGTGGCCCGGATCGAGACGGGCGCGTCAAATGCAGCGCTCGAGCATCAATGGATCGCCAATGATCTCTCCAAGGTGGCCGAGGCGCGCGATCTGAACCTTGAACGCCGCGCCGATCTGGAACAGGCGCGCGACATTCTCAATGACGTGCATGTGGAACTTGGGACACTCTTGGAGCGGGAGAACGTGCTGCGCCGGGATGGGGTCATGGAAGCGGAACCGGTCAGCGAGCGGTTCCATTATCACCGGGACGCGGTGCGGGAGATGGAAGGGACAATCCGTCAGGAGATGCGCGCCGACGGCCTGACAGCGCAGCAGATCGAGGACCGGGAGTGGGAGGTGGTCTCAAAGGCAGAGCGCCGGATCGAGACGGAGCAGCGCGCGTATCTCGAGGCACACCCGGACCTGCTCGCACGCCCTGGCGATGTGATCGACCGGTCCCAGCCCTACAGGGAGACCATCACCGATGCGGCCCGCGCCAGCGAGATCACCCGCGAGGTCGACCGGATCACGGCGGCTCGCGATGTCCGCACGCCCGTTGCGGATGCTGTCGCGGATGACTTGCGCGCGCGATATCCGGACATGCCGTCCCACCTCGCCCGCGGGCTCGGTGCGACCTATGCCGCCGTCATCGAGATACGGGACACGGAGGCCATCAATCAGGTCCGCCGCGACAACGAGTTGCGCGAGGGGCTTGGGGTTGGCATGCGTGACGAACGTCTAGCCACCGGCGATGAAACTGCGCCGCAGTCTGACCGTACCGACCGTCTCGCAGACGAGATTGCGCGTGTCCTGGACCATGAGCGGGCAGGGGAGCTGTCCGCGCCCTTCCAGACCGAGGCGGAGCGGGATGCCTTCCGCGAGGAGATCGCGCGGGTGCTGGATGACCGCCAATTGGGCCGCCTCACATCCGGTGATGCCGATGCGCTGGACAAGGTTCTCGAGGACCGCCTCGACCGGCTCTATGTCGCCAAGGTCTACCTGCAATCGGATGCCGCGACGGCCAACACAGAGGCCTTGCGTCAGGTGGTCGATGAGCTCGCCGATGCCGAATTCGAAAAACACCGCGCGACGGACGTGGATGGCGAAACCGAGCGGGGTCAGGTCCATTGAGCGCCGCCATGGGAAAGGCGCGGATCGCGACCGGCGTTTTGCTGGTAACGCTGGTGACTGCCGCCATAGGCTACACCATCGCCTCGGCGGTGCTGACTTATCAGGATCTCGGCTTCGGCGCCGAGATCGACTTTGCCTATATCGCGCAGAACTATCTGGCGATCCTCGATCGCCGCCCCGAAGATGCCCAACTCATCCATCTGATCATCGGCAGCTTTGCCGCCGCCGGCATGATGCTGAGCCTCGCCCTCTCGGGGTCTGCCCTCACACGCTTTGGCCAGACCCATTGGCAGAGCGCGCGCGAGATGAAGGCCAACGGTTTTTTCGGGGCGCCTGGGACCGGATTTATCCTCGGCAAACTCGGCTCTCCAAAGTCACGCGCAAAGTACATCTGCTCGAAGGTCTTCCCGCATGCGCTGATCGTGGCCCCCACGGGCCGCGGCAAGACAACGGGCTTCGTCATTCCAAACCTGCTGACTTGGCAAGGCTCCGCCGTGACGCTCGATGTGAAGGGAGAGTGTTTCGAGGCCACGGCCCGGCACCGCGCAGCCCAGGGCGACAAGGTCTATCGATTTGCCCCCACCGATTGGGAGGGCAAGCGCACGCATCGCTACAACCCGCTCCTGCGCATCTATCAACTGAAAGATCCCGCGCGCCAGCAGATGGAATTGCAGCTCCTCGCGACGCTCTTTTTGCAGAGCGACAACGACCGGGTACAGGGACTTCTGAAAGGCGGGATCGATCTCTTCGTGGCGGCGGGGCTCTTGGCCTTCCAGCGCAAGCGCCCGACACTGGGCGAGATCTACCGCATCGCGGCCTCGGGCGGCAACAAGCAGAAGGAGTATTTTGCCCGCGGCCACGAGGTCGACAACAGGGCCGCCAAGCTGATCTTCACGCGGCTCGCTTCGACCAATAACGATACGCTGACCTCTTACGTCTCGCTTCTGATGACTTCGGGGCTCGACCAATGGCAGAACCCGGCGATCGATGAGGCGACGGCGGCGTCGGACTTTGATTTCCGGACGATCCGTAAGAAACCCTTCTCGGTCTATCTCGTGGTCCAGCCGCTGATGGTGAAGCCGCTCGCGCCGCTGATCCGGCTCTTCTTCTCTGATCTCCTCTCGGCCATGCAAGAAAAGGATCCCGGACCGGATGAGCCCTGGCCGGTTATGATCATGCTCGATGAATTCAATCGCTTGGGCAAGATGCCCATTGTGGTCGAGAGCATCGAAACCCTGCGCACGTATCGTGGTCACCTGGCCGTGGTCACCCAAACCATCCCCGCCCTCGATGAAATCTACGGCGAGAACACCCGCCGCGCCCTGCAGGGCAACGCAGGCGTGAAACTCTACCTGACGCCCTCTGATGAAAAGACCGTCGAGGAGCTGAGCAAAGCGGT
>QCWH01000086.1 GCA_003149565.1 Marivita sp. XM-24bin2 | reverse complement strand
CTCCAGGTACGTTTCGACCCCAGCAGAATAAGATCGCGCTGTCCGCGTCCACGGTAGAGGCTGGAAATGCATTGCAGATCGCCCAATCCCACCCAGGCTAAATGCGCAACCTTATAGGTCCCGTAGAGCTCGGTTGCCTAGCCGCAGAGGAGTCCTGACAGACTTCAACAGAGGCATCAGGGCTGTTCAGGTGCAACCCACTAGGACGGCTTGATTGGCCCTGTACGACTCTCCGAGAGGGCCTGCGGTGCATCCCATTCACGGCACCTTGACTAGAATATCCTGTCTTCGACCACGAAAGGCCTTTTTCCGTGGACCGTAGTACAAATCGTATAACAAAATGCTCCTATTGACCGTGGATACATGGCACCGGTTGGCCTTGTTTTGCTGATGCAGGAAGCGTGTCTGTACCGAATTTGTGTCTGAACCGCGAACCAAACCCCGCAAGAAACCCTGGAAAGCGTCCAGGTCGAGACACGGACGAAGAATAGGACGCAGCACGGGACATCCTCTCAGCGGCGCCAAATGTTTTGATAGCTTGGGAAAGGATGGTCTCTCAAACTCGGTGCTCTAAGTTTGGCCGCAACGCTGATCAAACAGTGATATAAAAAATTCTACGGGGCAGACTTGCCGTTTGTCCGCAATGCACGTCGATCACCTCATCAAGAGCTGTTTTTTATGCCGCTTACCAGAGATCGACCAAGATCGTTCTGAAAAATGTTCTATAACATGCAATCCAAGATGACGTGTCTAGCGCTCTGCCGATAACCGCTGGGCAAGAGTATGTGCAGTGTAGGTGCGCACTACCACCAGATTTTGTTACGGCTCTTCCGACGAGGCCACCTCCTTGGCGTAAAACCTTTCTGCAATGCGGGCCACGCGGCCGGTTCTGAATAATTCGGGCATCGTCCATTCAGGTTCGTCACCAGCAAAGAGGTCAAGAAACGCAATTGCAAGGGATGGGTCCTGCTGCACGTTTTCGCGGAAACTCCACCATGTCCTTTTGTCCGAAAGCTGATCACTGGGCTGTTGTGCGGCGTGGAAATCTGTTTCCAGAACCAAGCCCCGTACATTCAGGCAGAATGCGACGTAAAGGTATCCCTCCGGCCAGAAGTATGCCGGATTTGACTGGTCTGCGTTTTCAGGTTGCTTCACCAATGCGACCGGTTTGTGCTTGATCAACGTACGAAGCATGAGACCCGCTGCAAATCCGACATAGGCGGGTTTATCATCATCGCGCGTGGGTTTTTGTGCTTCGAACGCTTTCAACCAGTCCGCAAATACTTGCGCCAAAGCACCGCGGTCGACCGAGAACTCGTTCCCTGTCTGAGCTTCCGTGTTTCGGATTTGCTGATCGAACGCATCTACGAACCACCTGAGGCGCTGCGCGGATTTGCGCAGCGGTTGGTCGGTTCCGGTCAAATCATGCGTGTGCATGGCCTCTGGTCCTAAAGATGGGATGACGTTTCATCAAGAAAATGCGTGAACGCAGCATGGCTTTGTAAAACGTTCGCCGCTTCCGGCTGTAGCGCGCGCACCAAGGCCATCGACAGGTCCAACAGCTTTTCCTCTTCCTCAAGCGTGTCCGCTCTTTTTGAGGCAAGCCAAACCGCTATGGCGGCAAGTGCCAAGTCGACTTCAATTTCTTCATCCTTGGTTATGCCGCGCGTCACTCCGGGCATCACACCGATGGCTGAGGATTTGCGTAGGTCGAGGAACAGGGCGGCAGCAAAGGAAAAACCGTCATCGCTCTCTGTCGATCTCAACCGCGACAGCCGGTCGGCGACGATGGTCTCGCTTATCAAATGCCGATGATCCACGCGTGACTGGGTCAGATGCTCCCAAGCGAAAACGATCACACTGGCCGCCGCAGAGGTTGCTGACTTGTCCGATGAGGCGCCACATGCAAATTGTGCTGCAGCGTTGATCCGGTCCATGTCAATTGGTGCATGGATGAGGCGCTTGCCAGCTTCTTCAAACGCTTGCATGGCGGTGTGAAAGCGGCTGCGCAGCGGTTCAGGAAGCAACCTTGATGCTGGCTCGAGCATGTCTTCGGTCGCGTCTGCGAATGTCACAACGCCGCGCAATGCGTCGCGGATCGGCATGTTTAAGTCATGCAAGAGAGTGAATTTCTTTAGGTTGGTCACCACAATATTCACCTCCTCATGTGGATGCTAGCACATGGCTTAGCGGCCAAGCCACACCATACGCAGATCGCGTATTCCGAGTCACTTGCGATTTTTTGCGTGACGTAAGTGAATGCACTGTTCGGCGTTGACAATCACTTGCATCAAACGGGTTTGGCAACCGAGCGATCCGTTGTGGCGTCGGCGGTTTCGAGCAAGGTTCGAGCGGTGATCTCATCAGTGATCAGGACATTCGGAGCAAGAGACGAGATACTAGCGCGCAGGATCTCGATCTTTTCGCGACCTCCTGAGATGAGGATCTTGCGCGGTATGCGCTTTAGACGGTCCAGCGAAAGGGAGATGGATCTGGCATTCACCGGGTGATCGACAACGGTGCCGTCTTTGTCGAGGAAATGATACAGGAAATCCCCAACAGCTCCGGCGGCAATCAGTGACTGGCGGTCGGACTCTGTAATGTGGCCGGAGCGGTAAGATGTCGTCAGAGAAGTGATGCCGCCGCAGGACAGAAGTGCGATGTCGCAGGCCTCGCCCAATTGCAGGATTTGATCCAGGCCGCAATTTTCCAACAGGGCATGTTTGGTCTGAGGCGAGTCCACCACCGCCGGAGCAGAGACAAGATAGCCCTCGGCTTCGAACAGTTCTGCAAATTGCCACGCAAATTCGGCTGGGTTGAAGCGTCTGGCCTGCGCAATGCTACCCAAGAGCGACACCACCCGGACGTCCGAGAGCGGCTTGTCTTCGATATAGGGCAGCATGGCGTGCAGGGTTTTGCCCCATCCGACACCCACGGTCATACCGTTCTCCATCACTTCGGAGACATAGGTGCCTGCTGCGGCAGCAATTACCCGTGTCGGGTCGTCTTCAGGGGATTCAAGCGGGGCAAGAATGGCCTGATCCAGCCCAAAAACCTCCTGTAACTGTTGCTGAAGGTCGACCAGTTCAGTCAATTCGGACTTGATGCGGATCACCACTTCGCCGCGTTTCTTGGCGTCTGATAGCAGACGGGTGACGGTGATCCGGTTGACGCCAAGCTTTTTGCCCACATCGGATTGGGTCATGCCCTCGATGTAGTAAAGCCACGCCGCTCGTATCCGAAGCTGGTCCTGGGATTTTGCCATCCAACTGCCTCCTCATCGGACTGCCGTCCCCAATTCTTCTAGGCATAGCTGAAAGCTTTAACAGGTGGCAATGAACATCTGATCAAACGACGGACTTGATGATCTTGCCAACCGCGTCCGGGCATTCAATGTGCGCCATGTGCCCGATGCCGTCAAAGAGGTGAAGCGCCATGTGTCCCGGCGCGCGCAAGGCGTGCTGCCACGGGATGATGGCATCCTGCTTGCCCCAGAGTATCCGGGTTGGCAGGTCAATACGCTGTAGGGCTGCGCGCAGATCAAAGGCTTGCACCCCATCGGGAAACAGCGCATCGGCGAGCCGGGTCTGCGCGGCGCGCAGATTGGCGTCTTCCCGACCTTCCATCGCCAAACGGGCGTAGCTGTCGGTCACAAGGTCCTCGTTTGCCACCAAGGCCCGCAACCAAGGCGCAAGGCTTTCTGTTCGGGTTGCGCGGCAGATTCCGGTCACAGCATTGCCATTGATGTCCGGACCAAGCCCCGCAGGCGCAAGCAGCGTCAAAGAAGACAGGCGTTTTGCCCGCGTGTCCGCCAAGGCAATGCTGATTGCGCCGCCAAGGCTGTGGCCGACCAGATGCGCAGTCTCGAGGTTCAGATCGTCGAAGGCGCGACGCATTTCTCGGACAAGATCTGCAAAGCTGTCGATGCGCAGTTTTGGAGATTTGCCATGCCCCGGCAAATCAATCCGAATGATCGGTCTGTGTTTGACATGGGCTTCGATCTGTCCCCAGGACATCGCGTTGCTGGCAAAGCCGTGGATCATCACGATCGGAGTGCCGGTCCCGCCCTTGGATCGGGTCACGGCCAAAGCGCCCGTTTCCGCGCGGAACGCCACGGGTGTCTGCGGCGGGGCAGGGCGCGTGTCGCGGAGCGCGATTTCGTTCTCGACATCCTGCGCCTGTACGCGTCCGCGCGGTCCGGTGCCGATGAGATCGGCTAGATTCAGACCGGCGCCGCTGGCAAGCGACCGGGCACGCGGGGTGGCGCGAACCTTGTCGGTTGCCTCTCCGGCAACGGCATCAACCGATGCCAACGCGTGTTCCGGGGACGTCGTATCGTCCTCGTCTGTGACAGCGGCTTGTTCCGGTTGAACGGTATGCGCACCCTGACCTGCAAAAGGTGCGGGCTGTTCTCCCACGTCTTCGCCTTCTGCATAAAGCCAGGCGCAGGGCGTCCCGATGGGGATCTCCATCCCCTCTGGGGCGGTGTGGTACAGGATGCCGTCGGCAGGCGCTTCGACCTCCATTGCGGCCTTGTCTGTCTCGATGTCGAACAGAGGGTCGCCCTTGGACACGCGTTCGCCCTCGGCAATGTGCCACGACATGATCTTGCCCTTGGCCATGTCCATGTCGACCTTGGGCATGATGACTTCGGTTGGCATCAGATACGTCCCTTCGCCAGATTGCGCGCGGCCTCCAGGATGTCGGGCACCTGTGGGACAACCGCTTTCTCAAGCTCCGGGTTGTAGGGGATTGGACATTCCGCACCGCCCAGCCGGATGATCGGCGCATCAAGGTAGTCGAACGCGTCGCTTTCGGCGACCATCGCCGACACTTCGGCACCAACGCCCAGCGTCTTGACCGCCTCGTAGACGCAGACCAGCCGCCCGGTCTTGCGGACCGAGGCCAGCACCGTGTCGCGGTCCATCGGGCGGATCGTGCGCAGGTCGATCACCTCGGCGTCGATGCCTTCGGTGGCCAATGTCTCGGCCGCATCAAGCGCCTTGTGCACCATGATCGCTGTAGCGACGATGGTAAGGTCCTTGCCCTCGCGCATCACTGCCGCTTTCCCGATGGGGGTCGTATAGTGGCCTTCGGGCACATGGCCCTTCATCTTGTAGAGGATCTTGTGCTCGTAGATCATCACTGGATCGGGATCTTCCAGTGCTGCAAGAAGCAGGCCCTTCGCATCCGCCGGTGTCGCGGGCTGCACGACCTTCAGGCCCGGCACATGCGCCGTCCATGCCTCAAGACTTTGGCTGTGCTGTGCCGCAGCACCCGTGCCGGACCCGGATGGAAACCGCATGACAACCGGCACCGACACGGCCCCGCCCAGCATGTAGCGGATCTTGGCCGCCTGGTTGACGATCTGCTCCATACCGAGCGTCGCGAAATCCGAGAACTGGAATTCAAAGATCGGGCGCAGCCCGGTCATGGCAGCACCGACAGCGACGCCTGCGCCGCCAAGCTCGGAAATCGGCGTGTCCATCACTCGGTCCATGCCGTATTTCTCGATCAGATCGCCGGTGACACCGAACGCGCCGCCATAGACCCCGATATCCTCCCCCATGAGAATGACGCGCTCATCCTGCGCCATTGCGATGTCCATTGCTTCACGGATGGCCTCTGCATATGACAATTCGCGCAGATCGGTTTTGGTATGCATGTTCACGATGCGATCTCTTGGGTATAAACGTCGCGGGTGACCTCTTCGATCTTCGGGTTGGCCCCTTCAGTCGCAAAGGCGATGGCCTCTTCGATGATCCGGGTGGCGTCGGCTTCGATCCCCGCAATCTCGTCCTCTGAAGCAATCTTGTGGTCGGTCAGCAGCTTGGCCATCGCGGCAATCGGGTCGCGGGATTGCCACTCGGCAATCTCTTCCTTGGTCCGGTAGCGGTTGCGGTCCGACTTGGAATGCCCGCGCCAGCGGTAGGTGACGTTCTCGACAAGGCTCGGGCCTTCACCCTTCCGGGCGCGCTCGACAGCGGCATCCACGGCTTCGGCCACGGCGGAAAAGTCGTTTCCGTCCACTGTCACGCCCGGCATGGCATAGGCCACCGCGCGATCCGCGATGTTCTTGACCGCTGTCGATCGTTCTGTCGAGGTGGACATGCCGTACTTGTTGTTTTCACAGACGAACACCACCGGCAGGTTCCATACCTTGGCCATGTTCAACGCCTCGTGGAACGCGCCTTCGTTGTTCGCGCCATCGCCGAAGAAACAGACCGTCACCGCCCCCGTGCCCAAGCGCTTGGCCGACAAGGCCGCGCCGACGGCGATAGGCAGACCGCCGCCCACGATGCCGTTGGCCCCAAGGTTGCCCTTGCTCGGGTCGGCGATATGCATCGACCCGCCGCGCCCTTTGCAATAGCCGCTTTCCTTGCCGAAGAACTCGGCGAACATGCGCGACAGGTCCGCACCTTTGGCGACGCAATGGCCATGACCCCGGTGGGTCGAGGTGATCTTGTCCTCGTCGCTCAGCGACATGCAGGACCCGACAGCAGATGCCTCCTGTCCGATGCTCAGGTGCATGGTCCCATGGATCAGACCGCGCATGTAGCTGTCTTCCGCGCCTTCTTCGAATTTGCGGATCAGGTACATCTTTTTCAGAGCCTCTTTCAGCTCGTCCGCACTGTACCGCGCGATGGCGTAGGGCGTGTTATTGGGTGTCACGGTGTCTCGCACTGAGAAGGTCCTTCCCATAAAGCATCATGTCCTGGCGGCTGCGTAGCTCGACCAGCCGCGATTGCGGCAAGGTGGCATTGGCCAAAGTGATCAGTTCGCCCTTCTTGATCGGCGCGGTGACCTTTGCCCCGGTCAGCATCCCGGCGGGCAGGGCTTGGGCGGCTTGCGCCCGTCCAACTTCCATCGCCCAGGCGCGGTAGGTGTATTCCCCGATCTGGTCGAGCGTATCGCCCGGTTGCAGGTCTTTTTTGGCCATCGCGCACACCTCGACCACCGGCTTTTCCAGCGGGATCATGTCGGCCTTGCCATAGAGCACGGAGCGGGCGCAGGTCAGCGGCACTTCGAGCGAGGTCAGGTGGTAGGGGCGAATGAATTCGTAGTAGGGGCCGTCGCCCATCTTGAGGTCCTTCATCCGCTCGTGGATGCGCGGATGTTCGGCTTCGACGATGCAGAATACGCCAGGCGACACGCCCTTGCCGATGGAATAATCGACCTTGCCGATCCCCGACAGGATGCCGCCGTCCTTTTGCGGGATCAGCACCTTTGCCAGTTCCTTGGGGCCAGCGGCAGGGCCGTGCATGCCGTCCACATCTGGGATCAGGCCCGTTGCATTGCCGATGGCGGCCATTTCGACGGCAGTTTTTGATCCGTCCACAAACTCCACCAGCAGACGCGGGTTCATGTGGCGCCGGATTGCCTCCGCCTCGTAAGCGTCCGGTGTCGCGTCGATGTTCAGCGGGTTGTTCTTGCCTTTGCCAGCGCAGACCACCTTGTGACCCATGGCGGTCACGAATTCGATCAGCTCCATGCAGGACGAAGGCTCGTCGCCGGCACCCAGCGAATAAACCACGCCGAGACGGTCCGCTTCATTGCGCAGGTAGGCGCCAATGGTCACGTCCGCTTCGACGTTCATCATGGTCAGATGCTTGCCGCGCTCCATCGCCCGCAGGCCGATTTCGGCCCCTACCGCCGGAATGCCGGTCGCGTCGATCACAACGTCAATCAAGCCCGATTCCAGGATCAGATCAGCGTTGTCCGTGATCGCTGTTTTGCCGGATTCGATGATTGCGTTGAGATCATCTGTCGATTTTGCGTCCTGGCTGTGTCCGTCCTCGCCGGTTGCGATAGACACAGCCTTGTGCGCGTTTGGAACGTTCAGCTCCGAGATCGCCGCCACGTCTACACCGTCCATCATTGCGGCCCGCGTGACGATATCGGTCCCCATCTCGCCGGATCCGATCAGCCCGATGCGTACGGGTTTGCCTGAGGCGGCTCGGGTGGCAAGATCTTTCGCCAGTCCGGTCAATGCGATGTTCGATGCCATACGAGTTTTCCTGTCGCTTTCGTTCGCATTGAATATCTTGAACTTTTGTTTATGCGTCAAGAATAATGTTCACAACTTGCAGAAAAGTTCTTGACGAATGATGGGATCGTGAACAATGGTTCAGGAGTGCAATTAGGTGTTCCGGCCTTGTAGAGCGGCATTGGAGGCTGCTTGAGGGGGAAAAAATAGGTAATTGCGCCATCAAGGGAGGAAAATGATGGAATTCAGAGGAAGACTATCCAGACGGTCGTTCATGGCGAGCGCATCGGCTATGGGAATCGCCGCAACCGGCTCGACATGGGGCGGCAAGCTTCTTGCGGCCAGCCACCTGCCGGACCCGCAAAGCGTGCTCGACGGGATTTCGATCTCCCAGTACGTCCGCGCGGATTATCGCGACCTCTACGGCATGTCGGATGACAAGCCGATGTGGGACAGCAACAAAGACTGGATCCGTACCGTCGATTGGGAAAAGGTCCGCTCCGAGCTGGCAGGCACCACGGTGCGCTTCGCGGTTGGCGCGGCAGACGCTGAATCCGCTGCTGAGGGTCTTGTGCCGTTTGAGGCGTTGTCCGGCATCAAGGTTGAGCTTGTTCCGATCCCCGATGACAGCTTCTATGACAAGGCGCTGGCCGAATTCATCTCGGGCAATGCCTCCTTCGACGCGCTGCAGTTCTTCTCGCCCTGGCTGGGTGACTTTGCGGCGCCGGGCTTCCTCTATCCTCTGCAGGAGTTCGCGGACAAATGGAGCCTGCCGCTCGACGATTTCTACGACACCTATCGTCTGAACTACGGCTACTTCAACGGTCAGATGTATGGCATCCCGTTCGACTGCGACATTCAGATGGTTCACCTGCGCAAGGGATATGTTGAGCAGGTTTTGGGCGGTCCGATCGACAAGGTGAACTCGGTTCCGACTTATGATGAACTGATCCGTCTGTCGGGCGAACTGAACAAGGTTGAACCGGGTGTTTCCGGTGTCGGCCTGATGGCGGCACCGGGCTTCTGGTCGACCTATACATGGGAGCACGTAGCGGCGCAGGCCGGAATGATGCTCTTTGACGAGAATTGGGAACCGATCTTCAACGGCGACGCCGGTATGAAGGGCCTCGAAATCATTCTCGAACTGTCCAAGAGCGCCAACGAAGGCCATGCAGGCGCTGGTTGGCCGGAGAACCGTGCCGCTTGGCTCGGTGGTCAGGTTGCCACCAATATCAGCTGGCAGGATAGCGGCACGCAGGCCATGCGGCCGGATCAGTCGCAGATCGTTGACGATTTCGTCACCATCTATGAACCTCGCATTGCGGGTGGCCGTTTCGCGCCGCCGAACATTGCGGGCTCGACATCGTGCGTTTCGGCCTCCGCACAAAACCCCGAAGGCGCGTTCCTCATGCTGGGCTTCTTGACGACAGCGTCTATCATGGCGATGAACGAGGCCAACGCAAACGGTGTTGCCCCGGGTTACAAGTCGGTTCTGGAGAACGAGAATCTGCAAGCTGTATCGCAGCCCGCGAAGGTCTGGGGCGACAGCCTGCATCACGCATGGTGTAGCCCGCGTCTGCCCGGTGCCTTCCCGATCGAGCAGGCCATCGGCAACGAGATCAACCGCGCCGTGGTCGGCCAGATCACTGCAAAGCAAGCGCTCGACAACGCGGCCGCAGCAGTCAAGCTGATCATGTCGTCCAACGGCTTCTATCAGGGCAACGATCCGGTAGAATACGCACAGGCGGCACCTGGTCTCTATGTCGGCGAAGGCAAGGACCTACCGTTCTAAAGGCCTTGGCCATCACGCAAACAGGACAGGAACGAGATTGTCATGAGCAATCCAGAGCTGTCGGACGCCGGGGCGGCACACGCTGCCCCGGTCCAGCCGACGCAACGCAGATTCAAGCGTCGCAGCAAGCGTATGAAGACGCTGCTGCCTTATATGCTGGTTGCGCCGGCCGTATTGTACTTGATGCTGATCACGCTTTATCCGGGCATCTTTGCCATCACCCAAAGCTTCTACCATGTGAAGTTCGGACCGTGGCAGCCCGCCGGGTTTGAGAACTACACCCGGCTGATGGGCGACTATCAATTCTGGGGCGCGCTCTGGAACACGCTTGTGATCGGCTCCATTTCGCTGATCTTGCAATGCGTCATCGCTTTGGCGCTGGCGTTCTACGCCTATCGCGATCCGTGGGTGCAGGGCTGGCGGATCATTTTCCTGATCCCGATGCTGTTCATGCCCTCGGCAGTGGCCTTCATATACAAGCTGGCTTTCCTCGACGGACGGGTGGTTGCAGACCTTCTGATGCGGGTTGGGTTGATCGACGGCAACATTGCCTATCAATCCTCGACCTGGCTCAGTCGGATGATCCTGATCATTGCTGACGTCTGGCAGTGGACTCCGTTTCTTTTCATCATCTTCGTCGCCGGTCTTCAGGCACAGGATGAAGAGGTGGAAGAGGCCGCGCGGCTCGATGGCGCATCGTGGTACGCGATCTTCTGGAACATTTCGCTGCCGATGATGAAGCCCATCATCGCGGTCGCTCTGATCCTGCGGGCCATCGACATCACAACGATGTTCACCAACGTCTTCATCATCACCAAAGGCGGTCCGGCCTTTGGCACCGAAACGATCAGCTATTTCATCTACCGGACGGGCTTCAAGTTCTTCAACTTCGGCTATGCCTCGGCCGCATCGGTCATCATGCTGATCATCACAATCATCATCGCGCAGTTTGTCGTCAAACGCGCCTTTGTCTCGGCGAGGGCCTGAGCATGGCATCTCAACGCAAACGCTCCCGCGGCGAAAGCCTTGCCCTGCGCTACGCGATCCTCGGCGCATGGGCTTTGTTCTGCCTTGTTCCGGTTCTGTGGTTCCTGTCCATTGGCCTCCGCCCCCGGACCGAGATCATCACCCCGCAGCCGATCTACTTCCCGACTTTCAGCCTCGATGCATGGCACATGATCTGGGAAGACTGGCCGATGGGCAAATACCTGCGTAACTCGGTGCTTGCGATCATTGGCTCTGTGATCATCGACCTTGTTCTGGCGATCCCTGCGGCCTATTCGCTCTCGCGCTTTGAATACCGGGGCCGGGACGATATCGGCTTTTACATCCTGTCTACGCGCATGATGGCCCCGGCTATCGTGGCTGTGCCGATCTTCTTCTTGTTCCGCAATTTCGGACTTCTGGACACGATCTGGGCGCTGATGCTGATCTATGCCGCCATCAACCTGAGCTTTGTGACATGGATCATCCGGTCCTACATGCTCGACATTCCGAAAGAACTGGAAGACGCGGCCAAGACCGATGGGGCAGGCGAGTTGCGCATCCTGTGGGAAATTATCATCCCCGCCATCCTGCCGGGGATCATCACAGCCTCTGTCATCGCGATGATCTTTGCGATCAACGAATTTCTCTTCACGCTGCTCATTGCCTCGACGCCCGACGCCTACACCATGTCGGTGGCGCTGGCGAACTTCACGGGTGGGTCTGACGGAGTGATCTACAACGCGATTGCGCTCGTCGCTTTCCTCGCGTTCCTTCCAGTGTTCCTCGTGGTCGTCCTGATCCAGAAACATCTCTCACGCGGTCTGACCATGGGGGCCGTCAAAGGATAAGAAATGGCAAGAATCCAACTCAATAACATTCAGAAACGCTGGGGTGCCGTCTGGGGTGTCCGGGACGTGAACCTTGACATCGCGGACGAAGAATTCGTTGTCTTCCTAGGCCCGTCGGGCTGTGGCAAAACCACAACCATGCGGATGATTGCGGGCCTTGAGGACCCGTCCGAGGGCGAGATCGTCATGGACGGCGAAGTGATGAACGACATCGACGCCCGCGACCGCGATGTGGCGATGGTGTTCCAAGGCTATGCGCTCTATCCCAACATGACGATTTACGAAAACATCCGCTTTCCCCTACGGATGCGGGGTGTTCCGAAAGAGCAGCAGGATAGTCTGATCCGTCGCGCAGCCGGGCTGGTGGAACTGGAAGACTACCTCGACCGCAAACCCGGTGCCTTGTCCGGTGGCCAGCGGCAGCGTGCGGCACTCGCCCGCGCCATCGTGCGCCAGCCGCATGTGTTCCTCATGGACGAGCCTCTGTCGAACCTCGACGCCAAGCTGCGCCAGCACATGCGCGTGCAAATCAAACACATCCAGCGCGAGCTCAAGATCACCACCGTCTATGTGACCCACGATCAGATCGAGGCAATGACGCTCGCCGACCGGATCGTGATCATGGACAAGGGCGCGATTCAGCAGATCGGCACGCCGGATGAGATCTACAACGATCCGGCCAACACCTTTGTCGCCAACTTCATCGGTGCTCCGCCCATGAACCTGATATCAGGCACGATGGAGCAGGGCGTTTTCACCGCGCCGGGTGTCCGCGTCGATGGTCTGTCTGCCAAACATGACGGCAAGGTTACATTGGGTGTGCGTCCCGAGGATTGCACCGTCACCGCGGATTCTGGCCATTTGCAAGGTCTCGTTTACGGTGTGGAACCCACTGGCGACATGACGTACCTGACAGTCAAGGCAGGCGACAAACTGATCGAAGTCAAAGCCCGTCGCGACTATCGCGCAGACTTGAACTCTGATGTGAGTGTCGGTTTTGATCCCAAGAGGATTTACCTCTTCGACAGCAGCTCCGGGCAACGCCTGCGCTGACACCGCACAGCATGGAGACCAAGCCATGACCTTTGACTACACCTCTATGGGGTTCCACACCTTTGATGCGCTCTGCCGCCCGGTGACGGAAATTCCTCCCGGTGGAAACACATATTTCGTCGATGAGTTTACGCTGGCTGTTTCTGGTGCGGCTGGCTCGGCCGCCATCGTTGCCGCCAAACACGGTCTCTCGGTGCAGGCTGTCGGGGGTGTCGGGAATGACCTGATGGGCGACTGGGTGCTGCGCCGCTTTGGCGATTTCGGGGTCGATACCGAAATGATGCAGCGCATCCCCGATATGACCACATCCTCCAGCGTCGTGACCACCCGCCCCGACGGGGCGCGCCCGGCGCTGCACAAGCGTGGCGCAACCGCCGGGTTCTACATCACCGACGACATGGTGGACCGGGTGCTTGATACACGCATCTTCCATATCGGCGGCGTCGGCCTGATGGACGCGATGGACAAAGGCCGAAATGCCGAACTGCTTGCCGAGGCCAAGGCGCGCGGAATCACCACAACGCTCGATGTCTTTGCGTCCACGCCCGACGACCTTCCGCTGATCCGCCCGCTTCTCGCTCATACGGATTACTTCATGCCCTCCGAGGAAGAGGCAATGGCGCTGTCCGGCATGACCGATTACGAAGAAATCGCGTCTTTCCTTCTCGATCAAGGCGTCGGTGCGGTGATCCTGACACTGGGCGCAGACGGCGCCATGTACCGCGATCAGGCAGGCAAGAAGATCGACATCCCGTCCTTCAAGATCGACGTGGTTTGCACCTGTGGCTGCGGCGATTGCTTCAACGCGGGTTTCGCCACCGGGCTGCATCTGGGCCGCTCCATCGAGGATTGCATCCGCTTCGGGCAGGCGTCTTCGGCGCAGAACGCGATGGGTCTCGGGTCGCAGGCGGTTGTGTCCTCGCTTGAAAACACCATCTCCTTTATGGAGACCACGCCAACCCGCGCGTGATCCGACCTGCAACATCAACGTGAAAGCTTTAATATGCCCCCCGCGATCATCTTCGATCTCGACGGCTGTCTTGTGGAGAGCGAGGTGTTGTCGCTCAAGGCCATTGCCGATGAGGCACATCGGCTGGGGGCCCACCAACTCGACCCGCGCGAGCTGGGAAAAGAGGTTCTGGGCCTCAAGATGTCCCGGATTGCCGAATGGGTTGGTGACAGGGCGGGGCGACCGGCGCCAGATGATTTCGCGCAGCGCATTGATCGGCTGCTGATGAACCAGTACCCGACCGATTTGAAACCGGTCATGGGTGCGAAAGACCTTTTGTCCGCACTGCATCACGAGGGCTGTCAGATGGCGGTTGCGACGGGCAGTTCTCTGGCGCGTATGGCTCTTGCCCTCCGGACCACCGGGATCGAGGGATTTTTCGAGGGCCGCGCCTGCAGTGCCGATCAGGTTGCCAACGGCAAGCCTGCGCCGGATCTTTTTTTGTTTGCCGCGCGTGCCATCAACCGTGACCCGACCGACTGTGTGGTGATCGAAGACTCACCGCATGGCGTCGAGGGCGCGTTGTCCGCTGGAATGACCCCCATCGGATTTGTCGGCGGCGGCTATCTCGAAGGTCGGCGCGATGACCATGCAGATACACTCAGGCGGGCAGGGTGCGTGGCAGTTGTGGACCGTCTGGATGCTTTTCAGGCGCTCGTATTGTCGAGTCGCTTCCCGGCCTGTTCAGAACCAAAAAACGCGAGGCCGATCCGACCCCGCGCTGTTTTTTACCGAATGATAAAATTTGAAAAGGCAGCGCCATCCTGCTCGATCTTGGAAATCGCGTCTCGATTTATCAACCTGAACAGGACGGGCTGATTTTTCCTTGAACTGCCGGATTTCGCAACCGTCGAAGCCGCGCGCCAGCACCGCAAGGAACGCCGTGTTGCCGCATGCCGCGCCTTTGCCCAGCAGGGCTGCGACTATGGCTTTGCAGGACACCCGGCTGTGCGCGATCCGGAGCAGCCCGCGCTGTACTCGACCAACCCGATATGTTTTTTGACTGCCTTGCATCGCAGCGCCGATCGCAGACCCATCCGATAGGCTCACACATCCGGGCGCGTTGGTCGGCTGCAATGTGGACGCTGACCAGGCATTGAGGTCAGTTTCGAAGGCCGAGTCCGCTAATTCGGGTCTCGGAAGCAGGTTATAGTTCCAGCGCGTGCAGAATACCCGATGGGCCGCCCTTGATGTCGTCACCTCACGTCACTTGCGAAAATCTTGCAATTTGCCGTTGACTTGCGGGCTCTCTGCTCTGTTCAGTTGAGCACAACAACATGGCAGCAGAAAACCGCCGACGGGAGGAATACCGATGACATTCAAGACACTCGCGCTTGCGAGCACAATGCTGACTGGGCTGACAAGTCTGGCCGCAGCCGAGGAACTGCGGTTTGACGACCTGTTCATCATTGGCGACTCGCTGAGCGACGCGGGCGCGTATTCGCAATCGGTGATCGCGGGCGGGCAGGGGCTCTTGCCGGTGATCAATTACAAGTTCCTGACCAACGCGCCAGACGGCTCGTCGCTGACCTACGGAGAAGTTCTGGGCGCAGAGCTGGGTTTGACGCTTGGACCGAATGTCTATTCGGCGGTGCCTCTGGCGGGACAGGGCGAAGTGGCGCTGGGCGGTACGATTTACGCCGAGGGCGGATCACGCGTGACCGACCCGGCCGGCATTGGCTTCAATCCTGATCTGGGCATCACGACGCGGTCGCTGGCGGAGCAGGTGGACCGTATGCTGGCGGACCGACCGGAACTCGGCGAGAACGATCTGGTCATCCTCTGGGGCGGTGCAAATGATGTATTTGCCCAAGCGGGAGCCGTTGGCGGTGGCCTGATCGCGCCGGATGCGGCAGCGGCCAATATGGCTCAGGCCGCGACTGAACTGGTGGGGCTGGTAGAGCGGGTTCGCGACGCAGGCGCGGACTCGGTGATTGTTGTCACCATCCCTGATATCGGCACCACTCCCTTTGGCATTGCGTCGGGCCCACAAGGCGCCGGATTGCAAACCGCTCTGACCGATGCGTTCAACAATACGCTTCTCGCCTCCATCGGTGATCGGGCGGTGATCGTGGACAGCCAACAGCTTTTGGGTGCGGTGCAGGCGGATCCGGAGAAATATGGGTTCACCGCGCCAAATGCGGCGGTGATTCCGGCTTGCCCGGACACATCGCTGAGCTGTGTGCAGGGGCTGAACGCCAGTGCCGACAGCGAAGACCGTGTCTTTGCCGATGGCGTCCACCCGACCACCTCGGCACATGCGTTGTTCGGGCAGGCGGCCTTTGCCGGTTTGCAGGCTGCGACTCAGACGGGCGCAATTTCGGTGGCCACCATGACCGCGCTGCGCCAGCATGGTCTGTCCATTGAAAACCGGATGAACCCGACCGTTCTGCGGACCACGGACGAAAACGGTGTACCGCGGCGGCGCGAAGTGGGCGAGGTTGATGTCTATGCCAGCCTTGACGTCGGCCGGTTTGAAGGGGACGCGCAGCAAGTCACGCCGGGGCTGGAAGGCTCGACGAAAGTGCTCAAAGCAGGCGCTGATATCGCGGTTGCGCCCAATGCCACCATCGGTGCGGGCATCAGCCTTGATTACGGTGACGTGGATTTCGACAACAATGCGGGCGGGTTTGAAAGCGACCTGATGATCGGTGTGGT
>QCWH01000057.1:17037-17991 GCA_003149565.1 Marivita sp. XM-24bin2 | reverse complement strand
TTGATCTGCATTCCCGGCGGGTAATCGGCTGGGCCGTCTCGAACCGGAAGAAACGTGATCTGGCCGTTCGCGCCTTGAAAATGGCGGTCGCGTTGCGGCAACCGCCCAAGGGTTGCATCCACCACTCGGATCGTGAAAGCCAAGGCGGATTCAAGCGGTCGTCGCAACGGTTCCAAATTGGAGGTTGTGATGACAATCCGCAAACGCGCTTCAGGGCGCAGTACGAGACGCAAGTTATCTTCACCAGGGCGACCGCGTGCGGCGCTTCGCTCTCAGCAAGTCAAGTTCTGGCAACTGATCAAACAAGGCGTATCCAGCGAAGAGGCTAGCGTGCAAGCTGGTGTGTCTGCCCCAGTTGGCAGTCGTTGGTTTCGAGAGGCCGGAGGCATGCCACCATCAAAGTTCGTAAATTCGTCTACGGTTCTTTCCGGCCGGTCCCTTTGTTTTTCTGAGCGCGAAGAGATCGCGTTGTATAAAGCACAAGGCCTTGGTGTCTGTGCCATTGCCCGGAAGATTGGACGATCTGCCTCCACCGTTTCTCGGGAGCTTCGTCGGAATGCAGCGACACGCTCAGGCGGTTTTGAATACCGCGCAACAACAGCTCAGTGGCATGCGGATCGTGCGGCACGTCGGCCCAAAACAACGAAGCTGGCGCAGAATGACGCCTTGCGGCGATATGTGGAAGATAGGCTCTCGGGCTTGGTCTCTGATCCCAACGGGACTATCGTGGCTGGTCCTGATGTGTCGTGGACAAAAAGACGGTCTGTGCGCCGGCAACATCGCAGATGGGCAACAGCTTGGAGCCCGGAACAAATCGCCCGCCGCCTGCCATTGGACTTTCCGGATGACCCAATGATGCGTATCAGCCATGAGGCCATTTATCAGTCCCTATTCATTCAGGGTCGTGGTGCTCTGCGTCGGGAGCTCGTTGCCTGCTTACGATCCGGACGGGCG
>QCWH01000057.1:2071-16385 GCA_003149565.1 Marivita sp. XM-24bin2 | reverse complement strand
GAAGGCATTCGTATCCGATCAGATCATGATCAGCGAACGTCCCGCTGAAGCGGAGGATCGCGCCGTCCCGGGCCATTGGGAAGGTGGCCTAAACGAGCACTGGGGGCGGCACAGAAACGGGACAGGTCATCAATCTGGGCGAAGCAGAGCTGTGCCATCTGATGAACGGCCGGAGGGATGTCTTGCGTCCCATCGTGGCCCCGTTCCAGAGCGCTCCGCACTTTGTCGATGTTCTCGCGCCCCTTGCCGAGGATGAGCCCGAATTCGGCGAGATGTCCGCGCAAGTCGTTGATTGTCTGCGTCCATTGCCCGACCAGAAGATCACGCAGCCGGAAGATCATGCCGAGACCCTGCTGCTCCGTGCAGTTGAAAGACCTGCTTCGCCAGGTCAGCACCGATGATCGAGGCTGCCTTCATAGTCAATTCCTCCTGATCCTTCATGGATCAATCGGGCACAAGTACCGTCAGGAGAGGCTACCCGACCCTGCATCAAGGCCGATAGTATCTTTAACGCAACAAACCAAAATCCTTCATATCGCGACCCAAAGGAGCACTCAGGTTTTCGATGGAGTCATATAGCAATTCAAGCATGTAAGGCGGATTATGGGCATAGTTGCCCGGGTCTGACGTGACAAGCTTCCAATTGTAAGTGGCCCGAAGACCGCGCGGGGTCCATGAATTGTAAGCTACTGGTCGTCCATCGGCCTGATCCGCCAAGCCATCGCCGTTGGCGTCCGCAAAGAAATACGGATAGCGCGTGCCGTCATAAACGATGGGGGCCTCAACGACCTCGGAGGCGTAGCTCTTGATCATGTCCAAGAGTAAGGCGGCATTCGCTTGGATATCCGACCGGATTCCTTTCGCAGTGTCGCCACTTCCATCATAGCTCTGCCTGGCGATCCTTATGTCCGCTGGCTCGTTCGCCTGGTGGCAAGTCAGGCACGGCTCGAATTCCACCTCGAGAGTGTGCGGCTCGTGGCACGAGACACAGCTCGACACCGGGCGGGCGTGGAAGAAACGGCCCGAATAGGTCTTGCCGTCGTAATGGTATCCTGACCCGCCATAGCCGCCGAGCCATGTTGCGGCCGCGGTCGCGTAGTGTGGATTGATGAAGCGAAGCTCTGGGTTTGGCGTGTCGAGCTCCAGACCCATTATTGCGCTTTCGACGTTGCTGCCCGCTGTGCGGCCCTGGTGGCAGGTCATGCAGGACGCCTCTACGCCCTGCACAGGGTGCATGAGGCCGCTGGGGAAGGCGATCTCTTCGATATCTGCCAGTCCAGAGTTGTGACACGTGCCACAATCCACAACTCCGCCAGTACTGATCGGGCCTTCGACGCTACCCGCGACCGTACCATCGAGGCCGTGATAGTCGCGGAACCCCTCGCCGGAATGGCAGGTTGCGCAAACCGCGGTGATCTCCTCTTCCTCATCCCAGTGGCGGAACGCGTCTGCCGCGGCATCGGCATGGGCGGAGCGGAACCAGTCGGCGATGGACTGATCATTCTTGATTTCGATATCGGCGGGATTGAACGGCCCAGATTGCGGCAAGGCAAAGGGAATGCTTGCCTCGCTTTCTTTGTCTTGCTCGGATTCCGAACTGTCCTGACCGAATACCGCTTGTCCTCCTCCAACGACGAGCGTGAGCGCAACTGTGGCGACCATCACGGCGTGAGTGAAACGTTGGGAAACGGGCATGAGACAAATCCTTTTCGAACGCATGTCAGAAGAATACACAGGCCATTGATACCATACCTCCCGGGCAGCCGGTTTGCGGCAGATCAAAGAGAACGATCCGCCGCCGTGGTAGCGGTGTGGTATGCTTCATCCGGGTGTCCAATCAGGTCTTACGGTGCCATTCCCGTCGCCACCGCGCGGGGGAACCGGTATTGACGATGTGACAACCGCAGAGGCCGGATTGAGACCGCAATCGGGAACGGCGCCGCGCGTATCTCTCATGGTCGAGGAGGACACAGTCGTGGTGCAGGGCGCGCCGGTGGCCCATATCCGGAACAATCCGGATGTCTGCTTCGTGGCCCCGATGCCTGCGCGTGTGGCGCGGATATCGCTGTTGCAGGGACATAAAGTGTCCGAGATCGTGTTTTTTCACGAGCCGGATGGCGATGTGGTCAGCCATGACACCACCGATGTAAAGACCGAGCCGGGCTTGCGAAGACTTATGCAGCGGTCCGGGTTTTGGACCTGGCTGCGGCGGCGTCCGTTTGGTGGCATGCCCAGCGCTGACGAGCGGCCTGCCGCGATTGTTGTCATGGCGGCGGATACACGACCCTTTGCCCCCGATCCGCGTTTGGCTCTTGAAGGACGGGAAGAGGCTTTGTGCCGGGGCCTGACCGCCTTGAGGCTTTTGACCGACGGGCCCGTATTCCTCTGCCAAGAGGCAGGAGCCGCGCTGATCGAAAGCACCGAGGCGCGGCGCATTCGGGTCATCGACACTGGGCCGCGCCATCCGCAGGCCGCGGCGGGGCTGTGTATCCACAGGTATTACCCTGCGGGAATCGACACGCCGGTCTGGGACCTGCACGCCGAGGATGTCGCGGCGCTCGGCACGCTGCTGGCAACCGGACGGCTGCCTATGAAACGACTGGTCAGCGTCGGGGGTCCTGCGCTGCGGGAAAGCCGCCTTGTCCGCGCACAGGCCGGTGCCGACTTGCGCGGCCTGACCCATCGTCACGTACTGCCCGGGCCGCACAAGCTCCTGTCCGGCTCGGTGCTCGATGGGCACCCGGCGCATTGGCTGGCACCGCGGCATCGACAGGTTACGGTCTTGCCGCGTGACACACTCCCGAAGCGCCCCCACTGGCTTATCGCGGCGCTCACCCAGTCGGCCAGTCCCAAGCCGGTGATCCCGACAGCCGCGCTGGATCAGGCCTTTGCCGGGACCCTGCCCGCGGCGAACTTCCTGCGTGTGCTAAGCGCGGGTGATGATGAAACCGCCATGAAAATGGGTGTCTTATCCTTGTTGGAAGAGGACATCGCGCTCGCAGATTACGTACTCGGCGGCGAAGCGCATTTGCCCGAGCTTCTGCGCGGGATGCTCGATCGTATCAGAACCGAGTTCTCGGCATGAACCGGGGTCTATGGACGCGCGAGACGGTGGTGATGCTCCTTCTGGCGGCCTACCTGCCGCTGGCGCTGTTCTGGCTCTGGTTCGGCGGCATCGCGGATGTGCATAGGTACGCGCTCGTGCTGCTGGTTCTCGCCATCTGGCAGCTTGTCTTCCTGCTCGCTCGGGCGCAGCCCGTCTCGCTTTCGGCGGTATTCACCGCGCTGGCCATCGCAATGCTTGTCCCCGAAGATCTGGGCGCATTCCGGTTGATCCTCGGCATCAGCTTCGGCGCGGTGATGGGTGAACTGGTCTTTGGCGGCTGGGGGCGCAACGTGGTCAACCCGGCAACCGTGACGCTCTCTTTTCTGGGGTTCGGGTTCCCTGCCCTTCCATGGCCCGACATCCTAGTTCCGGTCGCCTGGGCCGCGATCCCAACAGCTTTGATCGGCCTCATCACCGGGGCGATGCCTGCCGGTGTCGTCCTTGGGGCCGCGCTCGGAGCCGGCGTCGCGGTTCCGTTGGGGCTGTTGCCGAGCTCGACGCTCCCTGCTGCTGGAGTCGTCTTGGTCTTGTTGGTCGCCGACCCGGTGACGAGTGCAACCACATCGCTCGGACGCTGGCTCAACGGGTTGCTCTATCTCGCGCTGGTGATCCTTTTCGCAAACGGTTGGAGCGGGGCAGCGCCGGTGCAACTCGCGGTCGCTGCAGCCCTTCTGACATCGCTTGCCGCACCCGTCCTCGACGAGATTGCGCTGATGATCTGGTATGCCGAACGACGGAGGCGACATGGCCGAGACTGAGGGGAACCCGTGGCGACGGTTCCTAGCGCTGCCGAATGAGAGCCGGACCAAGACGCTTGTGATGGCGTTCCTCGTTGCGGCGGTTTGCGCGCTGATGGTGAGCGGCGCGACCGTGCTGTTGCGCCCGATCCAGGCGGCCAACCGCGCGGCTGAGGAGCAGGCGCGGATCGAGGCGTTGGTGCGCGGCATTCCAGGCATGGCCGACCTTCTGCAGCAATCGGGCGGAACGCTGTCCACGGTGGTGATCGACCTCGAGGATGGCCGCGCGGCACAGGATGTGACCCCCGCCACATTGAATGCTGCGCTTGCCGATACCGGCAACTGGACGGCGCTCGAGGCCGGGACGGACCTTGCCGGTCTTGGGCAGCGACCGGATTATGCGCAGATTTTCCTCTTGCGGCAGGGTGACGACATCTCGCTCGTCCTGCTGCCGATGACCGGCAAGGGCTATGGCGGTCGGATCGACGCGATCCTCGCCATCGAAGGTGATATGAACACCATCGCCGGGATCGCCATCACCAACCATTCCGAAACGCCGGGCCTTGGCGGGCGGATCGAGGATTCGTCCTGGCAATCGGCGTTCCCCGGCACGCAATTGTATGACGATGGCGGAGAGCTTCGCTTCAACGTCGCGCGCGGGGAAGCATCTACCGACTATCAGGTCGATGGCATCACCGGTGCCACGCGCACGACACGGGGCATCTCGAACATGGTCCGCTTCTGGCTTGGCCCCGAAGGCTACGGCCCGCTGATCGCCGCCATCCAAAGGGGCGAGTTCTGAGATGGCGGCCCGCTTCGATCTCTGGACCACGCTGACCGAACCGCTGATCCGGCAGAATCCGGTGACGCTGCAAATTCTCGGCATCTGCTCGGCGCTGGCGGTGACGACGTCACTGGCAACGGCACTCACCATGTCGATATCGCTGACCGTAGTGCTCACCTTGGCAGCCGTGCTCATCAGCCTGATCCGGCGGCACATTCCGGACACGATCCGCCTGATCGTGCAGATCGTCATCGTGGCCTCGCTGGTGATCGTCATCGACCAGGTGCTGCAAGCCTATTTCGCCGAAATCAGCCGTGCCCTGTCGATCTATGTGAGCCTCATCACCACCAATTGCCTGGTCCTGGGGCGGACCGAAGCCTATGCGCGCCACCATGCCCCGGGACCGGCCGCGGTGGACGCGTTCGGCAACGGTTTGGGCTATTCGCTGATCCTGCTCATCATCGGCGGCGTGCGCGAGTTGTTCGGACGCGGACAGCTGTTCGGCTGGCAGGTCATGCCGCTTGCCGATCAGGGGGGCTGGTTCACACCGTTGAGCCTGATGCTTCTGGCCCCATCCGCCTTCTTCCTGTTGGGTGGCCTCGTCTGGGCGATCCGCGCGCTTTTGCCCGAACAGGCCGAAGCGCCCGAGCATGAGCCCCCGACCGAAGTGAGGGCCGCGGAATGACCGATCTCTGGGTCCTTTTCCTCGCGGCGGCCTTTGTCGACAACATGCCGCTGACGCTTTTCCTCGGGCTTTGCACCTTCCTCGCACTGTCCAAACGACCAGAAAGCGCGGTTGGCCTCGGCATCGCCATGACCGGAGTTCTTGGCGTGACGGTGCCGCTCAACTGGTTGATCTATCAGGGACTGCTCGCCCCCGGAGCCTGGACCTGGGCCGGGATCCCCGACCTCGATCTGTCCTATCTCTCCCTCATCGCCTTCATCGGCGTGATCGCGGCGACGGTCCAACTTGTGGAAATGCTTCTGGATCGCTTCTTCCCGTCGATCCACGCGGCGTTTGGTGTCTTCCTGCCACTTCTGACGGTGCAATGCGCCATCCTGGGTGGCAGCCTCTTCATGGTAGACCGCGCGTACACTTTCGTGGAATCGGCGGTATTCGGTTTGGGCAGCGGTGTGGGTTTTGCCGTGGCCGTCGTCATGCTCGGCGCGCTGCGCACGCGACTGGCCTATGCCGATCTGCCGGCGGGTTTGCGCGGTCTGGGGATCGCTTTCATCCTCACTGGTCTCATGTCTCTCGGGTTTGCATCCTTCGCGCAGATGGCGGTGTCGCAATGACAGAGATCGCGCTTGGGTCCTTCGTCATCGTCGCTCTGGTTCTCGGGCTGGCGACCGGGCTGCTGGCGTTGCGCAGGCGACTGATCCCGGCGGAAGCGCTCGTTATCGACGTGAACGGCGCACGGCACATTCCGGCGCAGCGGGGGGACAAGCTGCTCGACGCGCTGCACAATGCCGACATTCCGATCCCGGCGGCCTGCGGCGGCAAGGGCACTTGCGGGCTGTGCCGCGTGAAGGTCACCGGCGACGGAGCGGGTCAGCCGCAGGCCACCGAACGCGGTGTGCTCTCGCCCAAGGAACGCCGAGACCATGTGCGCCTCGCCTGCCAGACCAACCTGCGTGGTGACTGCGCGGTCGAGGTGCCGGAGGGAGTCATGAGCGCCGGTGGCGGGTTCAACTGCACCGTTGTCTCAACCCGGATGCTGGCACCGCTGATCCGGGAGATTGTGCTCCAGTTGCCCGAGGACCGGCCGACAGAGTTCAAAGCAGGGGATTTCATGCAGATCACCGCCCCGCCCTATGCGCTCGATTTCGCCACGCTGGACTTGCCGGAGGCGTTCCGCGAGGCGTACCAGATCGCGGGCTGGCACAGGATGCAGGTCGCCTCTGAAGCGGAGGTGACACGCGCCTATTCGCTGGCCAGCCGTCCCGAGGATGCGGGCACTGCCGTGTTCAACATCCGCCTGGCGGTGCCGCCCGCCGGGCAAGAGCACGAGGTGCCACCGGGGATCGTGTCGTCCTGGCTTTTCGCGCTGCAACCCGGCGACACGGTGACGGTCTCCGGCCCATTCGGCGAGTTCCACGTTCAACCCACCGATCGGGAAATGGTCTATGTCGGCGGCGGTGTCGGGATGGCCCCCCTGCGCGCGATGATCCACCAGGAACTGAAACGCGGCAGCGCGCGGCGTATTCGCTATTTCTACGGTGCGCGGACCGCTGCCGACCTGTTCTATTCCGAGGAATTCGAAGCACTGGCCCGCGACCACCCGAATTTCAGCTGGACGCCGGCGCTGTCCGATCCGGCACCCGGGGACCGCTGGACCGGGGCGACCGGGTTCATTCATGAACTTCTTCGCGCCGAACTGGCGGACCATCCCGCGCCCGAGGACTGCGAATACTACCTCTGCGGACCTCCGGTGATGATCTCGGCGGTGCTTGCCACACTCGAGCGATTGGGCGTTGAGCCTGCCTCTATCTTCTATGACGACTTCGGAGCCTGAGACATGTCTGAGTATTTGCCATCCCGACGCGCTTTCATCGCCGGACTGGGCGCGACATTGGCCAGCCCGGCGCTGGGCCGCGCATCACCGCTGGGTCACTTGTCCGGATCGGCTTTCGGGACCCACTGGCGGCTCAGCAGTCCGGATGGCCCTGCCCTCCGAGAGCTGCGTCCGCCGCTTGAGGCCCTCTTCCACGAGATCGACCGCGAGATGTCGCCGTGGCGCATCGACAGTGACCTATCGCGCTTCAATGCGAGCACGTCAGGCGTGCCCGCCAGTGCCGAATTGGTCCGGGTCACACGCGCAGCCCTGGCGGTGGCGCGCGATAGCCAAGGTACCTTCGATCCCACGGTCGGACCGCTGGTAGCGCGTTGGGGCTTCGGGCCGATCCACGACGGTGCAGCCCCGAACTGGCGCGGCCTTTCGGCAAGCGCGGGCCATCTCGCCAAGCGGAGCCCTGGGCTGACCCTCGATCTCTGCGGCATCGCCAAGGGCCGTGCCCTCGATCGCGCAGTGGAGCTTGCGCGCGACCGTGGCATGGCCTTTGCGCTGTTCGATTTGGGCGGTGAATTGCGCGCACTGGGGCGTCACCCCGAGGGCCGAGACTGGCGCGTTGCGGTGGAGCAACACTCGCCCATTCAAGATGCGCCGATCGTCCTGCATTTGCCCGCCGATATGGCTGTTGCGACCTCGGGCCTGGATGCGCAGAGCTATGGACTCAACGGGCGGCGCTGGGGCCACATTATGGACTCGACCGCCGGAAACCCGGTCGATGGAAAATTGCGGTCGGTCACGGTGCTCGCCGAGGATGCCATGACCGCCGATGCCTGGGCGACCGCACTCTTCGCCGCCGGGGACGAGACCGGACCGCAGCTGGCCAGAGACCAGGGCATCGCCGCGCTGTTCCTGTTCGAGCAAGGGCGCCGGATAGAGACCGGCCGTATCGGCGCGGTGCTGACATGAGAAAGGACGCGCGATGCTGGAAATGATCTTTGCCGTGGCGATCATCGCCTTGGCGGCTGGCGGACTTGGCCTCGGTCTGATGCTTGGGCGCGGACCGGCATTGACCACCTGCAGTGCAGCGGAGAACCGGCCCGAGGGACGATGCGCGGATTGCCCGCTGCGCCGACGGACTGCAGAGGACGAGTCACAATGACGATGAAACGCGTCAAATCCATTATGCGTACAAAGGTTCCGTTCCTCACCCCCGACACGCCGATACGCCGCGCCGCCGCCCTGTTGGTCGAGTCTAGGGCCGCCGCCGCACCCGTCGTCGACGATGACGACCGTATGGCGGGACTTTTGACCCAAAAGGACTGTTTTCGGTCAGCCTTGCACGCAAGCTACTATCGCGAATGGAAAGGCAATGTCAGCGATCACATGACCCGTGAGGTGATCAGCGTGGAGCCAGATGACGAGCTTATCCTCGTAGCTGAAATGTTCATGTCACATCCCCATCGCGTCTTTCCGGTTCTGGATACAAAACAGGTTTTGGGCCTAGTCCACCGCTCAGACGTTCTCGCCGAGTTGATCCATCTGGGATAACATTAGCCATGCCAACTGCAGCCGTCGGATCGAACCCGCCTAGGTCGTGTTGACAAAAGGAATTCACACTGAGGCTGAGGCGTGAGGCAAGCTGGTATCTGCGATGGAGACCAGCTTGGCACGAGACCTGATGTCGGACAAGGAATGGGCGTTCTTTGAACGGTTCATCTGTGCTGTCCGCGCTCCAAATGGGCGCAAACCCACTGACCACCGTGTTGTTCTAAATGGGATTTTTTTGGATTGCTCGCATGGGCGCGCCGTGGCGAGGCTTGCCAGAAGAATTCGGCATGTGGTCGAGCGTCTATCGGCAGTTCCGACGCTGGACGCTGGCGGGGCTGTGGGAGGACATCATGGACGCGCTGAGCGAAAGCGGGGCGGTGCCGGGCGCACTACAAATGATCGACAGCACCGTGATCCGCGCCCATCATCAGGCAGCGGGCGCAAAAGGGGGCCCTCGCAACAGGGTTTCGGCCGTTCTCGAGGTGGCTTCACGACCAAGTTCCACCTCCGCGGCAATGCGGCAGGTCTGCCCATGAGAACCGAAATCACACCGGGCCAGACATCCGATTACATGGGGTTCGATCTGGTCATGGCCGATACGCTTCCCGAGCCGAGCGTCCTGTTAGCCGAAAGGGGCTACGGTGCTGATAGCATGCGGAAAAAGATGGAGGCGCGGGACGTTCTGACCCAGATACCAATGCGCAAGTCTCGCAAGATGCGCGTCGGCATGGAACATTCGCTGTATTCGTTGCGAAACCTGGTTGAACGCTGCTTCAACAAGTTGAAGAACGCTCGCCGGGTCGCAACCCGTTACGACAAAACCGCCGAAAGCTTTCTCGGCTTCATAGACATCACTTCCATCCGCCTCTGGCTGCGCCTTTTGTCAACATGACCTAGCGACACAAATCCCTTTGACACCACCTCGGACACGCCTGCGGTGTCAGGGCAAAACCGTCTCGATGGCTGTGCCGAGCTTGTCGACAACCTCGTCGATCTGGGCGTCCGAGATAATGAAAGGCGGCGCGAGCAGCACGTGATCACCGAGACTGCCGTCACGTGTACCCCGCATCGGGTAACAGATGAGCCCGGCTTCGAAGGCGGCTTTCTTTAACCGGCCCGCAGTGTCGCGCGTCGGGTCGAAAGGGGTTTTAGAACCGCGGTCTTCGACGAACTCCATCCCGCGAAAAAGGCCCCTGCCCCGGATATCGCCGATATGCGGGTGCTGGCCAAAGCGTTCGTGCAGGGCATACGACAGCTTTTCCCCCTGCTTTTGCACGGTCGGGATCAGGCCGCGCTCGAGCATCGCCTTAAGGACGGCAAGTGACGTGGCACAGGCCACCGGGTGACCAAGGTAGGTATGCCCGTGCTGGAAAAAACCGGAACCCTCCGAGATCGCCTGAAAGATCGCGTCCGTGCAGAGCATTGCGCCGATGGGTTGATAGCCCGCGCCAAGGCCCTTTGCGATGCAGAGAATATCCGGAGCCACGTCTTCTGCGTCACAGGCAAAAAGATGGCCGACCCGGCCCATGCCGCACATCACCTCGTCGAGGATCAACAGCACACCGTATTGATCGCAGATTTCGCGGATGCGTTTAAAATAGCCTTCGACCGCAGGGACGGCCCCCATGGTTGCTCCAACCACGGGTTCGGCGACAAATGCGATGACGCTGTCCTCGCCAAGGCGCAGGATTTCGTCTTCCAGGTCCTGCGCGACGCGCTGCCCGTATTCGTAAGCGCTCTCGTCCGCGGCGCGATCGATATATTCGTAGCAGGGTGCAATGTGAGCCACGTCCATCAGGATCGGTTCGAACTGCGCCCGCCGCCACGCATTCCCTCCGGTTGCCAGAGCGCCCAGCGTATTTCCATGATAGCTTTGCCGCCGGGCAATGACGTGCCGCCGCTGGGGTTGGCCCTTTTCCAGAAAGTACTGGCGCGCGAGTTTGAGAGCGCTTTCCACCGCCTCGGATCCGCCGGAAACGAAATACACTCGATCAAGGTCTCCTGGGGCGTGTTCGACAAGCAGATCGGCCAGTTCTTCCGCGGGGTCGCTGGTGAAAAAGCCGGTATGGGCATATGCGAGCGTCGCCGCCTGATCCTGAATAGCCCTGATGATCTCGGGGTCGCCATGACCGAGGCACGACACAGCCGCCCCCCCCGATCCGTCGAAATACTGTTTGCCGGTTTCGTCGTAGAGGTAGCAGCCGTCCCCACGCACCGCCTTTACCGGAGGGGCGAGGTTGTGACGGGGAAAAACGTGGTTCATGGCGGATACCTTGGGTTGTGGGCGGATCGTGAAACGCGGGTTGCACATCACCTCAGCAACTTGGTCCGCAAAACGCAAGCGACATCGTTTGCGCAAACACTCGAATCACGCTGGGCTGGTCCATCGGCGGCGAATCGCGTTTTATGGCATTAGGAACGTTAGAAAAGCTTCGCAGTCACAACGCTTTGGCGTGCGCGAAAGCAGGTGAGCCATCATCACACACGTTTCGAAATTACTGGGCCGCCGGCCCATCACGCAACTGGGAGACACATATGAGCATTCAAAAATTCGCGGCGGGTCTGGTCGCGGCGGCGTCTATCACGTTTGGCGGTGCTGCGATGGCGCAGGACCAGCAATTCATCTCGATCGGCACCGGCGGCGTAACCGGCGTCTATTATCCGACCGGCGGTGCGATTTGCCGTCTGGTGAACCGCGACCGCAAGGAACACGGCATCCGCTGTGCAGTGGAATCCACCGGTGGCTCGGTCTACAACATCAACACCATCAAGGCTGGCGAGCTCGAGTTCGGGGTGGCACAGTCCGACTGGCAGTACCATGCCTATAACGGCACTTCGCGCTTTGCCGACAATCCATTCCCGGAAATCCGTGCGATGTTCTCGGTCCACCCCGAACCTTTCACTCTACTGGTGCGCGGTGACAGCGGCATCACGTCTTTCGAAGAGCTCAAGGGCAAGCGCGTGAACGTCGGCAACCCGGGGTCCGGCCAGCGCGCGACGATGGAAGTCGTTATGGAAGCCTTTGGCATCGAGATGGACGATTTTGCCCTCGCGACCGAATACAAGGGCTCGGAAATGGCCAAGCAGATCTGCGACGACAACATCGACGCGATGATCTACACCGTTGGCCACCCGGCGGCGGCAATCCAGGAAGCGACCACAACCTGCGACGTAAAGCTGGTGTCGGTGGTTGGTGAGCCGATTGACCAGCTCGTTGCCGACAACCCGTTCTACCGTGTCGCGACCATTCCGGGCGGCATGTACGCAGGCAACGACGAGGAAACGACCACGTTCGGTGTTGGCGCTACCTTCGTCACCAAGGAAAGCATTCCGGAAGAGACCGCGTATGTCGTGGCAAAAGCGGTGATGTCGAACCTCGACGACTTCCGCGGCCTGCACCCGGCATTTGCCAACCTGTCGGCTGAGGAAATGGTCAGCGACGGCCTCTCCGCCCCGCTGCACCCAGGGGCCGAGCGCGCGTACAAAGAGCTTGGTCTCATCGACTAAGGCGCTTTGCGTGACCTTCTGAAAATACCGACGCCGGTGCATCCTTCGGGTGCGCCGGCGTTTTGCCTGAAAACGACGTGAAAACCGCGCAGCAGGGGACAGATACATGAGTGAGATACGCAGCGCTGAAGACATGGTCGCCGAGGCCGATACAGGTGCCCGTCAGGCCGGACCATTTGCCGACACCTTGATCTTTGCTCTGTGTATCACATGGTCGTTGTTCCAGCTTTACATCGCGTCAAAGCTGCCGGGGATCCTGGCGCAGGCCACCGGTATCGGCATCTTTGCCAATATCGTGGCACAGGCGCGCTTTGTGCACCTGGCCTTCGCGATTGCGCTCGCGACACTCGCCTTCCCGATGTTCGGGCACCGCAAAAGCATACCCGTCTATGACTGGGTGCTCGCGCTTGCAGGGGTGGCGGCCTGTCTCTACCTCGTGATTTTCCGCTTCGAGATCGCCGACCGTCCCGGCCTCTGGAGCACGACGGACATCGTGATGTCGGGCATCGGCATGACCGTCCTAATGATCGCGGTCTACCGGTCGCTGGGTCTGCCTCTTGTCATCATCGCGTCGCTGTTCCTTTCGCTGGCGTTCTTTGGCGGGTATTCGACATGGATCGGGAGCATCACGAACTATGGCGGATCGTCCTTCAGCAAGGCGATGGGCCACTATTGGATGCAGACCGAAGGCGTCTTCGGCGTGGCGCTGGGCGTGTCCACCTCCATGATCTTTCTCTTCGTCCTCTTCGGGGCGCTGCTCGAGAAAGCCGGCGGCGGCAACTGGTTCATCAAGGTGGCCATCTCTCTGCTCGGCACCCTGCGCGGTGGACCAGCCAAAGCGGCCGTTCTGTCGTCGATGATGACCGGCATGATCTCTGGGTCATCGATCGCGAACACGGTCACGACCGGCACCTTCACCATCCCGCTGATGAAGCGGATCGGCTTTTCGTCCGAGAAGTCAGGAGCGGTCGAAGTCGCCTCTTCCACCAACGGTCAGCTGACGCCACCTGTGATGGGCGCGGCGGCCTTCCTGATGGTGGAATATGTCAACATCCCTTACATTGAAGTCATCAAGCACGCCTTCCTGCCAGCGGTAATCTCCTACATCGCGCTTTTGTACATCGTGCACCTGGAAAGCCTGAAGCTGCGGCTTGAGGGCCTGAAGAAGCCGGGGCGTCACATCGGCATCCTGATGATCCTGATCCTTTTCCTGACTGGGTTCCTCTTTATGGCGGCCATCACGTTCCTGCTCGTGCTGTTTCGTACCGCACTGGAACCAATGATGCCGGGCGCCACCGTGTATCCGGCGCTGATCCTGCTGCTTCTTGCCTATCTCGGCCTTGTCTACGTCGCGTCCAAATTCCCAGACCTGGTCGTGGACGATCCAAACGCCAAGGCCGTCTCGGCCCCGCGCCTGACACCGACGTTCTTCGGCGGTGCCTACTTCGCATTGCCGATCTTCATTCTGGTCTGGAACCTGATGGTGCGGACGGAACACCTCGACCGCCTCTCCCCTGCACTGTCGGCCTTCTGGGCAACCATGGCGATGATCATCGTCGCGCTCACACATCGCCCACTCAAGGCGATATTCCGTGGCGAGTCCGAATTCGCCAATCAAGCCGTGGCCGGGTTCCAAGATTTCGTGAACGGTCTTGTCAGCGGCGCGCGTAACATGATCGGGATCGGAGTTGCGACCGGGGCCGCGGGCATCATCGTGGGCACGATTTCCCTCACCGGCGCGCACCAGATCATCGGCCAGGTGATTGAGGTGATTTCAGGCGGGAACCTGATCATTCTGCTGGTGCTTGTGGCGGTCCTGTCGCTAATCCTTGGCATGGGCCTGCCCACCACGGCCAACTACATCGTGGTCTCGTCGCTGATGGCCCCTGTCATCGTATCGGTGGGCGCTCAGTCGGGTTTGATTGTTCCGCTGATCGCGGTTCACATGTTCGTATTTTATTTCGGCATCCTTGCCGATGACACGCCGCCAGTTGGGCTTGCCGCCTATGCGGCGGCGGCGATTTCGCGGGGTGATCCGATCAAGACCGGTGTGCAGGGGTTCGCTTACGACATCCGCACGGCGCTGTTGCCGTTCATGTTCATCTTCAACACGGACCTG
>QCWH01000057.1:0-1224 GCA_003149565.1 Marivita sp. XM-24bin2 | reverse complement strand
GGACCGGCAAAGGCCGTCTTCGTGTTCGTGGTCTCGCTGATCGCGATGCTGACCTTCGCGGCCGTTACCCAAGGCTACTTCATCGCGAAGAACCGAAAATGGGAAGCGGTAGTGATGATGCTGGTGGTCTTTATGCTGTTCCGGCCAGACTTCTTCCTCGATCAATGGCAGGACAAGTACACCGACTATTCCGGCCCAGCGGCCCTGAGCGCGATCGAAAGCGTTCCCAATGGCACGAACGTTCGATTGATTGTGTCGGCGCCCGACTTTGACACCGCGATCGTCAAGGAAAAGACCATTGTCATCACTCCCGAGACCGAGGGCAGCGGCATCGACAGGCTGGATGCGTTCGGCCTGACTGTTATGGAGGATGGGGACATGCTGCTGTTGGACGAACCCTTCCCCGGCACGCCTTTCTTCGAAAGTCTTGGCAACGAATACGACTTCTACGGCGACGTGCCTGCACAGATCGTGATGGCCCAGATCGAGAATGACCGGATGCCGAAGGAGGTGTTTTTCATTCCCGCGCTCCTTCTGCTTCTGATGATTGTCGGCCTGCAGAGCCGCCGCATGACCCAAGCGCCGTTCTGAGGAGGGCTGACAATGTTCCGGAAAATCCTTGTACCGGTCGATCTTTCGATCGCAGATGAAACGCAAAAACTGCTGGCACATGCCAAGACGCTGTCGGAACAGTGGGGAAGCGAAGTACATGTGGTGTCGGTGATCCCGAATGTCGGGATGCCGATTGTCGGATCCTACATGGATGAAGGTTTTGAGACATCCGCGCGCATCGAAACGGAAACCGAACTTGCCCATCAGATCGATGCCTCGGGCGTTGACGCTACGGCGCATGTGCTGAACGGGACCGTGTACGACAGGGTGATCGCGCTCGCCAAGTCGCTGGACGTGGACCTGATCCTGATCACCGCACACCAGCCGGACCTCAAAGACTACCTTCTTGGATCGAACGCCGCGCGCCTGGTCCGGCATTCAGGGAGGTCCGTTCTGGTTCTGCGCGATTGACGACAGCTTTGCGGATGTCGGAGCGAATGCCACACGCACGCGACTGCCACACACGTGAAAGCAGCCGGCTTCCGTGATCATCCAATGCGGGCATGGTTAATTTGGAACGGGGCAATGCCATGTGATTAGGACGATGTTGCGGCTAGCTCCGGAGGATCCGTTTCGCGAGGATTTCCATATGTCGAAGACCTCTGCATATTG
>QCWH01000056.1 GCA_003149565.1 Marivita sp. XM-24bin2 | reverse complement strand
GGAGCGCTCGAAGTTTCGGGGCCGCAGCGCAATCAAGAGGACAAAAAGGCATTTGTGTCGCTGATCTTTATCACCTCAGAGGCGGCGCGGTTCGAGCCCTTTGCCCGCCACATCAACTCTCTCATCCGCGATGGCGATGGGGCGAAGGTGCTCGATTACGAACGTGCACGGTTTTACATGAACAACTGGATGAACCTGTACGAGCTGACACACGGTGCCGGCTGCGCATATTTCAAACCTTTGACCGAAGCGAACATGCACAATTGGAACTATTACCACGACATTGTGGTGGCCAAGACCCAGACCAACATGAATTTGCCGTTCTCGGCCACTCAGGCCAGTCTCAGACCCAAGGCACTGCGGGATTTGCGTTAGGCTTTGCGGGCCGCGTCAGCGCCAGAACGCGATCCACTCCAGCAGCTCCAGGCCCTTGCCTGCGAGGAACATGAACCCGTCACCGCCGGTCAGGAACGCGTCAACCGCCAATCCGCCAAGGATCAGCAACCCCAACCCGATTGCCAGTGAATTGGTCATGCCCGTCGTGCCTCTCTGCTCCGAACGATAGAATGCCAGAGCCGGTCGGCCTTGTCACGCAGCCACATCGGATGGCGCGTGCGGGATCGACATCAGGTCTAGGATAAAAAAGGCTGACAAAAGCACCACGTCCGGCCACATCCGCATTCCGGTAAATGCCGATCAAATGAGCTTTGACCGTGCCGTCGGCTGAGCCAAGCAGAGGGTGTGCGCGACGATCAGGACCTGCAGGGATACTGGTATGGTAGATGGCTGGAATGTCACGGGTCTGTTCTGACTCCATCCGGCACTGTCTTGACGCCTGTGACCACAGCCCAGATTACCAAGGCCTCCAGTGCCGTGATGTAAGGCGGTGATGCTCTGAAGATGGTCCATGATGTGCCCAACCGATATTGGTCGGCGGTCCCAAAACGCGCGTGTCCAACTCAGGTTTAGAGCCATTTCCTTGCCGGTTTTTCGGTCTCAGGCATCGGCCTCGCGTTCGAGCTCCGCTTGGTCGACCGCCCACGCGCCCGCAGCTTCGACCGCAACCTGGGACGCGGTTGGCACGACACCCAGGTAACTGTCAGTCTCGCTGACGGGAGCTGCCGGGCGTTGTGTCATCCGGTAGGCGGAATAGGCTGCGATGGCGACGAACAGCACGCCCAGGACCAGCCAGAATGCTTGCGGGCCAACGGCCTCCATGGCGCTGCCGGCACCGAGGGGACCCAGAATAGCCCCAACCCCGAAGGTCAGAACCAAGCCGCCGGATGCGGCGGGCATGTCTTCGGCATCAAGTGCATCATTGGTGTAGGCAAGGATCAGGGCATAAAGCGGTGTCGTGACTCCACCTGTCAGAAAGGCTGTCCCCATTAAGAGCACGATGCTGGCATCATTGATCCATCCCAGGATGCAGAACACAGCCCCCAATGCGGAACATCCGAGGATCAGCATGCGGCGGTCCATGCGGTCAGACAGCCAGCCAATGGGAACCTGCAACAGCAGCGCTCCGCCAAACAACATGGCAATGAACAGCGAAATCTCATTCGCGCTCATGCCGACCTGTGTGCCGTAGACGGCACCCATGCCGGATTGGATGGCATAGATTGTGCCCAACAGAAAAATACCAACCGTCCCCAAAGGCGACCCCTTGAAAAGCGTCCTTAGAGCCATTGGCCGGGTGACATCTGCCGCCGGTGTTGGTGTCACTGACAACAGGATTGGTCCAAAGGAAATCGACACAAGGATAGACGCGCCAATGAAAAGACCTGCCGTTGCGGCCTCACCAAATGTCAGAAGGCCCTGCGCGCCGATGATGCCAAGCGTTTGGGCGATCATGTAAGCAGACAGGATCTTGCCTCGCGTTTCATTGGTGGCCGAGGCGTTGAGCCAGCTTTCAGCTGTGACGTAGATGCCGGACATACAGAAGCCGACAAGCACACGCACCAGTGTCCAGAGGATCGGATCGGTCAGAAGCGGAAACGCGATAAGACCGGCAGACATGAAGCTGCCAAGCGCCGCAAAGACACGCACATGCCCCACGCGTTTGATCATCCCCGGCGTCAGCCTTGCTCCTGAAAGGAAGCCAAGGAAATAACCTGAAGCGACGATAGCCAGTTCGTTGGCGGAAAATCCTTCGATGGCGCCGCGCAGACCGATGAGGGTGAAGTGCATGCCGTTGCCCAGCATGATGAAGAGAATGCCCAGCAACAGCGCCCAGATGCCTGAAAAGATATGAGTCACTCTCTGCTCTCCTCGCGGTTTCCACGGTTGGATTCAGATGAGCGTAACAGAGCGCAAGCCGAGAGAAAAACGCAGCAGGGGTGCGCCGAAGAATGTGGGGGAAAAACCTGGTAATTAAACGCAAAACCGCCCCTGTCGAAGCACTCTCGACAGGGGCGGCTGAAAATTTGACCGTTTCTCGTCTCGTGACCGGGCTGTCAAAATGGCGAAGCGACTGAAAGATCAGTGCAGCAGCCGGCCCATCGCGCCTGCGACATCCGCCATCCGCGCCGAGAAACCCCACTCATTGTCGTACCATGCCAGCACACGCACCATACGCTTGCCGACCACTTTGGTCTGGTCAGGGGCGAAGATGGATGACTGTGTGGTGTGATTGAAGTCGATGGAAACCTTGGGCTCAGGATCGTAGGCCAGAACCGTGCCCATATGGGTTGCAGCCGCGTCGCGCACGACTTCGTTCACATCTCCCACCGTGACATCTTTGCCGGCGTAGAATGTGAGGTCCACGGCCGACACATTCGGCGTCGGAACCCGCACAGCAGAGCCATCAAGCTTGCCTTTGAGGTTGGGCAACACCTCGCCCAAGGCTTTGGCGGCACCTGTGGAGGTCGGGATCATTGCCATTGCGGCAGCGCGCGCGCGATAGAGATCTGCGTGGCGCCGATCCAGCGTCGGCTGATCGCCGGTGTAGGAGTGAATCGTGGTCATGATGCCCGACTCAATCCCAAACGCTTCGTCCAGAACCTTGGCCAGGGGGGCAAGGCAATTGGTTGTGCAGGACCCGTTCGAGATCATCGTATCGCCGCCTACCAGCGAGCGATGGTTCACACCGTAGACGATGGTTTTCTGAACGTTCTTCGCAGGCGCAGAGATCAAAACGGATTTTGCACCGCGCTCCATGTGAACGCTGGCTTTTTCGCCGTCATTGAATTTGCCCGTGCATTCGAGAACCACGTCGCAGCCCGACCAGTCAAGCTCCTGCGGGTCGTAGGTCGAGAAGACTTCCATCGGACCGCGGCCAAGATCCATCGTGTTGCCCTTGACCGACACTTCGCCACCGAAGCGGCCGTGTACACTGTCATAGCGCAGCAGATGCGCGTTTGTCTCAATCGGACCAGTCGCGTTGATCTTGACCACCTGCACATCGTTGCGCGAGCTTTCGGCGATATGGGCGAGGGTGCAGCGGCCGATCCGACCGAAACCATTGATACCAAGTGTGACGGTCATGGGGTGTCTCCTGCGCTTTGCGTTGACGTCCGTATACGGATGTATGCTGCAAGCGCAAAGTAAAAAAGGCATTGTTTGACAGTATGTTAGCGCAAAAGGTGCAGATCGGGTATATGATGGCGCTAACGCCCTCGGACAGTTTGCGGTAACACGCGATAGATGATGCGGAATCAGAAATAATGCCCATGGTGGCGGATCTCGCGGTCTTGTTTGGGCGGGGGCTGATCGCGCTTCTGTTTCTTGCAGGTGCGGTGCAGAAAACCGTCGATCCAGAACCAGCGATGCTGCTTTTGGCGGATCGCGGCCTACCGCCCGGTTTGATTTGGCCTGCGCTGCTGTTCAACGCGGTCGCCGGTATTTCGCTTTTGGCCGGATGGGCCGTCCGCCCGGTTTCGGTTCTGCTGGCGCTCTATTGCATGGGAACAAGTGGCTTCCACTTTATCCCGTCCGATCCGTGGCAGATGAGCATTTTCGTGAAGAACTGGGCCATTGCAGGCGGATGCCTTGTGCTGGCAGCTCAGGGCCCGGGGCGCTATGTCTTGGGCAGAGCCGGGTAAGGAGATCAGGTATGAGTGGTTTGTTGGCGCTGTTGGACGACGTCGCAGGCATCGCAAAAGTGGCGGCGGCTTCGGTTGACGATATCGGAGCAGCGGCTGCGAAAGCCGGATCGAAAACCGCAGGCGTTCTGATCGACGACGCGGCGGTGACGCCGAAATACCTCCAGGGGTTTGAACCGGCGCGCGAGTTGCCGATTATCTGGCGGATTGCGCGCGGCTCCCTGATCAACAAGTTGGTGTTCCTGTTGCCGGCCGCGCTGCTGATGTCGAGTTTTGCACCGTGGATGATCCCGCCTTTGCTGATCCTGGGCGGCAGTTACCTGTGTTTCGAGGGGGCAGAGAAAATCGTACATGTGCTGATGCCACATGACGATCACTCCGGTGGGCCGGATGGCAGCCACGACATCGCCGACCCCATGCATATCGAGGAAGAAAAGGTCAAAGGGGCGATCAAGACGGATTTCATCCTGTCGGCAGAGATCATGACGATTGCTTTGTCGGTGATCGAGGATGGCAATATCTGGATGCAGGGCGCGACTCTGGCTCTTGTCGGTATCATGGTCACGCTCGCGGTCTATGGTGCGGTCGCAGTCATTGTGAAAATGGATGATGTCGGCCTTTGGCTCACCCAGGTTGGACGTCTTGGTGTGACACGCGCACTGGGGCGCGGCATCGTGAAGTTCATGCCGTGGCTGTTGAAAACGCTGACCGTCGTGGGCACAGCCGCCATGCTTTGGGTTGGCGGGTCGATCATCGTGCATTCCATTGCGCAGATGGGATGGCATGCTCCGGAAGACACAATCCATCATCTTGCAGTGGATTACGGCGGTGGGCAGCCCTTCATGGAATGGGTCATCACGGCAGGAATTGATTTCGTGCTGGGCTTCATCTGGGGCCTGATTCTGATCCCCATCGGGGTCAAGATCATCGGCCCGATCTGGACTGCGGTTATGCCCAAGGGCGCCTGAGCAGCGTTAAGCCGCTTTTAACCTTCTGTGCGCTATGCAGGGGCATGACGATACCCAGATTTCTTGATCCCGATACATGGATGCGCAACGTGTTCTCAGCCAAAGCCGTGGGGCGCGGCGGCGTCATTCAACGCTCTGCCCGCGATGTGGAGCGGGTTGTGGGCCGCAGCGCCTTTCTGCGCGAAGTACAGCGGCGTGGTTTCACTCTGGTTGAGAATGGCGATCAGCTGGTGGTGTTCTGCAACCGCGATCCGGTGCGTTTGATCGTGCAGCGCGATCCGCCGAGCCTGTCGCAGCGAGCGTCGCCGGTGGGTCGGGGCGCACATTTTCGCTGTTGGTCAGAGGCCCAAGAACACGACAATACAATCTCGAACGCCCAATAACGACTCTCGCTCCTGAAACGCGTCAACGCGTTTCGTCTTTGCGTCGACGCAAAGAAATACGTGGAACTGTGTTTGAGTAGGTCAGGGAACGCGTCAACGCGTTCTGGCGATGCATCGATGCATCGTGGATGGGCGGCTCCGCTGTGCAAAGCCGCCCAAATACGCTCTACGAACGGGGATCTGGCTGCCAGCGGCCCTCGACCAGATCGCGCACTTTTTGTGCCACCGCTTCCGCGGTGATGCCGAACTTTTCGTACAGGGTTTCGGCGGGCGCCGAGGCACCAAACCCATGCATCCCGACGAAGCCGGACTTTTCGCGCTTGCCACGTTCGCCAAATAGCCAGCGGTCCCATCCAAAGCGGATGCCGGCTTCGACAGCCACACGCACCGGACCTCCAGGCAAAACGCGCTTGCGGTACTTCTCGTCCTGCTCCTCGAACAGTTCCCAGCACGGCATCGAGACAACCCGCGTGCCGATGCCTTCGCCATGCAGGATGTCGCGCGCGGCCATCGCAATCTCAACCTCTGACCCGGTGGCCATCAGGATTGCCTGACGCTTGCCCTCGGCATCGGCCAGAACATAAGCGCCTTGTGCGACCATGTTCTTTGTCTTGTGCTCTGTCCGGACGGTGGCGAGGTTCTGACGGGTCAGCGACAGGACGGACGGTGTCTTGGTCTGAGTCAGCGCGATTTCCCAGGCCTCCGCGGTCTCGACAGTGTCGGCGGGGCGGAACACCAGAGTGTTCGGTGTGGCACGGCTGATCGCCAGATGCTCAACCGGCTGGTGGGTTGGGCCGTCTTCGCCCAGACCGATGCTGTCATGGGTCATCACGTAGACCGTCGGCACCTGCATCAAAGCAGACAGGCGCATGGACGGGCGGGCATAATCGGTGAAGCACATAAAGGTGCCGCCATAGGGGCGGATGCCGCCATGCAGCGCCATGCCGTTCATCGCGGCGGCCATACCGTGCTCGCGGATGCCCCAATACATGTACCGCCCCTTGCGGTTGTCGACGTCGAACACGCCCAGATCACCGGTCTTGGTGTTGTTCGAACCTGTGAGGTCTGCCGAGCCGCCAAAGGTTTCCGGCAGGATCGGGTTGACCACCTCAAGCACCATTTCAGAGCTTTTGCGTGTCGCGACCTTGGGGGCGGTTTCGCTGATCTGTTTTTTCAGCGCCTTGATGGTCGAGGACAGCTTTTTCGGCGCGTCACCCGCCATTGTGCGGGCGAACTCGGCCTGGCGTGCAGCGGACATGCCCGCCAGACGGGTTTCCCATTCGGCGCGCTCAGAGGCGCCACGGCTGCCAATCGCTTCCCATGCGGACTTGATCTCGGCGGGAACTTCGAACGGGCCCGTGGTCCAGCCCCAGCCCGCTTTGGCCTCTGCGTTTTGGTCTGCATTGGTCAACGCACCGTGACCCTTGGAGGTATCCTGTGCCGCATGGCCCAACGCGATATGTGTTTTGCAGGCAATCATCGAAGGACGCTTGTCTTTCTTGGCTGCCGTGATGGCTGCGTCGATCTCATCGGGGTTGTGGCCGTCGATTTCCTGAACATGCCAGCCCGCTGCCGTAAAGCGTCCGATCTGATCGGTGCGGTCAGACAATTCAACCGTGCCGTCGATGGTGATGTTGTTGTTGTCCCAGAAGACGATCAGCTTGGAAAGCTCCTGACGCCCGGCGATGCCGATGGCTTCGTGGCTCACACCTTCCATCAGGCAGCCGTCGCCGGCGATCACATATGTGTGGTGATCGACCAGCTTTTTGCCGAACCGCGCGCGCAGCGCTTCTTCGGCCATTGCAAACCCAACCGAGTTGGCGATGCCCTGACCAAGCGGACCTGTTGTGGTTTCAATGGCCTGCGCCAGGAAATTCTCGGGGTGGCCTGCGGTTTTTGCGCCCCACTGCCGGAAGTTCTTGATCTGATCCAGCGTGATCTCGGGGTCTCCCACGAGATAAAGAAGCGAATATAGCAGCATCGAGCCATGACCCGCGGACAGGATGAACCGGTCGCGATCGTGCCAGTCCGGATGGGCAGCATCGAATTTCAGGTGCTTTTCGTACAGCACAGTGGCCACGTCTGCCATGCCGATGGGCATGCCCGAGTGACCGGAATTGGCGGCAGCGACCGCGTCCAGCGTCAAGGCGCGAATGGCAGCTGCCTTGTTCCAATGGTCGGGGTTCTGGGCTTTGAGGGTCTCGATATCCACAGGCCAACTCGTCCTTCATAATAGAGGCAAAAGGGGTCTTTGACGGCGCTCATACCAGTGTGACGGCAGAGTTCAAGCGGCACGGGCCCGCCACATGCGCTTAAGGGGGCGCATTTTCCACGGCGGATTGTTAAACTTTCACATTAAGAGGACGGAGCGATTCGTTTCGAGAGCACGGAAAAAAGCGTCTGACCCGATCGCAATGTGGTCGGACAAACAAGAAAATGGGGATCAGGCATATGACCCAAATTGACGAGTTGCAGCATCGCATCACGGCGGCGTTGGACAGGGTGGCGCAGGGTGTTGTGCGGCTGGAAGAGCGCGCGGCCGAAGCCGCAAGCGCGGGGCCCGCGGCGCCGGAGATCGACCCTGAGGAGGTTGCGAAACTCCGCGAAGCGCTGGAAGAAGAAAAGCTTGCCAATGCTCAGTTGGAAGAGCGCGTGCGCAAGCTGCACGAGACACATCGCAAGGAGCTTGAAGCCGCCAAAGCCGAAGCCGCTGCGGTAGCGCCAGCCGAGGCCGCGACCATCGACGTGGCCAAACTTGATCTTGATCTGCAACGTCTGCGCCAGTCGAACGAGATGTTGCGCGCCACGAATGAAGAGTTGCGAAAGGCATTGGCTGACAACGTCGGAGAGCCGCATCTGATCAACAAAGCGATGCTGGCCGAGCTCGAAGGCCTGCGCGCGGCGCGGTCTGTCGATGTGGCGGAAACCCGGGCCATCGTTGACACTCTGACGCCGTTGCTTGAAGCCGCTGCAGACACTGAGGAGGCAAACTGATGCCCGAAGTTGAAATCACCATCGGCGGTCGCAGCTTTGATGTGGCCTGCCAGGAAGGCGAAGAGCAATACCTGCACTCTGCGGCACGGATGCTCGACACCGAAGCGCAGGTTCTCGCGCAGCAAGTCGGGCGCATTCCCGAAGCCCGGATGCTGTTGATGGCAGGCCTGATGCTTGCTGACAAGACGGCGGGTCTGGAGGATAAGCTGCGCGAAACCGAGGATCGTGCGGAGGCCTATCTGTCAGAGTTGCAGGCACTGAAAGAGGCGCCGCCGCCCGAGCCTGAGCGGATCGAGGTGCCGGTGGTTCCGACGGATGTGACAGAGTCGCTCCAGGAGATCGCCGCGCGTGCCGAAGCGCTGGCGCGTGATGTCGAAGAAAAGGCCGGCTAGCGCACGCATATCTATGGCCCAAACAAGAACGGCGCCCGCTGAGGCGCCGTTTTTCGATCTCGTTATAAAAGCCGCTTACGAATTCGCTTCGCGGATCTTTTCGGCAGCGTCCTTGTCGTAGGACACGCCCTGGTCATCGAAAAGCTGATCCAATTCGCCCGACAGCGTCATCTCGGTGATTATGTCACAGCCGCCGACAAATTCGCCTTTGACGTAAAGCTGTGGGATCGTCGGCCAGTCGGAATAATCCTTGATGCCCTGACGGATGTTCTCATCGGCCAAAACGTTCACATCAGCATAGTCAACGCCCATGTAGTTCAGCACACCCGCAACTTTGCTGGAAAAGCCGCATTGCGGCATCGCCTTGGTGCCTTTCATGTAGAGCACGACATCGTTTGACTTTACGGTCTCGTCGATAATCTGCTTCGCGTCAGTCATTCTTTTTCTCCATCTCTTCGCGGCGTTTCCGGTCTTTGCGGATATAGGGCATTGTAGCGCCGACAGTGATAAGGGTGACAAGACCAATTGCTGCAAACAATGGCCAGGTGTTGGACAGAAAGTCGATCATACGACGTTCCGTGTATTTTCAAGACGTGCGGCGCGGTTGCTGGACGATTTCCACGTAAAATAGGCGAACGGCCCAATCACGAGTATCATCAGAATATTCCAGAGCCGCGCGGGCATCACTCCGGCGCCTTTGTGGTCAGGGCGAGTGCGTGCAATTCTCCGTGCGAGCCATCCATCTTGCCCTTGAGTGCTGCGTAGACTGCTCGCTGCTGTTGCACCCGGTTCTTGCCCTTGAAGCTTTCATCGATCACCTCGGCAGCGTAGTGGTTTCCGTCGCCTGCCAGATCGGTGATTGTGATCTTTGCATTGGGAAATTCCGCCCGGATGAGGTCTTCGATTTCCTGCGCTTGCATGGCCATTGCGGTGCTCTCCAATTGTGGACTTGCGCAAGATGTATGACGGGGTTTGCTGTTCCGCAAGCGGGTGCAAGTGATCAAGCTGAGAGCGACACCCAAACCGGGACGTGATCCGATGGTTTCTCGCGTCCGCGCACCGCGCTTTCGATCCAGCATTCAGTCATGAGATCGGCACAGGCGGGGGTCAAAAGGAAATGGTCGATGCGAATGCCATTGTTCCGTTCCCACGCGCCAGCCTGATAGTCCCAGAAGGAATAGTGACCGCCGCCTTGCGTTGTGGCGCGGAGCGCTTCGGTGAAGCCGAGGTTCAGAATGCGCCGGAAGGCTGCACGCGACTCGGGTCGGAACAAAGCATCATCAATCCATTGTTCCGGTTTGGCGGCGTCCTCGGTCTGCGGGATGATATTGTAATCACCTGCCATCAGAGCGGGCATCTCAGCGGCCAGCAGGTCACGCGCCCGCGCTTCCAGTCGCTTCATCCAGCTTAGCTTATAATCGTATTTCGGCCCCGGTACGGGGTTCCCGTTCGGCAGATATAGGCCGCAGACCCGGACCGCCTGTGTGTCGCCGATCACGGTGGCTTCGATCCAGCGCGCATGCTCGTCCTCATCGTCGCCTGGGAGACCACGAGTGACGTCCTCCAGCGGCAGCTTCGATAGGATCGCGACGCCATTAAAGCTCTTTTGGCCGTGCGTTTCGACGGTATAGCCCAAGTCTTCCAGCGCTTCTCTCGGAAACGCCTCGTCCACTGACTTGATCTCTTGCAACAGCGCCACATCCGGCGCGCTCTCTTTCAACCAATCGGTCAAAGCGGGCAGGCGGGCTTTGATCCCGTTGATGTTGAACGTGGCAATTTTCATGAACGCGTCTCCCCGTTTGGTCCTTCTATCCCAAGAAGACTTGCTGCGCACAAGTCGGGATCTCAGCGAATCGAAGAGTCGTTTGGTTGGGTTCTCACGGGTAGGGAAACGCTTTGCGCGGGCAAGGGCGTCCCTGTCTATGACGACGCAGAAAGTTATCCCCAGATTTTTGTGTTCTGTTGAAAAGTCTCAATGCGTTTAGAGGAAAACAACCTATGCGAGTAAGTTAATGTGGATAACCCGCATTAATACACTTTAAAAGATAATCATACTTCTCAAAATCAATTTTTGCGTGTCAGCGTTGTGCCGTTCAACCAACCAGCCAGAGGAGGCCACCATGACCGCAGCTTTCAAACTTCAGAATAACGAAAACCTGTCAGGAAATCAGAGCGCTACAGGCATTTATTCTGACGTGCACGGCGGCGATGCCACAGCTCTTTTCACATCCGGTTCCGCGCCGATGTTGACCGGCGATATGTTTGCCGGGGATGCGACGGACATGTTCACTTCGGGATCGGCCCCGACAGCGTCATCAGCCGCGTTGAGCGGCGAGGCAACGGGCCTCTTCACATCCGGGTCCGCGCCAACCACCTCCGACACCCGTTCCGGAGACCTTGTTGAAGCATTTACCTCCGGGTCCAGTCCGCGTCGCAGCGATACGATCTGTGGAGATGCCGTGGACGCCTTCACTTCAGGCTCTGGACCAGTAACCGCCAAGCATACGTCGGATGGCGAGGGCTGCGCGCTGTTCACGTCCGGTTCGTAAGGCCGTCCGGAACCGGGACGGGAAGGCCTGTCCCATGACATCTAACATGGAGGCACCGACCATGACCAATGTCATTCACCTCATCCCCCCGTCCCGGATCACCTCGCATGAAGCGCGTTTTAGCGCGCTTCTGACCAGCTTTGCGCAACACCGCCGCCACGGTGATGATGTGTTCTGGCTCAAGGAAAACGCGGAAATTCTGAACATCCTAGAATGCACGGGGACCCAACCAGGGGATGCCGCGCTTGAGACCTATGCAGAATTTTACCAAACAGTAAAAAATCGGTTTCGCTTTTTCCCGCAATACTACCGGTTCTTTCTGTCTATCGCGCTGGACCTGGAAGATCTGGGCATGCCCGGCGATCAAGCAGAGCATTTGATCCATTGGGCCTGCGAACAGGACTTACCCCGTGCAGAGCTTTCAGACCTGCAACGCATGGAGGCGCTGCGCCTCATGGCCCGGCGCGACGTCACGCCCAAGGGATGTGACCCAGAACTCGAAGAGCGCGCCCGGCATTTCATGGCGCGGGCCGCGACCTTTGTATTGCCGAACAAGAAGGCCGCCTATGAACTGACGCATCTCGTTTTCTATCTCAGCGAATACGGTCGTTGTGACCCTTTGCTGGACTCCGATACGATACGCAGCCTGCATTTTGCGGGGCTCTTGGCTTTCCTTGAGCAGAACGCCGATCTGCTTTCCGAGATTTGCATCGCTTTGCATTATGCGGGTGAGATCCCCCCAACGTTTTGGACCGAGTGGCTCAGACGAGAAACGACGCTCTTTACGGTATCGGATGGGGCAAACCTAAGTCTTCAGGACGACTATCACGAATTCTTGGTTTGCAACTGGCATCAGGCCACTGTCGGGGATAGCGCCTTTGCAAAAGCGTTTGTTTGTGACCGGATGCGCTTTGATCGCAGCCCATGTCGCGCCACGCCGATGCGCGAAATGTCCGAGGCCATGTTCAACCTGGACACGGCCCGCAGCGGGGACTGGGGTTCCATGCGGTTGCACATGGAAAACCGTCTGTCACCCGAAGCGTTGGAGGTTTTGGCGCAAGCAGAAACCTCATCTCAGCATTTTGAAGAGTTCTTCCATGGCTTTGCACGGGCAGACCGTGGCGGGCTGCTTCACTGACAGGTAAGGCGAACGCCCAGGCCCCCTCACATGGAAAAGCTTGTCCCGCAGCCGCACGAGGATGTGGCGTTCGGATTTTCGATCACAAAGCGCGCACCGATCAATTCTTCGGAAAAATCGATCACCGCGTTGGACAGGAACGGCAGAGACACCGAATCCACGACAACCCGCTCTCCATTGCCTTCGAGAACCAGATCGTCGGAGGAAGGCTCATCAAGTTTGATCTCGTACTGAAATCCGGAGCATCCTCCACCTTCGACAGCCACACGCAAGGCCTTGCCTTCGGCGCTGGCGCCAATTTCTGACAAACGTTCAAATGCGCGATCCGTCACTTTCGGTGGAAGCTGCATGTCATCCTCGGGTTGGCTTTGATTTGTGCACTGATCTGAATATAAGGGCGGTTGGGACAGGGAACAAGAACAGGCAGTCGATCATGACGGCTCAATATGCATGCGAACCGGGCAGGTCGCGCGGCAGGCTATACTCCGAGGAAGAAAGCGCCTTTCGATCGTGTTTTCAACGGGATCGGGACCGTATCATTCACGCGTCGGCGTTTCGCCGGCTCAAGCACAAAACACAGGTCTTCATCGAACACGAAGGCGATTATTTCCGCACCCGGCTGACGCATTCCATCGAAGTGGGTCAGGTTGCCCGGACCATTGCCAAAACGCTAGGACTGGACCTCGAACTGACCGAGGCGGTCGCGCTGGCGCATGATCTTGGGCACACCCCGTTCGGCCACACGGGCGAGGACGCGCTCGATGCACTGATGCAGCCTTATGGCGGGTTCGACCACAATGCTCAGGCCATCCGGATTGTGACGTCGCTGGAACGCCACTACGCTGATTTCGACGGGTTGAACCTTACCTGGGAAACCCTTGAAGGCATTGCCAAACATAACGGACCGGTGCCAGAACCGGTGCCGCATGCGCTGGCTGCCTATAACGCCCGGCACGATCTGGAACTGCACACCCACGCCAGCGCCGAGGCACAGGTGGCAGCTCTTTCTGACGACATCGCCTACAATCACCACGACCTGCATGATGGCTTGCGGGCCGAGCTGTTCTCGACAGATGAACTGGCTGAGCTTCCCATCGTAAGCGATTGTTTTGGCGAAGTAGATCGCATTTACCCCGGCCTGAATTATTACCGCCGCCGGCATGAAGCATTGCGCCGCTTTTTTGGTGTGCTGGTCAGCGACGTCATCAACGTCACCCGTGCCAATTTGAAGGACCTTGATCCGCGTTCGCCCGCCGACATCCGCGGGGCGGGCCGTATGATGGTGCAATTCACACCCGCGCTGTGGGCTGATCTCAAGGTGATCCGCACCTTCCTGTTCCACCGCATGTACCGCGCGCCCGATGTCGTTGAGATGCGGGCTCAGGTGACCAAGGTCATCAATGAACTTTTCCCGCTTTTCATGTCCGATCCCTCACTTCTGCCCAAGCAATGGCGCAAGGATGTTGCAGAAATTCAGTCCGAGACGGAACTCGCACGGCTGGTGGGGGATTACATAGCCGGGATGACCGACAGGTTCGCCCTTCAGGAGCACGCGCGCCTGACTGGCTCCGACGTGATTTCCGCTAGGTCATAAAAGGATACGAACGTGGCAACACCTGCAGATGCCGGTATGAATCCGGTCACCGCCTTTGCTTTGGTCGGCGCATTGGGCGTCGGAGCGCAATGGCTCGCGTGGCGGCTTAATCTACCGGCCATCGTGCTGATGTTGCTTGCGGGCCTTCTTGTCGGACCCGTTTTCGGCATTCTTGACCCATCGGTTGCAATGGGAGACCTTCTGCAACCAATTGTCGCCATCGCCGTGGCGATCATCCTGTTTGAAGGCGGTTTGACGCTCAATTTCAAATCGCTCTCGGATGCCGCCGTCGGGGTGAAACGGCTTGTTCTGGTTGGCGGGCCGGTGGGATGGCTGCTTTCCGCTTCGGTCCTGCACTATGTCGGGGGGCTGAGCTGGGCCACGGCTGCGGTTTTCGGCGGCATCATGATCGTGACCGGCCCGACGGTCATTGCACCCCTCCTGCGTCAGGCACGGCTCAAGCGCCGTCCTGCCGCGCTTTTGCAGTGGGAAGCCATCGTCAACGATCCGGCAGGTGCGCTGGCCGCCGTTCTGGCCTTTGAAGTTGTGCTGGTCTGGCAAACCTCCACAACAGTCGAACAGGCCGTGAGCGCGTTGGCCATCGGTATCGTTGCTGCCACGATTGTCGGCATCGCCGCAGGCTGGGGGATTGCCAAATCCTTCTCTAGCGGTTGGGTGCCGGAATACATGAAGGTGCCGGTTCTGTTTGTCAGTGTTCTGATCGCCTTTGCGGCTTCCGACGCGTTGCTGCATGAAAGCGGTTTGCTTGCTGTGACAATCATGGGCGTCTGGATCGCCAACGCGCATTTGCCAAGTCACTCCGAAATGCACCGCTTCAAGGAACATGCGACGATCCTTTTGGTGTCGGGCGTCTTCATCCTGCTCGCGGCCAACATGACAACCGAGACGCTGCTGGCGATGAATTGGCAAACGCTCGCGACAGTGGTTGCGGTCATTCTGATCGCACGTCCACTGACCGTACTGATCTCGTTGGCGTTTTCGAACGTGCCTTGGGCGGAACGTCTGCTGGTGGCCTTCACTGGCCCTCGCGGTGTGGTTCTTGTCGCGGTCGCGGGCCTCTTCGGTGATCGTCTTGTGCAAGCCGGGATTGAAGACGCTGCGCAAATTTCGTCGCTGGCCTTTGCGCTCGTGGCAGGGACAGTCGTGTTACACGGTTTCACACTGAAACCCATCGCACGGCTTTTGGGTCTGAACGCATCGGCCACGCCGGGCGTGTTGATCGTGGGTGGCAATCGTTGGTCGGTCGAGCTGGGATCGCTGCTCAAGAAACTTGACCTGCCGGTGATGATTTCGGACCCGAACCGCAGCCATCTGCGCGACGCGCGCGAGGCCGGGCTGAACATCTACACCGGCGACATCCTGTCGGAAGGGGCGGAACACCGTTTGGACCTGATGGCCTATGCCACTGTGATCGTCGCGACTGACAATGATGCCTACAATACTCTGGTCGCGACGGACCTTGCGCCGGAGTTCGGTCGCGAAAACGTCTACCAACTCAATCGCGAGACCACGGATTCTGCACGCTATGCGCTGCCTCCGAAACTCGGTGGACGCGCCATTGGTGCGGGTGAGACCTATTGGCAGGTGCAGCGCCGCATGTGGGATGGCTGGGAGTTCCGCGCCACGACGCTGTCAGAAGAGTTTACGATCAAAGACTGGTACGACACCCATCCAGAAGGCATCCTTATTGCCGATATCGGGCCGAATGGTACATTGCGCATTCTTGGCCCGGACGACACGCCCAAGGAAACCCGTGGCACGCGCCTGATTGCGATGCTCCGCATGAAAGAGCACCGCGCCAAGGCAGAAGGCCAAGCCTAACATTTGACGCCGCGCGCCAAGGTGGTAGAGGACGTCCCGAACAAAGGACGTGTGACATGAACCTCTTCTCCGATATCCGGGCGCTTGTGATCGACAGCCTCAACGCGATGGTGGCCGAAGGCGCGCTGCCAGACGGTCTGGACTTTGCCAACGTGACGGTCGAGCCGCCGCGCGATCCGCTTCATGGCGACATGGCCACGAACGCGGCGATGGTGCTGGCAAAACCCGCCAAGCAAAAGCCGCGCGATATCGCGGACCTGCTGGCTGCGAAACTGTCCGCCGATCCGCGCGTATCTTCGGCCGAGGTGGCAGGGCCGGGGTTCCTGAACCTCCGCTTGGGCAATGCAGTGTGGCAGAATTTGCCTAAAGCCATCCTCACCTCTGGCAGGGCTTACGGCAAATCAGATGTTGGCCAGGGCAAAAAGGTCAACGTGGAATATGTGTCCGCCAATCCCACGGGGCCGCTGCATGTTGGACACACGCGGGGCGCGGTCTTTGGCGATGCATTGGCATCACTGCTCGACTACGCGGGCTACGACGTGACCCGCGAATACTACATCAACGATGGAGGCGCACAGGTCGATGTGCTCGCCCGGTCCGTTTACCTGCGCTATCTTGAGGCGCATGGGCAAGAGGTGGCCTTTGTCGACGGCACCTATCCGGGTGACTATCTGATCCCAGTCGGTGAGGCGCTCAAGGACAAGGTTGGTGATGCCTATGTCGACCAGCCCGAAGAGGTCTGGCTTGAAGAGGTGCGCAATTTCGCCACTGATGCGATGATGATGCTGATCCGCGCAGACCTTGGCGCGCTTGGCGTCGAGATGGACAATTTCTTCAGCGAAAAGTCCCTCTACGGCACCGGCCTCATTGAAGCGGCCATCGACAGCCTAAAGGAAAAGGGCCTGATCTATCGTGGCGTGCTTGAACCACCCAAAGGCAAGAAGCCAGAGGATTGGGAGCCGCGGGAGCAGACGCTGTTCAAATCGACCGAACACGGCGACGATGTGGACCGCCCGATCATGAAATCGGATGGGTCCTGGACATATTTCGCGCCAGATATCGCCTACCACTTCGACAAGGTTCAGCGCGGCTATGACCTTTTGATCGACGTGTTTGGCGCCGATCACGGTGGCTATGTCAAACGGATGAAGGCCGCCGTCAGCGCGCTGTCTGATGGCAAGACGCCGCTCGACATCAAGCTCACGCAGCTGGTCAAGCTTTTCAAGAATGGTGAGCCTTACAAGATGTCCAAGAGGGCAGGGACCTTTGTCACACTGAGCGACGTCGTCGCCGAGGTCGGCCCGGACGTGACACGGTTCGTCATGCTCACCCGGAAGAACGACGCGCCGCTCGATTTTGACTTCGACAAGGTTCTGGAGCAGTCCAAGGACAATCCGGTCTTCTACGTGCAATACGCCAATGCCCGCGTGCATTCGGTATTGCGCAAGGCGACCGAGGCCGGTGTCACCGTGGACGATGCCACGTTGGCCAGTGTTGATCTGTCGGGCATGACCCATGACAGCGAACTGGCGGTTGCGCGCAAGCTTGCCGAATGGCCGCGCCTCGTGGAAATCGCCGCCCGGACAAACGAACCGCACCGGGTTGCCTTCTACCTCTACGAACTCGCATCCGAACTGCACGCGCTTTACAACAAAGGCAATGACGTGCCGGACCTGCGCTTTTTGCAGGAAGGCAACACTCAGGCAACGCAGGCGAAAATCGCGCTCGCGCGGGCCGTCTCGGTTGTTATTTCCGCAGGCCTTGGTATCTTGGGTGTCACACCGGTTGAAGAAATGCGCTGACAAAAGCGCAATGACCGGCTGAGGCAAAGGCAAGATACACCGGCGGCATCGACCGTCGGGCAAAGAGGCGGACATGGCAGACATGCATATGACGGGCCCCGCACGCGGGGAAAGAACGTCTGGCAACCTGGCCACGGCAGCCAATTGGCTGGGCGCGGCCATGTCGCTGGCGTTGATTGTAGGTGTGGCAGTGTGGGGATATCGGCTGATCGTGCGCGATGTGTCGGGCGTGCCGGTGGTGCGGGCCATCGAAGGCCCGATGCGGGTCGCTCCTGAAAATCCGGGTGGCCAGATTGCGCGACACGAAGGGCTTGCTGTCAACAATATCGCGGGCACAGGCACCTCGGCCCCGCCGCCCGAGCAGATCGTGCTGGCGCCGCGTCCGCTTGATATCACCGACGAAGATCTCGTGGTCTCCGATATCACCA
>QCWH01000085.1:15638-20684 GCA_003149565.1 Marivita sp. XM-24bin2 | reverse complement strand
CCGTCCTTTCCTGATGTCCCTCCATGATCCGTCTGGCTGACACGAAGCTGAAGCTTGTGGGTCGAGCCCCTTCAGGCTGCCGTCAGCTTCGCGGCGCATGAATGGCATCAAGAGGCGAGCCACTAGGAGTGTGCCCCATGAAGAAGACATTGACAATTATCGGCTTTCTCGCGGTCTTTCCGGTCGGCGCGGCGCTGGCTGACGACGATTGCTTCGTGCCGATGGCCGACTGGCAGCCGCGCGATGCTGTTGCCATGCTGGCTGAGGAAAATGGTTGGACGGTGCGCCGGATCAAGATCGATGACGGCTGCTACGAGATCGATGGGAGGGATGCCGAGGGGCGTGCGATCGAGGTGACTGTCCACCCGGCCACGCTGGAGATAATCGAGTTCGAATACGAGGACGACGAGGATGATCGCCGCGAGCGGGATCACGAGAGACGCGACGATGACTGATGCAGCGCGTCGCGACGGTAATGTCCCGGTGCCGGGCCTGCCGCCACTCTCCCGGCTTTCCCTAAACTCTCCTCTAGCTCTGACGGGCCCGGTGCTGGTTGCGTTGCCATGCCTGCTGGCGGCACTGATCGGGTTCAACACCTATGCGCCCTATGGCGCGGATGCAGCACTTGGCATTGCCGTCGGGGCCGCGGCAGTTGTCGCGATGGCACAGACCCTGATCCTCGCCGCACGGCCGCCGCTGGTAGAACCATTGTTCGGCGGTCTCGATCGCATGTACCGTTTCCACAAGTGGCTTGGTATTTCCGCAATGGTCCTGATGATCCTGCACCAGCAGATCGAGCCGGATTTCGAGCGTTTGGTGCGTGAAACCTCCCTTGGTGAACTTGGTGAAGAGGCGGGCGAACTTGCCTTCAACGCGCTTCTCGCCCTGGTTGCTGTCAGCTGGTTCCGGAGATTGCCCTTCACCCCACTGGAAATCCCCTATCAGATCTGGCGGTTCAGCCATCGTTTCATGGGGGCCCTTTTTGCAATCGTGGTCTTTCACCAGTTCTTCGTCGACCTGCCGACAGAGGTAGATCCATCGCTCTCGGTGCTTCTAAACACATTTGGCATCGCGGGAGTGATCGCGTGGATATTCACCGAGCTGGTCGCCCCGTACCTGCGGCGTAGAGAATTCACCGTCACAGAGATCAGCCAGACCAAGGACACCACCACGCTAACCCTCCGCCCCGAGGGGCGGGCCATGCGGTGGCGGCCGGGGCAATTCGCCTTCTTCCGCGCGCCAGAGGCAGGACTGTCCGAGCCGCACCCCTTCACGATCGCCAGCGCCCCGCGCCCTGACGGCACCCTGACGTTCTCCATCCGGGGCTTGGGTGGCTGGACACGAAGCCTGCCCGCCATCTTGCGGACCGGAACGCGCGTGCAGGTCGAAGGGCCATATGGACGGTTCAATTTCCGCAAGGGCGGTGCGCGCCAGATATGGCTGGCGGGCGGCATCGGTATCACGCCGTTCCTCGCCTGGGCCGAAAGCCTGAGCGAAGCGGATAGCCGCGACATTCACCTCATCCACTGCGTTCGGACACAAGAGGAGGCGATTGGGGTAGAGACGCTGCGCGCTGCGGCTGCCCGCAACCCGAGGTTCAGTTTCGAGGTGGTCGTTACGACGCGCGATGGCAGGCTCACGGCCGAGCGCCTGATTGGCGCGGTCCCTTTCGCGATCCGGCAAGCCGATTTGTGGTTCTGCGGCCCAACCGGTCTGAAGGACGGGATTCTCAAGGGCTTGAAAGCACAAGGCCAAACGCCTCGCCGTGTCCGCTTCGAGCAGTTCGAATTCACCTGAACGCGGGGCAGGGCGCATAGCCATGCCAGCCCTGTAGCCTGCGCTCGCATCTTTTTTTGGCCCCGCCCTCATCGGCGGGGCCATTTTCCTGACGGCAAGCTGAAGCAGGAATCGCTGGGGCGTCAGGATGCCCTCAGGTCGGGGTGCCAGATTGGTCTCATCAAATGAAAGGACCCCTTGCCATGAAAAAGACCCTGACCGCCCTTGCCCTGATCGCACTTTTGCCCGCCGGCGCTGCGCTGGCCGACGACGATGATTGCAATGCGCCCCGTGACCAGTGGCAGCCGCGCGAGGCCGCCATGCAGATGGCCGAACAGAACGGTTGGACGGTGCGCGACTTCGAGATCGACGACGGCTGCTACGAAATCGAAGGCCGAGACCAGGATGGCCGCGAGATCGAGGTGAAGCTCGATCCGGCGACGCTGCAGATCGTCGAGATGGACTACGAGGATGATGACGACGACCGCGGTGGCGCCCGCAATCCCGCGCCCGCTGGAACGGTCGCTCCTCCGCAGAACGGCCTCTTCGGAAACGGCGCCCCTCCGCAGGTTCAGGTGAACTGAACAGCTCCGAAGCACCCTGAACAAGGATCATTCCCATGAAATCACTTCTCGCAACGCTCGCGCTGACCACCGCACTCACGCTTCCCAGCCTCGCTATGGCACGGCCCGTGACGCTCACAACCACCCTCAACAACTATGGCGGCGACGGCGCTTACCTCGCGCTTTACGTTACCGACGCCTCGGGCGCCTATGTCGGCAGTCTCTGGATGGCTGGTGGCAAGTCCAAGTACTACGAGCATCTGAGCGACTGGTACCGTGCCACGGGCGGCGATACCGCGCAGGTAAACGGTATCACCGGCGCCAGCGTCGGCGCGGGCCGCAGTCTCGAGATCACGCTCGATCTGGCCGATGCGCTGTTCGATGCGGGCTACACGCTTCACATAGACGCGGCGGTCGAGGATATGCGCGACAGCCCGAACGAGGTGGCCGTGCCGCTGACGACGGCGGGCGCGGGTACGCCGGTGACCGGCCGGCGCTACATCGCCAACTTCTCCTACGACATGTGAGGGGCAGGGCCATGATCCGTACACTCCATCGCTGGCCGGGTCTACTGGCACTCGCGCTCGTCACGATCCTGAGCCTGAGCGGCGCTGCGCTCTCGGTCTTTCCGGCAGTCGAGCGCATCACCGCGCCGCAGGTGGAGACTGGTCAGACAGTCGCCACCCTCGCGGACCGCATCCAGGCCGTCTATCCGGGCGTCGAGCAGATCCGGCGGTCGCCCTCCGGTCGGATCACCGCCTATTGGTTCGATCAGGGCGCGCCGGGTGCTGCCGTGATCGACCCGGCGACGGGCGCGGGCGTTGCCTCGGCCGACCCGAACCAGGCCCTTCGCTGGCTCACCAACTTTCATCGCTCGCTCTTCCTCGGGGATGGCGGGCGCATCGCCATGGCCGCCGGGGCCGCGGCGATGCTGGTCCTCTCGCTCTCGGGTGCTATGCTGGTCGCGCGACGGGCGGGCGGATGGCGGCACTGGTTCGCGTCCTTGCGCGGTCCGTTCGCGGGCAGGCTGCATGTCGAGATCGCCCGGATCGCCGTCATCGGCCTCGTTCTGTCCTCCACCACCGCCCTCTGGATGACAGCCTCCACCTTCGATCTTTTGCCGGACGGTGGCGTCCTGCCGACTGATCCCACCGAAGTGAGCGGAGAGATTGGGTTCGCTCTCGATCAGATGGCCACGCTGCTGCAGACGCCCGTCGCCGAGCTGCGCGAACTGAGCTTTCCCTATCCCGGCGATGCGACGGACGTGTTCACACTGAAGACCGACCGGGGCACCGGCTATCTTGACCAGGGAACCGGCGCGCTCGTGGCATGGGCCGACCTGACCGGGTGGGAGCGCGTCTCGGAAACCATTTACATGCTGCACACGGGGCAGGGGGCCGCGACGCTCGGCCTTGTGCTCGGGATGATGGCGCTCGGAGTGCCGGCGATGGGCGTGACCGGCGTCCTGATCTGGTTTGCCGGGCGGCGCGGGCGGCCGCGCATCCGCGGCAACCAGCCCGCGGGCCGTGCCGAGACGATCCTTCTTGTCGGCAGCGAGGGTGGCAGCACCTGGGGCTTCGCCGCGACCCTGCATGCCTCGCTGACGGCAGCGGGGCAGGGCGTCCATGTTGGCCCGATGTCGGGCTTCGCGCCAGAGCGCTACGCCCGAGCCGAGCGCATCATCGTGCTCGCCGCGACCTATGGCGACGGGGCTGCGCCGGCCTCGGCGAAGGGCTTCCTCGACCGGTTGAACGCCCTCGACGGAGCGCCGGATATTCCCATGGCTGTGCTTGGTTTCGGAGATCGGAGTTTTCCGGCCTATTGCGCCTTTGCCAAGGACGTTGCGGCAGCAGCGCAAGCGAAGGACTGGCCGGAGCTTCTGCCGCTTGACGCAATCGACCGCCAGTCCCCGCAGGATTTCGCGCGCTGGGGCCGCGCTCTTGGCGAGGCGCTTAGCATCTCTCTCGAGCTTTCTCACCAGCCCGTCTCGCCGCGCACCGAAACATTGACCCTTGTCTCGCGGCGCAACTACGGGGCCGAGATGCAGGCGGGGGCCGCGATCCTGCGCTTCGCCTTGCCGCGCGCGGCGCTGTGGCAGCGGCTGACCGGGGCGGGTTTCGCACGGTTTCAGGCGGGCGACCTGATCGGTGTCCTGCCGCAGGGCAGCGCCGTGCCACGTCTCTACTCGCTGGCCTCGGGTCGCCGCGACGGCTTCGTGGAGATCGTTGTGCGCAAGCATCCGGGCGGGCTGGCCTCGGGCCAGCTGACCGCCTTGGAGCCGGGCGCTAGGGTCACGGCCTTCCTGCGCCGCAATCCCGGCTTTCACGCCGACCGCGGTCGCACCCCGCTGATCCTGATCGGGGCGGGCACCGGCATCGGGCCGCTGGCGGGCTTCATCCGCGGCAATGCGCGGCACAGGCCCGTGCACCTGTTTTTCGGGATGCGGCATGCGGACAGCGATTTCTTCTATGGCGAAGAGATGCCCGGCTGGCAGGCTGAGGGGCGGTTGACCCGGCTTGTCACCGCCGTCTCGCGCGGCGCGCGGCGCAGTTATGTGCAGGACGCCTTGCGCGCCGACGCGGCGCAGGTGGCCCGGCTTATCTGCGACGGGGCGCGTGTGATGGTCTGCGGCGGGCGCGACATGGCCACGGGCGTGAGCGATGCGTTGGCCGAGATCCTCGCACCTGCCGGGCTTACGCCCGCAGTC
>QCWH01000085.1:4302-15225 GCA_003149565.1 Marivita sp. XM-24bin2 | reverse complement strand
CAGAGGGGCGGTATGTCGAAGATGTCTACTGAGCGCGCGCGCATCGCCCTGAACGGCCCCACCATGGGCACGCGCTGGTCGGCGCTGTTCTTCGCGGATCGGGGCCGCGACACGGATGCAATCCGTGCCGCCCTTCAGGCGGCTGTCGACGAGGTGGACAAGCAGATGTCGACGTGGAACGCGGAGAGCGCGCTCATGCGGATCAATGCGGCGCCGGTGGACGATTGGGTGGTGGTGCCGGAGCAACTGCGGGCGGTCCTGCGCCTCGGGCTCGAGATCGGGCGCGCCTCGGGCGGGGCCTTCGATATCGGCATGGGCGATGCGGTGACGGCCTGGGGTTTCGGGCCCGGGGCCGCCGCGCCCGAGGGTATCCGCGCCGTGATGGACGCCCCCCGCCGCCCGGCGCAGGAGGTGCTGGAGATCGAGGGGATGCAGTTGCGCAAGACCGCGCCCATTGCGCTGGATCTGAACGGCATCGCCAAGGGCTATGCCGTCGACCGGCTCGCCGAGACCTTGCGCGATCATGGGATTGCCGACGCCCTTGTCGGCATCGACGGTGAGATGCGTGCCATGGGCCTGCGCCCCGATGGCGAGGCATGGATCATCGCGGTAGAAGCGCCGGACCCTGATCGCCGGACGCCGCATTCGGTTCTGGCGCTGCAGGACGCCGCCGTGGCGACCTCCGGTGACTACCGCCATTGGGTCGAGGTTCAGGGGCGCCGCCTGTCGCATACCATGGATCCGAGACGTGGCGCGCCGCTGATCGCCTCGCCGGCCTCCGTCACCGTGGTGGCCCGCACCTGTGCCGAGGCCGATGCTTGGGGGACGGCGCTCATGGTGCTCGGTGCGGAGAGGGGTGCGGACCTCGCGAGACAACGTGGACTCGACGCCCTGTTTCTTCTGCGCGATGATGAAGGCAATGCAATGGGCGTGGGAGTCGGGCGTCTTTTTTCCGAAGAACCAGCGGCAATCGCCTCAGCCGGGGGAAGATGAGCCGCATGGAACAGACCCGTACCGATCGCTTCAAGACCGCACTCCTGCTGATGGCCGCAACCGGGCTGATCGTGGGACTCGCATTCTACCTTGCGGGCCAACCAGAGATCGCGAACCTGATCTGGATTGCAGGAGTTGTTCCCGCGCTCGCAGCGCTTGTGGTCGAAATCGTCCGGAGCATTGGGCGCGGCGAGGTGGGCCTCGATATCGTCGCCGCGCTCTCCATGACCGCGGCGCTCGTCTTCGGCGAGACGCTCGCAGCGGCGGTCGTTGCGGTGATGTATTCGGGCGGCACCTTCCTCGAAGCCTTCGCAGAGGGCCGCGCCCGTCGGTCGATGCAGGACCTCCTGTCCCGCGTGCCCCGGACCGCGACCCGGCACCGCAACGGTGCGCTGGAGGAGGTGCCGCTCGACGAACTCGCCCCCGGTGATCGCCTGCTGATCCGGCAGGGCGACGTGGTGCCGGTAGACGGCACAGTGGCCTCCGACACGGCCTTCCTCGACACCTCGGCGCTGACCGGCGAGTCCCTGCCAGTCCGGCTGGCGCGCGGGGCCGACGCCATGAGCGGCTCGACCAATGCGGGCGAGGCCTTCGACCTGACGGCGACGCGCGAAGCCAAGGACAGCACCTATGCCGGGATCGTTCGCCTGGTCGAGGAAGCGCAGGCCTCCAAAGCGCCGATGTCCCGGCTGGCGGACCGCTGGTCGCTGGGGTTTCTGGCCGTCACCGTCAGCATCGCCCTTGCGGCCTGGTGGTTCACCGGCGATCCGATCCGCGCGGTCGCCGTGCTGGTGGTCGCCACGCCCTGTCCGCTGATCCTTGCCGTGCCGGTCGCGCTGGTGGCGGGTCTCTCGCGTGCGGCGCATTTTGGCGTGCTGATCAAGGGCGCAGGGCCGCTCGAGACGATGGCGCGGATCCGCACGCTGATCCTCGACAAAACGGGGACGCTGACCGACGGTCGGCCGCAGATCGTCTCGATCGATAGTCACGACGGCATGGTCGAGGGCGACATCCTGCGCTTCGCTGCTGCGCTCGATCAGGCCTCCAAGCACCCTGTTGCGCAGGCCATTGTCGCGGCCGGGAAGGCGCGCGGCTTCTCGTTGCCCGTGCCATCCGAGGTTGCCGAGTTTCCGGGTGAAGGGGTCATGGGTCATGTCGAGGGCCACAGCGTGATCGTCGGTGGTGACGGTTTCGTTGTGTCCCGCGTTGGGCAGAGGGCGGGCGATCACCCCGCCAAGGGCGCCGGATCGGTCCTTGTCGCAGTGGCAGTTGACGGTCACCTGGCGGGGCATCTGGTGATGTCTGACCCGTTGCGAGAGGGCGCGGGGGCGATGCTGGACGGTCTGCGCCGTCAAGGGATCGTGCGCATCCTTCTGGCTACTGGCGACCGCGCGGACGTGGCCGAGCGCGTGACCGAGGGGCTGGGCCTCGACGGGCTGCGGGCCGGTCTGACGCCGGATCAAAAGGTGTTGCTGGTGCTTTCCGAGCGTAAACACGGGCCGGTGATGATGGTGGGTGATGGTGTCAACGACGCGCCCGCCCTGGCCGCAGCCGATGTAGGCGTGGCAATGGGGGCACGGGGCGCCGCGGCCTCGGCCGAGGCCGCCGACGTGGTGCTGCTCGTCGACCGGATCGACCGGCTGGGGCCCGGCATCGAGATCGCGCGCGCCTCCCGCCGGATCGCAGTCGAAAGCGTTGTCGCCGGGATCGGCCTGTCTGTCATGGGCATGATCGCGGCCGCTTTCGGCTACCTCACGCCGGTTCAGGGCGCGCTTCTGCAAGAAGTGATCGACGTTGCCGTGATCCTGAACGCCCTGCGCGCGCTGCGCATCGCGCCGCAGGAGCCAGCTACGGGCAAATCCCAGGCCATCATGTCAGAGCAAGCAGACATCGTTCAAGGAGCCAAGCCATGAGCCGCCTCTCACATTCTGAAATCCATATGGTGCATCGCATCGGCTGGTTGCGGGCCGCCGTTCTCGGAGCCAACGATGGTCTTGTCTCGACCGCGAGCCTCGTCGTCGGCGTCGCGGCCGCAGGCTCCGGCAAGCCCGAGGTCATGATCGCCGGGCTGGCCGGGCTTATGGCTGGCGCGATGTCGATGGCGGCGGGGGAGTATGTCTCGGTCAGCTCGCAAACTGACGCCGAACAGGCGGACCTCGCCCGAGAGAGCCGTGAACTCGAGGAAACGCCCGAGGCCGAGCTCGAGGAACTAACCCTGATTTATGTTGAAAGGGGGCTGGACGGCGACCTGGCGAAAAAGGTTGCCGTGCAACTGACTGAACGCGACGCGCTCGGATCGTATGCGCGCGACGAGCTCGGCATTTCGGAAACCTTTACCGCCCGCCCTATCCAGGCGGCACTGGTGTCCGCGCTGACCTTCGCCGTTGGGGCGGTGCTGCCCCTGATCGTCGTGCTGCTGGTCTCGGAGGCGCAGATCGCTCCCCTAGTGGCGGGATCGACGATCCTTGGCCTTGCGGTTCTTGGCGGATTGGGCGCTTCGGCCGGCGGCGCAGGCGTCGTCCGTGGGGCCACGCGGGTCACGCTATGGGGAGCGCTTGCATTGGCGGCGACAGCCGGGGTCGGTGCGCTGTTCGGGGTCGCCGTAGGCTAGAGTCAATGGGGTGTACCCGAACCCCGCTCCGGCTGCTTGTTGCGGCAACGCTCGTCAACATCGTGCTGATCATCGAGGTGCCACAGATCGAGTCGCAGCGCGTGGGGTCAGAAACCCATGTCCGCAAATGGGTCATGCTGGACGAGATCAACACCGATATTCTGGAGCGGTCCTATGTCTGGGAGGACCGCACGCCCATCGGCACGTTCAGTTCCGTCTTCACATCCAAAATCCAGTCCAGCCTGATCGCGCTTGCCAGGTCGGGCGGGGCATCGATTGTTGATCGGCTTAAGTAGTCTCAATCACCGCAGGGGCTACCCAGCTTCATTTGTTCCCATCGATCCATTTTGACATCAGCCCCTTGTCGCGGAAACACTCATCCGGGACGGCGCGGCGTTTGATCCGGGCGAGACGCTCGGCGAAGGCGACCTGCTTCGATGTCGGGCGGCTGTCCTGCGCGCCCGGGTTCAACTTGGCTTGTGCGTCGATCCAGGCGCTCAGGGACCGCCGATCTTGCTGAACCTCCCACGGCAAAAGCGTCTGGGTGCGCAAGGCCAGCGCGCGCGCATAGGCGATCTGCTTGGGCGTCGCGGGCAGGGCGTAAGTGGTGCTTTCCATCGGGGATCTCCCTTCTTAGCGTGGTTCTTAAAATAGAACATAACAGGAACAAAATCAAGCCGCCTGGGGAAAGCATGGGGTTTGAGAGAAAGAGGAGGGCCGGGGAGGGTCAGGCCTGAGGGTGCCCGAAAGAGGGTGTCCGGGCCTGATCCTGTTCCTCATTGGGGTCTGATGCCGGAAAGTGCAGGATCATCGGTTCTCATGAGCTTCGCGTTTAACATTCTCCGGCATCAGATCCCTAAAGAGTGAAAGTGTTCTTCGGGTTTTGTGACTGACGGATGAGGGCCTTTGGGGTCCCTCAGATGGGTCCGGGCCGGGTTCCGGTCTGCCGTTCCTGACGAAGGGCATTCCCATGCAAACAGGTGTCTTGCGTGTGTTACGCGCGACCGCTGCCTCGTGGTGGCGGCATAGAGAGCTGCGCCGAACTGGCCAGACGGCGCTGGCACAGCGGCTCGAACGCCAGACCGTCCTGCGTGATCTCGGCCATCTCAGACAGGCGGCGTCATTGCCAAACGCGCATGTGATCTGCGGAGAGGGCGGCACGTTCATCCATCTCGGTTGGACCACCGTGTCGACCTTCGCGCCGATCGAGCGCTTTCCCTTGGCCGCCCTCGCGGTCGCACGAGGAACGCCGTTCATCGATATCCGATCCGTCACCGATGTCACCGCCTTCGCGAACCTGCCGCGGGTGACGCGGGACGGATCGGTCGACCCTGAACCCTGGGGTCCTGGCAAGTCCGTCTCGCTGATCACCTACATCGACATGGTCGAAGTGCTTGGTGCCAAGATCGCCAACGATCCGCGGCCCCGTCGGTCAACCTGATCCCCAATCTTCTCACCAAAACTCGAAAGGAGGCCAGCCATGGCCCGATCCCGCACGCCCAAATTCGATGCCTCCGAGGCCATCACAAACGAAATCATCCGCATCATCGAGCGTGGCGTCTTGCCGTGGCGCAAGCCCTGGACCGCAGGTGGCAGCTCTCGCCCCCTGCGCGTGGGCGGTGAACCCTACCAGGGGGTGAACAACTTTCTGCTGACAATGCGGACCGTGATGGCGGGCCACAGCTCTCCCTTCTGGATGACGTTGCCGCAGGCCAATGCGTTGGACGCAAAGGTCCGCAAGGGCGAGAAGTCCTCTGTCGTCGTCTATTACGGTCAAAGCCGGAAAGACGCGGGCGCCGCGGACGACCGCAGCGAGGACGATGATCGCTCCGAGGAAGCCCGCATCTTCCGCTTTCAGAAATCCTACCGCGTGTTCAATGCCTGCCAGATCGAGGGCCTGCCGGACAGCTTCTATCCGGACCCCGAGCCAGCGCCTGACCACCCGCCGTCCGAGCCCATCCCGCACATGCAGGCGTTTTTCGATGGCATCGACATCACGACCGTCTTCACAGGAACGGAAGCGTATTATTTGCCCCCCGTGGACAAGGTTTACATGCCATCCATCACGCGGTTCCAGGACCCGCGCAATTTCTACGGGGTCTGGGCGCATGAGCTGGCCCATGCCACGAAAGCCCCGCATCGGCTAAACCGTGATTTCGGGTTCTCGAAGTTTGGCAACACCTCTTACGCGCGCGAGGAGATCGTCGCGGAATTGACCTCGGTGTTCCTGGGTCAGACGCTCGGCTTTACGGCGCATACGCTCGAGATGAATGCTGCCTACCTCCATAACTGGTTGCGCGTTCTTCGGTCGGACAAGGGTGCGATCTTCAAGCACGCCGCGGATGCGCAGCGCGCCTGTGATTACCTGATCGCCAGATCGGAGGCGGGCAGGGCAGGGGGCCGAGCCAAGGCCGCCTGACCACAGGGAGAACGGAGACGCCCATGTCACGTAAGGAACCCAAGACGCTGCGGGTGGCCTGCTTCAACGACGGCCGCCGCAAGATCATCACCTTCAAGCACGGCGCCTATTGGTGGAGCCCGTCCGAGGGCGCTTATCCGCTCTCGGCGGCACTTGAGACCATCAAGCACCAAGGCGGCTGGATCGAAACCATCCCCAACCCGAATTACAGACCCAAGCGATTGTTCGGGTAGGGCCCCTTCTGCTTCTGTCCTGCCGCCAGGGGGAAAAAGAAAAAGCAGGCTTTGGGAAGGGTGTTTCAACTTCTCAAAGGAGATCCCCATGTCCATGACCGTTCAACCCCTGCCGGACCGTCCGGATCCGACCGTGATCGCGGCGCAAAACGACGCGTTTCGCAAGCTCGCGTGCCTTGGAGTGGCGCCCGCGCAGCCCACCCAGGGCCGCATGCATGTCACCCGCTCGCTTATGGAGGCCGGTGACGGCTTCATGGCCGAGGCGGTGAAGGCAACCGGTGAGTTTGCCACCTTCGAGCCTGAGAATGATCCCGAGGGATGGCACGATTTCGGGGCGGTCGAGATCCGGGGCGAGACCGTGTTCTGGAAGATCGATCTCTATGAGGCGGGTTCGGACTTCCGCTACGGGGCCGAGACCCCGGACAATCCTGCCACCACCATGCGCGTGCTGACCATCATGCTGGCGCGCGACTGGTAGGGCAGGGGACACCCACTCCTGACAGCCCAGGCGATGAAGGCCCGCTGACCCCTCAAAGGGAGAGTGGGCCTTTTGTTGTGGTGATCCCTGAAGACGGGGATTGGCCGCGCATCTGAATGCGCGGGCCGCTCCAAACCCACCGAAAAGGAAACGCCATGACCACAAGCTTCAAACCCGTCTCCGTCGCCATCGGCGATCTGGTCTCACATCCCGCCAATGTGCGCAGCAACTCGCCGGAAACCTATGATCCTGAGAACATCGCCCATCTGAAGGCAAGCATCGCCGTTCTGGGTCTCCTGCAGCCGCTCATGGTCCAGAAGCTCGACGGCAAATATGCTGTCCTCGCCGGTGGCCGTCGGCATGCCGCGCTGAAGGAGCTGGTCGCGGACAGGGCCGCGAAAGGCTTCACGGCGAAGGCCAAGATCGACTGCCGTCTTGTGCCAGAGGATTGCGATGTCACCACGGCCCTGTCGCTCGCTGAGAACATCACCCAGGCGCCGATGAATGCCATCGACGAGTTCGAGGCTTTCGCGCGGATGATGGAGGTCGACGACCAGACGCCCGAGACGATCGCAAAGACCTTCGGCACCACGGTGGCGGCCGTGAAAGGCCGGTTGCGCTATGGCCTAATCCACCCCGACATCCGCGCCGCGGCCCGGGCCAAGACGATCACGCTCGACACGATGAAGGCCTTTGCGGAGCATCCGAGCCAGGAGGTGCAGCGCGAAGTCTTCGAGGCGCTCACCAAGGAAGATAGCTACCTGCAGGCCTATACGGTCCGCCAGGCGCTCAAATCCCGCGGCGTGCAGGTCAGTGACGATATCGGGGCCTTCGTGCGCGCGGACTACGAGGCGCGGGGCGGCGCTGTCGCCGCTGACCTTCTGGAAGAGCATTCCGTGCTCGAAGACGCCGCGCTGGTCGAGACCATCCTGCTCGAGAAGCTCGGTGCCGCCGCCGAAGAGGCCCGCATAAAGCTGGGCTTTGCCTGGGCCGATGCCATGGTCCGCTATGATTACGCGACCATGGCCGACTACGGCCGCGTTTATCCCGGCCCGATCGAGCCTGATGAGGCTGCGCAAAAGCGCATCGATGAGATCACCGCCGAGCTTGAGAAACTGCAGCTCGAGATGGAGGATGAGGGGCTCGAGGACGGTGCCTACAATGCCCTTTACGACCGCGTGGACGCTCTGGAAGAGGAAGCGCGCGATCTGCAGGAGGCCTACAGCGCCGAGGACCTCGCGCGGTCCGGGGTGATCGCGTCGTGGCAGGGTGGGCAGATCACGCTCCATGTGGGCCTCGTCCGCCCGGAAGACACCGTCAAAGAGGAGGGCGCGCGCGGCTCCTCGGCCAATCCGACCGGGGAGGAGGCCCCGGACGCCGGCGAAATCACCTATCCAGCCTCACTGGCCGAGGATCTCAAGACAGAGCGTGCCATGGCGCTTGGCGCTGCGATGGCGCTGCATCCGGAGGCCACGCTCGATCTGACGCTCTTCAAGCTGGTCAGTGACGTTCTGGTCAGCGGCATGAGTGTCACGCAGGCGATCAAGATCGAGGCCCGCAAGGAATACCGTACCCACGCCAAGATGGACGAGATCGACGAGACCTCGCTTGAGCAGGTGGCGGCGGCACATGATGCGCTTGATCTGTCCTGGCTCGATGACACCCGCGCGCCCGCCGATCAGTTCGCGGCGTTTCGCGCGCTGGAGGCAGGCGAAAAGGCCAAGCTCGTGGCCTATGCCACGGCCAGCACCACGCAGTCCTGCTTCGCGCGGGACCGCCAGCGCGACAGCCTGATGCATGCGTTCGAGATCGAGATCATGCCCGACATCCGCGCCCACTGGACGCCGAATGCGGCGCTCTTCAACCGCTTCAAGAAGGCTTGGCTCCTGAAGATCCTCGGCGAGGATCTGGGTCTCGCCCAGGAGGCGGTGACGCTGGCCTCGTCGAGCAAGAAGGAGATCGTCGCCTTTTGTGACAAGCTCTTCGCTGAACCCTTCGCCACGCTCACGGACGCGCAGCGCACTGCCGTGGCCGCCTGGTGCCCGCCGATGATGCAGACCGCCGGTATCGCCTTTGATGAGGCGGAGCCCATCGCGGAAACCCCGGAGTCTGACGGCGAGGTCGCGCAAGCGGCCTGAGCCATTACGCGACCCGCGCGTGGACCATGCCGCCCGCGCGGGTCGACCCTTCCAAACCGAACAGAAAGACATCCCCATGGCTATTCTCAAGTTCTCTGCCTCCGCTGTTGCGGCGCAAATCGCACATGCGCGTGCCTGCAAGACCTTCCTGCCCAACTGGAACGGGCCCGTGGACAGGCCGGCCCTGATCCTCATCGTCGGCAATGGTGTGCATCTGCGCTCAAACGGCATCGATGGCACGACCACCCGTATCGTTACCACCGAGCAGGCCGATCCCTCCTTCGCCTTCGCCGACGGCATGAACCCGTTTCGGGACACCGACTGGATGGCGCAGCGCCGCATGGCGTTTCGCGATCTGACCGGCCAGTTTTACACCGACATCCTGGATGACGTGCAGGTGCTCATCGACCGGGGGCGAGGGGCCATCCGGCTCGCCACCGATGGCCACAGCATCCGCGTCTTCGTGCGCCGGGCCTCGGACTATCTCATCGGCGGGACCTACGAAGTGCCCTCGGGCCTCGGTGGCACCTTCAGGGTCATCCTCAAGGATGCCTGCGACACCTTTGCGATCGTGCAGAACTGTGGCAATTGCGAGGATTTTGACGCCATGCAGCCCTACCGCGTGCCGCTCGATGCGCTGATGGAAATCGATGACCGGAGGGCGGCGTGATGGGTTGGCTCTTCTACACCGACGGCCGCGTCCAGACCTACGCGGATGAGAAAGCGGAGATTGCTCGGCTGTGCACCTTCGAGGGCGAAAGGCGCAAGACGGAACTGGTCAAAGCCTGCAAGGTGGGTTCGACTTGGTACGCGGCGGCAAAGGTCACAAATATCGACGGCACCCCTGTCGAAGACACGACCTATGTCACCGATGCGGATGGCTCCATCACTTTCGCCGCCGTATTCCTTACCCGATATGATGACGGCTGCTGGGGCTACAAGGACATGGAGGAAAGCGCGGGACCGGTCGAATCCCGCGCGCCACTGAGCCTATTGGCCCTGCTGTCCGAGCTGAAAGACCCAGACAGCTATGCTCATGCCTGGCGCCAGCGCTGCCAGGACTGGGCTGCGATCCCGGACTACGAGGAAGGCGACAAGATCAAGCTCGCCACCCCTGTGACGCTCACCGATGGCAGTACCTGCCAGATTGTCACCGCGACCCACTACAGGCGTGGGCGGCAAAAGCGCCGCTGCTACCGCATCGAGGAAACTGGTGGGCTCGTACGCCTGTCGAAGGCCTCGCTTGCGGGCTCGGAGCTGCTCAGCTCCACGAAAGGTGCGGCTAGCCCGGTGCTGGCGGAGTTCCTGGCGGGGCGAAATTAGGTCCTGCGCCGGACGGTTCATCGACCTGCCCGGCGACAGCAGATGCTGCGGCTTGTCTTGACAAGGCAATGCAAATGCATTACCTATCGCGGGCAGCAAAGCCCCTTTTCTTCAGGAGACTGCCATGACAGCCCTCGCACAAGATGTCTCGAAACTCACGGATCGGTATCAGACGACCGTGCCGGCGGGTGTGCGCAAACAGCTCAAGCTGGGCAAGGGCGACCAGATTCGTTACTGCACCGAGCCGAGTGGCAGGGTCTATATCGAGCCCGTGCGCAGCGACGAGGAAGATCCCGTGCTCGGAGCCTTTCTCGATTTTGTCGAGGCCGATATCAAGGCGCATCCGGACCGCATTCGGGCGTTCGATGGGGCTTTGCATGACCGTCTTGCAGCACTGGTCGGAGACGTTGATGTCGATCTCGATGCGCCGCTATCGCTCGAGGATGAATGAGCGGCGATAGCGTGCCCGCCCAAGCGCCCCTTGTCGTGAATGGATGGTCGATTTATGCGCACCCACTCTTTCTGGACCAGCTCGAAGGGCTGGTCGAGGAGGTAGAGGCGCGTAAGGCTCGCGATCCCAAGACCTGGCACAAGAAAAACCCGACGAAACGGCTGGCCGCCATCTTCAAGCTGGTCACCGAGGCCATACCTGCAGATCCGGGTGCCGCCGCCTTCCGGCAAGGCGGCACACTCGGCGATCACCGCAAGCACTGGTTCCGGGCGAAATT
>QCWH01000085.1:1495-3205 GCA_003149565.1 Marivita sp. XM-24bin2 | reverse complement strand
ACAGCGATGCGAAGGTCATCGTGGTGGCATGGGTGAACGACGACAAGACCCTGCGCGCCTATGGCAGCAAGACGGATGCCTATGCGACGTTCAAAGGGATGCTGGAAGATGGCAACCCACCTGACAATTTCGACGCGCTCTTGAAAGAAGCTGCAGCGGCAGGCAAGCGGTTCGAGAAATCCCTTGAAGCGGTGCCCGATCGGTAAGTGGGCCAGCTTGCTATGACCCTTTGGCATTATCATTTACGACGCCACGCTCGAAGATGTAGCATCGGCTGATAATGCGGTCGGAGAAAGCACAATGAATGAGACGGAAAAGGATAGGCAGCACCTCGGTCTAGAGGAGCAATGCGCGCCTGACCTGACGGGGCACCGTTTCCCAATTGCTGTGCGCGTTGCAGACATGCCCGATGACCTCGGCAAGCTGCTGGATATCGGGCTCGAGGAGCATTTCCGTGGCCGCTGAAGCGAATTCTTATGACACGTGGTTTTGCGCGCAGGTGCAGGCCGCGCTGGAGGATGCACGCTCGGGAACATCTCAGGTTCAGGTGATGCAGGCCGCACAGGCATTGATTGATGCGAAGCGGCAGGTCGAACCCAAGTCCTGACCAAGCCTTTGAGGTCGGCGCGGTCTGACTACGTCACCCTGAAAAGCGAAAGCGGGCTTTTTGTCCTTTGGAACTCAGACCCTGATCCAAAGGAAAATCCCCATGTCCAAACCCAGAACGGCCAACCCGGCTCTCGCAATCTCCGAAGCCGATCTCGCCTCTGCCCTCGCGCAAATCGGCACGGAGGTCGATGACCAGCCCCTGCGCAGTTCAGCGCTCGCGCGTATCATGCGCGAGACGTTTCATGGCAGTGATGCCGGGGGCGCCTGGGACTGGCGCATAGCCTATGACATGATGCAGGCTGCGGCCATCCAGGTGCTGCTGGGTGGGGACGGCGCGGCAGGTGACATCGCCGCTGCAAGGCTACTTGCCTCACGGCTCCTGACGGAAACCCGCCGGTCAGAGCAGCAGATCCGGCTACAGCAGTTTTCCACGCCGCTGCCATTCGCGGCGCTGGTTTTGCGGGCCGCGGCGATCCGCAAGGGCGAGACCGTTCTGGAGCCCTCGGCTGGCACCGGTGCCCTGGCTGCTTTCGCCGCCCGGGCCGGTGCCACGCTTCTGCTCAACGAGATCGACCCCTTTCGCCAGCGCCTCCTGCGCGCGGTTTTCGGCGGCGAGGTCACAGGCCATGACGGCGAGCATATCGATGATCTGCTGCAGACGCCGGTTCTACCCGAGGTCGTGGTGATGAACCCGCCCTTCGCCTCCTCGGTCGATCGCTCCCGAGACAAGCACATCGCCGCCAAGCATCTCATCGCGGCTGCAAAGCGCCTGGCACCCGGCGGGCGGCTGGTGGCGATCATGCCGCCGGGATTCACGCCCGAACGCGATGCCGCGCATTGGTCCCGCGCCTGCGGTCTCCTGACGCCGCGATTGGCGCTGACGATGCCGGGACAGGTCTATCGCAAGCTCGGCACCTCTGTCGAAACCCAGCTGATGGTCTTCGACAAGGTGCAGGAGGACGGCGAAATGATCCGCGCCAGTGTCCGGGACTTGGATGAAGCCCTTCCTTTTGTCGACGCCGTGGCCGCAACCCGGCCCGAGATGCGCCCCGCCCAACGGGCTGAAGCGACCCCTCATGCTCGGCCGACCGTTCCATCATC
>QCWH01000085.1:0-1229 GCA_003149565.1 Marivita sp. XM-24bin2 | reverse complement strand
CAAACCACGGGCCAATGCCGTCCGCCCGCTCAGCTTCACAAGCTTCGATGTCCCGCGCGACAACACGCCCATCTCGGACATCTATGCGCGCTACTGGCCGCAGCGGATCGAGATCGCGGGTGCGCAGGAACATCCCACGCCGCTCGTTGAAAGCATCGCCATGGCCTCGGTTGCCCCGCCCATGCCCTCAAACACGGGCAGTGATGACTTGCGGCTGCCCGCACGGCTGATCGAGGAGGGAGATCTCTCCGAGGCGCAGCTGGAAACCATCATCATGGCGCATGATGCCCATGGGCGCGACCTGCCCGGTCGGTTTAGCATCGATGACGACCAGACCAAGCTGACGCGCGCCGATGACGACCCGGATGCACGGGCCTATCGCCTCGGCTATTTCCTCGGCGACGGCACCGGTTGCGGCAAGGGGCGCGAATGCGCGGGGCTCATCCTTGTGAACTGGCTGGCCGGACGCAGAAAGGCCATCTGGGTCTCCAAATCCGCCACGCTCATTGAGGACGCCATCCGCGACTGGACCGATCTCGGCGGCTCGCCAGCCGACATCCAGCCGCTCTCCAAATGGAAACCGGACCAGCCGGTCCCTATGGGTGACGGTATCCTCTTCGTCACCTACGCCACGCTGCGGTCCGCGGGCAAATGCGGCACCACGCGACTGAGCCAAATCCTCGACTGGATGGGCGAAGACTTTGAAGGCGTGCTGGCCTTTGATGAGGCCCATGCCATGCAGAACGCGGCCGGGTCCGAGCAGGGCAGGGGGGTCAAACCCTCCCAGCAGGGCCTTGCTGGCCTGCGGCTGCAACTGGCAGCACCCCGCGCTCGCGTCTTCTACATCTCGGCCACGGGTGCCACGAGCGTGCACAACCTCGCCTATGCCGCTCGGCTGGGGCTCTGGGGACAAGGCCCCGAATACCCCTTCCCGAGCCGCGAGAGCTTTGTGTCGGCGATGGAAGCCGGCGGCGTTGCCGCCATGGAGGTGGTCGCCCGCGATCTCAAGACGCTCGGGCTCTACACGGCCCGCGCCCTCAGCTTCGACGGCGTGGAGTATGACGTGCTCGAACACGCGCTCACCCCGGCCCAGATCGAGATCTACGACGCCTATGCGGGAGCCTTCCGCACGATCCACCACAATCTCGAAGCCGCGCTGACGGCGACGGGCGTCAACGACGCCTCTGGCGAGACCAATGCCTCGGCCGCTCGCGCCTCGGCCAAGTCCC
>QCWH01000055.1 GCA_003149565.1 Marivita sp. XM-24bin2 | reverse complement strand
CAGAGCGTGCAGACCGTGTTTCTCTGCAGCCGCCTGCAGAACGTCGGCCCGGCGTCCGGTGACGGTCACGTCAGCGCCCGCCTCCCGCAGGGCTGTCGCGATGGCGAGGCCAATTCCTGTGCCGCCGCCCGTGATGAGTGCATGTTTGCCGGTGAGTGTCATATGGCCTCCCAAAACCTGATTGGGCAGACCGTATAGGTCTTACCGCCAGTGGCAAGATGGCTCACCTGTAGGGGCTTGCAATTCTCATTCACGTTCATGAATGTGTTTGCGACCACAGGAGGAGCGTCATGCGTATCACACCCATTCTTGCCATCGGCTGCTTTGCCCAGATGGCTGCCGCCAGCGAAGATATCGCGGACAAGTACCCGCAATCCGAGCTTTATGACAAACCGGTCGAGGTGATCCCGCATGTCTTTTCGGCGATCGGAGCGACCGCGCCTCCGACATATGAGAACTCCGGTCACAACAACAATCTGAGCTTTGTCCTCACGGGTGACGGCGTCGTCGTCATCAATGGCGGCGCTTCCGCGCGTCTCGCCAAGGCGCTGCATGACGAGATCAAGGCCATCACCGACCAGCCAGTGAAACTCGTCATCAACGAGAACGGCCAGGGCCATGCAATGCTTGGCAATTCCTACTGGGCAGGTTTGGGCGTCGATATTCTGGCGCATGAGGACGCAATTGCCGAGGTGGAGCAGAACGGCGACTTCATTCTGCAAGGCATGCAGCGTTATAATCGCGACAAGGCCGAGGGCACCGAGGTTGTCGTGCCGAACCTGAGCTTCTCTGACAAGCATGTGGTCGAGATGGGCGATGTGACACTGGAGGTGCTGCATCTTGGCCCGGCGCATGATCCGGGCGACACGCAGGTCTGGATCCCGCAATGGGGCATCGTGATCGCAGGTGATATTGCCTTTCACGAACGTATGCCGCCGATTTTTCCTGAAACCGATACGGATGCGTGGATCGAAACCTTTGAGGGTCCGTTCTCCGATCTGGGTGCAACCTATGTCATTCCGGGCCACGGGCACCCGACCAATATGGCCCAGGTGACTCGTTATACCTCGGATTACATCAAGGACCTGCGGGCCAAGATCGGTGCGCATATCGATGAGGGGGGCGATCTGGCCAGCGCCTATTACGTCGATCAGTCGAACTGGGCACATCTCGATACGTTCGAAGAATTGGCGACCAAGAATGCGGGCCGCGTGTTTGAAGAGATGGAATGGGAGTGAGCGACCAAGCTGGTTGTTGACTGGTGAATCAATAACCCCCAGTGTCCCGCAGAACGTGTGGCATTGGGGGATTTATGCAGCCGAATATTCTGATTCTGATGGTGGACCAGTTGAACGGGACGCTGTTTCCCGATGGTCCAGCCGATTGGCTGCATGCGCCCAACCTCAAAAAGCTCGCGGCGCGATCGACACGGTTTCAGAACGCCTACACCGCCAGCCCGCTTTGCGCGCCGGGTCGGGCGAGTTTCATGTCCGGCCAGTTGCCCTCGGCCACGGGCGTCTATGACAATGCCGCCGAATTCCCGTCATCCATCCCCACCTATGCGCACCATTTGCGGCGGGCGGGCTATTACACCGCACTTAGCGGTAAGATGCATTTTGTCGGACCCGACCAGCTGCACGGCTTCGAGGCTCGGCTGACCACCGATATCTATCCCGCCGATTTTGGGTGGACGCCGGACTATCGCAAACCCGGTGAACGGATCGACTGGTGGTATCACAATATGGGGTCTGTGACCGGCGCTGGCGTGGCCGAGATTACCAACCAGCTCGAATATGATGACGAAGTTGCCTATCAGGCCAAGCTGGCGCTGTACGACCTGGCGCGGCGCAAAGATGACCGCCCGTGGTGCCTGACCGCCAGTTTTACCCATCCGCATGATCCATACGTGGCGCGGCGGAAATACTGGGATTTATACGAAGACTGCGCGCATTTGCTGCCGGAAATCCCGGCGATGGACTACGAAGATCACGATCCGCATGCCAAGAGGATTTTCGATGCCAATGACTGGCGCAAATTTGACATCACCGAAGAGGATATCCGCCGGTCTCGTCGCGCCTATTTCGCAAATATCTCGTATCTTGATGATAAGATCGGTGAGATCCTGCAAGTTCTCGAAGACACGCGACAGGAAGCGATTATTGTCTTCGTGTCGGATCACGGTGACATGCTTGGCGAGCGCGGGCTTTGGTTCAAGATGTGCTTCTACGAAGGCTCGGCCCGGGTGCCTTTGATGATTTCGGCACCAGGTATGACACCCGATTTGATCACCGACCCGGTTTCAACCATCGATGTCTGCCCGACGCTTTGCGATCTGGCAGGCGTAAGCATGGACGAGGTCATGCCGTGGACAACCGGTGAGTCGCTGGTTCCGTTGGGGCAGGGGGCTGAGCGCAGCAGCCCGGTGGCGATGGAATATGCGGCTGAGGCGTCATATGCGCCGCTTGTGTCGCTGCGCTATGGCAAATGGAAGTACAACCGGTGTGCGCTTGATCCCGACCAGCTATTTGATCTGGAGGCCGACCCGCATGAGTTGAACAATCTTGCGGATCATCCGGACCATCAAGGCACGGTGCAAACGTTGCGGGCGAAATCCGAGGCGCGTTGGGATCTGGCAAGGTTCGATGCTGATGTGCGGGCCAGTCAGGCGAAACGATGGGTGGTGTATGAGGCGCTGCGGCAGGGTGGGTATTACCCGTGGGATTATCAGCCCTTGCGAGACGCCTCGGAGCGATTCATGCGGAACCACATGGATCTGAACATTGTGGAAGACAGCCAGCGCTTCCCGCGCGGGGAATAGCTAAAACTTTCTGAAAATCGACCGTTTTCTGGTCATATTTGGTCTTCAGGATTAACCGCATGTTCAGAACTTTCATTTTCGCAACCGCCCTTGCGGCGGCACAAATCGTCAGCGCTGAGCCCTATGGCGTGATCCGCGTCATCGACGGGGACACGTTCAGGATCGACGGCATCACGGTGCGCTTGCATGCCATCGACGCGCCAGAACGAGATCAGACCTGTCAGGACGCCAGCCGTCCAAACTGGGCGTGTGGCGAATGGGTGCGCAAAGAAGTGCGGTCTCGCTACGACGGTCGCACCGCCCGGTGTACCGCTCTTGATACCGACAGGTACGGGCGTGTTGTGGCCAAGTGTCGGGTGGATGGTCAGGATGTTGGCGAACGGCTTGTCAGCGATGGTTTGGCTTTTGCTTACCGGACATATGGTCTGGATTATGATCTTGTCGAGAAACGTGCCGCCGTCACCGGGCGTGGCCTGCATGCCACGGGCATCATGTCTCCTTCAGATTTCCGAGCACGCCAGCGGGCAGGCGCGACACAGACGCCCGTTCGTGCCTCGACAGGTGCCAAGACGGTTACGGTGAACCGCGAAACCGGCGGTGCGACACAATCCGCGAAGCAAAGCTGGCTGCCCAACCTGCTGAATCCCGGCTGCAAAATCAAAGGCAATATCAGTCTTAACAGCGGTGAGCGGATATATCACGTGCCGGGTCAGGAGCATTATGGCAAAACCCGAATCTCGGTGAGCAAGGGTGAACGGTGGTTTTGCTCCGAGGCCGAAGCGCGTGCAGCCGGGTGGAGAAAAGCGCGAAATTGAGGCGCCGTTTGATCCGGGTCAAAGCGAAAGATGCACCTCTCTGACATCTTGTTGGCAAGACATCAGGAGAGGAGTGAATCCATGTCACACACACCGCACGAACTGGCCGAGGAATTTCCGGAGCACGTCGATAAAATGAGTGCGCTGAAACAGTCAGACGCGCATTTTGCCAAGCTTTTCGACAGCTATCACGAGATCAACCGCACCGTACATCGCGCCGAAACGAATGTTGAGCCGATGGATGGACTGGCCGAAACCGAACTGCGCAAAGAGCGCGCTGCACTAAAGGATCAGATCTGGAGCTACCTTCAGGCCTGATCACCGAAGCGCCGCGGTGATCGCATTGATCACCGGGTGCGACATTGGCCGCGCATTCGATCCGAATGTCGCGGCCACGCTTCCGTCGGGCGCAATCAGAACCTTGTTGAAGTTCCAGCGCGGCGTGAATCCGGCTTCGGTCTCAAGCCATTTGTAAAATGGATGGGCGGTGCCGCCCCGGACCGAGGTGATGGTGGTCATCGGGAAATCCAACCCGAAGTTAACCTCGCAGAAATCCTTGACCGCCTCGTCGCTGGCAAGCTCCTGACGGAAGTCATTGGATGGGACGGCGAGCACAACCAGACCTTGGTCCCGATAGGTGTCGTAGAGCGTCTGAAGGCCCTCATATTGCGGCGTGTACCCGCAGCGCGATGCGGTGTTGACCACCAGAACAGGCTGACCACGCCATTGGGTCAAATCTATCTCTCCACCATCAATGGAGGGAAAGACAAAGCTTGTCATGGCGGCCTGCGCGAAAGATGCGCAGAAGACGAACAGGGTTGTGATAAACAGACGCATAACTTTCTCCTTGCCGACGCAAACTAGTGTCGCACCGGCCAAAGAAAAGACTCACAGCTTGCGGAATACCATGATCAGTCCGCGATCCTGGGCATGATCGTGATCGGCGTTTTCGTAGATGGGAATGTCATAAAAGGACACCGGAGAGATCAGACCGTGCGCCACCATCAAGGCCAGCCGCGAGCCAAACCCCGCGCCATCGAAGACCGGGGGGATGACACTGCAGGCAAAGACAGCGCCGGGTCGCGCCACGCGCATCAGTTCGGGAAAGACCTCGGGTCCGACATGTCCGTGTGTAAAGGTGCCACTCGAGACAAACCCGCCGTAGGTCGCATCGTCCATCGGCAGCGCCTTGGTCAGATCTGCGCAGTAGCGCGTTCGATAGAGACCTTTGGCCGCCGCTTCGTCGAGCATCGCCTGAGAGATGTCGATGCCGTCGACCGTTTCACCCGGCAAGTGCTCTGCGAGCAAGCCCGTGCCGGCGCCAATATCAAGGACGGGTGTGTTGTCTCCAATTTCTGATTGGAAGATCCGTGCAACCTCACGCGGAACGACATAGCCGTGGCTTTTGCTGAAGCTGCTGTCATAACTCTTGGCCCAATCATCGTAGAGCGCCTTTGCGTCTGATGCGCCATTGATGCTGTAGGCGCGTTGCAGATTGTGGTCGGACATATCGCCCCCTTTTCTCTGGATGCAGTCAGGATGGCTGCCGGTTGTGCGATGCACAAGGGCTTGCGCGGTTGCGGTTTGGGTCTCATATTTTGTGACAGCGCAGACGGGGGGAGGGATTATGGCCGGAGGATGGGCACGAGACGGCGCTGTTCAGGAACAGATCGATGCTTCGATCGAGGATGAGCTTGCCCGTCTGAAGTTACGGCGCAGTCCTGTGGGTGAGAGCTTGACGCATTGTGCGGAATGCGAAGAGCCGATCCCCGAGAAACGGCGTCAGGCTCTGCCGGGGGTGAAGCTTTGCATCGACTGTCAGCAAGACCGGGACGGCGCGTATCAGACCCGCGGCGGCATCAATCGGCGCGGCTCGAAGGACAGCCAGTTGAAGTGAATTGTGCGGGCTGGCGCCTGCGCTGGCCCTCTCGCCTTCGGCTCGGATTTGGTGCGGACTGCACCGATGCGGCAATGCCCGCATGTTAAGCTTAACGAGGCGTGGTGCTTTTGCATATTTTTGAAAAGAAGAAGCTGGGGACGGTGAGAATCCCCAGCTTCTTCTTTTTCCAAATATGCAGTCGCTCCGATAAAGATCGCGCATCCTGCGAGGTCTATGCCTCCATCGCTTCCAACTCGTCGATGAAGCCCGAAATCATGTCGAGGCCTTTGTCCCAGAACTTTGGATCACTGGCATCCAGACCGAAGGGGGCCAGGAGGTCTTTGTGGTGCTTCGAGCCGCCCGCCTTGAGCATCTCGAAATACTTGTCCTGAAACCCCTCGGGGTTTTCCTCGTAAACCGCGTAAAGCGCATTCACGAGCCCATCGCCGAAAGCGTATGCATAAACATAGAAGGGGGAATGCACGAAATGCGGGATGTAGGCCCAGAAGGTCTCGTAGCCCTCCATGAACTCGAAGGCCGGTCCTAGGGACTCCGCCTGCACTGACATCCAGAGCGCGTTGATGTCGTCCGGTGTCAACTCACCACCACGGCGCGCGTCATGCAGTTTGCACTCGAAATCGTAGAAGGCGATTTGACGGACAACGGTGTTGATCATGTCCTCGACCTTGCCCGCCAGCAGGACCTTCTTTTCGGTCGGGCTCTTGGCGTTGTCGAGCATTCTTCGGAAGGTGAGCATTTCCCCGAAGACGGATGCGGTTTCCGCAAGCGTGAGCGGGGTCGAGGCAAGCATCTCGCCCTGTTCCGCAGCGAGCACCTGGTGCACACCGTGGCCCAGCTCGTGGGCAAGGGTCATGACGTCACGCGGTTTGCCAAGGTAGTTGAGCATGACGTAGGGGTGCACATCCGTCACGGTGGGATGGGCAAAGGCGCCCGGAGCCTTGCCGGGCTTCACGGCCGCGTCGATCCAGCCTTTTGTGAAGAACGGTTTGGCGATCTCGCCCATGCGTGGATCGAACTCTGTGTAGGCGTTCATCACGGTCTCTTCCGCTTCGTCCCACCCCACGGTTCGGGTCGCCTCCATCGGTAGCGGGGCATTGCGGTCCCAGACTTGCATGGTGTCGAGGCTGAGCCATTTGCGCTTGAGTTCGTAATAGCGATGGCTGAGCTTTGGGTAGGCGGCGACAACAGCGTCTCGAAGCGCTTCGACCACTTCGGGTTCGACATCGTTGCTGAGGTGACGACCGGTCTGTGCGGTGGGCATGCCGCGCCAGCGGTCCATGATCTCTTTTTCCTTGGCTTGCGTGTTGTGAACGCGGGCAAAGATTTTGATGTTGTCTGCAAAGACTGCGGCGAGTTCCCGGGCTGCGGCCTCGCGTTTGCTGCGATCCTGTTCGGTGAGCAGGTTCAGCGTGCCTTCGATGTTGAGCGGCTCGCCGTCTACCTCAAACTCCAGACCCGCAATGGTTTCATCGAAAAGGCGCTCCCACGCATCGCCGACGACGCCGAGGTCGTGCAGGAATTTCTCCATCTCATCCGACAGTTGATAGGGCTTCATAGCGCGGATGCGGCGAATGGCGGGTTTGTAGCGTGCGAGGTCCGCGTTGACGTCAAATAGCGCATCTATGGTCGCGTCGTCGATGCGGTTCAGCTCTAGCGTGAAGAAGACCAGCGGCGTGGTATAGATTGTGATCTTTTCCTGATGGTCGGACAGGAATTTCGCGCGCTGGGCGTCGGTGGTCAGCTGGTAATAGCGAAGACCGGCATAGGACATGATGCGACCCGCGATGTTCTCGATCTTTTCGTGGCGGTGTATCGCTGTCAGAAACTCATCTGCCGTCAGATCAGCCAGTTTGCCCTCGTAGTCGGCGGCGAAGCTACGGCAGGCGTCTTCCAGCCAGTCGAGATCGCGCTTCAGCTCGGCGGCGTCATCCGATGGATAGAGATCAGTCAGGTCCCATTCGGGCAGATCCCCAAGGTCCTTGCTGCCGCTCTGGGCGTTGGCGTCATAGGTCGGAATGGGGGTGCGCAGCATTGAGTGTCTCCTGTTCTTTGTTGCTGTGGAACCTGTGCCGTGCGGGCAAAAGGTTCAAGGGGCAAAGCCATGAACAGGCTTTGAATGCGCGTGTACGATCTATCCGTGGGTGTGCAGGATTTCCTTGAGATCGTCGAGTGTATTGGCTTCCTGTAGCGGTTTGTCATGCCGCCAGCGCGACATGCGGGGAAACCGCAGTGCAATGCCGGATTTGTGACGCGGAGACGCGTGGATGCCTTCGAAGGCAATCTCGAACACGTGGTGCGGGGTCACCTGCCGCACCGGGCCAAAGCGCTGCTGCGTGTTCTTGCGCACCCAGGCGGTTATCTTGCGAAATTCGTCATCTGTCAGCCCGGAATAGGCTTTGGTGAAAGGAACGAGATCGTTGCCGTCCCAGACCGCAAATGTGAAATCCGTGAAAAGGTTGGCGCGTCGGCCATGGCCTTGCTGGGCGTAGATCATCACTGCATCGACCGTCAGGGGATCAAGTTTCCACTTCCACCAGTCGCCCTTTTTGCGCCCGGAGAGGTAGGGGCTGTCCTTGCGCTTGAGCATCAAGCCTTCGGCGCGGTGATCGCGTGCGGTGGCGCGGGTTTTGGCCAGTGTGTCCCATGTGTCGAAGGGTAGAGGTGGTGCGGCTTTGAGGGGGGCATCTTCCGGCAGGTTGTCCAGCACAGCATCCATCCGCGCTCGGCGCTCTGTGAGAGGCACGTTGCGCAGGTCTTCGCCATCCTGTTCAAGCAGATCATAGGCCAGCAGGATTACCGGCGCGTCTTTTAAGAGCTTTTTGGGAACGGTTTTTCGCCCAATCCGGGCCTGGAGCGTGTTGAAAGGAAAGGGCTGCGTGCCGTCCCACGCAACGATCTCGCCGTCCAAAACTATACCATCTGGTAAAAAATCGGTCAGCCGCGCGAATTCCGGGAAACGGTCGGTCATCAATTCTTCGCCCCGCGACCAGACGTGATGTGCACCGTTACGCAGGATGACCTGACCGCGGATGCCGTCCAATTTCCATTCCGCCTGCCAATCATCGGGAGAACCAAGCGCTGCTGGGCCATCTTCGAGCTGATAGGCGAGGTAAAAGGGGTAAGGGCGGCTTTCGTCGGCCTCCACGTCTTCGGCTTCGATCAGGTCGTGAAAGCTCGTCGTGTCCGGCGTCCATCCGCCCATCAGCCTGTGTGCAATGCTGGCTTCATCTTGTTTGGTGGCTTGCGCCAACGCGCGGGTCATCAGCTTCTGACTGACACCTATGCGAAAGCCGCCGGTGATGAGCTTGTTGAAAAGAAAGCGCTCGGTCGGATCAAGCTGATCCCAGGCATCAAGAATACGGGCCTTCCGTGTTTCAATATCGAGTGCGGCGAGGGACTTCAGTTCGGTGATCCAGTGGGTCAGCGTCAGGTCGCTCTCGCGACTGGGAGGAGGCAGAGTCAATGCAATTGTTTCGGCCAGATCACCGACGATGGGATAGCTTTCTTCGAGCAGCCAAAGGGGAATGCCGCCCACTTCGGCAGCCCATTCGCGCAGTTGGGTCGTGGTCACGGCACGCTTGGGACGGCGGCCCGAGAAGAGCGCAATGGTCCAGAGCTTGTCTTCGTCACTGGCAGTGTTGAAGAAAGCGGCCAATGCCTTTGTCTTGAGGCTGGTCTTGGTGGTTTGGTCGATTGTGGTAAAGAGATCGGCAAAATCTTTCATGCGGTTTCTGCTGCCTCATCGTCTTCTCCACCAAATTCGGTCGGAACGACCTGCGCATTGTACCCTTCGGAGTTCAGCCATCGCGCAAAGATATCGGTGTAACCATGTGTCGCATATATGTTTTCGGCGCTTGTGTCTCTGATCGCCTGCATCAAGCCATCCCAATCCGCGTGATCAGAAATCACAAATCCCCGGTCGGCCGCGCGTCGCCGTCTGACACCCCGTAAACGCATCCAGCCCGAAGCAAATGCTGTTGATGACGGGCCAAAGCGGCGGGCCCATTGCGACCCAAGGGCTGACGGTGGTGCGATGACCAAAGCACCGGGATGGTCCTTGGCGTTCAGATCGGGTGTGACATGGATGGTGTCGGGCAAACCGTAACCCTGTTGCCGCAGGACGTCATTGGTGTTCTCGACGGCTCCGTGGGTCAGGATTGGCCCAATCTCGGGATCGAGCATCGTGAGAAGGCGCTGGGCTTTGCCTAGCGAGTAGGCGCCGAGGATTGAGGCTTTGCCCTCGCGAGCGTTTTTGGCCCACCATGCGTTCAGGTCTTTGGCCACCTCGCCTTGGTCGTCCCATTTGAAAACCGGGAGCCCAAAGGTGCATTCGGTGATAAAGCTGTGGCATTTGACGGGCTCAAAGGGTTCCGAGAGTCCGTCAGGCACAACTTTGTAATCACCCGAGGCCACCCAGATTTCACCGGCGACCTCCACCCGCACCTGAGCCGATCCGGGAAGATGGCCGGCCGCATGAAACGAGACGGAGGCATCGCCAATTTTCCGCGTTTCGCCGAATTTAACGGTTTCTACAGAAATATCCCCCAATCTGTGACGCATCACCGGTGCGCAAGCGTCGGTACACAGATAGCGGCGATGCCCCGGGCGGGCGTGATCGGCATGGCCGTGGGTGATCAGGGCGCGATCCACCGGACGCCACGGGTCGATGTAGAAATCACCGGCGGGGCAATAAATGCCGCGATCGGTGAAAGTAAGGACGGAATTGGGCATGAGAGACAGATAGGCGTACGAGGGGATATCGCCAGTCCGAGCTGTGTTCGAATGGCCGGTATGTCGGGCTGTACCGGTTATGCGCCTAAAAGTGTGGACGCAGACTTGTGTTGTGTTCGAGAGCGGCGTGTGTGACGAGCTAAAAGCTTTTATTGCTTGAGTTACGGTGCGCAGGTCGTCCTTGCTTCACTTCGTTTTCGAGCGGGAAGGGCTGCTTTTATTCTGGTTCGAAGTAGACGACGCATGCGTTTGCTTTGGCAGAAATGGCAGGGCGTTCGGTCCGAGTGAAACCAAGTTTGTGTATCGATCACGGCAGCTAGGCTTTGAAGCTTGAAAACAGCGAAACGGCCGCTCCGGTCACTTGGCGCCGTGTGTTTGCGCCCTCCATCAGCACTTCGTGCTCCGCGCCGTCAACAAGGAGGAGCTTGCCTCCTTTCCAGTACTTCATGCGGTCTCGAATGCGACCTGTGTCCACAATGCGTTCATTCGATCCGACAAAACACAGCGCAGGTATCGCTGGTGATGGCATTTGAGCGAGCGCGTCGCATTCTTCCAGAGCTGATCGCAACCAGGTCAAGGAAGGTCCGCCGAGGCCGAATTGTGGCTCGGCTTCGACATGACGGCGCATGTAGGCGTACATATCGGGATCCGAGGTCAGCAGGTTGTCCTCAAATGGCTCTGACGCCGGGTAGCTCTTGATCGACGTGCCCGGGGCCAACCTGTGACCCTGACCGAACAAACCAGCCAACCGCGGAACAAGCCAGGCGACGGGACGCAGGTATGCGGCCATTTCGATGCCCCACATCGGACCAGTGAACATGACGGCGGTCATATCGGTGCCACTCATCAGCGCTCGAAGGCCAATGCATCCGCCCATTGAATGGGCGACCATATACCAAGGTTTGGGGACACCACGTTTGTTGGCGAAACTGCGGACGGCCGACCAGTCTTTCTGGAAGTCGAGAAACCGTTCGACATGACCGACCATGATGTTGGCGCAAAGGCGGTCTGCCATGCCTTGTCCGCGCCAATCTACCGAAACCACATCAAAGCCCGCTCGCACAAAATCTGCGGCGTTGCGCCCATATTTTTCGACGTATTCGGTGCGCCCCGGCAAGATGAAGACGGTGCCTTTGCTACTCTTCGCGGCAGCATGGCTGACACGAATGCGCACCCCGTCCGAGGTGCGCAGCCAAAAGGCTTCGGCTTCCGGCCCTTCGGCCAGATCAAGTCGATAGGGCGCGCGCTCGGCCATCAGGCGAGCGTGGACGCCAGTTTCATCGCCATACCCATATCGCCGTCAATGCTCAGGCGGCCGGACATGAAAGCAGAGGTCGGGTCCAGTGACCCGTCAAAGATGTCGCGATAGGTGTCTGCGTCTGCATTGAAGGTGACATCGGCGTCGGTGGTGCCTTCACGCGCGCCTTCGCTGTCGACAATCATGCTGCCTTCGCCTTCGATGTTGAACTGCGCAGTGCCATCAATGCCGCTGCCGCCCAGCTTTTCGTTCATGGCCGTAACGGCCTGTGCCACAACATCGCTCATACGCTCGTCTCCTTGTGATCGCGTTATGAAGTGCAAGGCTGGCATTTGCCACACCTCACGCTAAACTCAAGGTGAGTTATGAGGTTCACGATGCGCAAATACAAATCTGCCGTTGCGGCATTTCTTCTGACGATGGGTGTGACGCTGGGTGCGGCCCATGCGCAGCCCTCTGCCACGGCAGACCTGCTGGATGAACTGGCGCAAGCAGAAGATGAACGTGCGGCCGAACGGCTTGAGCGACAGGTGAGGCAGGAATGGTCAAAATCCGGCTCGGCCGCAATTGATCTGTTGCTGAAACGCGGTGAAGATGCGCTGGAGGTCGACAATGTCGATGTCGCTCTGGAGCATTTGCGCGCGGTGACCGATCACGCACCTGACTTTGCGGAAGGCTGGCACGCACTGGCGCTGGCATATTACCGCAAAGAGATGTTTGGCCCGGCAGCAGACGCGCTGGAGCGCACATTGGCTTTGAACCCAAAGCATTTTGGTGCTTTGCGCGGTTTGGGCGCGATCTTTGAGCAGGTCGATAAACCCCACCTTGCGTATGATGCCTATTCGCGGGTACTCAGCCTGCGACCGCATGATTCCGATGTGTTAGATGCGTTGGAGCGGTTGGAGCTTCGGGTGAACGGGCAAACGCTCTGATCCCCTGATTATCCCGAGCAGGGCGGCAAAGGACGTCAACATGGCCGGACATGCGCGGGTTGCGGCCATACTTGGCCCGACCAACACAGGCAAAACCCACTACGCGATCGAGAGGATGCTGGGCTATCGCACCGGCATGATCGGGCTACCGTTGCGGCTCTTGGCGCGTGAGGTGTTCGACAAGATCGTTGCTGCGCGCGGCCCGTCCGTGGTGGCTTTGGTGACGGGGGAAGAGCGGATCGTTCCGCCTCGGGCGCAGTATTGGGTTTGTACGGTCGAAGCGATGCCGGAGGGCATGGGTTGTGATTTCGTCGGGATTGACGAGATCCAGCTTTGTGCGGACCCCGAGCGCGGCCATGTGTTCACTGATCGTTTGCTTCGCATGCGCGGGTTGCACGAAACCCTTTTCATGGGGTCCGACACGATGCGCGGGCCTATCTCGGCCTTGGTGCCGGGCGTCGAGTTCGTGCGCCGTGAGCGGATGAGTCAGCTGTCCTATACCGGATCGAAAAAGATCAGCCGGTTGCAACCGCGCACGGCAATTGTCGGGTTCTCGGTGGAGAACGTGTACGCGATCGCGGAACTGTTGCGCCGCCAAAAGGGTGGGGCTGCCGTTGTGATGGGGGCATTGTCGCCCAGGACGCGGAACGCACAGGTCGACCTGTACCAGAACGGCGAGGTGGACTTTCTGGTGGCGACTGATGCCATCGGGATGGGTCTTAACCTTGATATCAACCATGTCGCGTTTTCCTCGCTGACCAAGTTTGACGGCAGACGGATGCGGCCCTTGATGCCAAATGAACTTGCACAGATCGCCGGGCGCGCTGGGCGGGGCATGTCGCATGGCACGTTCGGTGTGACCGGCGAGGCAGGACCGATTTCCGAAGAGGTGGCGGAGGCGATTTGCAATCACCGTTTCACGCCACTGAAGAAGCTGAACTGGCGCAATTCTGATCTGCGCTTTGGCAGTGTTGACGCGCTGATCGCCTCGCTTGAGCAAACTCCGCAGGACGAACTATTGGTCAAGGCGCGCGAAGCCGATGACCTGCAGGCTCTTAAGGCACTGAGTACGGTCGCAGAGGTGCAGGCGCGCGCGTCGGATCCGAAGTCCGTGCAGCTTTTGTGGGATGTTTGCCGGATCCCGGACTTCCGCGGCATCAGTCACTTGGAACATGCCGGGCTTTTGGAAGTTATATACGGACACTTGCATCAACGCGGAGCCATCCCAGATGATTTTCTTGGGCGGCAGGTCAATCGAATTGATCGGACAGATGGCGACATTGACACGTTGTCGAAACGATTGGCGTATATCCGCACATGGACCTATGTGGCGCAGCGGAAAGGCTGGGTGCATGACGAAAGCCATTGGCGCGGCCTGACGCGCGCTGTAGAAGACCGACTGTCGGACGCGCTGCACGAGCGCCTGACCCAAAGATTTGTTGACCGGCGCACATCCGTGCTTTTGCGCCGGTTGAAACAGAAGGAGGCCCTCTTGGCCGAAGTGAATGACAAAGGTGAAGTTACCGTCGAAGGCGAATTCGTCGGCAAGCTCGAGGGTTTCCGGTTCCGCCAGGACAAGGATGCAAGCGGGCAGGAAGCCAAAACGCTGAAGACGGCGTCAATGCAAGCGCTCGCTCCGCATTTCCATTTGCGCGCCGATCGCTTCTACAACGCGCCTGACACCGAGATGGATTTCACCGAGCAGGGTGGTCTGATGTGGGGCGATCAGGCGGTGGGCAAGCTTGCTGCGGGTGACGATCCTCTCAAGCCGCGTGTCGTTGCTTTCGTTGACGAAGAGGCCGGGTCGGATGTTGCCGCCAAGGTTCAACGTCGTTTGCAACATTTCATAGACCGCAAGATCAGCGCTTTATTTGAGCCGCTGCTCAACTTGCAAAAGGATGAAACGCTGAGCGGATTGGCGCGCGGTTTTGCTTTCCGCATGGTCGAAGGTATGGGCATCCTGCCGCGTGCTGATGTCGCCGACGACGTCAAGGCTCTCGATCAGGATGCACGCGGGATGCTGCGAAAGCATGGCATCCGGTTTGGTCAGTTCACGATCTTCATGCCTCTGCTGCTCAAGCCGGCCCCAACACGGTTGCGGCTTGTGCTTTGGAGCCTCGCCAAAAATCTTGATGTGTTTCCCGAAGCGCCGCCGCCGGGTCTGGTGACTGTGCCTAACACGCCGGGCACACCCGCTGAGCACCATACCATTTCTGGCTATCGTGCCGCTGGTGATCGCGCGATTCGCATCGACATGCTTGAGCGTCTTGCTGACCTGTTGCGTGCACAGGACAGCCGGGGAGGGTTTGAGGCCAACCCCGACATGCTGTCGATCACGGGTCTCACGCTCGAGCAGTTTGCCGACCTGATGGGCGGTCTTGGCTATAAGGCCGAAAAGGGTGAACGTGAAAAAGTGCGTGCCGTTGATGCGGTTATGCCGGAAGCGGATACGGCAACAGCGTCAGAGCAGGACGCTGCGACAGACGACGCTGTTCCGGTCGAAGATACGCCGGTGATGGATGCGGGCCATGAGGGCGCGGTCGGTGCGGATGCATCGCCTGCGCAGGCACCGGAGGCGGCAGATGTCCCTGATGTGGCCGAGGCTATGCCAGAGGACGGTGTCGCGCCTGTGGCGGATGCTCCGAGTGATGCGCCTGTCGAGGTGCCCGTCGCCACCAATTCGGAGACCGAGATTGATCCTGGTGCTGCACCGGACGCAGCTTTGGCCGGACCAGAAACCGAAGTCTTCTATGTCTTCACGTGGCGTGGCAACCGCGCAGAGCGGCAACCGCGTCGCGATGGTGGCAAAGGCCGTCGTGATGGAAATAAACCGCAAGGGGACCGTCCACGTGGGAAGGGCAAGCCGAAAGGCAAGGGACAGCCGCGTGATGGCGGTTCCAAGACCTTCCAGGCGCGACCGCCGAAGAAAGAAAAGAAGATTGACCCTGACAATCCCTTTGCAGCGGCCCTCATGGGGCTGAAATCCAAGGACTGACTTGGCAGACACGGTTCAGAAACTTCGCGTCGACAAATGGCTTTGGCATGCGCGTTTCTTTAAAACGCGCAGCCTTGCTGCCAAGGTCGTTTCCGGCGGCAAGTTGCGTGTGAACGGACAACCGATCTCGAAACCAGCCTACATGGTCAGCGTTTCAGATGTGCTGACGTTTCCGCAGGCCAACGATGTGCGTGTGATCAAGGTATTGGCATTGGGCGAGCGACGCGGCCCGGCGCCTGAGGCGCAGACGCTTTACGAAGACCTTGATCCGCCGAAACCGCGTGAGAAAGACGAGGCGGTCACGCCTCGGTTTGACGGCAAGGGGCGTCCGACGAAGAAAGATCGTCGCGCCCTGCAACAAACCCGGGCTGACCTTCTTGAATGATTTTTCTCAGTGCCTTAGCTAATCCGCGAATGATCGATGGAAGACGTGCATGACCTACATTGTCAATGATGCCTGCATTGCCTGCAAATACACCGACTGCGTGGAAGTTTGCCCGGTAGATTGCTTTTACGAGGGGGAGAACATGCTGGTGATCCACCCCGATGAGTGCATCGATTGTGGGGTGTGCGAACCGGAATGTCCGGCCGACGCGATCCGACCCGATACAGAGCCGGACATGGACAAGTGGGTCGAGTTCAACCGCAAATACGCCGAATTGTGGCCGGTGATCATCACCAAGAAAGATCCGCTGCCAGAGGCAGACGAGCGGGATGGTGAAACCGGCAAGCTTGAAAAGTACTTTTCAGAAGCGCCAGGCGAAGGCGGGTGATGATTCGCTGATAGCCCTTACATGCTTTGTCGTTGCAGGGTTAAGTAACTGATATCTAAATGATATCTCGCAGAAATCGTGCCTCTACCGTATAGGTGGATTTTGTGCTATATTTAACGGGTAAATGATATCTGTGGGACACGCGCCGTAGCTGGCGTATGGCATATGAGCTGACATAAGCCGTTCTTATACTCTGAAAAAAAACGACCGGAAGTTCTGCTTCCGTTCGGTTTTTTTGTCTGTGTGACATGGATGCACGTCAAGGAAGGTTCTGAATGACCAAGTCGAAAAAATCCGAATTCCGTCCGAATGATTATGTTGTGTACCCGGCGCATGGTGTCGGGCAAATTGTGTCGATCGAAGAGCAGGAGATCGCCGGCATCACGCTTGAGTTGTTCGTGATCTCGTTCGAAAAGGACAAGATGACCCTGCGTGTTCCGACACACAAGGCGACGGAGATCGGTATGCGTTCACTGAGTTCGCCGGATGTCGTGAACCAGGCGATGAAAACGCTCAAGGGTAAGGCAAAAGTGAAGCGTGCGATGTGGTCCCGTCGGGCGCAGGAATACGAGCAAAAGATCAATTCGGGTGATCTGATTGCGATTGCCGAAGTGGTGCGTGACCTGCATCGGGCCGATGATCAGCGCGAGCAGAGCTATTCCGAGCGTCAGCTTTATGAAGCAGCGCTTGAGCGTCTGACCCGCGAAGTTGCGGCAACCTCTGGCGGAGACGAGCTGGCCGCCGCGAAGCAGGTAGGCGATGTGCTGATGTCGCGTGCGCCTGCGGCTGCCTGATCTGCAAACGATCCAGACGTTGATTTCAAGCGGTCCCATTTGGGGCCGCTTTTTTTATGCCGCGTCGGTGTTGTTGTTCTCCAGCGCGGACAGCAGCGATGCTTCAAGTTCTTTTTCGAGCTCTTTTGCACGGGCGATATACGCTTCGTTTTGTGCAGACGGGATGTTGGGATCCCACAACTCGGCCAGTTCGCGCACAGTATAGCGGTCGTGCTGATAGAACAGTTTTTCGGCTTCGGACGCTTCGTAATCTGTCAGACCGATGTTTTCGAGAACGTACCGGCCTGCGCGCAATGAGCTGTCGAACAGTTCCCGCACGATGTCATTCGCGCCTGCTTTATACAGGCGATAGGTGTGTGTCCGGTCTCGGGACCGGGCGACGATGTGGATGTCCGGACGTAGCCTGCGGGCGTAAGTAACGAGGCGCTCTGCCGCGACCGGATCGTCCAGCGCGACCATGAGGACACGTGCGTTGTCGATGCCGGCTGCATGCAGGAGGTCTGGGCGCAATGGATCGCCAAAAAAGCCCTGATAGCCAAAGCGGCGCATCAGTTGGATGGTTTGCAGGTTGTTGTCGATCACAACCGTCTTGGCGCCCACCGATTGCACCAAACGATTGACGATCTGCCCAAAGCGCCCGATCCCGGCGATGATCACGGTGCCTTGCTCGTCGATATGGTCATGCTCCTGCTGCCGGTCGGTATCCTTCATTCGTTTTGAAAGAACTTCGTAGAGGATGAAGGCCAGCGGTGTAATGAGCATCGACAGTGCAACGATGAGGAGCAAACGGTCTGCGAGGAAGGGGGGCAAGATGGACTGCTGGAGCGAGAAGGAAATCAGCACAAAGCCGAACTCTCCAGCCTGCGCCAGACCGAGGGTGAAAAGCCATTGATTGCGACCACGCAATTTGAAGGCTCGGCCAAGCCCGTAAAGAATGATCCCTTTGAGCAGCATCACACCCAAGGCAAGGCCAAGGATGGTCAGCGGTTGCGAGAAGAACAGGCCAAAGTCGATACCGGCTCCTACGGTGATGAAGAAAAGGCCAAGCAGCATGCCCTTGAACGGTTCAATGTCTGATTCCAGCTCGTGGCGGAATTCGCTGTTGGCGAGAACAACGCCCGCCAAGAAGGTTCCAAGCGCCGGAGACAAACCGACGGCTGTCATGAGAAAGGCAATTCCGATCACGATCAGCAGTGCCAAGGCGGTATACATCTCGCGGAGCTGCGCTGCGTGGATGAAACGGAACAGGGGCCGCGCACCGTAGACGCCGCCGAGAATGATCAGCGCGACGGCCCCTAAAGTGACCAATGTGACGCCCCAACCCGGCAATCCTTCAATCAGGGACACGGCATGGCCGTGCGAATCGTCCAGTTGTTCGAGCGTCGTTCGTGAGATTGAGCCGTCGGGGTTTAGCGATGGGCCGGCCGGTGCCGCCAAGAGCGGCAGGATGACCAACATCGGGATTACGGCAATGTCCTGGGTCAGGAGCACCGAAAAGGTGGAGCGCCCTCCACTGGTTTGCATGAGACCTTTTTCACTTAGTGTCTGAAGCACGATCGCGGTCGAGGACAACGCAAAGATCATCCCGATGGCGAGTGCTGTTTGCCAGACGAACCCGAGATATAGCGAAGCGGACATGACGGCGAGCATTGTGATCAGGATCTGCAGGCCGCCCAACCCGATCAGGCGATGCCGCATATCCCAAAGCGCGCGCGGCTCAAGCTCAAGGCCGATGAGAAACAGCATCATCACCACGCCGAACTCTGCGAAGTGCTGAAGATCGGTGGTGTCTGCGACGAGGCCCAATCCTGGGCCGATAGCGACGCCGGCCAGCAAATATCCGAGGACGGATCCAAGCCCAAGTCGTGCAGCAATGGGCACGGCGATGACCGCCGCTAGAAGGAAGACCGATGCGAGAAAGAGAAACTCACCCATTCAGTTTTGCGCCTTTCGAATTGCTCGAAGCATGCGGGCAATTGCACGGGAATGACAACTGTGGCCGATCACGTCTTGCCAAAATCTTCGGCATTTTTGCGCATCGTGCGTATTTTGATGGCGTCTGTGCCGTGGGCTCAGCCGTCTGGCATGCCGAGGACAACGTTGCGGCCGTTCTTGGAGTAGCGCAATTCATTTTCTCCGATGGCGGCAACACGACCGCCGTCCAACCGGTCGCCCACCTGGACCTTCTGATAGCGACCGTTGGAGAGGCGCACGAGGGCGCGGCGGTTCGATGGTTTGCCATAGACGCCGATCAGGTTGATCCGACGCAAGTTAAGTGCGTTCTTGACTGTCGCCTGACGGGCCACGCTCGCAGTTGAGGGAATGCTGGGCTGCACTGTGCGCGGAGCAACCGCCGCAGCAACCTGTGTGACCTCTGGCGGTTGCGCGCGCTGCTGCTCTCGACCGCGCTCGACAATCTGCGCAAAGTTGCGGGGCCGGCTGACAGGCGCGACAGATTGAGCGACCGCAAATTGTGTGGCTTCCGGCTGAGCCTCCTCCTCTTGGGCCTTCAGTGTGTCCGGACGCGCGGCCGGGCGCAGT
>QCWH01000054.1 GCA_003149565.1 Marivita sp. XM-24bin2 | reverse complement strand
TTGTTGCGGGTGGTGAGATCAGGCGCGCTCGGAATATTCCATCGTTTCTGTGTTCACGACGATCATCTCGTCCTGCCCGATAAAGGGCGGCACCATGACCTTGACCCCATTATCAAGGATGGCGGGCTTGAAGCTGTTGGCTGCCGTCTGGCCTTTGACCACCGGTTCGGTCTCTGTCACCTGGCACGTCACCTTTTGCGGCAGCGTCGCGTTCAGCGCTTCAGCTTCATAGAACTCGACGACAATCGTCATTCCGTCCTGCAGGAACGGGCGACGTTCGCCAAGGATATCCGCCGGCAGTTCAACCTGATCGTAGGTTTCGGTGTCCATGAACACGAGCATGCCATCGGTTTCATAAAGAAACTGCATGTCTTTCTGTTCCAGCCGCACGCGTTCGACCTTGTCCGCTGAGCGGAAGCGCTCATTGAGCTTGGAACCGTTGCGCAGGTTCTTCATTTCAACCTGAGCAAACGCGCCACCCTTTCCGGGCTTCACGTGATCGACTTTCACTGCGGCCCACAGGCCGTCATTGTGCTCCAGAACGTTACCGGGGCGAATTTCGTTACCGTTGATTTTGGGCATGGCAAAACTTTGTCAAAAGGTTGATCCAACTTTGGCGCTCCCTATATCTGGGTGATGGTACGCTGTCCAGACAACCAGATTTCGTTCGGGAACCAATCCGACCCATGCGTGTTGTGCATAAAAGGTATGCAAAACAAGGGTATCCGAATCGTATGGAATAGGTCATAAGCAGCGTCACGCCGGAAAACACAAGAGCAATAATCACAGGACGGATCATGAAAGATTTCGTTGACGGTACCGCCTTCAACGCTGAGCAAGGCAATCGCGCGCGCAAGCTGTTTGCTGCCGTGGTTCTTGCCGCATTGGATGATGCTATCGCAGATGACAAGAAGTATGGAAACGGCCCCGAGCAGATTGCGCGTTGGGCTCGGTCTCGTGACGGTCGCGAAGTGCTGAGCTGCGCCGGGATCGACCCGAACGAACGCGTTGTGGCAGGACTGATGGAATTTGTCGGCAAGGGTGTCCGCACCTCTGTTGCGCTGTCTCGTGAAGAGAGCGAGCGCCGCAATGCTGCTGCCCAGCAAGCCGAAGCCGCCTGATATCGCTTAACATTTTGGGAGAGCGCGCCCGTTCAGGGCGCGCTTTCTGTTTTTGCGCTGGCGTGAGGCTCTGCTGCGTTTATTGCGCGGCGGTCAGTCGAAGTCTTGCGAGATCAGCATCCGGTGGATTTCCCGCCGGACCAGTTTGCGCACGTTGCGCGTGATCCGTTCGCCCAGAGCGCCTTGCAATTCCTGACGCACGATATCGACCACCATCTGGCGCAGCATTTCTTCATCAAGTTCAAGCGTCGGGAGCTGATCATCCTCTGACAGCCTCACCGCGTCAGAGGCCGTTGCTTCAGAAGGACCACGATCCGGCTGCAAAGCTTGGCTTTGCTCCGCACTTTGCTGCGGCCACACATCCCGCGCATGCAGCACGTTCGATCCTGGTGAGACAGGGTCTTCCTCAATCTCTTCAAACGGTGCAGCATCCGGCCAGGTCATCGGTTCCGAGGCGGCAGCCAGATCATCGGCATCCGCACGATCGCGTTCTTCTTCGAATTCCTGATTGCCTCCGGCGACCAGACGGCTCAATGCAGCAATCTTGTCTTCAAGCGTCTGCGGCGGTAGCGGTGCGACCGTCTCGGGCTCTGTCTCGACAGGCTCAGATTGCGTATCTTCGTCCTGCTGATGCCATGCGGCGTCATCATGCGCGTGATGCTGCGCATCGTGATCGTCCGCGCTTTCCTCGGAGGCCTGAGACTGATCATGCACAAGCTCGGCATGCTCTTCTGCGTCGTGCTCGTCTACCTCCCCCGAGCCACCCTCTTCATGCGCGGCTTCCGGCGCTTCGGACGCGTTGTTTTGATCCTCGTGCCAATGGCTGTCGGCAGACCCGTTTTCCCAAGACGTTTCGTCCGGACTGCGGGTATCGTCTTTCTCTCCGCCCTCGGCTTCTGCATCGGACAGACCCAAAGCCGCAGCGACCTCGTCTTCGATCATGCGATTGAGATCGCTCTGCGCAGAGCTTTCATCCTCAACAAGATCCCAGCTCTCATCCTGAGGTGGCCAAGTCTCTTCGGTCTGCGTCTCATCCCCGGCATCGGTGACGGCGTCATCGTTCTGCGGCGCCTGCGCGTCAAACACCTCTTCATCCGGCGCGGCCTCTTTGACGGCATGGTCCTCCGCCCTGTCCTCCTCGGAGCGACGCGCCTCAAAGACGTCGATGTCGGGAAACGCACCTTCAACCTCGCCGAACTCGGCAAGGCGTGCATCACCTGGTATCTCGTCAAACGACCGTTCAACCGCGACCGGGTGGGTCAAAAGGACCGGACCCGAGGCAGGCGGCGCTTCCGGTTCATCATCTTTCACACGCAGCGCCGGAGTGAGGATCAACCGACCCGGCTTTTCCGGCTTTTTGGCAACCGGACTCGAGCGCACTTCCTCCGCAACAAGCTTGCGGATAGACGACAGGACATCCTCGATTTCCGCGTTGGTCACGGGATCAGACATGGTTCACCACTACTACCTCTCGGACAGAGTAGCTTGGCGCCGCCATTCGCACAACAGATGACGCGAAACTTAGTTTTTTCCTAGGGACTTGAGAACACGGTCAAGCTGCTGGCCCTGCTTGCTTTTCTGGATCGGGCTTTCCTTGACCAGGTTGTAGTAGCTCACAGGATCGTATTGCTGCACGTTCAGTTGCAGGTCTGTCGCCGTGAGACGTCCCAATGTCGACAGCACGCGATAGGCCGCAATGCTTTCATCCACCTGTGCCGAAATTCGGGCGGACCGGGCATTCAGCAATTCCTGTTCGGCGTTCAGCACGTCCAGCGTTGTACGCGCACCCAAGGCCGCCTCTTCCCGCACACCCCGGAACGCCACGGTGGCCGCACGCACCTGACGCTCGGTGGATTCGAGGCTGGCCTGAGCAATGCGCAGCTGGGCATAGGCGTTGCCGACATTCTGCGTCACCTGGTCGATCACCTGATGCAACTGGCCACGGGCTGAGTCGCGATTCGCCATCGCCTGCCGGACCAGCGATGTCAGACGCCCACCCTGATAGATCGGACCGCCAGCCTCAAGACCGATGGACCCACCACGGGTGAAACGATCCGTGTCCGCACCCTCGGTGACCGTGAGCCGGCCCGACAGACGGACCGTCGGCTTCATCGCCGCTTCGGCGCGCAGGATATTCAGCTCCGCAGCAGCCACCTGATGCTGCACCGAACGCACCTGCGGGTGGTTGCGGACCGCAATCGACTTGGCCGACTCAACCGATCCAGGCAGCGCGGGCAGTCCCCGCAAAGGTTGCAGACCGCCGGGCAGACGGCCAACGATGGCCAGATACTGCTCGCGTGCAACGGTGAGCGCCCCTTCGGCGGCCGCCAGCTGGCTCCGGGCCGCGGCAAGACGCGCTTCGGCCAAAGATGTATCGGTGCGGGTCACCTCACCGACTTCGAACCGCTCGCGTGCGGCGCGCAGCTCTTGCGTGATCAAACGCACGTTGTTCTGCCGCAAAGCAACGTTTTCAATAGCGCGGCGCACTTCGAGATAAGCCTCAACCGCCGACAACAGCACCTGCTGCTCGACCGAGACAAGCTGCTGGCGCGTGGCAAGCACCGCTTCTTTCGCAGTTTCAATCGAGAGCTTGCTTTGCCCGTTGTCGAAAAGTGTCAGCTCCGCAATCAGACTGGCGGAGACGGTGTTCGACACGGTGGGCACAATCACATTCCCGGTCGAGGCACTGCGCGTGGTACCGAATTGACGCGTCGCATCGGCAGACCAGGAAATCACCGGGCGCAGGGCGGCCACAGCTTGTGCCACATCTTCATCAGCCGCTCGCAGAACGGCGCGGTTCTGCTCCAGAAGGCCGCTGCTGTTATAGGCCCCGATCATCGCGTCGGCCAAGGTTTCAGCCTTTGCCATCGGCGCTGAAATCACCAACCCGAACACAACGGCCAACCCCGTCAGTTTCATCCGCTTCGCCATGCCTGCTGCCCCTGAACCCTGTCGATTTTATCTGTTGTCTCGCGCGATGTCCGTGCGCCTGACCGTTAAAACATGAAGGCAGGCGCTTTGGCAAACCCCGGCAAGACGGGTGCAGATGCATTGAAGGCGAACCGCCATGTCACGTCACCATCGATCTTATGGCCGATTCTGACCACGCCGAGGGCGCCTTCCATAAAGAGGCACCCGATGCGTCCGCCTTCCTTGAGCTGATCGAGCAGCGTCGAGGGCACCTGCTCAACGCCGCCCTCAATGAGGATCGCGTCATAGGGACCATGCTCCGGCGCGCCGTCGGTCAGAGCTCCGGAGTGCAAAACAACGTTGTCGGAGCCCTGCTCGGACAGAATGGTTTGCGCCTCTTTGACCAGGCTTTCATCTTCTTCAACCGCAATCACCGCTTCGGCCATACGCGCAACCAGCGCCGAGGAATATCCGTAGCCTGCGCCGATATCGAGAACGAGGTCATCCTGGTCGATATTGATTGCATCCAGAAGCTTGCCCAGCGTGCGCGGCTCCAATACCACCCGGCCCGGCCCAATGGACACATTTTCGCTGATATAGGCGGCCTCAACCTGTTCGCGCGGCACAAAAAGCTCTCGCGGAACCGACAGCATCGCGTCGATGATCGGAAACTTGGTCACATCCGAGGGGCGTACCTGCGTGTCGACCATCATGGTCCGGCGGGCGGCAAAGTCTGTCATGGGCTAAACTCATCCGTTCAGTTCGCTGTTCGACTTCTGACACAGCTGACCAAATTCAGCAATGCGCAGAACACGCGAAATACTGCCACATCTGATGCGCAATGCCCATCCGATATCCGCTTGACGCGCCCCGCCCAAGCGCCTAATCAGGCCTCCACTCTGGCGAGTTGGCGGAGTGGTGACGCAGCGGATTGCAAATCCGTGTACACCGGTTCGATTCCGGTACTCGCCTCCATATATCCCAGTAAGCGCCTGATATCGCACGACTTTTTAGGAGAGCGCGCTTTCAGCCCGCACCTTAGCCCGCCATCCATCATGTGATTGGATGCGACGTGATGCGACAGATCGCACCATAAAGACGCCGGCCCCGTTCCGGTTCGCTGGACTGGGCGCGCGGTTCGCACGACGCTTTTTTATCCTTTTTACCGCCCAGCAGCCCCGACCGGAACGGTCAAGGGGCAAGCGCCGCGCGTAGCGCGTCGGCTCCGTCGGGGACCGTGTCCTCGCCTACGGCTGCGGGCCGCACCTTCCCCTCCTTCGCCCCCTGGACCGGACCGTTCGCGGCCACGGGTCGGGCTGCGCCCTCCCCCCTCTGCCCCGCCGAAAACACGGGGTTTTCGCCAGAACAGATTGGCGAGGCGCTGCCCACAGGCGGAGGGGGCAAGGGGCCCGGACCGCCGGACCAGAGACAGGAGGCCACAGATGGCTCAGACTCAGTTCGACGTTTATCAGGAAGTCACCGACACGATCCTTACGGAGATCGAAAAGGGAACGCCCCCGTGGCGTCAGCCGTGGAGCGGCGGGGCCGGAGCGTCGCTACCTCAGAAGTGGAACGGGGAAGCGTATTCCGGGATCAACGTGGTCCTGTTGTGGGCGACCGCAGCGGCACGGGGCTATTCATCGGCCCGGTGGATGACTTTCCGTCAGGCGAAAGAACTGGGAGGAGCGGTCCGGAAGGGCGAGAAGTCCGCGATGTCGATTAAATACGGGGTCTTCGAACGGGCGAACCCTGACACCGGCGTGACCGAGGAGGTCCCTTTTGCGCGCGCCTACCGCGTTTTCAACGCCGATCAGATCGAAGGGTTGCCCGAAGCGTTCTACCTCCAGCCGGATCCGGTCCAGACCTTTGACACCGAGACCGACGACCGGCTCGACACTTGGCTGCTGTCCCGGGGCGCAGATATCCGGATCACCGAAGAGCCGAGCGCTTACTATCACCTGAAGCTGGATCAGATTCTCCTTCCCCTGCCAGAACTGTTCTACACGCCGTCAGGCTACTACGCGACGGCGCTACATGAACTCCTTCACTGGACCGGGCACCACACCCGACTGGGCCGATTTGACGAGGCTGGAGAGATGAAGGGGAAGCGGGATTATGCGTTCGAGGAGCTTGTGGCCGAGATTGGCGCTTGCATGGCGGCGGTGAAATTGGGCCTGACACCGGATTTCAGTCAGAGCGCCGCCTACGTCGAAGGCTGGGCGAAGGTTCTTCGGGAGGATAAGAAGGCGATCTTCCGGGCCGCAGCGGCGGCGCAGGCGGCGGCGGATTTTGTACGCCCCGAGGAAGCGGAAGGTCTGGCCCGAGAATCGGAGGCGGCGTAAAATGGGACCGGGCGCGGCCAGCGGGGTCGCGCCCAGATTTCCGGGAGATCGGTTTGACCTAAGAAGGGCCTGGACCGGACAATCAAGGACCCGGCACGCCGGGCCCGGGAACCGGACCGGGCCGGGACCGGATCGACCGGGGGTAGCCCCGGTCGATCCGGTCATTTCGCCCCCTAGGGGGCCGGGGCTTTACAGCCGTTGTTACACCCATGCGGGCGTAACATCCGTCGTAACCCCCCGACAGCAGGGAGGGGGCGACCAGCGTGCGCCGCTGGACCACTGTCCATTTAAGAGGGGGAATGGGGAGAGGTCGCACCAAGAACCTTCCACCGGGCGGACGGGACGGATAGGGTGTTGAAAAAGAAGATGACAGGTTAAGGGGCGGAATGTGACCGAGCTGAATTTCAAGGGAAAAGAATTCGTATACAATCACCACCTGGCGGTTCCGGTCCGGCCCCTTGAGGTCGATCCGGACAAAGGGATTGGGGAGCCCCGGCTGGACGGAAACCTTATTATCCAGGGCGACAACCTTCACGCGCTGAAGGCGCTCCTGCCCTATTACGCGGGGAAGGTGGACTGCATCTTCATCGACCCGCCCTATAACACCGGGAATGAGGGCTGGGCCTATAACGATGCGGTCCGGGCCCCGATGATACAGGAGTGGCTGAACTCGAACCCCGTCGGGACCGACGACGGCCTGCGTCATGATAAGTGGTGTGCGATGATGTGGCCCCGACTTAGGCTCCTTCACGATCTCCTTCACGAGAATGGTAGTCTTTGGGTCACCATAGATGATAACGAAGACCACAGGCTCAGACAGATACTCGACGAAATTTTCGGCCTTGAAGGCTACATCACTGAGGTCGCTTGGCGACACTCCGATAGCAGCAGTAACAACGTCCGCCAGTTCTCCCAGGATTTCAACACGATTTACGTCTATTCGAAAAACCCCGACTGGCAGCCGAACTTCTTGGACGCGCCGGAGAAGCGCGCCCACTACAAGAACCCGGACAATGACCCGCGTGGGGCGTGGTACGATGGCGCGGATATTCAGAACCCGGCTATTCGCCCGACCCTTCAATTCGACTATCCGGGTCCGAACGGCAACCTGATCAAGCACCCGCCAAATGGCTGGCGCTGGTCTAAAGAGACCATGGAAGAAAAATTCGCTACTGGCGAATTGCGCTTCTCTCCGGACGGGACGCGAATAATCCGTCGAACCTACCTAGCAGATCAAAAAGGCCTACCGCCCTCCAGCCTTTGGTCGAATGTGGAAGAAACTGGTCACACCCGAGGCGCTAAGGTAACGCTCAAGCAGGTGTTTGGCGACAGTTACGCCAGTGACCTGTTTGCAACGCCGAAACCGGTTCAAGTTATCCGAAAAGTCCTAGAACTCGCGACCGACAAAAATTCACTCGTGCTCGATTCCTTCGCTGGGTCCGGCACCACCGCCCACGCGGTCCTAGACGCGAACAAGCGGGACGGCGGGAACCGGCGCTTTATCCTGGTCGAGATGGAGGGCTACGCGGACCGGCTCACCGCCGAGCGGGTCCGGCGGGTCATGACCGGGTACGACTTCACCGGAACCCAGAGCACCGAGCTCCTCCGTGAGAAAATTACATGGACGAAGCTCAAGAAGGCGGACAAGCTGACCGAACAGGTCGAGAAGATCGAGAACCTACACGGTCACGAATACGACAGCATCAAGAAGACCGTGAAGGACGGCGAGCTGATCGTGACCGGCGAGAAGAAGGTGAAGGACCGGGCCGAGGGGCTGGGCGGCGAATTCACTTACTGTACCCTAGGCGCACCGATTGAGCTGGATAAAATCCTGACCGGCGAGACCCTTCCGGCCTGGACCGCCCTTGGCGGGGTCCTGTTCCACATGGCGACGAACAGGGTCTTTGACCCAGCACTCGCCGATCCGGACCGGAGCTATCTTGGCCGGGCCGAGGCCCCGGACGGCCCGGTCCATGTCTGGCTGATCTATCGCCCGGACCTGGACTGGTTGAAGACCCCCGAGGCCGCGTTGACCCTGTCCGGGGCCCGGACGATGGCCGGAACCGCGCCGGACGAGCGGCATGTCGTCTTCGCCCCGGCCCGGCACGTCAGCCGGAAGATGTTGGACGAACAGGCCCTGAAGATCGATTTCGCCCCGCTGCCCTTCGCCCTCTACCGGGTGGAGCGCGATTGACATGAAGGCGCTCGATTATCAGGCCCGTGTGCTGGACACACTCGACACTTACCTCGACAAGCTGAAGGTCGGGAAGGCGACGCACGACGCGCAGGTCGAGGCCCTGAAGGCCCTCGGGGACGCTGCGGCAGGGATGAAGCCGGTCGATTTCGCGGAGCAGGCTTGGACGCAGATGAAGGCCGAGGGCCGTTTGCCCGCATCACGCGCGGACAAGCCGTTCTCCCCCCGGTTCGACGGTATCGGGCGCGTGGTGCCGAACGCGACCCTCAAGGTCCCTACCGGCGGCGGGAAGACCTATCTGGCCGTGAACGCCCTTAGCCGCATCTTCGGGGGCTACCTAGGCCGGAACACCGGGTTTGTCCTGTGGATTGTCCCGAACGAGGCGATCTATACCCAGACCCTAGCGCACCTGAAGGACCGGGATCATCCCTATCGTCAGGCGCTGGACCGGGTTTCTGCGAACCGGACCCGGATCATGGAAAAGACGGATCACCTTCATGAAATGGACGTCAAGGGTCACCTTTGCGTCATGCTCCTCATGCTTCAGTCCGGGAACCGGCAGAATAAAGAGACGTTGAAAATGTTCCGGGACCGGGGGGACGTAAACGGGTTTTTCCCGCCGGAGGGTGAACAGCAGGCACATGAAGCTCAGCTTCAAGCAGTCCCGAACCTGGACTTCTATGACGATTTCGGGCGGATGGTGAAGGACAGCTTGGGGAACGCTTTGCGCCTGATCCGGCCCGTCGTAGTCATGGACGAGGGGCAGAAGGCGACCTCAGCGCTGGCGTTCGAGACTCTTTACGGATTCAACCCGATCTTCGTCCTCGAACTGACCGCCACCCCCAAGGACGTGGCTGGCCGGAACGGCGCGCCGGACCGGCTCGCAAACCTCTTGGTCGAGGTGACAGGCCGCGAACTGCATCAGGAAGATATGATCAAGATGCCGCTGAACCTGGAGGCGCGGCAGGGGGACGACTGGAAGGCTACGCTGAACGCGGCGGTGGACCGGTTGGGCTTGTTGCAGCGGGCCGCAACTGCCCACCAGGGCGACACCGGGCGCTACATCCGCCCGATCCTCCTGGTCCAGGTCGAACGGACCGGGAAGGACCAGCGGGACGGCACCCACATTCACGCCGAGGACGTGCGCGATTGGCTTAAGGCAGCCGGGTTCGATGATCCTGAAATCGCGGTGAAAACTTCGGAACAGAACGACCTGTCTCAGCCGGAGAACCTAGACCTTCTGTCAGAGACAAACCGAGTCCGGGTTATCATCACGAAAGCGGCCCTTCAGGAGGGTTGGGACTGCCCCTTCGCTTACGTGCTGTGCTCGCTAGCGGCGAGCTCGAACCTCTCCGCGATGACCCAGCTTGTAGGCCGCATACTGCGCCAACCCTACGCCACGAAGACCGGCGTTGACCTGCTGGATGAGTGTCACGTCATCACCCACCACACCGACACGGGGCGCGTCATCGCCGCGATCAAGCAGGGGCTCGAGAGCGACGGGCTTGCCGATCTGGTGATCGAGGTGACCGGCGGTGGCGGCAGCGGCGGACAGGACCGGATCGCGCGCCCCATCCCCAGACGTCAGGGGTTCGAGAAACTGGACATCTACCTGCCTCGGGTCCTGTGGACCGAAGGTGATGAGGCCCGTGACCTTGACTATGAAACCGACCTTCTGGCCCGGCTAGACTGGCGTGGCTTCGACCCCGGTCCGGTCGCTGCCCTGATACCCGATAACGCCCAGGAGGTGGCCGCCCAGATGCAGCGCATCGGGCTCTCGGATGATGGGTCGAAGATCGTCGCGGGTAAGTCGGCGTCTCCGGTCGCGGAGGACCGTGCCTTCGACCCGTCTTATGCGGTCCGGGTCATCTCGGACCTGGTCCCCAACCCTTTTGTCGCGCGTGACATCGTCGGGGGTATGACGGCGGCGCTCAGGAACCGAGGATTTGACGATGAGAAGATCGGACGGTTGTCCGGGCTTATCGTCGACACTTTGCGGAAGGGCCTGGACGCTGACCGGACCGCGCGGGCCGAGGCCCTGTTCCGGGCCGACGTTCAAGCTGGCCGCATCCAGTTCAGGCTTCGCCTAGACGGGCGAAACTGGAAAATGCCGCCGACGGCAACAACGATGGAGCCCGCCGGGTCCCGCGTCCTCGCCGGAAGTGATGGGTCTCCGGTGAAGGCGAGCTTGTTCGCCCCTTTCTATGAAGCGGACTTGAACACCGACGAGCGCGGGGTCGCGGTGATGCTGGACGAGGCTCGGACGATCCGGTGGTGGCACCGGAACGTAGCGAAGTCCCAGTATGGGCTTCAGGGGTGGAAGCGCGGGCGCATCTACCCGGATTTTATCTTCGCCTTGTCCCGCGACAAGGCGGACCGACGGATCGTCGCCCTTGAGACGAAAGGGGATCACCTTCAGAACCCCGACACTGACTACAAGCGCGCGGTGCTCGATCTTCTGTCTGATGAATTCCGATGGGATACCGCCGTCCCCGCCGGTCAGCTTCAACTTCAGAGCACGGGCGAGGTGATGGACTGTAAGCTGATCTTGATGTCTGACATCCCGACGCAGTTGCCCAAGCTCTTGTGAGCCTTGGGGGTGCAAACCGGTCATGGCAAACCGGCACCTGTCAGCATCACGATGAGCGCCGGGCCGTCCAGCCGCAGACCGGAAGCCAGATGAGGGTCCGGAAGATGGTCAGCGGGGACAGGCCCCAGGGGGCATTCAAGACCCGTCGGGCCCGAAGGAGCGGCAGTGTAACCGGGACTCCGTCGCCTGCGTCGATGAGTTGAATGTACCGGACCAGTCCCTCCTCGACATCGTCGAGCCCGTTTTCCCGATACGAGATCAGTAGCGCTGACAGGTCCCGCAGCGCTGGAAGCGTATGAATGAACAGGGCCGCATCGGACGCGGCGTCGATCAGCAGCTCATACCGGCGCTTTCCGGTTCTGGACCGCGTCGCCATGTGAGCGATGGCGATCTTCGCGTGAAGGATTTCATGGCGCAGGAGCCATTCCGCTTGCGCCTCCCAGTCTTCTCGCCCGAATACCCCCTCGCCGATCCAGATCACGTTCTCGGCGAACGCGGCGTCGAGAGCGAGCGAACCGCCGCCCCGAAACTCCAGTCCGGACGCGATCCCTAAACGGACCGGCATTCCCGTTGCCGCCCAGATTTTTAGACGGGCCCGGTTCCGGAAACGGAGGCTGGACCGGGTCCACGGCCCGGGCAGCAGACCGAGAAACGGAAGGTCCCGGAGGGACTTAAGACTTGATTGGGGTATCATATTACCCCATATAGAGAGGAAGGGATCAGCAAGCAATGTTTTCAGACCCGTTCCGGGCCCGAAAACTGCGCTGGCGCGAGGGTCGCCGGGGGCTCCGATAGTCGCCTTCGGCTCCGAAAATTTAACGGTCCGGACCGGGGCGATGAGACAGAATATTCTGAAAATCTATCTGGATGACGACGAGTGGAACCACGTCGTGGGTATGGCGGAAACGGTCGCCATGCCCCTGTCCGGTTTTGTTCGGACGTTCCTTCTCACCCAGAAGCCGCCCCGCCCGCGAGCCACGGGCGTCACCGTAGAGGCCGTCGCGGCGTTGAACCGAACTGGGTCGATCCTGAACCAGATCGCGAAGATCGGGAACACCTCGAAGACGTTTTCGGCGGCTGAGGTCCGGGCCGTGGCAGCCGCGCGAGAACGGCTTCTCAGTATCGCCACACAACTCGAAGGAGGGTCCACATGAGACGCAACACCACCACGGTCCGGAGCATCGCGTTTGTCTCCACCGGCCTGACGGCCCTGTTTGCGGGTCTGTTCGCCCGCCCTGTCACGAGATACGGCACCCGCCGTCGGACATCGCATACGTCACGGCGAGGATCGCGGTGATGATCGGGAAGCTACGCAAGGGTGAGTCGTTCACCGGCCTTGCCCGCTACCTGACGAAGGGCGGGCGCGGACATGTCTTGGCCTTCGATAATCTGGCGTCCGACAACGCGGTGGCTGCCGCGCACGAAATGTCCATCGCCGCCGTCACGTCCCGCCGGACAACGCGACCGGTTTTGCATCTGTCCCTCAGCTACGCCTTGGGCGAGCCAGTCACGAATGACCAGATGTGTACCGACGCGCGCCGGGTGCTGATGGCCCTCGGATTGAAGGGTCATCAAGCCGTGATCGTGGCACATGACGACACCGACAACCGGCACATTCATGTCATGGCGAACCGGGTCGGACCGGACGGTAAGGCCGCATCAGACAGCCAGAGCTACGCACGGGTCGAGGCGGCCCTCCGGAAGATCGAGGACGAGCGTGGCTGGGCTCCGGTTGCGGGACGCAACGCGCCAGTACCCTCGACGGGGAAGCGCATGGCTGGGCACCGGACCTCGCGCGACCCGCGGCAGCACCAGGTTCCAGACCGGGTACGCCGCGCCCTTCTGCACGCCGTTTCCTGGGCCGACCTGCATCAAGGTGTCCGGAGCGCAGGCTGGCGGTTTGAGGTCGTCCAGAAAGGTCGCGGGTCCGGGGCCCTTCTGCTCGGGCCGAACGGGGAGCGCGTGGCGGCGGGAAAAGTGGATCGGGGGGCAACCCTGACCTCCCTGCGCCGACGCCTTGGGCGCGATCCTGAGGCACGCAAACAGTCGCTCGCTGCTCTCGCGCACAGCCGTGCTAAGAACTCGCGGCGCGCTCCCCTTAGCGCCGGGCATGTTCTGGCGGCGGCACTACGACCGATATTGACGCATAACCTTAAGCCATCGCTCCGGCCCCGCCGCGCCGCGCCACGGCTGTCCGGCCTGCCCCGTCTCTAGCAGAGGAGGCCCCTATGGCACGCATCCGGAAACCCAGCGCCGATGAAGCACCTCGCCCGCCCAGCAATCACCCACATGACGGCGATGACCTCAGAAGGTTCATCAACTATGCCGGGGACATGATAGAGGCACAGGAGGCCGTCCGGGCGCGCCTAGCTGAGGCCACCGCCGCGCTTGAGAAGGCCGTTCTCGGCTATGACCGGACCGCACTGGCCATCGCCAAGCGGGAGAAGGAAGGTATCGCGGTTCGGCTGGAAACCGATATCGACGGCGCGATCCGCCGCGTACGGGCCGCGCTCACCGACCCGGTGATCCGAGCCGAGACTATTGCGCGCGAGGTCCGGTTCACCGCCGCGCTGGCCGGGCTGGCAGGGGGCTTCATCGGAGCGGGGAGCGTCGTCGCTTTGCTCATGCTCCGAATAATCTAGGGAGAGCCGGATGAAAAACTCGCAAGCTATGGCGTTCCTGATCGCGGCGGCGGAGGCCGCCGACGACCCACTCGATGAACTGGCCTGCCGACGGGCCGCTACCTGGCTTCGCTGGTGTGACGGTTTCGGCGCGACACTGACCGGGTCCGAAGTGGAGCGGATCGCTGTCCCTGGGGCCCTGGGTGAGGCGGCGCGTGGGTTGATCCGGCGGTTGGCCGAGGAATATCCGGCCCCAGCTGAGGATACTCAGCTGGCCTGTCTTCACGACGATGACGGGTCCCCTTGGTCAGTCGAGGCGATTGTTGACCAGGCGAAACGCGCCCGGTCAGCCACTAGGATGAACTCCCGTGTCGAGAGGACCAGCCAGCCCCCTGACCTCCCGGGCCGATTTGAAACACCCGGTTCGGCGGCACGCCGCCAACCGGGTGGTTGAATCAGACCTTAAAAGAGTAGGAAAAGTCCCCGAGCGCGATGGCGGAAAGCTCGGCGGACCCGGGCACAGCTTCACCCGATTCAATCGCCTGAATCATGAAGGCTGCCGCGACGAGCGCCGCAGGAAGCGACGGGTGGGCGAGCGCAGTTTCCGCCTCGACCCATGCTCCACAGCAGCCGCACCACAGGCGGCCATCGGGCCCATGCTTCTCCCAGGTCGACAGCTTGGCCCACTCCGCAGGCGAAACGGGTCGACCGGTCCAGGTGAGAGGAGACCCGCCCGGGGACCAGCCGTGCCGCCCCATATCCATGGAACCCGTGGCCTCCTTGGCCTTCTTCTGATAATCACACATCGGCGTCTTCCTTCATCGGGGCGGTCAGAGCGGTGAAGAACGCGCCGGGGTCAGCTTCGAAGCGCGCGCTCACGATCAAGCTGGCGTCGAGCCCCATGACCCGGACCGCCTGAGCAGTCCGGAATTCGTACAAAGCTTGGCGCATAGCTTCACCGAGCGGGACACAGCCGAGGAGGTGGATATGAACGGCTCGGTCCAGCGAGCAGGGGCGGCTCAGGTCACCGCGCGGCCACGGAGCCCCGAGGAGATTCTGAGCAGGACCGGTTGCCTCGCTGGGTCCGTCTGAGATGAACTCCTGCTCCGCGTCGAGGAGGCTTGCCACCGCCTCAGCCAGCGGCTCCGTGACGCTGAGAACCGCTCCAGCGGCCCTCAGGACGTCAGCCCGGTCAGGGTGGAGGGATGACAGGGTACGGCGGAATGAGGCCGCGAACGCCTCTACGGCGACCACATGCGTGTGCGTGTACCGGCCCAGGTCGCGACCCAGACGAGCGCACCACGCGGCGTCCTCGGCACCGTCCGACACGGGCGAAAGGACCCGCATGTAGTGGGGAAGCGACCCAGCGGCCAGCAACTCGGCCTCGATCTCGAAAAGATCGACCGGAGAGCAGCTATCGAGAAGGCCGGAGCGGACAGCATAGCCCGCCGGGGTGGACGGCCTACCGTGCAGCCAGGCCACCAGGTCTCCGTCGCTCGGCGGAGGGGGGAGCGCACTCGGAAGCCGGATGATCGACGGCTTAACGGCCGCATCGTCGCCTGTCTCGAACAGGAGGCAGGTCAGGTTTCCACGTCCTTTATCCTCATCGGGACCAGCATCGGTGACGGTCTTCACCTTGGGCGAGACCACGGCAGAAAGCTGTTTGCGCAGAACGCCCATCACGCGGCCTCCTTCTCGGTTGCGGTGGGAGCCCCGCGCAGGGCCGTCATGTCTTCGACATATTCAAGCAGCTTGGAGCGGGCGTCGTCGGCTTCTGCGGCTTGGCGCTCGATCCAGTCGTTCAGGCGGAGCCGAAGACGCGTCGCCTCTTCCTCGACCTCCCGAACCGCGTCCAAACCCTGCGCCGTGATCACGTCATGCGCAGCGTCCGCCAGAGCACCGCTCACGAAATCGAGGGTCGCGTCGAGCAACAACTCGGGCGCGATGGTCGCGGCGCGGTAGTCGCCGTCAAACTCGTCATGCACGATCCGGGCCGCCGCCGCGCGGCAGAAGGTCCGGGCATACTGCTGAAGACCATGCTCAGCCTTATCCCAGATCGTACGGGGGTCCGGGGTACTCTGGATACGGGTAACCGCGAGCGTGGTGTCCTCTGCCTGATCAGTGATCTCAGCGATGAATGCGATCATCTTGCGTACCCAGTGAACGGAACCGAGCAGAGCGCCGGGTCCCTCTTCACGGGCCTTGATCGCATACCCTGCCTTGCGGCCCTTCTTCGGGCGAAACGTGAATTCAGTCCGGACGAGGTCCTGGTCAGCCTCTTCAGCGCTCAGCCTGCCGCGTGCGACCCTCTCGAGGTCTTTTTGGTAAACCTTTACGGTGGTCTCCCCCTTCCCCCAGTAGAAGGTTCGACCCGTATCGGACTCGATTAAGCGGGGGGCCTTCATCGACTTGCCTGCCGACGCCTGTCGGGCATAGTCGAGGAGTTCGTCGAAAAGACCCGCCTTGGAGTGGTCCCAAGACACATCTGCGCGTGCGACGAGGACAGGCCCGAGATCGGTGAGTGCGGAAACCGCGAGAACCGCGCAGGCTCCATCACCCCCCGGGATGTCGAGGTTCGGCATGACGGTCTTGTGGCCGATGCGGATAGTGGCCTGACGCTCACCGTTCGGGTCGCTTCCGAGATGGCACGCGCCGGGGAAACCGTCCGCACCACGACCGAGCCGCTGTTCATGGAGGTCCGACTTCACGGCCCAGGCAAACAGGGTGGCTTCAGCGCCAGCGACCTCGGCATCGCCCTTTTCACCAGGTTCCCTCTGGCCTTTTCCGGTGACCGAGTTCGGGATCGTCAGCGACATATAGTCGAAGAACCACTGGGCGAGGAAAGCCTGCATCTCGGGTGAGTTTGCCTTAGCGCGGCTTGCACGCTTCTTGCGCGCCCCCGGGGTGGTTTGAGGCACATCCGCTTCAGTCCCGCACCCGTTTTCGAGGGTGGCGTTTCCTGTATTCGGGTTAATCCTCAGGGACTTAGGCTTGAGGGTCCGCGAAGCGCCCCCCGTGTTACTATACGGGGGGCTGGAGGGATTCAGAACGACCTCTTCCGAGGTCTTGGCAGGCGTGCTTTCAGCGCCGGGTGTAAGGTTGGCATTCGACATGACAGTCTCGTTCCGTTGACTGTCCGAGAGTGTTCCGCCATAATTCCTGAAGGTGATCGAGGCGGGGGTTCGGACCGTTTCGCTTAGTCAGGCTGGCACCTGACGGCTCTAGGCCCCGGCGGCGCGCCGGGGCCTGTTACGTTCAGGCAGCAGCCGCTTGAGAGCGGCCCGGTTCCCATTCTTCGATGTCGGAGAGCTTCCAGCGCGTACAGCCAGGAGACAGGCTATACGGACGGGGGAAGTCTTTCGTTTTGACCCAGCGCCAGACGCACTGGCGGGAGACATTAAAACGCGCGGCGACCTGTTTGTCGGTCAGATACATGTGCTGCACCCCTTTGTGTTACGGATGCAGACGAATATTCACACGATCACTTTAGGATCGTGTCCTTTATCAGCTCACTGGTCACGGACACACCGAGACCTGGGCGTTTTCCGGCGGCGTACTTTTGCTTGACACGGAGGTAGACAGCCTTGATCCCTCGAAATGTGTTCGGGGTCAGGTCCCTTTTTGACATGGCCTCCGCCACAGCATCACAGCCGCTTAACCCGTTGATTTTATTTTCATCGTTTCTTGTAGCGGTAAGGCCGAAATCACGGAACGTGGTGACAAGGTCATAAATGAGCAGGTCGCGCTCTTGGTTCTCCCCGGGCCACCCGCGCTTAAACCGGGCCGGAATCTTTGGCCGCTCAACCTGCTCCGAAAGCCGCCGGGCCGTCCATACAGCCAGCGGAGAAGGGAGCGGCTCGCCTCTTTCAAGTATCAGGCCAGCAGCCCGAGATAACGCGTCGAACGATAAAGCTTGCGTCTCTGCGGCTCGTATTACCGCCTGTAGTGAGGCGTCGTCGCCGTTCTCACAGAAATGAAGCACTGAGGCCGCTGGCCTCTCGACCTCAGCCGGGAAGGTGCTGACCTCTTCGAGCGCCTCGTAGGCGAAATCTACGGCCTCCTGGTAGCCGATTACGCGCCGGTTTTCAGAAGGGTCACCCATCGTTCCATCATCTCTCTTCTTTTTTCGATACGATCCGATCTATCGTAGGCTTGCGCCACTTTGCTGCCCACCCTGTGGGCAAGCGCCACCTCGGCCATGTCGCGATCATAGTCCGTGTGGTCGGAGACCCACGTGCGGAAAGTCGAACGAAGCCCATGAGGCACAGCTGGCTTTCTCGTATCACGGTCCAGAAATCCGGGCCCGCCGTGGCGGATATCGGCGGCATGCATCGCCTTCATCACCTTTCCGAGCGTCGCATCGGAAAGAGCGCCGCCTCTGGGTGCGGGAAAAATCAACGGGTTGTCCTCGAACCGCGGAAGGTCTTTTAGCAGCAAAACCATATCAGGCGTGAGCGGAACCTTGTGTGGTCGCCCACCCTGGCTTTTCGCTTTTAGCTTTGACGCCTTTCTCCCTGGCTGGATCGTCCATATCCGCATATCAAGATCTATCTCGTCCCATGTCGCGAACCGGATCGCGCCGGACCGGGAGACCGTCATCGCCTGAAATTCTAGGGCACGTGCGCCCATTCCCTCCCGGCCCTTAAGGTCACTCCACCACCTTCCAACATCCCCGAGTTGAAGCGCAGGGTAATTCTCGCCGTCTGACACTTGTGAAGGACTGGGTAAGACGAGGGCGAGGTTACCTTTCCATTGAGCCGCGTTATCGCCTTCGCGGTAACCCTTGACCGTAGCGAACCCGATGAGCTTGTACAGACGACCTTGCAATTTGGTCGCGGTCTCCGTTTTCTCGGTCCACAGCGGCTTCAAGACCTGCAGCACCTCCTCGAATCCGACTTCCCTAATAGGAAGGTCTCCGAGGACCGGGAGCGCGTATTTCTTGACTGACGCCACCCACTGGGACCGGTACTTGGCCTCTTTGAGCTCCAGGAGCTTCTCTGCAGCGTATTCATCAAGAACGTCGGAAAAGGTCTTGGTCTGACGGGAGGCACTGGCGAGCGCCGCCCGCATTTCTTTTCTTTCGGCGATGGGGTCACGGCCCGAGCGGATAATGGCGCGCATTCGGACGGCCTCGGCCCTTGCTTCAGCCAGACCCACCTCAGGATATGGACCGAGGCCCATCTCGCGACGCCGCCCGCCGATGGTCGCGCGCAGAATCCAAGAGCGCCCGCCGGTCTCACGAACCTGCAGATGAAGACCCGGTACGCCTCCTACAGCATGGACTCCGGCGGTTAGACGTTTGACCGCAAGCGGGCTGAGTGTCTTTGTTTCCCTTGGCATGCGACCCGCCTTCCAGCCCGCCATAAATTTTCACTGAGGGTTACTTTATGTTACTGATATGGACATTGAAATACCGTTTTTCCCTTATTTTTCAGGCATTGCGTGACACGTTGCACCACATGATTACACGGAGGCGGCTCTGGTACTCGCCTCCATTGACCTCTTCACCCTCGATTTTCCATGATTCAAGGGCTTACCCATCAGGGTACGCACTGCGGATGTCATTATTCGTGACATTACGGAGGTGTGTGTGAAGACGTTAGAGTGGCATCCCGCAACGCTAGTCCAACGGAAGAAGAGCGGGAACTGGCAGGTCCAGATGACTGTGCCGAAATGGGCTAGAAAGGCGTTCGGTCGGAATCAGCATCGCAGGTCCGCCGGGACAACAGATGATTTAGCCCCCGTTTCACCGGACACCTAAGGGGTTTGGGTTTTGGCTCTGATGAACTCGCGGGGCGATTTCCATTTCAGGCCGCTGCGTGGGTGGTTTTCGTTATAGTCTTCGATCCAGCCTCCTATCAATGACAGCACGGTTTCGGCGTTGTGCAGAGGACACGTTCTACCGTGGGGAAATGGGTCAATGACGTCAGCGACGTCGTAGAATTCCCCCTCAGCCAGCCACCGAAAGACGATTGGGAGAAGCGGCAAACATTTGAAGCCATCTACGATGCCCCAAGGCAGGT
>QCWH01000053.1 GCA_003149565.1 Marivita sp. XM-24bin2 | reverse complement strand
GCTGGTTGTGAAAATCGGATCGGCGCTTCTGGTCGACAAATCCAATGGCTCGTTGCGCCGCGACTGGCTCTTGTCGCTGGCCGATGACGTCGCGGGGATCAAGGCGCGAGGCTCTGATGTCATTCTTGTTTCCTCCGGGTCCATTGCGCTGGGGCGTGGCGTCTTGGGCCTTCCGCCCACGGTTTTGCCGCTCGAACAGTCGCAGGCCGCAGCGGCAGTGGGGCAAATCCGACTTGCCCGCGCGTATGAAGAGGCTTTGGATCCTCATGGATTGACCACCGCGCAGGTGCTCGTGACATTGGAAGACAGCGCTGACCGTCGACGCTATCTGAACAGCCGTGCGACTCTAGAGACGCTGATCGGCTTTGGCGTCATACCCATCGTCAACGAGAACGACACTGTCGCCACAGACGAAATCCGCTACGGCGACAATGATCGCCTTGCCGCACAGGTGGCGGCGACGGTTGGCGCCGATCAATTGGTTCTGCTGTCGGACGTGGACGGCTTTTACAGCGCCAATCCGCATATTGATCCGACTGCAGAGTTCTTCCCTGTCATTGACGTCATCACGCCCGAAATCGAGGCGATGGCGGGCGATGCTGGCTCTGGCCTGTCAAAAGGCGGTATGAAGACCAAACTTATGGCTGCCAAGACGGCCACGGCGTCTGGTTGTGCGATGGCGATCACCGAAGGCTCACGCCTTCATCCTCTCAAGGCGCTCGAGGACGGCGCGCGTGCCACATGGTTCACACCCCAGCTAGACCCGCATGCTGCGCGCAAACGCTGGATTCTGGCAATGAAACCTCACGGCGCCTTGACGGTAGATGACGGGGCTGCACACGCGCTTCAGCGCGGCAGATCTCTGCTTCCACCGGGCATTGTGGCGGTGAACGGTGTTTTTGGCCGGGGCGACCCGGTGACGATCAAGGACGCGACGGGGCGCGAACTGGGCATGGGGCTCAGCCGCTATACCGCGGCCGAAGCGCAGGCGATCAAAGGCCACAACTCCGCCGAAATCGAGGAAATTCTAGGCTATCCAGGCCGCGCCGTGGTAATACACCGCGACGATATGGCGATCTGATCTGCTTCTTCTTTTCAAAAATATGCACTTCCGACTTCTGAAAAGGCTGTACCGATGAAAGACCTGACAGACATTCCCGCTCTCATGCATGACATCGGTGTGCGCGCCAAGGCCGCCGCCCGGGAACTGGCGTTTGCGTCTGCTGAGCGGAAACGGGCGGCGCTGATCGGCGCGGCGGATGCCGTCTGGGCAAACCGCGCTGCAATTATCGAGGCCAATGCGAAGGATCTCGAATACGGCCGCGAAAAAGGCCTCAGCGACGCTATGATGGACCGGCTCCTTCTGAATGAGGACCGCGTTCGCAGCATCGTCGATGGGTTGCGCGCGGTTGCTGAACAGACGGATCCGGTGGGCGCGGTGATGACCGAGTGGGATCGCCCCTCGGGTCTTCACATCAAACGGGTCCGGACGCCCCTAGGTGTGGTCGGCGTGATCTATGAGTCCCGCCCCAACGTCACAGCAGATGCCGGTGCACTGTGCCTCAAGGCTGGGAACGCGGTGATCCTCCGTGGTGGTTCCGAAAGCTTCCACTCTTCCGGCGCGATCCACGAATGTCTGGTAGATGGCGTGGTCAAGGCGGGCTTGCCTTCGGACTCGATTCAACTTGTTCCGACCCGCGACCGCGCGGCGGTCAGTGAAATGCTCACCATGACGGATTTCATTGATGTCATCGTACCGCGTGGCGGCAAAGGTCTGGTTGGCCTGGTTCAGAGGGAAGCGCGAGTTCCTGTCTTCGCGCATCTCGAAGGGATTGTGCACATCTATGTCGACAAGGATGCGGACCCCGTCAAATCTCTAAATGTGATCCTGAATGCCAAGACCCGTCGTACAGGCATTTGCGGCGCTGCAGAGTGCCTGCTGATCCACAAGGATGTGGTCGACACAATCGGGCAGGGCGTCATCAAGGCCCTGCTCAAGGCGGGTGTCGAAGTGCGGGCGGATGAAACGCTGCGTGCCATCGAAGGGAGCGTGGCAGCCAGCGATGCTGATTGGGGGTGTGAGTACCTCGACAGCATCATCGCGGCCAAAGTGGTTGACGATCTCGATGCTGCGATCGAGCACATCAACACCTACAGTTCGAACCATACAGATTGTATTCTGACAGAAGACGACGCTGCCGCCGAGACCTTCTTTGAACGGATCGACAGTGCGATCCTGATGCGCAACGCGTCGACCCAATTCGCGGATGGTGGCGAGTTTGGTATGGGGGCCGAGATCGGTATCGCAACCGGAAAAATGCATGCGCGTGGCCCGGTTGGAGCGGAACAACTGACGAGCTTCAAATACATCGTTGTCGGAGATGGTACGACTCGATCCTGAGGGGTTGCCGTTGTGCAGTCTGGCTGCTACCTGACATGAGCTAATCCGATACTTTTACTCGGAAAACTGATGAGGCAGCAGTGACCGGCACCCATCCCCGGCTCGAGATACGCAATATCGTGCGCGACTATGACGGCAAGCGCGTGGTGGACGACGTTTCTCTGGCGATCCAGCCCGGTCATGTGACCTGTCTTCTTGGGCCTTCAGGTTGCGGCAAGTCCACCACGCTTCGGATCATCTCAGGCGTGGATACGCAGACCAGCGGCTCGATCTATGTGGACGGCCACCTGATCTGCGATACGGTCTATCGTGTGCCGCCAGAACGCCGGTCTATCGGTCTCATTTTTCAAGACTTTGCGCTTTTTCCACACTTGACGGTGGGCGATAATGTGGGCTTTGGCCTCAAGGGATCGCGCAAAGACAAGCTGCCGCGTGTGGGTGAGTTGCTCGAACGCGTTGGTCTTGCGCACTACATAAACGAATACCCCCATCAGCTTTCCGGGGGAGAGCAGCAGCGTGTCGCTTTGGCCCGGGCGATCGCGCCGCGTCCGTCGATCATGCTCATGGACGAGCCTTTCTCGGGTCTGGACAACCGTCTGCGTGACGGCATTCGCGATGAAACGCTGGCGCTGCTTAAGGAGGAGGGAACATCTGTCTTGCTGGTCACGCACGAACCGGAAGAGGCGATGCGCATGGCCGATGAAATCGCTCTGATGCGCGACGGCAAGATTGTGCAGCGCGGTGCGCCGTACAACATCTATAACGCGCCCGCAGATAAAGCGGCCGTCGCGTTTTTCTCAGACATCAATCTGCTGACCGGTACTGTTCGGGGGGCGCTGACTGATACGCCGTTTGGACAGTTTCTCGCCCCAGGCGTGCCGGACGGTGAAGCGGTTGAGATTGTCTTCCGACCCCAGCATGTCGGAATCGACTTTGACCGGCACGGCAAAGGGCCAAACCCAACGCCTCTGGCTGGCGCGCCTGCACGCGGGGTGGTCGAGCGGGCGCGGTTCATGGGTTCGGAAAGCCTCGTTGAGTTCCGTATGGATCACGATCAAAGCCTGATCCGCGCGACTGTGCCAAACGTGTTTCTTCCCAAACCCGGAACTGTGATGTGGCTGACCATCCGCAGAGACCGCTGCTTTGTATTTCGCAAAGCCAGCGGATCAGTGATCAAGACCTAATCATCGGGGTTCAATGGTGTTTGCAGAGTGATCTCGCCATTGTCGGCAAGGTCACGAATAGCGCTGACAATTTTTGCCATCGCTGCTTCTGCCTGTTTTGGAGAAACGGCGTTCAGGTCTTCAGACATTTCTTTAAGATTGTCTGACATACGTTTGGATATGTTTGATAAAATGAAATCTACACTCTTGATGTCAGCTTCTGCTGTGGCACCGGAGATTGCTGTTGCAAGCGTATCTTGATCGACATCGCGCGTGATCTTGGGCGCATCGATTGGGTCCATCCGTGCAGGAATATGTGCGAAGGTGAAGATGGACTTCCGCACCTGTTCCGCAAATCCTTTATCGTCTTGGTCAAGCGACGTGAGCAGATCATCGCGTGTGCTCGCGCGGGAAAAGTTCAGAATGGCGCCAACCCGTTCAGAGGGCTCACCGTTGAACGCCTTGGGCGGCTCCGCGTCCAACTGCGCGGCAAGGCTGAGACCGATCCTTTCCACAGCGTCCGGGGTCACTGCATCCGTCATAGACATGGCATAGGTGACCCGTCTTGCGACATCGCCCGGCAAACTGCTCAGCAACTCGGCGGCTTTCGAGACGTCGAGTTTGGAAACCAAGACCGCAGCAATCTGGAGCGACTCAAGCGTCACGAATTCCTGCAGTCGCGCGAGGGGTAGGGCAGCAAGACGTTGCCAAGGGTCACCGATCTGCCGAACCCCCGCCTCTTTTCGCAAGCGGGCGGCGGATTGTGCACTGATTTTGCCATCAAGCGCCGATAAAGCTCCCGCGATGTCACCCGGAAAGGACAAGCCAACGCCGTCTAATTCGTCGGCGAATTCGGCAATTACCGTTTGCATCGTGCCACGATCTATATAGCGCATCTCGCCCAAAAGCTGTGTCAGCTGAATTTGCAGGTCTTCAGGCAGCGCAGTTAGGGGCACATCGGCGCCTTCCTTCAGAATAAATTGCACAATGATCGCTGCCTTGGCCCGACGAGACAGATGTGGCCTTGGAACGGCTGGCGGAGAAGCCGCGGCATGTGTGGCGAGCGTGGTTAATTGCGTCATGGCGCTATCTCCGTCGTGGTGCTTTGGGATTAGACCTGACGGGTTAAGAAAGCGTCATCATATGTGTGAATGTGCGATGCAGCATGGGCCGGGCAAAAAAAAGACGGCCGATACGGCCGTCCTCACCAAAGTCGTCTTATTGGCAGTCAGCCGCTGACAACTTTGCAAGTGTTGGTTTCCGCGTCATACTCCGTGCCAGATGCGCATGTCATCGACGCCTCTTCGTGGCCCGAGCAGGCCGCAAAGCTTGCCGTGGCAGACGCAAGTGTCAGCGCAGCGGTGGTCAGAAGTGTCTTGATGGTCATCAGTCTGTCTCCTGTTTTGGGTGCGTCAACGGTAGCACGAGATCCGAATTTGGCAAAAATTACCCGCCTTCGTTCCGCATGGGAGCATATTCGGTGATCATTTGATAGGCTTTACGCGGTCCCGAAACGTTCCAAATCGTGCGCCAATGCGGCCAATCGTCGAACTCATAGGTTACCTCATAGGTATCCGGATCGCACCAATGTGACGCCTCGGGGTTATCTGGATCAAAGCTGTGGAAAGGCCGTCCATCGTCAAAGCTGACATGCAAGCCGTTTTCATCCTGATGCCAGTGATACCGCCGTTCCGCATGAAAGGGGGGCTGCCCGGCAAGCTGAAGCTTCCCCGTTTCGATATAGGCCAGACCATGTTTTGCAGCGGTAAAACACGCGGTCCCGTGAAACGTACCCGTCGACGCTGAAAAATGATCGGATATCACGCGGGATACCGACCAGAGCCCGATAAAATTCTGCAAAAACGGCCCGGATCTCGACATCAGACCGCCAAAAACCTATTGCCGGTCAGGGTAAAGCGTCTCATTCCGGTTGGCCTCTCTTGTCGTGCATCGGCGGGCAGTCTAGGAGAGCGACAAAATTCCGCAAGCCAACCGATGAAAGGATCGCATCCATGATCCCCCGTTATTCCCGTCCCGAAATGGTGTCGATCTGGGAACCTGCCACAAAGTTCCGCATCTGGTTCGAGATTGAGGCTCATGCCTGCGATGCTATGGCGGACCTTGGGGTCATACCGCGCGAAAACGCCGAAGCTGTGTGGAAGGCGAAAGACGTGGAGTTCGATGTTGCACGCATCGATGAAATCGAAGCGGTCACCAAACACGATGTCATCGCGTTTCTGACCCACCTCGCCGAACATGTGGGCTCTGAAGAAGCGCGCTTTGTCCATCAGGGCATGACGAGTTCCGATGTGCTGGACACGACGCTCAATGTGCAGCTGGTGCGGGCATCTGACATTCTGATCGCGGATCTTGAGAACCTGCTCGGCGCGCTGAAGCGCCGCGCTTACGAGCACAAGGACACCGTGCGCATCGGCCGGTCGCATGGCATTCATGCGGAGCCGACCACAATGGGCCTGACGTTTGCGCGCTTCTACGCGGAAATGGATCGCAACCTGAGCCGTATGCGCGACGCACGTGCCGAGATTGCCACCGGTGCCATTTCCGGCGCCGTCGGCACCTTCGCCAATATTGACCCGCGCGTCGAAGAGCATGTGTGCGACAAGATGGGCCTCGTGCCAGAGCCGATCAGCACTCAGGTCATTCCCCGTGACCGTCATGCAGCTTTCTTTGCCACACTCGGCGTGATTGCCAGCAGCATCGAGAACATCGCAATCGAAATCCGCCATATGCAGCGGACCGAAGTTCTGGAAGGGGCTGAGTTCTTCTCAATGGGCCAGAAAGGCTCATCGGCAATGCCGCACAAGAAGAACCCGGTGCTGACCGAGAACCTGACCGGGCTCGCGCGCATGGTGCGGTCCGCCGTGATCCCCGCCATGGAGAACGTGGCCCTCTGGCACGAGCGCGATATTTCCCACAGCTCGGTCGAACGGATGATTGGGCCGGATGCGACGATCACCCTAGATTTCGCGCTGTCCCGTCTGACCGGCGTGATCGACAAGATGCTGATCTTCCCTGAAAACATGATGGAAAACATGAATAAATTCCCGGGGTTGGTGATGTCGCAACGGGTTCTTCTGGCGCTTACACAAGCCGGCGTCAGCCGTGAAGACGCCTACAGTTACGTTCAGCGCAATGCGCTGAAGGTCTGGGAACATCGGACGGATTTCAAAGAAGAGCTTCTGAACGACCCGGATGTTGTGGCCGCGCTTAGCCGTGACCAGATCGAGGAAAAGTTTGACCTCGGTTACCACACCAAGCATGTGGATACGATCTTCGCGCGGGTATTTGGCGAGTAAGCCCGATCAAACGGGCTTTCTTCTTTTCAGAAAAAGCAGGCAAGGTGCTTTAAAGCGCCTTGCCGCCTAGGCTAGGTGATCCACCACCATCAGATGCTGCGCCAGCGTCTGCACCTCGTCGAGCCAGCGTGCCACCAGTTTTGGATCATGCGGGGCAGGGGTGACACCCGGCGCAATCTCGCGGTTCAAAACAGCCTCGATGGCCAGCGATACCGGGACAGATACCAGCCGTGCCATTGCAGTGCCACGCGCGTCACCCCAAGCATCCATCACATAGGTTTTATGCCAAACTGCGGTGCCGTTCTTCTCGACCAGCAGATCAACGCACAGCACAACCCTGTCCGCTTCGCCGTCGGCATAAGCGTTGTCTTTCAAAAGCTCGTTTGCCATTTCGGTCAGACGTGCATCATCCGCTGTGCCAACCTCTGCAAAGATATCCCCCCAGGCTTCTGCCCATCCGTTGAGGCGCAGCGTACCCCGGACAAACTCTTTGACCTTCCAGTTGGGCTCGAACCGATAGTCAGCCATAAATGGCAGGCTGTCCCGGTTTGGATAGACTTCAAATGCTTCGGGCTGTGGCAGTGGAGCGTCATAGCGCGTAATCGCATCCCAGGGTCGCTTGACCTCCAGTTCTGTAAAATGACGGATCGATTTCGAGGGCGACCGCAACGCCTTCAGCACCCCCACCGGGGCCCAGCTGAACTTATAGCGGAACGCGTTTGCAACCTTCGGCACGCCGCCGCAGTAAGATTTGAAAGATATCGTGTTTTCAGGATCATACGCGGCGCTCTTGCGGTAATCAGACACCAGGTGATGCGCCATCAGATGGTCGATTCCGGGGTCAAGCCCAACCTCGTTCACCAAGACAACGCCAGCCGCCTTGGCAGCCCCATCCAAAGCCCGCATTTCGGGCGCGATGTAGGACGAAGAGACAAAATGCGCACCGTTGGCGATGGCCATCTCCGCCAACTGTACGTGCCAATCGCCGGGCAGCATCGAAACCACGACATCGCCGGATTGGACGGCATGCTCCAAGGCGTCCGGCTCGAACACGCGGATGTCGTCGATCAAGTCACCGACCGCCGCTTTCGCTTTCTCGACAGTTCGGTTCCAGACAGTGACAGATTGCCCATTCTGGATCAGCCGTCGGAGACCCGGAATTGAAGAAAGGCCTGTTCCACACCAATGCACCGTCATGTCGTCACCTTTTCGATATGGTCGTCAAAATATGTCTTCGCCCGGCCCCAGACGCCCTTTCCGATTTCCGGAAGTGTCATGAGGTGTGGCAAAAGCTGTGCAGCGAAGTCTTCAGATGACTCTCGTGGCATCAGCGAGGGAAGATTGTCGATTGCCATCACATCCAGCGGTGGCGCGTCACAGACCCGTGTGACGGGGGTATCCCAACTGGTCACGTGATCATACACCTTAATCGGAGAGAAATCACTGTCGGGATCGCAGGCAATGTCGCCGATTACCCGCAAAGCGCGCGCCGCGTCACACGCGGTCGAAGGCACAAATACCGGAGTGCCCGGTCGCGCCAGTATGCAATTGAAAAACAGATCGTGATCAAGCACTTCCGGGAAGGGGCCCCCATTTGCGGTCTCCGCCATGTCCCATTTTGTAACTGAGAGACCGAGTTCTTCACAAAGATCAGTCGCCCCGGTGCCCACCCGGCCCAAGGCCCCGATCACAAGCGCGGTCGGTGTCGCGCCAGACAAGGCGGTCTTCACATCCTCGCGCATTGCGGCAGATGAGGGCCAGGTGTCAACTGCTGGGCAATCCACGCCAGTCTGTTGCGCCGCATAAGCCAAGAGCGACACCGCCGCGCCTGCATATCCCGCCCAATACCCGAAAGCGGCAACCCGGCGACCGTTCTCATCTTCAAGGTATTCAAGGTCGTAAAGCGACCCGCCATCAGCTTTGAAACGGGCCAACAGCCTTTGCCCAGCAGGCTGCCCTTTATACGCGTGTCCGAACATGATGTGTCGATGACGTAATGCAAGATCATTATCCGGTAGTTCCTTTAACCCGAAAATGATCGCATCGTCAGGAGCATCGACCCAACTGCCTTCGCTCGAGATCTCGGCACCAACGTCTGCATAGTCCGAATCGGGAATCACCCGCGAGCCACTTTCTTCGACGGTCACATGTATGCCTTGTGCCAGCAACTGCGCGACACCGTCGGGCATCAAGCCCACGCGCTCTTCATTTTCGCGGCATTCCGCGCGCACCCAAAGATGGGTCATTCTGTTCCCCTCATGTCGACTCGCCGCACCCTAGCCAGCGTCCCTAACGGACAAAAGCCCAGATCAGCGCTTCTTTGTTTCAAAAATATCCCCGCCGGAGGCAGCTCCGAGGCCGCAGCGCACAGCGCGAGGACCGAGACATAGTGTGCGCGCGGCAGCGCGCTCTTTTGGACGAGACCCGGTTAGAAATGTGTTTGTGCAAAGAGCCGATCCGGTGTGTCCAGATGCGGCAGCGCGTTGAACTGTGTCAGGGCCAGATGCCCCTCCAGAGGCAGCCAGAAACTGACCGACGTATTCTGGATCGAAAGGCACACGTTGCAAAACGCTTGCATGTTCAGCTCAAGCGTCAGGCGCATGGCCATTCCGATCAAGCCGCCTGATGTGACCACAAGAGATCGACCCGGACGCGCCGTGAGATCCCTCAGAGCGTCCCGGACACGGTTTTCGAAATGATCAAAGCTCTCGGGCGTTCCTTCCAATTTACCGTCCCGCCAGTGCTGAAAGAGGCAGGGCAGGTGCCGTACAAATCCTTCACGATCGCTTGGCAGCGTAATGCCATGCTGGTCCGCCAGAAGCTGCGATAGCGTGAAGTACTCAAGCTCGTTCAGCCGCTCATCCCGTGCGATGGTCTCGGACGACTTAGCTGCAATGCCATCCGCGGTCTCGATATGGCGCCGCAAAGTGCCTGTCCAGACGCGGGCAAAGACGTCGCCCTTGTGCCGAAAGTGTTCGCCAAGCCATCCAGATTGCTGATGTCCCAGCTTGCTGAGCTTGTCGTAGTCGCCTTCGTCTTTGGCCCCGGTGTTGGCCTGACCGTGGCGAACGAGCACGATTTGCGACATGGCGCCTCAATGACTTGAACGGAAAAAGAAAGCGCGCCCGGCTGCCCAGGCGCGCTGATCACAGATTTGGGCGGTTCAGACTTCGTCCATCACCTGACCTTTGGCGACGATCAGTAGCTCGGCCATCTTGGCGCGAATCTCGTCATCTGTGACCTTTCCGTCCAGATCACCCGAAACCTTGCGAACGACATCTTCGTGTCCGGCTTCCTCGAAATCCGCCTTGACCACCTCTTTTGCGTACTCGGCAGCATCGTCGCCCGACTTGCCCATCAAATCAGCAGCCCAGAGACCCAGTAGCTTGTTGCGGCGGGCTTCGGCTTTGAACTGCATTTCCGCATCATGTGCATACTTGTTCTCAAAGGCGTTTTCGCGATCATCAAAGGTGGACATATGGGCGTTCTCCCAAAGAAGTGTTTGTGTCTCCTCCGGTATGAACTGACCCGCCGCGCGGTTCAAGTGCGAGCGTTGCTTGCGGCAGGGTGCTGCATGCACTAAGAGGCACTCAAACGCGGCTGTATTCCTTATGGGAAGATAGCATTTCGCAGTTCAGATTCGTGCCTTCTGGCGCATTGACAGAAAGACCCCACATGGCCCGTCGCAAAAAGATTTACGAAGGCAAGGCGAAGATCCTTTATGAAGGCCCGGAGCCGGGTACCGTTGTCCAGTATTTCAAGGACGATGCGACTGCATTCAATGCCGAAAAGCGCGACGTGATCGACGGAAAAGGTGTGCTGAACAACCGCCTGAGCGAGTTCTTCATGGTCGGCCTCAATTCCATCGGCGTGCCGACCCACTTCCTCAAGCGGTTGAACATGCGAGAGCAGCTCGTGCGCCAGTGCGAGATAATCCCGCTTGAGGTGATTGTGCGCAATTTTGCCGCTGGCACCATGGCCAAGCGTCTGGGCATCGAAGAGGGCACGCCCCTGCCACGCCCGATCGTCGAATATTGCTACAAGGACGACAAGCTGGGTGATCCTCTGGTCACAGAAGAGCATATCGCGGCCTTTGGCTGGGCCAGCCAGCAGGACATGGACGACATCCTGAGCCTCGCGCTGCGCGTCAATGATTTCATGTCCGGTCTCATGTACGGCGTCGGCATCAGGCTGGTTGACTTCAAAATCGAGATTGGCCGCGTCTTCGATGGCGATTATCAGCGCCTTGTCGTGGCGGATGAAATCAGCCCGGACAGCTGCCGTCTTTGGGATATCGAGACGGGACGCAAGCTCGACAAAGACGTGTTCCGCCGCGATCTGGGCAATCTCACGGATGCTTATACCGAAGTGGCGCGGCGCCTGGGTGTGATGCCGCAGAACGCGACGCCGATGGAAAAGCCAAAGTTGATCAACTGACGCTGCGCCGCTTGGTCGGCGTTGCGTATGCATATTTGAAAAAAGAAGAAGGGGGACGGTCGCGCCCCCGATCAAGGCGGAGACGATCATGAAAGCACGGGTGCATGTGATGCTGAAGGACGGGGTGTTGGACCCGCAGGGCGAAGCGGTCCGGCATGCTCTGGGAAGCCTCGGTTTTGACGGTGTTGAAAAAGTTCGCCAAGGCAAGGTGATCGAGCTTGATGTTGCCGATGGCACAACCGAGGACACGGTGCGCGAGATGTGTGAGAAGCTGCTCGCGAACACGGTGATCGAAAGCTACCAGATCGAGATGAGCTGATGCGCGCGGCGGTTGTTGTTTTTCCCGGGTCCAACTGTGATCGGGATTTGGCAGTGGCGTTCCGCGACGCGGGATGCCAGGTCGAAATGGTCTGGCACAAGGACACAGCGCTGCCGGACAATGTCGACATTGTTGGCATTCCTGGCGGATTTTCTTTTGGTGATTACCTGCGATGCGGAGCAATTGCAGCAAATTCGCCGATCTGCGCTGAGGTGAAAGCGCATGCAGAGCGCGGCGGGTTCGTTCTGGGCATTTGCAATGGGTTTCAGATTCTGACCGAAACCGGTTTGTTGCCCGGTGCGTTGCTGCGCAATGCCGGTCTCAAGTACATCTGCCGGACAGTTCCCTTGATCGTTGGAACCAGCGACAGCGTTTACACCAGTGGTTACACTGTGGGGCAGGAAATCGGCGTGCCGATTGCGCATCACGATGGCAACTACACCGCCTCGGACGAGGTTGTGTCGCGGCTTGCTGCCGAGGACCGCATCGCATTCCGCTATGGCGACAATCCGAATGGGGCGACGGCTGATATTGCAGGGATTCTATCGGAAAACCGCAGGGTGTTGGGAATGATGCCCCATCCCGAGCGGGCGGCAGATGAAAAGCACGGTGGCACCGACGGAAAAGCGATGTTTTCGGGCATTGCCAGCGCGCTTGCAGCGGCCTGACGCCGGTTGACGCAGCCGTGACGCTGCACGGCTTGAGCGGCTGTCGCGATTTGCCTATCCTTGATCAATGGCCAAGGGCGCTTCACTAATGCGAGACACATCCCGGACAGGGTCTTTGTCCTGGCGGGTCCGTGTTGCCTTGATGCTGCTCACAGCTGTCGCCGTGGCGACCGTCTTTGTAACCAATCGCTACCTGACAGATCGTTTTACAGAAAGCACACGCAACCGCGCAGAGCTTCGTCTGGCGCTCTATTCCGGTAACCTGGTATCCGAGTTGCGCCGCAACGCGATCGTTCCACAATTGCTGGCGCGTGATCCGGCTCTGATCGGGGCGCTTAATTCCGGAGATTTCTCGCAAAGCTCGCAACGTCTGATCTCGTTTGTGGACGAGATAGGCGCGGCCTCGCTGATGTTGCTCGACCGTGACGGCCGAACGGTGGCGGCCACCAATCGCGAGCGTCTGGGAGAGCAGCACCGCAACGATGCCTATTTCGTCGAAGCTTTGCGGTCGAATGCAACCGTGTTCACGTCTCAGCGCGAGGAAGTCGGCAGCTTCAATTTCAGCTATTCGCGCCGCATCGAAAGCCAAGGGCAGTCCATAGGTGTGATCGTGGTCGAGGTGGATCTCGCCAAGTTCGAACGCGCCTGGGCCGGGATTTCTGACGCCGTTCTGGTGACGAACAGTGAAGGCGAAATCATTCTAGCGACCGAACCCCGTTGGCGCGGCCAGACTATTGCAACCGCGCTTGAACGCCAACCGGCTGACAGCGCCATAGAACGGGCGATCCGCGCCACAGCCGATTGGACAGCATTGCCGGCGGATGCCTATTTTCAGGGCGAGGCGGTTATGCGAATCGAGGGCCGCATTCCGTTCCGGGGTTGGAACATGGTGTCCTTCACCACCTATGCCAGCGTACGTGAGCGGGTGAATGCTGTGCTGGCGCTCGAGATCATGGGATTCGCGATTCTGCTGGCGCTGGCCTTCTATGCGCTCAGTCGTAAGACAGCGCTGCGGATGGCACTCTTTCAGCGCGAGTCGGCAGAGCTTCGCGCATTGAACCAGAGGCTGCAGCGGGAAATCGCCGAACGCGAGCGCGTGCAGGAAACGCTTGCCGTCGCGGAACAAACGCTCGCACAAAGTTCGAAACTTGCGGCTCTGGGCGAGATGTCGGCGGCGGTCAGTCATGAGCTGAACCAACCTTTGGCAGCGATGAAGACCTACCTTGCCGGAGCCAAGCTTCTGATGCGCCGCAACCGGGCCGAAGAAGCACTGGCGGCGTTCAGCCGGATCGACGATCTGATCGAACGCATGGGCGGTATCACACGGCAGCTCAAGAGTTATGCCCGGAAGGGGCAAGAGGCGTTTTCCCCTGTGAATATGGGCGATGCGCTGGCCTCTAGCCTGTCGATGATGGAGCCACAGCTGAAGTCCCGCAAAGTGAAGATCGCCAAGATCCTGCCCGAAGACAAGGTGCTCGTCATGGGAGATCGGATGCGGATCGAACAGGTGATGATCAATCTCTTGCGCAATGCGCTGGACGCAACCAAAACCGTGTCCGATCCTCAGCTTGAGATCATCTTGGCGAGCGGGGAAACCGCAACACTCACCATTCGCGACAACGGGCACGGGATCGAGGACCTCGATGAACTCTTTGAGCCGTTCTACACCACCAAGCAGCCCGGTGATGGTGTCGGGCTGGGGCTTGCCATTTCCTCGGGGATCGTAAACGACCTTGGGGGCCGGTTGCTCGCCCGCAACGCCGAAGGAGGCGGGGCGGTGTTTGAAATGCAGCTTCCGATCTTGAACGACCAAACCCAGGCGGCGGAGTAAAGCGATGGGCAAAGCCATGAAGATTGCCATTGTCGATGACGAAAAGGACATGCGTCAGTCTATCAGCCAATGGCTGGCGCTTTCGGGCTATGACACAGAAACCTTTGCCAGCGCCGAAGAAGCGCTTGGCACGGTTGGTGCCGACTATCCGGGCATCGTGATTTCCGATATCAAAATGCCGGGCATGGATGGCATCCAGCTTCTGCGCAAGCTGATGGGATCGGATTCCGCCCTGCCGGTGATCATGATCACCGGGCATGGCGATGTGCCGATGGCGGTGGAAGCGATGCGCATTGGCGCATTCGACTTTCTGGAAAAGCCGTTCAACCCGGACCGCATGTCGGACCTTGCCAAAAAGGCCACCAATGCGCGCCGATTGACACTCGATAATCGGGCGCTCCGGCGTGAGTTGGGGGATGGGTCGCAAATGATGCGCAAGCTCATCGGTGCCAGCCCGGCGATGGAACGTTTGCGCGAAGACATCCTCGACCTGGGTCAGGCTGATGGCCATGTCCTGATCGACGGTGAAACCGGCACCGGCAAGACGCTTGTCGCACACGCGCTGCACGCGGTGGGCAGCCGGGCGGGGAAGAAATTTGTTCTGATCTCCTGCGCGGCAATGGACGAGGATACGCTGATCCGTCGTCTCTTCGGACCCATGCAACCGGATGAGATGCGTCTGCCTGCCGTTGAGGAAGCGCGCGGCGGAACGCTTGTGCTTGAAGATATCGAAGCCCTGTCAGATGCGGCGCAGGCGCGCCTTCTCACGATGATCAATGATCAGGGGACGCCGCCCGAAACCCGCATTGTCGCGATCTGCAATCTCCAGGATGAGGGCCGGACATGTGAAGACGCCCTTCGCCCGGATCTCTATTATCGTCTGGCCGCGCTGAAAATCACCGCGCCGCCGTTGCGCAACCGCGGCGAGGACATCCTGACGCTCTTTACCGCGTTGGCCGATCAGTTCGCAGAGGAATATGGCTGCGACGCGCCGCAGGTCAGCGCACAGGAAGCCGCGCAACTTTTGCAGGCCCCTTGGCCCGGCAACGTGCGTCAGCTCATCAACTTGGCCGAACGCGCGGTGCTTCAATCCCGCCGTGGGACGGGCACCATCGCTTCGCTCCTGATGTCTGATCACGACGAGATGCAGCCGGTGATGACCACCGAAGGCAAGCCGCTCAAAGAGTATGTCGAGGCGTTCGAGCGGATGCTGATCGACAACACCATGCGCCGCCATCGCGGGTCGATTGCGTCGGTGATGGATGAGCTGTGCCTGCCCCGCCGGACCCTGAACGAGAAGATGGCCAAGTACGGCTTGCAGCGCTCCGATTACCTTTAGGCGGGCAAGCCCTTGCGAAAGGGCTTGGGACGGATTTTCGAAAATCCGTCCCGTTCAGCCAGCGGCACGCATCAGCATCCCGTAAAGGTCGCGCGGGTTGTCCGGATCTGCCAGCAGGTCGAGTGGCAGGTTCAGCCCCGTCTCGTGCGTGAGGGCATGCACCACCCGCAGTGCCGAGAAATCCTCGATCGCAAATCCGACGCTGTCAAAAAGCGTGATGTCACGCGCATCTCGCCGGCCCGGCACGGTGCCGGTGATCACCTGCCATAGCTCTGTCACGGGATGATCCGGCTCCAACTGCTGGATTTCGCCTTCGATCCGCGTCTGCGGCGGGTATTCTACAAAGATCGATGACCGGTGCAGAATCGCGCTGGCCAGTTCCGTCTTGCCCGGGCAGTCGCCCCCAATGGCGTTGATGTGCACGCCGCTGCCAACCATATTGTCCGTCAGGATCGTCGCATATTGCTTGTCGGCCGTGCAGGTGGTCAGAATTTGCGCGCCCTCGATAGCCTCTTCCGCGCTGCTGCAGGCAATGATGCTGAGGCCTGTGCCCACAAGGTTCCCAGCGCATTTCATGGTCGCCGCCGGGTCCTTGTCGTAAAGCCGGACCGTGTCGATCCCGCAGATCGCCTGCATGGCGATGCTCTGAAACTCCGCCTGTGCGCCATTGCCGATCATCGCCATTGTAGTCGCCCTCTTGGGCGCGAGGTACTTCGCAGCCACGGCCGACATCGCCGCGGTCCGCAGCGCCGTGAGCAGGGTCATCTCGGACAGCAGCACCGGATAGCCGGTCTGCATATCCGCCAACAGCCCAAAGGCGGTGACGGTCTGTAAACCTTCTGACGTGTTCTTGGGGTGTCCGTTCACGTATTTGAACGCGTACTGACTGTCGTTTGCCGTGGGCATCAGCTCGATCACGCCCACAGGGCTGTGCGCGGCAACGCGGGGTGTTTTGTCGAAACTTTCCCAGCGGCGGAAGTCCTCTTCGATGGCGTCTGCGATACGACGAATCATGTGGGGCAGTCCCACGTGATGCACAAGTTGCATCATGAGATCGACCGATACGAATGGCACCAAGGCCTTATCTGACGGTTGCATGTGGGCCTCCTCAGATCATGCGCGGAGTGGGTCGATCGAAAATGCGGCGCCCCAGAGCCGACGCGGCAAGGTCGACCATCAACTGCGCCGTGCGTCCGCGCTCGTCGAGCATTGGGTTCAACTCGACCAGATCGAGCGAGGTCATCAGCCCGCTGTCACACAGCATCTCCATCACCAGATGCGCCTCGCGCACCGTGGCCCCACCGGGAACCGTGGTGCCCACAGCAGGTGCATAGGCCGGGTCGATGAAGTCCACATCCAGCGATACGTGCAACGCGCCACCCGCCTTTGCGACATCCGCCAGGAATGGCTTGAGCAGCGCCGCCACGCCGGATTCGTCGATGGCGCGCATGTCGTAGCCGCGCACGCCGGTGCCAGCCATCAGCTCTCGTTCGGGCAGATCGACAGAACGCAGCCCAATGATGCAGGTGTGGCTGGTTGGCACTGTTGCCGGCAGGGCAGGGAAGCCGTCGAAACCGCCTTGTCCCGTGGCATAGGCCAGTGGTGTGCCATGCAGGTTGCCGGAGGTGGTGGTCTCCAGCGTGTTGTAATCGCTATGCGCATCGAGCCAGAGCACGAATTGTGGGCGGTCCTGACGCGCCGCATGTGCGGCCACACCCGGCACGGTGCCGAGAGACAGTGCGTGATCACCGCCCATGAAGATCGGCAAACCCTGCTGCATTGCCTCCTGTGCGCTGCGCATCAACGCCGTGGTCCAACCGATGGTTTCCGACAAGTTCACCAGACCTTCCCGTTCGGGTATGTCATTGGTATCCGGCGCAACATTGCCCAAGTCGGTCACGCTGTGTCCTAGTGCTGTGAGAGCGCGGGCGATTCCGGCGGTGCGATAGGCGTCGGGGCCCATCAGGCATCCTTTGCGCGCCTTGCCGCAATCCAGCGGAGCGCCCAGCAATACGATGTTCTGTGACTGCATCAATCCGGTCCTCATACTCTTTGAAAGGGATATATGGTGCAGATCGGGCTATCTGGAACTGGCCAAATTGATCAATTCGTTCTACAATTTAGCAAATTGAAAAGTCTTTGGATCAAAATGGATAACACGGACAAAAAGCTGATCTCGATCCTGCGCCACAATGGCCGCGCATCGGTCTCGGATCTGGCGGCAACGTTGCACCTGTCCCGCGCCACCGTACGCGCACGGCTCGATCGTTTGCTGGCGTCTGGAGACGTGGTGGGGTTCACCGTGGTGCTGAAAGAGGATGTGGCCCAGGACCCTGTCCGCGCGCTTATGATGATCGGGATCGAAGGGCGCGGGACGGACCGAGTGATCCGTCAACTCACAGCCTTGCCGCAAGTGCGGGCGCTGCATTCCACCAATGGGCGTTGGGACGTTATTGCCGAACTGGGGACCGAGACTCTTGAGGCGCTGGATGATGTGCTGTCCCGCATCCGCAAATTCGATGGCGTGTCTCAGTCGGAAACGTCTCTCTTGCTGTCGACCCGCAAAAGCGGTGCCTAGGCAGGCTTGCGCGCTGCTGCGATCCACAGAGCCATCAGTACCAGCGAAATCACCATGTTCCAGCTGGCCATCGACAGGCCGAACATCTCCCACGGCACCTCGTCACAGCGCACCAGTGGCGCGTTCATGATCTGGTCGAACAGCTCGTCTGTCGACAGCCCGCCGATAGGCCCCGAAGAACATGTGGTCGGACCTTCCCACCAGCCGCGCTCGACCCCGGTGTGATAGGCACCGACGGCTGCCGTGGTGAACGCTGCCAAAGCGCCAAGCCATGCCAGAACGGCAGTCCCAAACCGCAAAGCCACTGCACCAAGCGCAATTGCCACCACATGGGGATAGCGCTGCCAGATGCACAGCTTACAGGGCGGCAAACCACCGATATGCTGAAAGGCGAGCGCTCCCAGCATCAGCGCAAGAGACCCACCTGCGGCAAGCAACATCAGCATCCGACGGTTCAGTGTCATAGGAATTTCACCACGTAGAAGCCTCCAATCAGAAGCACGACAAAGAGCGTGAACATCAATCCAAGCCGCTTTTCAATGAACGTCCGGATTGGTGCCCCAAATGCCCACAACAGACCCGCAACGACAAAGAACCGCAAGGCCCGCGCGATCACGGATGTGACAACAAAGGTGGTCAGCGGCATGGCCGTCCAGCCCGACATGATCGTTATGACTTTGTACGGGAACGGCGTCACACCGGCGATCAGCACGGCCCAAAATCCGACGCCGTTGAAGCGGTCGTTGAACTCGGCCATCGCATCCGCCTTGCCAAGCGCGCTCAGGATCGGTTCGCCAAGCGCCTCGTAGAAGAAATACCCAATTGCGTATCCCAGCATACCGCCGAGCACCGAAGACACAGTTGCCAACAATGCAATCAGCCACGCCCGCGAGGGCCGCGCCAGGATCATCGGGATCATCAAGACATCAGGCGGAATCGGAAAGACCGAGCTTTCCACAAATGCCACAATCGCAAGCACCCAGAGGGCGCGAGGATGGTCAGCCAAGGACATCGTCCACTGGTACAGGCGCTGCAACATGACGGCTCCGGGAATGCGATAATGCGCAAAGACCATGCAGCAGCCGGGGGGTCAAGCCTGCCGCCCCGAAATGCGTTTTTGCGCTGGACGAGGCCGCAGAGCTTGGATAGGGATTGCGCGAGGCCCAAGTGGCGGAATGGTAGACGCAGGGGATTCAAAATCCCCCGCTGGCAACAGCGTGCGAGTTCGAGTCTCGCCTTGGGCACCAATGAATTCAAAGGCATGCGCGCCGAAATACAGAGCGCATGCCTTCTGGTGCCATGTGACTCCCACATGCGACTCCCACTTCATTCCTGGAATCGCCGCTGCTGCGCGGTTCGCGACATTGCTCGTCGGTTCGCCTGTTTCCTGTAGTGCGCGACCGTTTCGGTGCTCTGACCCGTGACAGCTTGAATTTCTGCGTCGGAACAGTTGGCTTCGGCGAGTTCAACGCATGCTCGCTTCCGGAGACCATGGAGAGTGTAGCGACTTGCGTTGTCGTCGTGCTTTTTGGCCAAGTCGACAAGCGTCTTACGCCATGCTCGAAATGACTTTTCTACATCGTCATAGGAGCGCGGCGCAGTCTCCGACTTCGCAAGCACATGCCTCGGACCTTCTTCGAGGCCTTCGACCAACGTTCTCAGACGGACAGGACAGTAGATGTCGAAGGTCTCATCGCCCTTTTCATCCGTGACCGTAACCCACTCGCCCTTGAAAGCGCTTCTAAGCATCTTGATCGCCGCAGCGGGCCTTTGTCCCGTTCCACGGATCAATTCCCCTGCGACCCGCACATCG
>QCWH01000052.1 GCA_003149565.1 Marivita sp. XM-24bin2 | reverse complement strand
GGTGCAAGACGTGACCTATTCTCCGGGGCGCTTCAGGCTGAACTTTTCGCGGATCACCGAATAATCACGGTAGCCCATGCGCGTCAGCGGGTTGAAGCTGAGCACGTCGAACTCGCCATTCTTGATGCAATCGTCGCGCATGTGAATGCCTGTGACTTCACCGAAGACAGCGAAATTGGCTTCGCCGGGCAGTTTGACGATCTGGGTCAGCTTGCATTCCAACGTGGCAGGGGCGTTCGCCACGCGGGGGCAGTTGATCGTGTCGCACTCGGCTTTGTCGATTCCCGCATGGGCGAACTCGTCCACATCTCGGTCCCACGGGCCGGAGGTCTGGTTCATCACGTCGCGCATAGCGTATTCGACGATGTTCACCGCAAAGACTCCGGTGTCGCGGATCTGCGCCACGCTGTCCTTGGTGTCGCCGCGATCTTCTTTGGCGGACGTAGAGGCGAACATCACCTGCGGTGGCACATAAGCGACTGCGTTGAAGAATGAATAGGGCGCAAGATTGTCCTGCCCATCGCTGCCACGCGTCGAGATCCAGCCGATGGGGCGGGGGGTCACGATGGCGTTGAAAGGGTTGTGCGGCAGACCGTGGCCGTCTTCGGGGCGATAGAACATAAGGGCAAGCTCCCTGTTTGCCGATTGTTTTGCTGCGTGATAGGCCGTTTCGCAGCGGAATGCACGGGGGTGTGCCGCGCGTTAAAGAAGAGCGGTGTCATGTTCACCCTGAGCCGGGAAACCAAAGAGGATTGGTGGGAGGTCGAAGCCCTGTACGACCTGTGTTTCGCACCGGGTCGTGAGGCACTGTCCTCCTACCGGCTGCGCGATGGAGTCCCGCCAGTGGCAAGCCTGAGCCGGGTGGCGCGGGACGAGCAGGGTATTCTTGGCGGGGCGATCCGGTATTGGCCGGTGAGGATTGCAGAGCACAGGGTGTTGCTGCTGGGGCCGGTTGCGGTGCACCCGACGGCGCAGGGCGAAGGCCTTGGCGGCGCGCTCATTCGGGACAGCTTGGCGCAGGCCGACTCGGAAGGCTGGGCGCGGGTCTTGCTGGTTGGCGACGCGCCTTATTACAGACGGTTTGGGTTCGAGAAACGCGACGGTGTTGAGATGCCGCCACCCACGAACCCGGACCGTGTGCTCGGGCTTGAGCTCATCCCGGGCGCCTGGGACGGCGTCGAGGGGGTGGTTCAACGCGACGCTTGAACCGTACGGCAAACATCCCCACTTGTACGGTATGACAGGAACCGATCTCGTGCCCCTTGATACACAAACAGCCATCACCGAACTCGCCCGTCGCCACAAAGCGGCAGGCGGTGTCGGGTTGCAGGTGCTTAACATGATCGGAGGCCGGGCCGAGAACCTTTTGGAGCGGTTGCCGGAGCCGGTAAAGGTTGGTCTTGAGGGCGCGACGGAACGTGCTCTCAAGGTGGCGATGCAGGCTGCGAAACAATCTCGCGGGGTTGTGCCGGACCAAAAGGGCTGGCTCAACACGGCCCTGACGACAGCAATGGGTGCGGTGGGCGGCGCAGGCGGTCTTCCAACGGCGCTGGCCGAGCTTCCTGTGACGACGACGGTTCTATTGCGGGCCATTCAGGGCGTGGCCGCAGAGTATGGATTTGATCCAAATGACCCAGACGTTCTTGCGGATTGCCTGACGGTCTTTGCAAGCGCGGGTCCGCTTGCGGATGATGACGGGGCGAATATGGCGTTTCTCAGCACGCGGGTGACCCTGACTGGTGCAGCGGTGCATGGGATCATGAAATCCGTGGCGCCGCGCCTTGCGACGGTTCTTGGGCAGAAGCTTGCTGCACAGACCGTGCCTGTTCTTGGAGCGGCCGCAGGAGCCGCCACGAATTACGCGTATACCAGCTATTATCAGGAAATGGCGCATGTGCATTTCGGGCTGCGGCGGCTGGCGCGCGAAAGTGGCACGAGCGAATCCGAGTTGGTCGAGCACCTGCGTCTTGCGGTCAAAACCATCTGAAAATCGCGTAAATCGCCCGTGCGGTTCATTCTATCTTAACGTTAATAGCGCAATGTTGGCGTGTTCCCGAAAAAGTTTGGGGGCATGAGCGGACGGGGCGTCGTGATCCAATCATGATCCGGCACCGGACCACAGCGCACCCGTTCGCCCGCACAGGCATCGACAGCACGCAGGCCGGAAAACCGGGCTTTGGTCAGCCAGAAGGGCTGGTGCGTGCTGTCGGAGGTGTGGGCGCTGGCGCGAGGTCAGGCACACTATGGAGGGGGGTGGTGCGTGAAACCACGCACCCTACGCCATGATGCGTTGCACGGTAGAGTGCGTGCTCGCAATTATCTATTGCCAGATCACGCCAACGTCCGCAGGTACTCCATCACGGCCGGGCGCACCGACTGTTCTCCGGCATCCCGCGCGTCGTGGATGACCTTGCGCACGTCGTCGAGGTTGCAGCGGCGCAGCAGGTGTTTCACCGGGCCGACAGACGCGGGGCGCATCGAGAGCGATTGTAGCCCGATAGCGGCGAGGCAGAGAGCCTCAACCGGGCGGCCGGCGTCTTCGCCGCAGAAAGAGAGGCGGGTATTGGTGGTGTTGCAGCGATCGACAATGCCTTCGAGGAAGGTCAGGAAGCTGACGTTCAGCGTGTCATAGCGCCGCCGAACCCGTTCGTTCTCACGGTCTGCTGCAAAGAAGAACTGTTTGAGGTCGTTGCCGCCGATCGAGAGGAACTCGACCTCTTCGTAGAATTTGTTGCACGCGAAGGCGAGGGACGGGGTTTCCAGCATAGCGCCGATTTCAAGTTTTTCGGGAAGCGCATGGCCAAGTTTCTTTTCGCGGGCCACGGCCTTGTCCACCTCGGCGCAGGCGGCGGTGTATTCCTCATATTGCGCGATGAAGGGAAACATAATCGACAACGGGCGGCCATTGGCAGCGCGCAAAAGCGCCTGCAATTGCATCCGCATAACGCCCGGCTTGTCGAGGCCGACACGGATCGCACGCCATCCCAGCGCCGGGTTGGGTTCGTCTTCGGCGGCCATGTAAGGCAGGACTTTGTCGGACCCGATATCAAGTGTGCGAAACACAACCCGTTTGCCCTTGGCGGCGTCCAGAACGCGGGCATAGAGCGCAGCCAGTTCGGTACGCTTTGGCATCTGACTGCGGACAAGGAACTGCAGTTCGGTGCGGAAAAGGCCCACGCCTTCGGCCCCCGAGTTCTCGAGCGAAGGCAGGTCGGCCATCAGGCCGGCGTTCATATCAAGCCGGATTGTCTTGCCGCAAAGCGTCACCGCAGCTTTGTCTCGGATCGAGGCGTAGCGTTCCTGTGCCTTGGCCTGCATCGCCATCTTGTCGCGGAAAGCGCTGACAACGGTGTCGTCGGGACGCAGGTGCACAACGCCCTGATCGCCGTCGACCATGACATGATCGCCGTTCAGTGCCTCGTTCTGGATGCGTTTGGCGTTGATCACCAGCGGGATGGCGAGTGCGCGGGCCACGATGGCGGCGTGGCTTCCGACAGAGCCTTCTTCCAAAATGATTCCGCGCAATTGGCGGCCGTATTCGAGCAGTTCGCCCGGGCCGATATTGCGGGCAACGAGGATCGGGTTCTCCGGCAGTTCCGCCCCGGTTTCATGGCCTTGACCCGTAAGGATGCGCAGCAGGCGGTTCGACAGATCGTCGAGGTCCTGCAGGCGTTCGCGCAGATAGGCATCGGTCGCCTGCAGCATCCTGGCGCGCACGTCCGATTGCTCTTTCTCGACGGCGGCTTCAGCGCTGAGGCCACGGTCGATGTTCTCCTCCATGCGGCGCAGCCAGCCCTTGGAATTGGCAAACATGCGGTACGCTTCGAGCACCTGCACCTGCTCGCTGTCGCCAGAGGCCCCGGCAAGCAATTGATCGACGCTGATGCGCAGATGTTCGACAGCATCGGTCAGGCGCGTGCGTTCGGTGTCCGGGTCGTCTGCGACAAGATTGGTGACCACGACGCGCGGTTCGTGCAACCATATGTGACCTTCGGCAGTGCCTTCCTGCGCCGTCACGCCGCGGATCAAGACAGGCTGCGTGTGGCGCGCGCGCAGAGCGGCACCTTCTCCGACAAAGGCACCGAGTTCGGTCATCTCGGCGAGAACCATCGCGACAACTTCGAGCGCGTAGATTTCGTCTGCGCTGAATTCGCGGGCCTCTTTCGACTGGACGACCAGAACGCCCAGCTTTTCGCCGAGCCGCTGGATCGGAACACCCAGGAAGCTGGAATATAACTCTTCACCGGTTTCCGGCATGTACCGGAAGCCTCGCGCCGAGGGCGCATCTGCGGCGTTGATCACTTTGCCCGTCCGGGCGACGCGACCGACGAGGCCTTCGCCCAATTTCATGCGGGTCTGGTGCACTGATTCCGGATTGAGGCCCTGAGTCGCGCAGAGTTCGAGTGTTTCGTCGTCGCGGAACAGGTAGATCGAGCACACTTCGGTGCCCATTGAGTCTGCTGTCAAATGGGTGATCTGATCCAGCCGTTCCTGTCCGGCTGCCTGATTGGCCATCGTGTCGCGCAGCCGTCCAAGCAGCTTGCGGCTCTCGCTTTCAAGACCGTCGGGCATTGGTGTTTGTCCCTTGTATTCTACGGCTTTGACCGAAGCTGGTTCTCTGCATTTAGACCACAGCTATCACGGGATGGAAATGGAAATTGCTTTGTCTTTAGGTGAGTTAATTGTAATTTAATCAATTTTGGGTTGATTTGGGCAAGGTGCCATCGTGCAAAAACCCAATCTTTGCCTCGATGTGGCCCAAGCTTTGCATAAGCGTTTTCTTGTAGGAGGCGCTCGCCATGACCATTCTTATCCCGCGCAGGGGGAGTCCTGTTCATTATGTCTTTGCCGTTGCGTACACCGTCATCGGTGGGGTTGCGATCCTGGGCGCTCTGACGCACGGCGCGTTTGAGCCTGCGTCGAAACGTGGTGCCGATGTTCGGCGCACAATGGAGTGGTTGCTTGAACGTTTTGGCCCCGAAGCGGTGATTGTGGCCTGCGCCTTTTTCGCTGTCGCGGGCGCGGCCTTTCATCTTTGCCTGGCTGATCCGGACAACAGCGCGACCTGACGATCAGGCCGCTTTTTCCAGTTCGAATGCATCATGCAGCGCCTGCACGGCCAGTTCCATGTATCTCCGGTCGATCAGAACCGAGATTTTGATCTCGGATGTGGTGATGATCTTTATGTTGATGCCTTCTTTTGAAAGCACTTCGAACATCTTGGCCGCGACGCCGGTGTGGCTGCGCATCCCGATGCCAACAACCGAGACCTTGGCAACGTCTGTATCCGCAACGATGTCGTGGAAGTTGATTTTGCCCGCCTCCTTGGCGTCCTTCATCGCCTTTTCGGCGCGTTGGACCTGATTGGTCGGGCAGGAGAAGGTCATATCGGTGCGACCTTCTTCAGAGATGTTCTGCACGATCATGTCGACATTTACACCTGCCTCGGAGAGCGGTGTGAAGATCGCCGCAGCGATGCCGGGACGGTCTGCAACGGAGACGAGGGTCATCTTGGCCTCGTCGCGGGAATAGGCCACGCCTGCTACAACATTGCTTTCCATGATGTCCTCCTCGTCGCAGACCAGTGTTCCTGCGTCGTCAGATTGTTCCTCGAAACTGCTCAGCACGCGCAGTTTCACTTTATACCGCATTGCGAGTTCGACCGAACGGGTTTGCAACACTTTTGCGCCCAATGACGCCAATTCCAGCATTTCCTCAAACGCGATGCGGTCAAGCTTGCGAGCCTTGTCGCAGATGCGCGGGTCGGTGGTGTAGACGCCGTCGACATCGGTGTAGATGTCACAACGCTCTGCACCGAAGGCGGCGGCAAAGGCGACGGCAGTGGTGTCAGATCCACCCCGGCCCAGTGTGGTGATGCGTCCCTCGGGGCTGATGCCCTGGAAGCCCGCGACCACGGCGACGCGCATGCCTTCGCCGAACTTGCGCATGATATTGTCAGGCGGGATGGCCTCGATTCGGGCCGCAGAGTGCGCCGAGGTGGTTTGCACCGGAACCTGCCAGCCCTGCCAGCTGCGCGCCGGGACGTCCATTTCCTGTAGCGTCAGGGCCATCAGGCCGGCTGTGACGTTTTCGCCAGACGACACGACGGCGTCATATTCCCGTGCGTCGAACAGCGGTGAGGTCTCTTCGACATATCCCACAAGCTTGTTCGTTTCCCCGGACATGGCCGAAACGATGACGATGACGTCGTAGCCTTTGGCCACTTCTAGGCCAACGCGTTTGGCTGCGCGCTTGATCCGATCAAGCGTTGCGACAGAGGTTCCGCCGAATTTCATCACGAGAACGGGCATATTGGCCTCCCGGGTCAGACTCAGCGGGTGCTTTACGTCGCGTGGCCTGTGCGCGCAAGGGCGGTCCGTGTCGCGGCTGAATTACGTGTCCCGATAGTCAACAGATGTCAGTTCGCCGGTGTTCAAATGGGTCTCCTTGCCCGGCACAACATCCGTGTTCTGCGCAGCCACGGCCAGCCAACCCTCGTCAGCTCTTTGAAGCACGAAAATCAGAATAGTTTGTCGATCGCCTGCGATGCTGCCATCGGGTGCGGTCTGGCCTTTCAATGTGAACCGGCAATGCACAATTGCGTGGTTTGTCCCAAGGTGACGGGTCGAAGTGACGCCCGGTTTGAGCGTTGTGTCTTTGAAAAACGACTTGAGCGCGTAGTCATGGGCCTTGGAAATTGCGGCACGGTTGCGCCACCACAGCCCGGTGACGTTCACGAAATCGGCGTCCTCGGCGAATAGTGCGCCGATCCGGTGGCCATCCCGGCTGTGCCATGCATCTGCAAACGCCTTTGGGAAATGCTCTGGAGTTGAAACCGTCAAAACGGCATCGGGTCGCCATTCCACATTTCGAAACAGCCTGTGGTGTCAAGTGAGAGCACGTCAAAGCGTGCAAGAAGACCGCGCGCAGATTCGTCCGTTCCAACATCTGCGGCATCTGTTCCCATGTCGGTGCGGACCCAGCCGGGGTGGTAGATGCCCACAGGGATGCCATGCGGTTTGAGATCGACAGCGAGGTTGCGCCCGAGATTCAGCGCCGCTGACTTGGACGCGCGGTAGATATAGCTTTGGCCGTTAGCCCGCGTGCTTGAACCCATTTGTGACGAGATGATCGCCAGTTTGGGGGCTGTGCTGCGTTTGAGATGCGGCAAGAAGGCCATCGCGGTCAGGTAAACGCCGGTGACGTTGGTGGCAAAGGTGTCGGCCCAAAGCCGTGTGTCTGTGAGGTTGTCTGCGGGCATGCCCTTTTCGAGATACACACCCGCATTGCAGACCAGCAAGTCGATCTGCGTGTTCGCGAGACGCTCCGCCAGGGCCGCACAGCTTTGGGGATCGCGCACATCCAGTCGCAGCAAAGTGTCATGTCCGGCGCTGCGCGTGGTGCCTATGGCTGTGTCGCCGCGTTCCGCAGCTGCCGTCATCAGCGCTGCCCCGATGCCACGGTTGGCACCGGTGATCAGGATGTTCATCAGTTTGACTTCCGCGTGGGCGTGAAGGGGAGGGGGGCAATCGGCACGCCGTCTTCGATCAGCTTTTTCGCCTCGTCGCCTCGTGTCTCGCCCCAGATGGGGCGTTCGGGGGCATCGCCGGAATGAATCGCTCGGGCCTCTTTGGCAAAGTCCCGGCCCACGTAATCCGAGTTCTTTTCGACGTATTTCTTGAATTCAGCAAGCGCCTGTTCGGCCGGGCTGGCGGGTTCTGCCAGTTTGGGTTTGGCGGGCGGCGTTGCGGCCTTGTCCGTCGTGCTGACGCGCGGGGCCATCATTGCCTTTTTTACATCCGATGTCCCGCACACCGAGCATGTCACCATATCGGCAGCATGCAACTTGTCGAAGGCGGTTCCGGACTGGAACCAACTGTCGAAATGATGGTCATTGGTGCATTTCAGAGTGAACTGGATCATAAAGATGCCTGCGGTGAAAGGCTGCTGCGTTGTTTGTCTGATCCCGCAAAAATAAGCTTTTGGCGGGGGACATCAAGCGTCAAGCGCTTGGGTGATGGCGCGCAGAAGGCTGTCGAAATCCGTATCCTGATGCAATGCGCTCTGCGCTGCGCGTCTGAGCTCATGCTGTGCGTCTGCTGATTTGAGGGATACCAGAGCCTCCGCGAGCGCCGCCGCGTCCTGAACACAGATTGCGGCGCTGGCGTCTTGCAACCTGTCATAGGCCGCGCGGAAATTGGCAGTATCGGGTCCGTGCAAAATGACCGATTGGAATGCCGCGGGCTCGTAGGGCGTATGTCCGCCCCGATCTGTCAAAGACCCCGCAACAAAAGTCACACCTGCAAGCGCATACCAAAGGTGCATCTCACCAAATGTGTCGGCAAGGTAGACGTCGGCTTTCGAGGGATCGTCGCCCCGGCTGCGGCACGCGCAGCTAAGACCCCGCTGCGCGATCAACTCGGCAACCTCATCGGCGCGCCTGGGGTGGCGGGGGGCGATGATCAGTCTGAGCGTCGGTCGCGCCTGTCGTGCTCGTTCATGGGCGGCAAGGATTGTGTCGTCTTCGCCATCATGCGTTGAGGCGGCCAGCCATGTGTTTGCCCGGTCGAATGCGTGGTGCAAGCTTATGTCCGGTGCGTCGGATGGCGGAGTGTAGAGCGCCTTCAGGTCAAAGACCGGTCCCCTCGCAGATTGGGAAAGCCCAGCCGACGCAAAGCGATCAGCCGATGCGCTGTCCTGGGCTGACAGGTAAGTGACCCGGTCCATGACCCGTCGGGCCAGGCTGTCGAAACGCGCCCAGCCTTTGGCGGACCGTGCGGTGAGCCGCCCGCCCAGCACCAACACCGGGCCGGGCGTTTCGAGGATGCGGATCGGCCAGAGATCGGACTCCAGCGTGATGTGCGCGGTGATCCCCCAGTTGCGCAGAACCCGTTTTGTGGGCCCGCTCAGGTCGACTGGTGCGAGGCAGATATCCGCGCCTTCCAGAGACCACTTTTGCGCCATGTGCAGCGCGCTGTCGGTGTTTACAGTGATCAGAAGACGTCGCCGGTCTGCCAGCAGAGCGCTTATCACCGGACGTGCCGAGGACAATTCACCGTTCGAGGCGGCGTGCAACCAGATGCGGCTCGCGTGTTCGGAGGGCCGGACAAGTCCCAATCGTGCCCGCACCGCCTGCATGTCGCGCGCCCAGAGCCGGGATGCCAATTCGCGACTGGCGAAAAGCGTCATCAAGATGCGGTACAAAAACACGTAGGACCCCGCTCAGACGCGCGAAATATCAGGCAGACGCCTGCCGCGAGACACCGTTGTCGGTTTCCCCCGCAGCAAGCAACGCTTCCTGGATATGGCGTTCCAACAGTTTCAGAAGAACGTGGTTGTCGAATCTTTCCTCTGCGACCTGTCGCGCACGCGTGGACATGGCGGCCAGATCGGGCACAGCGATGGCTGACGCGATCGCTTTGGTGAACCCGGTTTCGTCATGTTCGTCTACCAAAAAACCCGTCTCACCTTCGTCGATGGCCTCGGGGATGCCCGCGTGCCGGGTCGAGACAGTGATGCAGCCACACGCCATTGCTTCTTGAATGGCGGTCGGAAGCCCTTCTGTGTTTCCATCACGTGCCGTGACCGAGTGCTGCAGGAAAAATTGCGTGCTCATCAGTTGGTCTCTGACCGAGTTGTGCGGCTGCGCCCCATGAAAACGCAGCTTTGCGGAGACGCCCAGATCTTCGGCCAGAGCGCGGGTCGGTTCGAGGAGTGGGCCATCTCCGATAAAGTCGAGCCGGGCGTTTGGCAGGTCTTTTGTGGCCTCGGCAAAGGCGCGCAACGTGGTCATCGGCGCTTTCTTTTCGACGAAGCGGCCAACGGCAAGAAAACTGAGCGGCACTTTGGCTTGCGGTGCAAATCGGCGGATATCGACACCCGAGGGAATGACAGTGCTGTTGGGGTGCGAGATGCCATACTTGGCAAGGTTATCGAGCAGGAAGCGCGAAACCGAGAAGACACCGGCAAGACGTGGCATCATCTTGCGATATGCGGCGCGCATGCGTTCGGTGCGGATTGCCTTGGACGCGTCCGTGCCGCGGAAATAGGTGAAGATCGGAATGCCCAGCGCATTGGCCAATGGTGCAAGTGCCAGCGCTTGCGTGCCGAACTCGGCCAGAATGACCTCGACTTTTTCGTCGCGCAGGAACTTGATCAACGCCTCTTTGGCTTCGCCAAAAGGCAGCCGGGATGTGCCGTGTCGCACGCGGTTGCGCAGCAACCACCATGGCGCCACCACGATGTCTCGTCCGGAAAGGCCGTCGCGGCGCACGAAATACGGCTTGCCGTATGGGTTATCGCCCCGAAACCGCCCGCAAACCACGACGGTATTGCCACCGAACAGATGCTCGATGTGGCGGTTGATGAAGGTCTCGCCGCCAAGATGATATTCGCCAGTTGCGATGGCTACACGCATGAACCCTGGTCCGATGGAAAACCAGCTTCCTAGGTAACAGCGCATTATGGCCCCAGCAAGGCTGGACGTCAGGTTCAGGGCGATCCGCGGTCGTCAGAAGAAGAGTGCGGGTTTTTGCACCGCAACGACCGTGCCCAGAATGGGTTTGCCAAACTCGTTGCGCAGCCTTGCATGCTTGTGAAGTTTGGGTTTTGGAAAGCCCACCGCGCCCAACGTGCGGACCATGTATTCATCCGTGTGCTTGTGCCGCCCCGAGTTGTACAGCTTGAACCCGGCTTTGACGGCAGGATCGCTTTCGTCCTCAACCGTTACCAAAAGCCAGCCACCCGGGTTCAGGATCTCGAAAAAATTGGTGAACACCGTCTCCAACGGGCCAAAGTAGACCAGAACATCCGCGCAGATGATCATGTCGAAGGTGCCCTCTGGGTATGTCGGGCGCGCGGAAAGATCGGTGCGCGCGAGGTAGGTGTAGTTGCCTTTCTCGCGGGACTTTTCGAGCATGGGAACCGACAGGTCGACGCCAACCAACTCTTTCGCATACTCAAGCAAAAACCCCGAGCAGAGGCCGGTGCCACAGCCTGCATCAAGCACACGTCGGGTCTTTTTCTTCGGAAGCTCGAGTTCTTCTAACGCCGTGTATATCAAAGTGGGGCCGTTGTTCTTCAGGAGCTCAAGCTGGGATTCGTAGTTTTCTGCGAAACTGTCGAAAAGTTCGACCGCCATGCCATGCTGGTCAAGCGCCGCGCCCTCATAGCCGTTCGACTTGAGGAAATAATCGAGCTTGGCGCGTTGTGTGGTCGTCTTGCAGCGCTGTTTCGCGATCTCAAGCACAGCCGTTGTCACTTCACGGCTTTTCAGGAACGCAAACACCGAGGCAAAATGCAGTGCCTCGTTCATGTCGCCGTTGCGACGCTCCAGAAAGTCCAGAGCCAAACTCTTTGCGTCGGATTCTTTGCCAATGTAGATCAGCAGTGCCAGAAACCCGAGCACAACCAATCGATTGTCTGGCGCCAGTTCAAACGCCTCGCGTGCCAGCTTTTCGGCGTCCTCGGCTTCTCCGAGTTCCGACAACGCCTCGGCGGCAGGCAAAAGCGCTCTGAGTGGGTCTTTCAGATGCGGACGGTTCTCGGCAATGCTTGCCATAATCGACGCCCGAAGCATGTTGGCAGTTTCGTCCTGCTTGAGCGACTTCAAAATCAGATAAACTTTGGACGCAAGGTGAACCGGAAGTTTTCCGGATTCCAGCAATGACTTGCAAATCTCGAGTGCGTCTTGCCCCTGACCAGAGTTGACCAGCTGCGTTGCCTGCTCGATCTGCTCTTCGGCCTCAGCAATCGCGGCATCATTGCTGTCGAGAAAAATGCCGCCATCTGCTTCAGCAGCGTACTCCGAACCAGTGTCCTGCAAGACCCGAACTCCTTTCCCGCGCGATGAGACGATTTTGCGTCGATTGTCAGAATAAATCCAGTTCCAAACCAGCACTCTGCGCAGAAAGTCATGCGGCGTTGGAATCGCTGTCTCAATCTTGGGTTGACTGTGGCGGAATGGACCGCCTCAATCGTGAAGTCTTTGACTTGGCGTGTGAAAATGCTTAGATTTACGTTACACGGTGTTTGACATCTTGCCTGTTTTCCACAGTTTTCTAATTCTCTTTCAAAAAATTGAATTTTCCGACTGAATTGCATCTTTATTGCGATTGGTGCGATATGATCATAGGAGTGGTTCTTGAAAACGTCGAACTTGGTTTCAAGCCGATTGATGCTTGTTGTTTTTTTCTTGGTCGCGGTGCAATTTGCCACATATATTTTGTTGTCAACGTATCAGTCACGGGAGTTGCAGAGAAAGACAGAGATCTTGACTCTTTTTTCCGATTTTGAGTCAACTATTGGTTATCGCGGGTTTATCCATAATTTTAAGAATGCAATTTTAAGGCCAGAAAAGCCTGAGAATTTTGCAACTGTTAAAGAGGACTATGCGCGTACTTTAACATATTTGGATAGGTTGACGCTAATTGCACGGGATTACCTCCCCGATACGCCCGTGTCTAATCTTCAGCAAACGCGTTTTGCGTTGGAGCAATATGCAACGAAACTGTCGATTGTTGCGCAGCGTCAAGGTCTCGACATGACGGTGGACGAAATCGATACCCTTATTGCTGTTGATGATGGTCCGGCGAAGGAGGAGTTATCACAATTCAGATCCGCTTTAATTCAAGCGGTGGACGAGCGCATCGAGGCATTGCGCCTCTTCATAGTTATCGCTGAGATCTTTGTTATTTTGCTACTTGTGCTTTTTGTGACTCGTGAGCTGATGCGCTACGAAGGCAAGGTTCAGGCTGAGGCTCAAAAGCTCCGGGCGGCACAAGAGCAGGTTGCTGCTGAAAGTCAGAGCAAGCAGGCGTTATTCAAGAGTATCAGCCACGAGATGCTTACTCCAATACATGTTCTGTCTGGCTACGCCGAAATCTTGTTGGATGAGTCTGACAGCGGTCGTTCGCTTGATGCCGCGCAAGTGAGAAATTGGTCGAATGAAATTCTGCGGGCCGCCTCCTTGTTACGCTCGGATGTCGAAAATGCTATTGATTTTGCGAACTGGACCGACAAAATCGAACCAAGCGATTTCGAGTTGGTTGATGTGGGAGTGGCATTTCATTCCGTTGCGCAACGGTTTTCTGATGAATTATCGCGCAAGGGCGTCGCTCTGGATTGTAAAATCCCAAAAGACCTTGAAGTGTACGCCCAGCCCGATTGGCTCAGGTCAGTTTTCCGGCATTTGCTCAGCAATGCGGCCAAGTTTGCAAATTCACGTATAGATGTGTCAGCACAGAAAAACGCTCTGGGATACGTGGAAGTGATTTTCATAGACGACGGTCCCGGTTTTCCCGAAAATGCAGAAGAAAAAGCCTTCGTTCCGTTTGATAAGCTTGGCTTGGAGACCAGTGAGAAATTCGGTATCGGCCTCGGCCTTCCCTTGGTCAAAGCGATCCTTGACGCAATGGGCGCACAGATAGGGCTCGACAACTCAGTCGATGGCGGAGCGAAGGTTACAGTCACCCTGCCGGGTACACATTCTGGCAATTCGGTAAGAAGTGGTGCTGCTGGAGAGAATTGAACTCTCGACCTCTCCCTTACCAAGGGAGTGCTCTACCTCTGAGCTACAGCAGCGCCGGGGCGCCTTGGTTGGCGTGGCGGGTGATTAGACTCAAACGGAAATCGGTGCAAGCGCAATCTGGACCCTTTTTTGCCACTGGGATAGGAAGTGTGCATGACGCAGAAATCCTCATCTGGCAAATCGACCTCACAGGCGCGGGAAGACCGGCTTAAGGCAGCGCTCAAGGCGAATATGGCCAAGCGCAAGGCGCAGGCGCGTGCGCGGGCGGCAGGGGCGTCGGATGGCGGCAAAGACAATACACAGGCGAACGAGGGCAGTTAACACCGATGGACCAGATTATTGTGACCGGGAACGGTCCGCTGAACGGTCAGATTCCAATCTCAGGCGCAAAGAATGCCTGCCTGACGCTGATGCCTGCAACGCTTCTGAGCGAAGAACCGCTGACGCTGACCAATGCGCCTAGATTGAGCGATATTCGCACCATGACGCTTTTGCTGCAGTCGTTCGGTGCGGAAGTGCAGGCCTTGCAGGACGGGCAGGTGCTGGCGATGTCGAGTCACAACCTGACCTCAACGCGCGCTGAGTACGACATCGTCCGCAAGATGCGCGCATCGATACTGGTTCTTGGGCCTCTCTTGGCGCGCTTTGGGCATGCAGAGGTGTCGCTGCCCGGCGGGTGTACGATTGGTGCCCGGCCGGTGGACCTTCACCTCAAGGCGTTCGAGGCGATGGGGGCCGAGCTCGACCTTCGCGATGGCTACGTACATGCCAAAGCACCTCCTGGTGGCTTGAAGGGCGGTGTTGTGGAGTTCCCATTTGTGTCCGTCGGCGCGACCGAAAACGCGCTGATGGCGGCCACATTGGCCAAGGGTACGACAGTTCTGAAGAACGCCGCACGTGAACCCGAAATAGTCGACCTGGCGCAGTGCCTGACCAAAATGGGCGCTCAGATCGAGGGTGAAGGCACATCCGAGATCACCATTCAGGGTGTCGATCGCCTTGGCGGTGCAACCCACCGGGTTGTCACGGACCGGATCGAGTTGGGGACCTATATGCTGGCTCCGGCGATTTGCGGCGGTGAGGTGGAGTGCCTGGGGGGTACGATTGATCTGCTCTCGGCGTTTTGTGAAAAACTCGATGCGGCAGGCATATCGGTTGAGGAAACGCCGAATGGCCTCAAGGTTGCGCGAAAAAATGGCCGCGTGTCGGCAGTGGATGTCACGACCGAGCCATTCCCCGGTTTCCCGACGGATTTGCAGGCCCAGATGATGGCGCTGCTGTGCACAGCAGACGGCACCAGCGTGCTCGAGGAAAAGATTTTCGAGAATCGCTTCATGCACGCGCCGGAACTGGTCCGAATGGGGGCCAAGATTGACGTGCATGGCGGAACTGCCACTGTGACGGGTGTGGACCGCCTGCGCGGTGCCCCGGTGATGGCAACCGATCTGCGCGCTTCGGTATCGCTGATTCTTGCCGGCCTCGCCGCCGAAGGCGAAACCGTCGTCAGCCGTGTGTACCATCTTGATCGCGGCTACGAGCACGTTGTGCGCAAGCTGTCCAGCGTTGGGGCCAAGATTGAACGGGTGAAAGAACAGTGAGCGTGGACGCTTCATTTGAAGACGGGTCTGCCCGCCCATTGCGGCTGGTGGCGATGGATGACGAAGACCTGCAGGTGCTGTCGGCGCTCTGTCAGGATGCTGTATTCCCATCGACCGAAATGCAGTGGGAGAGGGGGAAGGCCCGGTTCGGCATCCTGCTCAACCGGTTCCGCTGGGAGGATATTCCCTTTGCCGAACGCAGCGGGCGAACGCCCGAGCGCGTGCAATCGGTTCTTGCGATCGAGAATGTACGGCGTGTGGCAAGCCAAGGGGTGCCGCGGGGCGATGCGGATACGATCCTTTCCGTGCTCTCGGTCACGTTTGAGCCGGACGACACGGGCGGCGGTGCCGTGCTCCTGACGCTTGCCGGGGATGGCGCGATCCGGTTGCAGGTATCCGAGCTTGAGGTTGCGTTGCGCGACGTGACCAAACCCTACGCGGCGGTGTCAGGCAAGGTGCCGGACCATCCGGCATGAGCATCCGGCGGCTGATGCCCAGGGACCTGTCGGCCTATCGGGCGCTTTGGGCGGATGGTCTGATGCGGGTGCCCTCAGCATTCCTGTTCAGCGCCGAAGAGGTCCGGGCCATCCCGAACAAGGATGTAGAGCGCATGCTGGAGGTCAATCTGACCTTGGGTGCTTTTGACGATGCAAAGCGGCTGGTTGGTTTTGTAACAGCGCGGCGTGGCGGACCGAAACGCATGCAGCACATGGCGGATGTTGGCCCGCTTTATGTGCGGCACGATGCTCAGGGGCAGGGGATAGGCCGTGCTTTGATGCAAGCGCTGTTGCAGCACTTGGAATCGGCGGGCATCCAGCAAGCCGAACTCTGCGTCGATGTCGAGAATACCGGCGCGCAGAAACTCTACACAGCGCTTGGCTTTCATGTCTTTGGAAGACGCCCTCGCTCGGTGCTGGTCGATGGCGCTCCGCGCGACGATTTCCTGATGATCAAGTCGCTCGACGGAACAGACCTGACGCGCAGCGCTTGAGGGTTCGGGCCGCCCGGTCTAAGTACCCGGCAAAGCTGATCCGGAGAGCGTCATGCCGCAATTCCTGTCCACGACCGATGCCGATTTTGAACCCCGGTTCACCGCGCTGCTGAACGCCAAGCGCGAGGACAGCCCGGATGTTGACGACGTGGTTGCGGGCATCATCGCCGATGTGCGGACGCGCGGCGATGCGGCGGTGCTGGAATTGACGGCGAAATTCGACCGTTTGGAACTGACACCAGAGAGGTTGCGTGTGTCCGAGGCGGAGATCGACGCCGAGATCGCCAAGGTGCCCGACGCCGAACGTGTGGCGCTGGAAACGGCAGCGGACCGCATCCGTGCCTACCACGCCCGTCAGATGCCCAGGGATGAGATGTGGACCGACCCGGAAGGCGCCACACTTGGCTGGCGCTGGACGGCGGTGTCGGCAGCAGGGCTTTATGTGCCGGGCGGTCTTGCCAGCTATCCGTCATCGGTTCTGATGAACGCGGTTCCCGCCAAGGTGGCGGGGGTCAAGAGGCTTGCCGTGACGGTGCCGACGCCGGATGGCGTGATCAATCCGCTGGTGATGATGGCCTGCCGCATTTCCGGGGTGGACGAGGTCTACCGCATCGGTGGTGCGCAGGCGGTTGCAGCACTGGCCTATGGCACAGAGTCCATCGCACCCGTGGACAAGATCACCGGGCCGGGCAATGCCTTTGTTGCGGCTGCGAAACGCCGGGTGTTCGGCAAGGTGGGCATCGACATGATTGCCGGGCCGTCCGAGATTCTCGTGATTGCAGATGGTGAGAATGACCCGGACTGGATTGCTCTGGATCTCATGTCCCAAGCCGAACACGACGAGAGCGCGCAGTCGCTGCTCATCACCACCGATGCCGCCTTCGGGCAGGCCGTGGCGGAGGCTGTCGAAAAACGTCTTGAAACGCTGGAACGCCGCGCGATTGCAGGGGCCAGTTGGCGCGATTTCGGCGCGGTGATCACCGTGCGGGATCTGGATGAGGCGGCGGAACTCTGTGACCGGATTGCGCCGGAGCACCTTGAACTGTGTGTAGACGATCCTGATGCACTGTCCGCGAAGATCACCCATGCGGGCGCGATCTTTCTCGGACAGTGGACTCCCGAGGCCATTGGCGACTATGTCGGCGGTCCGAACCACGTTCTGCCCACGGCCCGGTCTGCGCGGTTTTCGTCCGGTCTGTCCGTGCTTGATTTCCTCAAGCGCACGACGCTGGCCAAAATGTCGCCCGAGGCATTGCGCGCGATTGGTCCGGCGGCGGAAACGCTGGCCCGGTCAGAATCGCTCGAGGCACATGGGTTGTCGGTGACCGCCCGTCTGCGCAAGCTCAACGGCTGATCTTTCCCACAGCACTCAGATGCGCTAGCGATTGGCGGACCAAGCAAGAGGTGCGCGATGATCCCGGTTCAGGGTTTTGCAGGCCATCAGGTGGCCGTGTTGGGTTTGGGCCGCTCCGGCCTGTCGGCGGCGCGTGCGCTGCGCGAAGGAGGGGCGACGGCGGTGTGCTGGGATGACAATCCCAAAGCCCGCGAGGCCGCAGAAGCCGAGGGGTTCGAGACTCGTGATCTGACCCGCGATGGCGCGTTCGATGCGATTGCCTGTCTGATCGTGAGCCCCGGGATCCCGCATCTCTACCCGACACCGAACCCGGTGATTGCCAAGGCCTGGGCCGCGGGTGTGCCGGTGGACAACGATATTGGTCTGTTCTTCCGGTCATTGGCGACCAGAGAATGGGACGATTTCGACACTGCGCCGCGCGTGATCGCTGTGACCGGATCAAACGGCAAATCCACCACTTCGGCTCTGATCCATCACATCCTGTCCACGACCGACCGACACAGCCAATTGGCAGGCAATATCGGGCGCGGTGTGCTGGATATCGACCCGCCGGGGGATGGCGGTGTGGTCGTGTTGGAACTGTCCAGCTACCAGACCGATTTGGCCCGTGCGCTGACACCCGATGTGGCCGTGTTCACCAATCTGTCGCCGGATCATCTTGACCGGCACGCAGGGCTTGGCGGCTATTTCGCGGCCAAGCGCAGGCTCTTTGCCGAAGGCGGGCCGGATCGTGCGGTGATCGGGGTGGATGAGAACGAAGGGCGTTATATTGCCAACCAACTCTCCGAAGGGCCGGGGGATGATCGGGTGATCCGCATTTCCTCGGGGCAAAAGCTTATTGGTCCGGGATGGCATGTCTTTGCACGCAAGGGGTTCCTGAGCGAATGGCGCAAGGGCAAGCAGGTGGGGTCCATCGACCTGCGCGACATCAAGGGCTTGCCCGGCGCACACAATCATCAGAACGCCTGCGCCGCCTATGCGGCGACACGTGCGCTGGGCTTGGCCCCGCGCCAGATCGAAGCCGCGATGAAGTCCTTCGCCGGTCTGCCGCATCGCAGCCAGATCATTGGCGAAAAGAAGGGCGTGACCTTTGTGAACGACAGTAAGGCCACCAACGTGGATTCCGCGTTGAAAGCTTTGCTGGCCTTTCAGAACATCCGCTGGATCTGTGGTGGGCTGCAAAAGGAGGGCGGCCTCGATGGGCTTGTCTCAGGCTTTGAGCACGTGCGCAAAGCCTATGTCATCGGACGCGAGGCGGACGGGTTTGCGATGCAACTGACCGGTGTCGAGGCCGAAGCCTGCGGCTCAATGGAGGCCGCTGTGGCGCGTGCAGCCGCTGAGGCAGAACCGGGCGACGTGGTGCTGCTGGCACCTGCGGCGGCGAGCTTCGATCAATATGATAGCTTCGAAAAACGCGGCGGGGATTTCACGGCACGGGTCAAGGCGCTGCTCGAAGATTAAAAACTTGGCGGTTGCCGGAGCTTTTTCAGAATGCCGGATTTTACGGCATCCGCATGGATCACACCCAGCTGCGCCGGAATTTTCTCGAGGTCAAGGATATATGCGACGGCAAAGCGGTGCATGCCGCCTCCGTCACGCAGCGGTGTCCCATCGCGGGCGATGTGCACGAGGATGCCCCCCTGTTCACCACGCGTCTGATTGACACTGCCATGCGGGCGCAGGGTGCCTGTGCGCTTGGCTTCTTCATAGATCCGGTCAAGCCGTTCATACCGGCGGATCAGGCCGGCCCTGTCTGTGACGCCGTCGATGCGACCAAGCTCTTCGATACGCTGGAGCATCCAGTCGAACAGCTCGGTCTCTTCCCACGGCACGCCCTGTTCGAAATGGGCGCGGATGCTGTCGAGTTTTATGTGGCCTGCAAATGGCGTTCGGGACTTGTCCCAGTCTCCTGCTACGACGCTGCCGGAATGTCGTCGCCGGAAGCGCGGGGCACCTTTGGTCGGATCGGCGGCGTACCAATGGGTGACATCGCGCGGGCGAATCCAGATCAATTCGTCACTCTGCGGCGCGTCCGGTCCGAAGCGCAACCGGTTGGTCACGTCGCGCACCGCCTTGACCGGTACCCCGGCGCTGATCGCTTTGCGTAATTTCTTCACTTTGGCGCGCGCCGATACTGGTCAAGCGCATTCAGCGCGAGAGCGCCTGGATGCACCACGCCGATCTGCGCCGGAATACGTGTCAGGCCAAGGGCGCGGGCGATGCCCATGCGGTGATTGCCAATCGCGCCAAAGATGGGCGCTCCCTTGCGGTCGATATGCACGTAGACGCCTTCAGGAAGACGGGGCGTGCCAAGCCGGTGAACCGTTTCATCCCGAAAGCCATTCTTTTGGATATCCGAATAAAGCGCGTCAATCTTATCGTAACGCGCGATAATGTCATCCATCGTGCGGCAACTATCGAACTGTCCACGCTCATAGATCATCGTCGACATGCGGTCGTAGACGCCCGTGTCTTCCCAAGGGACCCCATCGCGAAAATGCGCCAGGCATGCCGCCACTTTCCAGGAGTGATCCAGCGGCTCTGTCCTCTGATCCCAATCACCTGCGAGCACCATGCCAGAGTGCCGTCGCTTATAATCCGGTGTCTGTGCCGGGTTGCGGGTGTAAACACGCGTCATACGCGATGGGTCGATCCAGATC
>QCWH01000084.1:21933-23158 GCA_003149565.1 Marivita sp. XM-24bin2 | reverse complement strand
CCACCAGTTCGGCGAGCGTCGCGCGCATGGATTGCAGTTTCGCGATCTTTTCCTCGATCTGGCGCAGATGGTCTTCCGCAACCGCCTTCACTTGCATGCTTTCGCGGTTTTCATCCTCGTAGAGCGACAGGAGCGTCCTGCAATCTTCGATGGTGAACCCCAAGGCCCGTGCGCGACCCAGAAACGCCAGCTTGTGAATGTGGCTCTCGGTGAACGCGCGGTAGCCGTTCTCGCTACGGTTCGGGCGGATCAGCCCGATGTCCTCGTAGTAGCGGATTGTTTTTGGGGGCACACCCGATTGTCGGGCAACGTCTCCGATGTTCATGTCGAACCTCCGTTATTCTGCTGGAGCAGGAGTGGCGGCTGCCAGCTCTGCCGGGATTGCGCGCTGCTCGTCCATCGCAGGCGCGATGCGCCGCAGCCGCAGGGCATTGGTCAGGACAAACACCGAGGACAACGCCATCGCACCCGCCGCAAGGATTGGTGACAGGAGCAACCCAAAGGCGGGATAAAGCACCCCGGCAGCGACCGGAATAAGTGCCACGTTGTAGGCAAAGGCCCAGAACAGGTTCTGCCGGATGTTGCGCATGGTCCGCCGCGATACTTCGAAGGCGTTCACCACGCCGCGCAAATCGCCCGACATCAGGACGACATCCGCAGATTCGATGGCCACATCGGTGCCGGTTCCAATGGCGATGCCCACATCGGCATGCGCCAGCGCCGGGGCGTCGTTGATCCCGTCGCCGACAAAGGCGATGCGCTTGTTCCCTTGGCGCAAACTGTCGAGCGCCGCAACCTTGCCGTCCGGCAGGACGCCGGCGATGACGTGGTCGATACCGGTTTCGCGGGCGATGGCTTCGGCGGTTTCGCGTTTGTCGCCGGTGATCATCGCAACCGCAAGACCCTTTTCGTGCAGCGCTGCGATGGCTGCGCGGCTTGCCGGTTTGACCGGATCGGCCACGCCGATCACGGCGGCGACACGCCCATCTATGGCAGCGTAAAGCGCCGTGCGACCCTTGCTTGCGATCTTCGTTTCCTCTGGAGCCAATGCCGAGACGTCAATGCCTTCGCGCGCCATGTAGCGGTCGGCCCCAACCAACACCTCCACGTCTTCGACCACGGCGCGCACGCCGTAACCTGTGACCGATTGAAAGCCTTCGGCCGCCACAAGAGGTGCGCCCTCGGCCCGCGCGGCCCGCACGATGGCGTCCGCGATAGGATGCTC
>QCWH01000084.1:18719-21309 GCA_003149565.1 Marivita sp. XM-24bin2 | reverse complement strand
TGTAGAGCGTCAACCACCTTGTCCGCGGGCGACAACCACCTTGGCCGGTTTTGAGGCCGCTGAGGTTGGCGTGTCGTTTGGTGTTTTGGGTTAGGTTTTTCCTTCGTTCTGGTTGTCGGTGATGGTTGTCGCTGAGGCTTCGACCTGTGCTCGCTTGTTCAGGGCAGCCGCACGTTGACGGAAGCTCTCGGCGTTCATCTCGAGGATGGTCGCGTGGTGGACCAGTCGGTCGATGGCCGCGACGGTCATGGCCTTGTCCGGGAAGATCTGATCCCAACCACTGAAGGGCTGATTGGCCGCGATTGCGATGCTACGGTATTCGTAGCGCCGGGCGATCAGTTCGAAGAGGACGCCGGTTTCGGCCTGATCCTTGTGGGCGTAGGTGATGTCATCGAGAATGATCAGGTCGAACTTATCGAGTTTGGCAAGGGCTGCTTCGAGAACGAGATCGCGTCTTGCAGCCTGAAGCCGCTGCACCAGATCGCTGGTCCGGGTGTAGAAGACACGGTGTCCGGCTTCGATCAGGGCATGACCGATAGCTGACAAGACGTGGGTCTTGCCGGTGCCGGAATTGCCGATAGCGATCAGATTGCCGCCGCCCTCCAGCCAGTCACCTGCCGCCAGAGCCTCGACGCGGGCGCGCGGCAGGGTGGGCAGTGCCTTGAAGTCGAAGGTGGCCAGCGTCTTGCCCGGCGGAAGGTGCGCCTCGTTCAGATGGCGCCGGATGCGGCGCATGTCCCGCTCCGCCAGTTCATATTCCGCCAGCACGGCAAGGAAACGTGCGGCTGGCCAGCCTTCGGTATCAGCGCGGGCGGCAATCTCGGCCCAGAGCTTATGGAAGCTGGGCAGCCGCAGCGCGGTCAACATGCTGGGCAGCGTGTGGATGTCGATCTGACGGGCGGTCATGCGCTTGCCCCCAAAAGAGCATCAAAGCTGTGCAGTGTTGGGTGGGTGACAGCGACATCCTTCGGCAATTCCATGTGCCTTGGAGCCAGACGGGAGGCCAGCGTCTTGGGATTTGGCACCTGGCCCGCATCGAGGTCAGCTGCCAGCAGATGTGCCAGTTCTACTTCGCAAGCTTGTTCATGGGCGATGAAGAGCAGATCCACCATCCGGCGGCAGGCGTCGCGTCGTGGCAGATCCCGTTGCAGCACCTTCCAAGCTTCAGCGTATTCGGTCCGGGGAAACAGGCTGTCGCGGTAGATTGAACTCCACAGGGCCTGCGGTTTGCGCCGCAGAGCATGGATCACGTGGTGGTAATTGATGACGTGGACGCGATGTCCGTCGCCGCGTCCGCGGGCACGCGGATGGCTGACCACCAAGGTTCCGCCGAGGAAGGCCTCGATGCGATCATCATAAAGATGGACCCGCAAGCGCTGCCCGATCAGCTGCGACGGCGCACTGTAGAAGATGCTCTTGACCAGGAAGCCGCCCGTTCGCGTGACCGGCACCACGATCTCGGTGAAGTCTGTCGTGCGTCTTTGTGGCAGTGGCCTCAAATGGCCCCGCTCTGCCTGAACGGCATCGACCCGCTGCCGGTTGCGCCGGGCCACCAGCATATCGACGAACCGCCGGTAGTCTTCGATGCAGGCAAAGTCACGGCTGCCGCGCAGGATCAGGGCCTGATCGATGGCTGTCTTGAGATGCCGGTTCTGGGACTCCACCGCCCCGTTCTCGTGGGCCTCACCGCGGTTGTTGCGGCTGGCTTCCATGCCGTAATGGCCGACAAACGCATCATAGCGCTTGGTCATGTCCTCGCGCTGCTCAGCGGTCAGGTTGCGGAAAGCGGCCGAGAGGCTGTCGGTGCGGTGGTTCTGTGGCACGCCGCCCAGCGACCAGAGGGCTTGCTGGAGGTTCTCGGCCAGCGCCGTGAAGCTTTCCCCACCAAGGACCACGCCGACGTGTTCCCAGCGGCTGTAGACCATGACGAAGTGATAGAGCAGGTGCGGGAACGCCTGTCCCGCGATCATCACACACAGCTCATCGGCATGGGTGAAATCGGACTGGGCCATATATCCCGGTTCCGGCGTTTGGCGGAAGATGATGTCACGCTCGGGGCCGTTCAGCGCCCGCCACTGCCGCACCCTCCGCTCGAGGGTGCGGCGGATACGATCGTCAGGGAACACCACAGGATGCTCACTTTGAAGGTGACGCAACAGGGTGACGGCCTGCAACGCGCTGTCATTCTCAAGCAAAGGAAGAAGGTCATTCTCCCAATAGCCTTCCAGAGGGTCGGCCACCGTGCGCCCGTGAACAATCTTGCGCTCTGAAGGCGGTGTTGAGTCGGCATTGAAACGCCGGGCGCTTCGTTCGCTGAACCCGGCACGGGCAGCCGCCGTGCGCTGGCTGTGATTTTGGAGGTCGGTCATGTATAATCTCAATTGCTGGTCGGTGATGGGTTTATAGGCCAATCAGGGTCCTCCGTTTGACGGCAGAGGATCCCAGTTTACCAACCCGCAGCGACCAGCACCTATTCCCAAAATCAATCAGGCCGGTGGGGCTGCCCTCCAGACGGGCATGCCCGTCTTCCGTTCAGCCCCACCGGCCAAGGTGGCTGTCGCTACCGGTCAAGGTGGTTGTCGCTCAACAA
>QCWH01000084.1:11720-18326 GCA_003149565.1 Marivita sp. XM-24bin2 | reverse complement strand
TGCTCGGAGAGCGACTCCACGGCAGCGATCTTCGAGAGCGTTGTTGGGCGATCGAACCCTTCCGCCAGCACAAGGTCAGTCAGTGCGGGTCGCCCCTCGGTCACCGTGCCTGTTTTGTCGAGGGCGACCACATCAACGGAATCAAGTTGCTGCAAGGCGTCACCTTTACGGAACAGGACACCCATTTCCGCAGCACGTCCCGTCCCGACCATGATCGAGGTCGGCGTCGCAAGCCCCATCGCGCAGGGGCACGCGATGATGAGCACCGACACACCGGCGACCAGCGCCATCGTCAGGGCCGGATCAGGCCCGAAAAACAGCCAGACCAGCACGGTCGCCGCCGCGATCGCCATCACGGCAGGCACGAACCACAAGGTGATCCGGTCGACCAATCCCTGGATCGGCAGTTTGGCGCCCTGGGCCTCTTCGACCATGCGAATAATCTGCGCCAGGGTCGTGTCGGCGCCGACCCGCGTGGCGAGGAACTGCAGGCTTCCGGCGCTGTTGACCGTCCCGCCGGTCACCGTATCTCCGGCACCTTTTTCAGCGGGGATCGGCTCGCCTGTCAGCATGCTTTCGTCGACGCGGCTGGTCCCCTCGATGACCTCGCCATCGACCGCGATGCGTTCACCAGGGCGCACGATGACGATGTCACCCTGAACCAGCGCATCGATCTCGATCTCGACGCTTTCTCCGTCCCGCATCACGCGTGCAGTCCGCGCCTGAAGCCCTAATAGCTTCTGGATGGCCGCGCCCGTTCTCCCCTTGGCGCGCGCTTCAAGAAACCGCCCCAGAAGGATCAGAACGACGATGACCGCTGCCGCCTCGAAATAGACGGTGCGCAGCGTGTCAGGCAGGACCGACGGTACGAATGTCGCAACCACGGAATAAAGGTAAGCCGCCCCGGTGCCGACCGCGACGAGGCTGTTCATGTCGGGGGCACCCCGGAACAAGGCCGGGAAACCCTTGGTGTAAAACGTCCGGCCCGGGCCGAAGAGAACGATTGTCGTCAGCACGAACTGAAGAAGCCAACTCGTCTGCTGGCCAATCGTGGTCTCGATCAGCATATGAACGGCCGGAATGACGTGGCCACCCATTTCGATCAGGAAGACCGGCAAGGCGAGGATGGCCGCAAAGGTGACCCGTTTGGCAAGCGCCTGAGCCTCTTCCTCCTTGCGCGCAACTCTGTCGTCACCGGCCTGGGCCGTTGCCACGGTTGCTGGATACCCTGCCGCGCCGCTTGATTCGATCAGATCGGATGTCGTGACAAGACCTTCGACGTAAACGACCGTCGCCGTCTCTGAGGCGAGGTTGACGTTCACCTCGACCACCCCGGGCACCGCGGCAAGCGCCTTATCGACCCGCCCGACGCAAGAGGCACAGGACATCGCTGCAATCGTGAGTTCGGCCCTGGCCTTCCGCGCGGGGTAGCCCAGCTCGCGAAGGGATTCGATGATGTCGGGAATGCGCTTGAGCGCGTCCACGCTCATGCGAGCAGTTTCCGAGGCAAGGTTCACCGACACATCCTCTACGCCGTCGATTGCATTCAATGCGCGATCGACCCTGCCAACGCAGGACGCGCATGACATGCCTTCGATCGGCAGGCTGATCTGTTTGGGTTCGGGCATATGTGTCACCTGTTTTTCCATTCGAAGTGGAATATGAGGCTTCCAGTTACTGGAGGGTCAATGGGAGGGCGCCAAATAAATTTCTTCACTTGACCTTCCAGCGGGGGGAAGCCCCATGTCACCGATAGAAATCAGATCAAGGAGTGGTTCCGATGAAGTTCAGCGTTCCGGACATGAGCTGTGGGCATTGCACCGCAGCAATCGAAAGCGCGGTGAAGAGCGCAGATCCGAATGCAGGCGTAGAATGTGACCTTTCTGCCCGACAGGTGCATGTCGACAGCGTGTTACCAGCCGATCAGGTCCAAGCGATCATTCGGGATGCGGGCTACAACGTGGAACCTGCGGCCGCTTGATGCAGTGCCTGGACCACCCAAGGGTGGTCCGGGCACAGAATTTCAGTCTTCGACTTTGCGGGCTTCCTCGACCAAGTCGGCAAGCTGCGCCTTTTCGACGAAGCCCGGGACCAGCGCATCCCCGATCACGAAAGACGGCGTGCCGTTAAAGCCCAGAGCTTGGGTCAGTTGCATGGAGGTCGCAATGTGCTCTTCGACCTCGGGGGCCTCCATGTCCTTGCGCAACTGCGCGATATCCAGGCCGATCTCCTCGGCCACGCGCAGCACGGAGGCCTCTTCCGCGCGGCCTTCCAGCCCCATCATTGCCCAGTGAAACTCTTCGTATTTGTCCTGCTTGCGCGCTGCCAAGGCCGCTTTCGCGGCAAACACCGATCCGTCTCCAAGAATGGGCCATTCACGATAGACGAGGCGAATGTTGGGATCGTCTTCGATCAAAGCCCGCACCTCGGGTTTGACCCGCCGACAATAGGGACAGTTGTAGTCGAAAAATTCCACAACAGTGACGTCCCCTTCCAGGTTGCCGAGAACCGGCGCATTCGGATCGTTCTCGATCAGATCGCGCTGGTCATTCAGAACTTGGGCCTGACTGAGCTCCTGCGCTTGCGCCTGCCTTTGTTCGAGGATCGCCACGGCCTCCATGACAATCTCCGGGTTCTCGCGGATTGCCTCGAGCACAAGTTCCTTGACCCGGGACTCTGACAGTTCGTCCGCGAGTGCCGGTATCGGAAGCAAGGCAGCTATCGCGACCGTCGTGAAGGCTTGTCTGAAACGCATTTTAGTTCTCTCCCCGTTGTTCGTCGGCTTCTGTCCGCGCGGCCTGGACTTCGCGGATGCGGTCTGGCCAGGTGGACCGGATGAAGGCCAGGATGTTGTGAATTTGCTGGTCGGTCAGCACGTCTGCGAAACCGGGCATGCCACTGTCGAATTCGACGCCCTGACGCGCCAGAAGCGCCGCACCCCCCAGTTTTGTGTAATCGAAGAGCAGGCTGTCAGGATGATGCCAGGTGTGACCCGTCTCATCATGTGGTGGTGCTGGCAGGCGCCCATCCGCGCCGGGCGTTCGCCATTCCGGCTGGCCTTCCAGACCCGCGCCATGACAAGACGCACAGTTTTCTGCGTAGAGCAACGCGCCTTCTTCGATGTCGTAGCTCTCCGCCCTGGACGCGCTGCCGACATCCGAGGATGCACTGGTCGAGAGCCAATACGTGAAGGCGGCTGCTGCGACAGTGATCGGAAGGGACCAAACGAGATATCTCATGTGACCCGTATCCAGGTTGTCATGCCAGATGCGGCGTGGCTGAGCATGTGGCAATGGAACAGCCACTTGCCGGGATTGTCTGCCGTAAAGGCGATCTCCCGGGACTCGTTGCCGGCCAACAGGATCGTGTCCCGCATCGGCCCGAACGCGCCGTCGGGGCGCAGCTCGCGGAAATGCATCCCGTGCAGGTGCATCGCATGTGGGAAAACGGTCTGGTTCTCGATCTTCAGGCGCACCGGCTCGTTCAGGGATAGATCGGCCAGTGGCGTGTAGGTCATTTCGGCGACATCATTCAGGGCCCAGAATTTGCCCGCTTGGGCAAGCTGACGGAATCCAAGACGTTCCCCGCCAAGCAATGCGGACTGCATTCGCCCCATTGCCCCGCCGGACATGACCAGTCGCAAATCACGCGCATCGGCAAGGTCCGGGGCGTGTGCCGCGGGGTTCGGCGGCAACGGCAGTGGCTTGCCTCTTGGTACTGAACTGGCTGTGCCGTTGACCAGAAAACTCACCAACGGGGTCAATTGATCATCATCGCCGATGCGAAGCAATTGGGCGGTGCCGCCTTCGTCTTCGGTCACATCCACAATTAAGTCGACGCGCTGTGCCGGGCCGAGGATCAACTCGCCGTCAACCGACTGGGGTTGGCCGGTTGGCATTCCATCCACGGCCACCGTCCAGCCACTGAATCCAGAGAGCCTCAGCGGGAAAATTCGAGCGCTTGCTGCGTTGATGATCCGCAAGCGAATGCGCTCGTTGCGCTGCGCGGGCAAGGTCAGGTCATAGCGCCCGTTGGTCGTGATAAAGTTGCCGGTACGTCCACCGTGGCTCATCATCATGGGCTGTTCGAAATTGTCGAACAGCTGCCCGCTCTCAGGGTCGAGCAACCAGTCCTCCAGAACGATGACTTCCTCGCGGTCGATGTCCGGTCCATCGACCTCTTCGACGATCAAGGCACCGCGCAGACCACGCGCGACTTGCTCGTATGAGCGATTATGCGCGTGATACCAATAGGTGCCCGCGTCCGGTACGACGAAGTCGTAGTCAAAGGTTCCACCCGGCGCTACGGCCTCTTGGGTCAGCCCTGAAACGCCATCCATCGCGTTGTCGATCCGGATTCCGTGCCAGTGAACCGAACTGGGATCGGGTACCTCGTTGCGAAACCTGCGACGCACCCGATCGCCTTGTGTGACCCTGATTTCCGGGGCCGGAACGAGGCCGTCATAGCCCCAGATCTCTGTTTCCGGGTAGGTGTCCGGAAGAAGCTGTCGACGTGCAACCTTGGCAATCAGGTCCTCGAACGGGGTCGCGGCAAAAGCCGACTGCGGGATGGCCGCCGCGCAGGCCGCCAGTGTTGCATGGCGCAAGAAATCCCGACGTGTTTGTCTCATTTCGATCCTCGAGAAAGCGGGGGCGTGTTGCCCCCGCGTGGTGTTAGTTCGACGCGGGGTTCTCCGCCTCGACCGTGTCCTTGTTCAGCAGGAAAAGCGCCATCGCTTCGCGATCGGCAGGTGTCAGAAACCGAGTTCCCTCGCGAACCACTTCCGCCATGCTGCCGCCGAAAGCATCGCCCGAAGGGGTGATGCCGGTCTGGAGCGCATAAGCGAGGTTTGAAACCGTCCAGTCATTTTTGACCAGGTCTTTTGGCCGTATCGCGGGGGCCTTGCTGCCACCGGGAAGCTGGGCGTTGCCTGCAAAGGAAGCACCGATATCGCGGCCTCCCGCAAGATTGCGCGGCGTATGGCAGGCTCCGCAATGTGCCGCACCGCGCACCAATTCCCGTCCTCGATTCCATGCGTCGCTTCGCCCTTCAATCGGTTCGGTATCCGGATCGTAGAAGAACGCCGCTCGCCAGAGCTTCAGCCCCCATCGTTGGTCGAATGGGAAGCTGACATCATTTTCTGGTGCAGGCTCGTCCACGGGCGGCACGGTTTGAAACGCCGCCCAGAGGTCAGCGATATCCTGATCAGAAAAATCCGCATAGAAGGTGTACGGGAAAGACGGATAGTACGGCGTTCCATCGGGGCCGATGCCTTGCCGCACGGCTTTTGCGAACTGTTCTGCCGTCCATTCGCCCATGCCATGTTCCGGGTCTGTCGTCAGGTTGGGCGGGTAGAACGTTCCGAACGGGGTTTCGAGCGGCGCCCCTCCGGCAAGTGGTGCGCCGCCCGCTTCAAAATTGGTATGACAGGCAATGCACCCACTGGCGCGCGCCAGATATGCGCCCCGGTCGACATTGCCCTCTATTGCAATCGGAGTCACTGCACTGCCGACAGGCCATGCAATCACGACGCCGAGGCTGGCCGCGCCCAGCACGGCGGCCCCGCTGACGAGTGTCAAGAACCGGCGCATGGTCAGTCTTCTTCCGCCCGGAAGCGTTCATGGCATGCGGAACAGACCTGGGTCGTCATCGCGAATGCTGCGTCGGCGGGCATTTCGGCAATGGCGGCCGCATCCATCATGTCGCCTCGGCCCATCATCGTGCTCCCGCCCATCATGGTTGTATCGCCTCCCATCATTGACCCGCCGCCCATCATCGAGGCGCCATCCATGGAGGTATTGCCGCTCATGCCGCCCAATCCATTGTCGGCTGCGCGTTCCAGGCCCTCAGAGTATTCTTCCAGCTGACTTGCCAATGCCGCGAAGCGCTCCCAGTCGGTCCACACCTCGTCCTTGGCTTCCGAGGGCATGCCCCCTGTGCCCTCTGGGAACAGCTTTGTCATGCTCTCACCGGCGTGCTGCTGGAACAGGCGCGCGGCATCGCGCACTGTTTCTGCGTCATAGGCCGTTTCGCCCCGCATCATCGGGGCCACGGTCTTGACCGCCTTCCCCATTGCAAGCATGGCATCCATGCGCTCTTTCACGATGCCGGTGGCACCGCTATGCGCGAATGCCGTGACCGCAGTACCTGCAATCAACACTGCCGCTACGATAGTCGTCTTTTTCATGTCTTCGATCCTTCTTTGGGTCTGCTTTTCGAGCGATGTGAAATCAGACCCACCGTCGGGGCGGTGGAGGATCGCTGATCGGGCGCAATTCGGTTCGTTGGATCGCGCCGTCTTGCATGACGGCTTTCAGAAAAGAAGGCTCGTACGCCATGTTCGGCTGAAGCAATAACGCTGCCGGGACAGAACAATCGAGGCCTGGATGGCAGTGGCCAGAGGCCTCGGTCGATGGCCCTGCGTCTTCGTGACCATGGTATTCCTGCCCCAACGACGTTTCACCATGATATACCGGCGCCTCTGGCACCCCGAGTACTACAAGGAAAAGGCCGAAAACGGCCGACAGAATCCATCGGTTCGTCTTCGACCAACGCATCAGTTGATCCCGTTGGCCCGCTGCAATTCGCGGACATAGGCGGCCACCA
>QCWH01000084.1:0-10937 GCA_003149565.1 Marivita sp. XM-24bin2 | reverse complement strand
GTCTCCTTGGGTCAATCCCTCGATCTTAGGCATATTACCGAAATTCCAGTGATGTGCACGGACGCCGTTTTGAGCTGCCAGAACAAAAGCCATGTCCGAATGGTGGCTCGGTTCGTAGATCTTGTGCACGAGAGGCGGCGCAACACCGTTGCGACCGGCGGCATTTTCGCCGTGACACTCGGAACATTTTGCCTCGAATATGTTCTTCCCAAGCGCCGCCTGCTGCGAGAGTGCGTCAGGCAGCTGGACCTGGACGATCGGATCGCCTTCGGCAATCTCGCTTGTGTCAGGTGGCGTCATGGAGTGGCCAACCGCTAAATCTTCGGCTCCAACGAACTGCCAAACGGCAAAACCCCCGCCGATAACAAAAACGGCACCAATCAGCGCAGTTAATTTGTCCATGCCTGTATCTTCCGCCTTGCCCGTTGGGTCAGATGAGTTTGACTTGAGTGCCGACAGGCGCTCGCTCGTAGACTTCCTCGATCTGTTCGTTGAACAAACCGATGCAGCCGTTTGACGACCGGCGGCCGATCTTGCGCGTGTCCTGTGTCCCGTGAATACGGTAGTACTGCCACGACAGGTACAGTGCGCGAGTACCCAAGGGGTTGTCCGGATCACCCCCCTCGATACGTGCCGGCCATTCCGGATTGCGTTCCCGCATGGAGGGCGTCGGCGCCCAACTGGGGTTTTTGCGTTTTTCCACCACTTCAGTGTAACCGCGTTTGGTGAGTTCGTCGGTCAGCGGAACGGATGTCGGGTAAATCCGCATCTCGCCGTCCGCTGTCCAGTGCTGTAGCGCCATCGTCACGGTGTCTGAGATGATGATCCCTTTGCCGAGCGTGTCGAAATGGTCTTGCCAGTCATGAACTCGGAAAGAAGAAATGTTGCGGCGAATGGTTTCGGCTCGAACCACGCTTGGTGCAACCAAAGCGACAGCCGCATACCCCAACAGGCTTCGTCGATTGATCTTGTTGTTTCGCGATGTCGTCATGACACACTCCTAGCCTACGGTTTGTACATGTCTTTTACGGGAGACCCGGCATCAGGCAACCTGACAAGGCCGCGAGAAGTGTATCCATTTGTATCCTTGACCTTACCCTGCTGGAGGGTCGCAAATGACGCCAGGAACGAGACAAAGAGGGTGTCATGGACGACGAAAATCCCAAGAATAAGCCGATTACAGACAAGCTCATGCATTACGGAATGATGGCGTGTTGCATTGTGATGCTGTTGCCCGTGATCGGTTTTTTTCTCGCTGGCGGAACGCTTGCGGGTATGTGGGGCAATGCATCGGCTTTCGCCCCGCTCCTGTTGTGCGTTGGAGCGCATCTTGTGATGCATAGATTCATGGGGAAATCGTGCCATTCCGACAAGGCAAACGATACTATCGAGGAAGCGCCCGAGCCCATAAGTTCCGTGATTCCTAGCGTCGCCCGCAACAGGCAGTGATGTGCGAGGGAAAGCAAAGGTATTCGTATTGCTGTTGATGGTTACATTACTTGGAGGTTGCGCGGGAAGCCTTGCAGACTGCCTAGATCTGAAGGCTATCGTGTCCACGAAGCAAGCGTCAGACCTTCTGCCGGATGGGTGTCGAACCCTTTCATCTTCTGCGACTGGCGTTGCGCGAATTGTCTGTGCGGACGGTCGTCAGGGTTTTGCCACAGGTGGACTTTGACGCAATTTCCGCCGTCCTGGCGAAATCTGCGGAAAATATGGGAAGGAAGCAGGTATCTTGATCGATTGCCTTTTGATCCTGCGACGGGTTTTGCTTATTCCCTTCGTGCTCCTGGCCGTTGTCTCTGGAAGTGTCGCGGCAGCAACCTCTGCTGAATACCAGAGCGCGCCACTCACCGCGCATCTCATTAGTGTACAGGACGGCGTTCCCGAGAACACACAGACTCTGTCAGCCGGGCTTCACCTTCAACTGAACGAAAACTGGAAGACCTATTGGCGGTCGGCGGGCGAGGTGGGAATACCGCCTTCGGTCGAATGGAGCGGTTCCGAAAACGTCGCAGATGTCGAATTCATGTGGCCCGCCCCGACGCGCTTCACCGCCTTCGGCATCGAAAATTTTGGTTATGCGGGTGAAGTCGTCTTTCCGCTGCGCATAACGCTCAAAGATCCCGGCGCACCTGTGACTCTTTCCGCGCAGGTCAAACTGCTGGTGTGCTCCAATGTCTGTGTCCCGGAAGAGTTTGACCTGTCACTTCGCCTCGGACGGGGCAACGTCATCGACAGCACTTCGGCTGGGCTGATCGGTACGTTTTCCGAGCGCGTCCCCGAAGGGGCCAAGACGAGCGGCGTCAGCGAGGCAAATGCCTTCATCGACGAAGACCTCACGGAGTTGATCGTCAGCCTTCGCGTCGATGAACCACTCCAGTCGCCGGATGTGTTTCCCGAACTGGGTATGGGTGTTGCGCTTGGCAAACCCGATATCCGTTTGGGAGAAGAGGATCGTTTGCTTTGGGCGCGCTTGCCGATCCTCTCGTCGAATACGGATGTGACAGTGGCTCCGTCGATTACCGTCACCGACGGCGAGAACCGGGCCTTCACGATCATCGCGGATCGCGTGGCGCAAGGAATAGCACCACCCTTTGAACTGGCCGCCACGACACCGGACATGATGGAACTGATCTGGATTGCCGCGATCGCGCTGCTGGGCGGATTGATCCTGAATGTGATGCCCTGCGTGCTGCCGGTGCTGTCCATCAAGGTGTCGTCTGTGCTCAAACACACCGATCACGACACAACCCGTGTCCGGTTCGGTTTCGTCGCTGCCAGCGCCGGCATCATGACGTTCATGTGGGGTCTGGCGCTCGTCCTCTGGGCGCTCCAGACGGCAGGCCTCAGCGTCGGGTGGGGTTTGCAGTTTCAAAGCCCGCTGTTTCTTGCGGCGATGATCGCTGTCCTGCTCGTCTTTTCGGCAAATCTGTTCGGAGCGTTCGAGTTCGCCCTTCCACACGGCATGCAGACGCGGCTTGCAGGGGCCGGAGGACGCAACGGGTATTCCGCCGACTTTTTCACTGGCATGTTCGGTGCCGTCATGGCGACGCCTTGTTCGGCACCGTTCCTCGGCACCGCGGTGGCCTTTGCTTTGGCCGGGCGTGGCGTGGACATCCTCATCGTCTTTACGAGCCTCGGGCTCGGCCTCGCCCTGCCCTATCTCGTCATCGCCGCGTTCCCGCGTCTGGTCGCATTCATGCCCAAGCCTGGTCGATGGATGCTGATCATCAAAAGCGTCATGGGGGTTTTGTTGCTTGCAACCGCCGTGTGGCTGTTCTGGGTGCTCGACGGTGTCGCCGGGCTTGCGTCTGTCATCGCGGTCGCGGCGTTGTCCGGTCTCGCCGTTCTGATACTATCTCTCCCGAATGTGCAGTCCCAATTCAGGTGGTCTATTGCCATAGCCAGCCTTGTCCTGGCCATTGCCGCAGGTCCTCTCTTGCAGCAATCAGCACCTGCGCGTTCGACGCCGCAGTTGGCAATGGCTTGGATCGCATTTGATCGTTCGGAAATAGCGAAACGCGTGTCCGCAGGAGAGGTCGTTTTTGTCGATGTGACCGCTGACTGGTGTCTGACTTGCAAAGCGAACAAGACACTTATCATCGATCGGGAGCCAGTCCGGAGCGCGCTTGAAGCGCCTGGAGTCACGGCGATGCAGGCAGATTGGACACGCCCGGACACGCGCATTTCCCGCTACCTTGAGAGTTTCGGCAGATACGGCATCCCCTTCAATGCCGTCTACGGACCATCGGCACCGAACGGCATTGTGCTGTCCGAATTGCTAAAAACCGAGGACGTGATGAACGCCTTGGCGCAAGCCAGTGGTCGGGATGTTTCCGCAAAGGTTGCCGGACAGGAGTGACCTGCTCGACCGGGACACCGAGCAGTAGTCAGCCGCCGAGCCGCTCAAGCGCGGCACGGACCGCCGCACGCCGAGGATCACTGGCGGGCTGCTGCTCCAACAGCGCTTCAGCCTTGCGGTAGGCCTCAACGGCGCGATCGGGCTCCTGAAGGACGGTATAGGCATTTGCCAGCCGCATCCAACCATCCAGATCGTCCGGTTCATCCTCAAGACGCTCGGCCAGCCGCGAGACCATCGATCGGATGAACTCCGCGCGATCCGCGTCATTCATCTCCGACGCCGCCGCGACATCTGCGGCACTCGGGCCTGGTTGCGACGTCGGCCCGCTGGGTAGATTGACGACCGGAAGGTCAGCTGCCGCTGCAATCCGGTTGATCTGCGCTGCATAGGTCTCCATCCAGGGAACGTAAGCCTCTTCCTGATTCAGTCGTGAAACAAGCAGATCGTAGGCCTTACGCGTCTCTTCTTGCTGAAAGTAATACAGAGACTCGAAGTAGGTTGCCGCAGGATTGGATGGGTCAAGGTCCAAAGCGCGATCAATGGCCAATTTCGCCCGTGGAATAACAACGCCGTCATTGGCAACCGCGACAGCCTCTGCCAGCATGGAGAATGTCGCGGAGGTGGCATCCTCCCGTTCGGCAACGACTTCGAAGGCTTCGACGGCATCGGCTGCTCTGCCCATGCGCTGATAGGTCTGGCCCAACAGCATCCACCCTTCGCTAGGGCCGCCGGTCGGATCGGATACAAGCCTTTCGCGAAGTTGTATTGCCAGCGCCGTCACTTCATCAGTCTGTGCCCGCTCCTCTGCACGGGCAGCGAAGGCCATTGAAGGAACCTCCGGCGATCCCATCGTCAGATAGTAGCCCGCGGCAATAACCGGCGCGAGGACCGCCGCGACAACGAGAGTGACTCTGCCACCATTACGGGATGATCCGGCTTTTTCTTCCGAATTGCGGGTCGTCGCGAGGATCCGTTTCTTGATCTCGAGTCTGGCCGCTTGAGCTTCCTGTTCAGAAATCAAACCGCGGTCCATGTCTCGTTGGATTTCCCGCATCTGATCGGCGAGGATCGCCGGTACCGCATCCCCTCTGGTGAGAGTGTTCGATTTGGACAGCAGCAGCGGGTAGAGGACAATTCCGATTGCGACCAGCGTCAAAAGAACGAAAATACCCCAGATCATGACGCATCCCTCGCTTCGTTTTGCCTGAGAATTTCGGACACGGTGTTCTCATCCTCCGAGCCCAAGTCTTCAAATGCCTCTTGCTTTCGCCGACTCATCAGTAGCCCGCCACCAACGAAAACCCCGATCAGAACGAAAGCGATCGGAGCGAACCAAAGCGCGTAGGTCGCAGGCTCCAGAGGCGGTTTCAGCAGCACGTAATCCCCGTACCGCGCCCGTATGTATTCGATCACCTCCGCGTCGCTGTCTCCAACGACCAGGCGCTCGCGTACGAGCAGACGCAAGTCCCGCGCCACACCCGCGTTCGAACTGTCGATGTCCTGGTTCTGACAGACGACGCATCGTAGATCCTTGGAAATCTCCCGCGCACGCTGTTCCAATACCGGGTCGGTCAGCATTTCGTCTGGTTCGACCGCATTGGCGGCAAAGGGAAAGAGCCCGATGCAAAACGCGAAAATCAACTGTCTCATGATGCTGCTCCCTTTGGCAGTGCGCCTGCCTGCTTCAGGGCTTGCGTGAACCGTTCGACGGCGTCCGGACCCACGACCGGCCCGACATAGCGAAACAGAACAGTACCATCGCCATCGACGATGAAGGTTTCCGGCACGCCTGAAAGGCCCCATTCGATCCCTGTCCGGCCTGAAAGGTCGGACCCGATCCGTTCGTAGGGATTGCCGAGGTCATTGAGCCACTTCACGGCATCTTCTGGTTTGTCTTTGTAGTTGATGCCGAACAACCGCATGCCCTCGCGTTCGACAAAGCGTGTCAACACGGCATGTTCCGCGCGGCAGGGCACGCACCAGGACGCAAAGACATTGACCACGACCGGTCGTTCGTTGCCTACAAGATCGCTTCGGGCCAGGCCGGGTGTCTCCAACCCCGGCACGGGATCGAGGTCGAACGCCGGGGCCGGTTGCGAGATCAGGACGGAAGGGATCTCGTTGGGATCCCGGTCGGGATTGAGCCCCCAGAGAAAAAAACCCCCGAATATGACCGCCGCAATAAACGGCAGCCCGGCAATGAGACGTTTCATCTTCTCTCCTACTCGGCAGGAACAGCATCGCTGGCTGGCTGTTTGGCGCGGCGCGGCGCCCCGACCCTCAAACGGCGATCCGACAAGGACAAACAGCCACCGATCACCAGCAGGATCGAGCCGATCCAGATCAGGTTGACGAGCGGTTCATAGAGGATCCGAAGGGTCCATGCTCCGGCGTTGTTCACTTGATCGGAGGCTGGCGTTGCAATCGACGTATAGAGATCACCCGCCAATGTAGAGCGGATGGCCGACTCCGTCGTCTGGCTTTCCGCGACCGGGTAATACCGGCGTTCTGGGAAAAGCGTCGTGACCAGCTCGCCATCCCGACGGACCACAAGGGTGCCGCGATCCGCGATGTAGTTCGGCCCTTGAACCTGTGTGGCCCCTTCGAAGGTGATGTCGAACCCCGCGATCGTGACTTCGGTCCCGGGGGCGGCAAAGACGATCTCCTCACTCTTCCATCCGGTCGAGCCGATCATCCCCATCATCAACACAGCGACGCCGGCATGGGCGAGTGTCATACCGTGAGAGGCGCGTGGCAGATTGCGCGCGCGTCTCGCGCTCTCTGCAAGGGGAACCTCGAACAGGCGGATGCGTAGCGCCCATTCCCGTAGGGTTGCAAAAAGCAGCCACGCTGCGCCAAGGATGGCAAGATAGGCCATGATCGGCCCACCGTTCAGAAGATACCATGCGGCCAAAGCTGCGATGAACGCCAGAACGACCACGAACCGAATGCGATCGAGCAACCCGGCGATATCAGCCCGCTTCCACGACAGGAATGGACCAAGACCCATGAACACGACCAGCGCCAGCATCATCGGAATGAAAGCCGCATTGAAGAAAGGTGGACCCACCGAGATCTTGTCCCCCGTGATAGCCTCGAGGATCAGCGGATAAAGCGTCCCGAACAGGACCGTTCCCGTAGCGGCGGCCAGAATGAGGTTGTTCACGAGCAGCCCGGCCTCGCGGCTGATCGGGCGAAACAGACCACCCGGCTCCATTTCGGGCGCCCGCCAGGCGTAGAGCGCCAGCGACCCACCGATGGACACGGCCAGCAGACCCAGAATGTAAAGCCCGCGCTCTGGATCGACGGCGAAGGCATGCACGGATGTAAGCAGGCCTGACCGGACGATGAACGTCCCGAGCAGCGAAAGCGAGAAAGTCAGGATGGCAAGTAGGATGGTCCAGCTTTTGAACGCGTCGCGCTTTTCGGTGACGATGGCGGAATGCAGCAGCGCCGTGCCCAGAAGCCAGGGCATGAAGCTCACGTTCTCGACCGGGTCCCAGAACCACCAGCCGCCCCAGCCCAGTTCATAATAGGCCCACCACGATCCAAGAGCGATACCTGCCGTAAGGCTGACCCACGCGGCCAATGTCCACGGGCGGACCCATCTGGCCCAGGCCGGATCGACGCGCCCTTCCAGAAGAGCCGCAACGGCAAAGGAAAACACGATGGAGAAGCCGACATACCCGAAATACAAGAGCGGCGGGTGCATGGCGAGACCCATGTCCTGAAGCAACGGGTTGAGGTCATTGCCGTCGAGCGGCGGCGGAAACACCCGCTCGAAGGGGTTCGACGTCAGCAGCAGGAAGGACAGGAAGCCGACGCTGATCCACGCCTGCACCGACAAGGTGCGCGCCTTGGTCTCGGCGGGGATGTTCGATCCGAACCAGGCGACGCCCGCGCCGAACACCGCGAGTATCAGGATCCAGAGCAGCAGCGAACCCTCATGGCTGCCCCAGGTCCCGGCCACCTTGTAGAGCATTGGCTTGAGCGAATGGGAGTTCTCGACGACGTTCCTGACGGTAAAATCGCTGACGATGAAAGCCTGCATCAGCGCTGCGAAGGCGATGGCCACAAACAGCACTTGTCCTATTGCCGTCGCCTGGGCGGATTTCATCCAGACGGCATTTCTACGCGACGCACCTGCAATCGGTAGAACACTCTGAACAAGCGCAAGCGCCAGTGCGAGGGCCAGTGCGAAGTGACCAATTTCCGGGACCATGGCGTTCTTTCCTATTCAGCGTCGGTGGGCGTCGCGTCGGACGGCTTTGGCGTCCGCGGCGGGGTCTATTCGTCGAGCGTTGCTTTGCGGCGACGGAACTCTTCTTCGTCGATTTCCCCATTTGCAAAGCGGCGCCTGAGCGCTTCCTGCGCGTCCGAGTCCGGGGGACGGGTGCCATTGTCCCGCAGCCTGAACACCAGAAACACCACCAATGCGATCAGCGCACCCCAGAAGGCGAGCATCATGAAGCCGCCCATAAAGCCATAGCCACTGCCCCACATGTGCCCCGTCCAGGAGCCTGGTCCATCAGCCTGCGCCATGCTGGCGGGCAAGCTGGCCAGCAACGGCAGGATCAACGCGTTCAGTTTCATCTGTTTCTCCTTCGATCAGTTCGGTTTCATCCAACGGGATGGTGACAACAGCGCGCAAACCCGCGCTGTTCTGATTGACCAGCTGGATATCGCCGCCATGGGATTGGACGATTGTCCTCGCGATTGAGAGCCCAAGCCCATAACCGCCCGTTTCCAGAGACCTCGATTGCTCGAGGCGATAGAACGGATCGAAGACCTTTTCCAACTGGTCGACGGGAATGCCGGGCCCATTGTCATCGATGTTGAGTACGAGGTTCGAACCGTGGGTCGCCCAGCTGACTTTTGCGGCACCACCGTAGCGAACGGCGTTCTCAAGCAAGTTCCTCAGTGCCCTTCGGAACGCGTTGGGTCGAAGCCGCACGGCAACATCATCACTCGGGGCAAAGGTGCAGTGTGCCGCCATATCGCTGCACAAGCTGTCCAGAAAATTGCGCAGATCGACCACTTCGGCACCTTCGGATCCGGTAAGGCCGCGTGCAAAGGTGAGCGTCGCTTCGACCATACTCTGCATCTCTTCGACCGATGCGATGAGGCTGTCCCGCGTCTCTTCTTCGTCAACCAGCTCCGCGCGGACACGCATGGCAGTCAACGGCGAGCGTAAATCGTGGCCAAGGGCTGCGAGCATACGTGTACGATCACTGACAAACCGGGTCAGCCGTCGTTGCATGCGGTTGAATGCGACGGTCAGATCTCTGACCTCGGTCGGCCCTGTGACCGCCAATTCGCCCACATCTTCGCCCCGGCCAAGATGGTCCGCGGCCTTCGACAGGTGCCGCAAAGGACGCGTCAGGCGCGTCATTACAAACCAGAAGATCGCCACCAGAAGCAGTCCGGCGGAAATCCCGAAGGTCAGCATCGAATAGAAAGGCCATTGGATCGGCGGTCGCTCGAACCGCGTTCCGACATTCAGCCAACGCGCTCCCTTGATGGCGATGGACAGGTTCATTTCAACCGCTGTCAACTCTCCGCGCATCATCGCGAGATGCATTTCTGTCATCTCGTCCGAGAGATTGGGAAGAGGCCGCAACTCGCCCTCGACCTCGTGCAATTCAACGCGAATATCCCGGCTGTAGCTGTCATCCATCAGGGCGCGTATGCGCGCTTCCACGATGCCGCCGTCCGAATGACCGGTGTGATCCACGATCGGAGCGTCCGACAGATCGAACCGGATCAGAGGCGAATTTGCCGCGCGAAGGATCGAGTCCTGCAGATCCAGCGGGGCCTCTTCGATCAACCGCGCGACATTCGCTGCGCGACCCGCGGCCTCGAATCCTAAAGCTGCACGGATCGCAAGGCTGCGCTCGTCGGCGAACAGGAACAGGCTGATCACCTGGGCCACGACAAGTGCCGCGACCACAAGCAGGATCAATTGGCCGCTCAGAGATCTCATCGCACGGCGCATCACGGCGCATCCTCGACATCGGCAGCCAGACAGTATCCGCCGTTCCGCACCGTTTTGATGACACTGGGCCTAAGTACATCCGGCTCGATTTTGCGGCGGAGACGGCTGATCTGATTGTCGATGGTGCGATCCATCGGGCCTGCCGTCCGACCAGCGGTCAGGTCAAGCAACTGGTCACGGCTGAGCACCATCCTCGCGCGTTCCAGCAGGACCGCCAGCAATTTGAACTCGGAGGTCGTCAATGGGGTCTCGGTGGTGGACTCGTCAATCAGCACCTGCCGGTCGGTATCCAGTATCCAGTGCGCAAAAGAGACTTTCCTCCCAGCGAGGCTTCCGGCCACAGGTTCGTCGCGGTTGCTTCTCCGAAGAACCGACTTGATGCGGGCGAGCAGTTCTCGTGGATTGAACGGCTTGGGGAGATAATCGTCCGCACCGATTTCCAGACCCACGATCCGATCCGTTTCCTCACCAAGCGCCGTCAGCATGATGATCGGAAGATCACCCTCTGGCGCAAGTCTGCGGCAAACCGACAAACCGTCCTCGCCCGGCATCATGACATCGAGCACGAGGAGGTCGAAGTGACCAGTGGCCAGCTTGGCATCCATCTCCACGGCATCCCTGGCGACGGTCGTGCGCATTCCGTTCTTCTCCAGGAAGCGCGCGACGCTTTCGCGTATCTGAGCGTGGTCGTCCACGATAAGGATATGAGGTGGCGGTCCCATGGCGTCCTTCCTAGATCATCGTTGCATTCTGTTTCATGGGCAGAATTGTAGCCGTTTGTATCAGGTCAGTCCCTTGCTACAGATGGATACAAATCTGTGCCTGCACCGTGTCGTGCTCCCGGGTAGCGTCGCGCGTATGTTATGTGACCTTTGGGATCGCAACCGATCAAAGGATGAGGTTTTCGAATATGGCTCTTGATTTGAACCGGCGCCGTTTCGTTCTGGGTGCTCATATGACGGTGCTGACCGTCGCGGCGTCACCGCTGTTGGCGCAGAGCCGATCTGTCTGGTCGGCAGAGAATGCCTTTGACGCGCTTCTATCGGATACGGCGCGGATCATCGATGTCAGAACGCACAA
>QCWH01000051.1 GCA_003149565.1 Marivita sp. XM-24bin2 | reverse complement strand
GGCGTCGACGCTCAGCGACTTCAAACTCGACGAGGTTGCGGATGCCTACACCCTTGGCGCGCCCTTGGGCCGTTTGGCGTTCTTTGCTGTGATGGGGCAGGGGTCCTACGATGCGCTGTCCGGCGACGCGAAGGCTGCGCTGGACGAGGCCCGTGGCTGCGGGCTTGGCAACAACGCCGAAACCGCGTGGAACGCTACAGCGGATGCTGCGCTTGAAGCAGCCCGCGCCGATGGAGCCAATACCGTTGTTGACCTGTCGGCAGAAGAAGCGCAGGCATTTGCGGATGCGGTGTCAAATGTCGTTGCTGACTATGTATCCAGCGTGGGCGGTGATGCAGCCCTCGCGGCGATGCAGGAATAATTCTTGGAGCGGATACGCACCCTTGCGGACAGGCTGATCAGTCTGTCCGCATCTATTGGCTCGACGGCGCTCATCCTGATTGTCGTCGTGGTTCTTGTTGATGTGATCGGCCGCGCTTTCGGAAGCCCGCTTTATGGTGGGCAGGATATCACGACGATGGCCACCGTGATCCTCGTCTTTGCGCCGATGGCGCTCTGTGACAGGCTGGGCGGTCATATCTCGGTCGACTTGTTTGAACGGTATTTCCCCGATGGCCTGAACCGCGCTATCGATATTTGTGTTGCGCTGACCGGCGCGGTGATTTTTGCGGCTCTCGCATGGTCCACATGGGACAGTGCAAAATTGTCGCTCATGCTGAATCTTTCCACAAACCTGCTTTATCTGCCCAAAGCGTGGTTCCAGTGGGCCGCCATCGGTTTCATGAGTCTCGCGGCTCTGGGTCTCGCGCTGCGTGCTCTTGAATTGGCGATTACAGGCCGGGATATCAGAGTGGAGCGATTGGAATGAGTGCATCCGTCACCGGAATTGTCGGGATCCTTGCGCTCTTCGTGTTGCTCGTTCTGCGCATGCCTGTGGCTTTTGCGATGTTTGTTGTCGGATTCCTGGGGATCTGGGCACTGAATGGCCTCAATGCCGCAACGTCGCTGCTCGCCTCCGAGGCCTTTACCCTGGCCTCGTCTCCGGAACTGGTGGTGATCCCGCTGTTCATTTTGATGGGCAATGTCGCATCGCATACGGGCATGAGTCGTCAGCTTTTTGATGCTGCCTATGCCGTGATCGGGTCGATCCGGGGCGGGTTGGCCTCGGCCACCGTGATCGGCTGCGGCGGGTTCGCCGCGCTGTCCGGATCCTCGGTCGCGTCAGCCCTGACAATGGGCAAAGTCGCGCTGGCTGAAATGGAGCGCTTCAAATATGACGACCGGCTTTCCACAGGTGTCGTTGCCGCCGGTGGAACGCTGGGAATTCTGATCCCGCCCTCGACCGGCTTTGTGATTTACGCAATCCTCACCGAGCAATCCATCGGGCGCCTGTTCCTTGCCGGCGTTTTGCCCGGGCTTCTTCTGCTGAGCATGTTTGTCCTGGCCGTCACCTTGATGTGTCTCCTGCGTCCCGATTTCGGTCCGGCGGGGCCGTCCACCGCGCTTTCCGAAAAACTCCGCGCGGTAGGTGGGGCAGGGCCGATCGTCTTGGTGATCTTCGTGACAATTGGCGGTATGTATGGCGGGTTCTTCTCGCCAGTCGAAGCCGCGGCGGTTGGTGCCGGAGCGGTCATTGTGATTGGCTGGATCACCCGTAAGCTCAAGCTGTCGATGCTCTGGGCCGCCGCGAAAGACAGTGTTGTCACCACCGCGACCGTCATGCTGATCCTGATCGCGGCGCATATGATCAACCCGTTTCTGGCACTCAGCCATATGACGGAAATGGTTGCGCACGCTTTCGTTGCGATGGACCTCGGGCCTTTGGGCAGCCTGATGATGATCCTTGCGATCTATATTGTGCTGGGGTGCTTCCTCGAAGGCTTTGCCATGCTGGTGCTGACGCTTCCGATCTTCTTCCCGATTGTGTTGGATCTTGGCATCGACCCGATCTGGTTTGGGGTGCTGGTGGTTCTCTCGCTGGAAATGGGGCTGATTTCACCGCCGGTAGGGTTGAATGTCTTTATCGTGAAATCCGTTGCTCCCGGCGTGTCGCTCGGGCGCATCTTCGTTGGCGTTGTTCCGTTCTGGGTGATGATGATGCTGACGCTGGCGATCCTTGTGGCTTTCCCGCAAATCTCGCTCTTTTTGCCAAACACCATGATCAATTGAGGCGCTTATGACCGAACCTTGCTTTGACGTTGCACATCTCGGCCATGTCGAGGTCCTGACCAACAAGTTCGACGAAAGCCTTGATTTCTTCACACGCGTTTACGGGTTGAAGCTCTCGGCTCTGGAGGGGGAAAGCGCCTATCTGCGCGCTTGGGACGATTACGAATTCCATACGCTCAAACTGACCAGGTCAAACACCACAGGTGTCGCCCATATCGGTTATCGCGTGTCCTCCGAGGCGGCGCTGGAACGGCGGGTCAAAGTGATTGAGGCGTCGGGTTACAAGGTCCATGGCTGGGTCGACGGCGATCTGGGTCATGGGCGCGCATACCGGTTCGAAGACCCGTTCGGCCATATGTTCGAACTCTACTGGGACACTGTGAAATACGACCCGCCGGAAGAGGATAAGCCAGCGCTCAAGAACATGTCGAGCCGGTATCACGCGCAGGGCGTGTCGCCGCGCAGGCTGGATCACCTGAACCTTCTGGCCGAGGACGTGACTCAGTTTCGCGACTTCATGCAGACCTGCCTCGGCAGCCGCGTGACCGAGCAGATTCGATTGAACAACGGGCGTCTTGGCGGCTGTTGGTTCACGATCAACAACAAGACCTACGATCTCGCCTGTACCGAGGAACACGGGCGCGGCAGCAACCGCCTGCACCACGTCACCTATGCGACCGACCAGCGCGAAGACATCCTGCGCGCCGCCGACATCTTCCTGGAAAACGGCGTCCACATCGAAACCGGCCCGCACAAGCATGCGATCCAGGGCACATTCTTCCTATATGTTTGGGAACCGGCGGGCAACCGGGTGGAGCTTGCCAATGCTGGGGCGCGGCTGATCCTGCAACCGGATTGGGAAACCGTGACCTGGACCGAGGACGAGCGCAAGAAAGGACAGGCCTGGGGGCTCAAGACCATCGAGACCTTCCACACCCACGGCACGCCCCCCGCCGATCAAGGCTAGGGCCAGTCTGTGAAAGCCGCACCCAAAGACATTGTCACCGCGTGGCTTTCCCGTCTGGGCATGTCACCTGCGCCATCGGTTTCGCTGGACAGCTTGACCGCGATCGTCCGCGCCCATCTGGATCACATCCCATTCGAGAACCTCACCGTGTTCTGCGGGGATGTTCCCGAGCTCAGCCTCGACGCATTGGCAGACAAACTGCTACATCAGCGGCGGGGCGGCTATTGCGTGGAATTGAACCCTTTGCTCTGTGCCTGCCTGAATGGCCTGGGGTTTGACGCCGGCCTGTGCATGGCGCGGGTGATGTGGCAGCGCGACGTGCCCGGGCCGCGCAGTCATTGCGTTTGCCTTGTGCGGCTTGAAGGCACCGAATACCTGGTAGACGTCGGTTTCGGCGGTCCGGGTCCGACAACTCCGCTCCAGCTCGGGACGGGCACAAACAACGTGAGGTTTGAGACGCGCGAGCGCTTGGGCACCGTGCTGAGCCGACAGGTTGCGCCGGAGGACTGGCGCGACCTCTATGTTTTCACGGATGAGATCACGACGATGTCAGACGTTCAGGCGGGGAACTGGCTGGCCGCCACCTTGCCTGGCTCGCTCTGTTCTCGGACCTTGGTTGTCACGCGGCAGATCGGCGATACGCGGCTGGTGCTCGACGGCGTGACTTTTCGCAAGTTTGCAAAAGGCAGGACAGTCGAGGAGCAGAGTTTGCAAACTCCCGACGCGCTGATGAACTGCCTGCAGGATGCCTTCAATCTGCAGCCGCCGCCAGAACTGAAAGACGCTCTGACCCGAAAAGGCATTTTTTGACCAAATGGTCAAAAAGCGGCCAGCCCGGCATTGGTGTTCAGCAGAAACTGGGTAAAGATTGGACTGCTCGCCGCCCCGATGGCGCGCGCATTGCCGCCGACACTGCCCGGCTCGATCTTTGGCGTAATCAGCCCGCGGGTGTCCTGATTGACAAGATAGCGCCGCACCCGCTCGACCAATTCTGTCCGCACCGCCGCCGGAAACGCGCCGTCGATCAGCACCGCTTCAAAGTCGATCACCGCGCAGACGGACAGTGACGCTTTCGCCAATTCCTGAGCCGTCTCGCCGATCCAGGGCTCGACATACCGTGTCAGCTCGCTCCAGTCCTGCGGCTGGTGCCAGAGAACACGGGGATCGAGACCGGCCTGCACAAGCCGTCCCTCCAGCAAATGGATCGAAGCCACGTCGATCAACTGCTGGCTTTCGCCAAGCGGTCCTGTGCTGCGCAGAGAGCCAAGCGCGCCTGCATTGCCCTGATTGCCTTCAAAGACCGTGTCATTGACCACAACACCGCCGCCGACGAACGAGCCGATAAAGAAATAGGCGTAGTCGCGGAAATCATGTGTGCGCCCGTAAAGATGTTCGGCGCGGCAGGCAGCGGTGGCATCGTTGACGACGAATACTGGAAGATCGCTGAACTTGGCGACCTCTTCCGCAAAGTCCACCTCCTTCCACGACTTGAACCGCTGCGACGGTGCTCCGATCAGGTCGTTCCATTTCCAAAGCTCGAACGGAGCGGCCATCCCGATACCGCACAACCGTGCGCGCGCTTCGGGTGAGAGGTCTTCGATGAGGCGCTCCATGCCGCTTTTGAGGAAGGCGAACACTTCGTCGGGCAGAGGGTACTGATAAGCCGTCGAGACTTGCGCGCGCACGTTGCCCGTGAAATCAAGCAGAAGAAGATCCGCGCTGCGCCGGCCGATTTTAAGACCAAGTGACAGCACTCCGTCAGGGGACAACTCCATCGGTATGGATGGCTTGCCCACCTTCCCACGCACCGGCTCGCCGCGTTGAAGAAACCCGTCCTGTTCCAGCTTGCGAAAGATCACTGAAACGGTCTGTGGCGAAAGGCCCGTCATGCGGGCAAGATCGATCCCTGCCATACCGCCGCGGCGCTGGAGCATCGAAAGCAACAAGCGCTCATTGTAGTTGCGCACACCGCTTTGGTTGACGCCGCCACTTGCTCCTTTGATTTTTCCACCGTCCATGGGCCGGGCCATTATCCACGTATTTTCAGCATCATGATGGCAGAGGTCATTTAATAAATAAAGTTTATTTATTTATTGACAGGTTAGATAGAATCTGGCCTTTTCACCCACAACCTGCAGCGAGACCCGCAGGCAGGGGGGAGCGGTCTGAACACAGTCCGCGGGATTCAAAATTGAAGATTTCTGGGAGGAAACCATGAAGAAACTTCTGCTTAGCTCGGCTGTCGCACTGGCATCCATGACCGGTGTTGCGTTCGCTGGCGGCCACGGGGTCAGCGCATGCCTGATCACCAAAACAGACACCAACCCGTTCTTCGTGAAGATGCGCGAAGGCGCAACGGCCAAGGCCGAAGAGCTGGGCATCACGCTGAATACCTATGCTGGCAAGATCGACGGCGACCACGAAACGCAGGTTGCAGCTATCGAGACCTGCATTGCGAACGGTGCCAAGGGCATCCTTCTCACCGCGTCCGACACATCGTCCATCGTTCCGGCGGTTCAGCAGGCGCGCGACGCAGGCATCCTCGTGATCGCTCTCGACACGCCGCTTGACCCGATCGACGCAGCCGACATGACATTTGCAACCGACAACTTCCTTGCCGGTGAGCTGATCGGCAAGTGGGCCAAGGCAACACTGGGTGATGACGCCGAAAACGCGAAAATCGCGATGCTTGACCTCGCCGTGAGCCAGCCGACCGTGGGCGTTCTGCGCGACCAGGGTTTCCTGCAGGGCTTTGGCATTGATCTGGCCGATCCGAACGTCAACGGCGACGAAGACGATCCCCGTATCGTCGGCAACGACGTCACCCAGGGCAACGAAGAAGGCGGTCGCCGCGCGATGGAAAACCTTCTTGCCAAGGACCCGATGATCAATGTGGTCTACACCATCAACGAACCCGCTGCAGCGGGTGCGTATGAAGCGCTCAAGTCCATTGGACGTGAAAACGATGTTCTGATCGTGTCGGTCGACGGTGGTTGCCCCGGTGTTCAGAACATCAAGGATGGCGTGATCGGTGCAACCTCGCAGCAGTACCCGTTGCTGATGGCATCGCTCGGTATCGAAGCCATTGCCAAGTGGGCCGAAGACGGCACCAAGCCGCAGGCCACCGAAGGTAAGGACTTCTTTGACACTGGCGTCGCCCTGGTCACCGATCAGTCTGCAGAAGGCGTGGACTCCATCGACACCGAAGAAGGCATGAACCTCTGCTGGGGTTGATCCGACTCGTCTGAAACGGAACAGTTATGTAAAGGGCGGGGATCGACCCGCCCTTTTCACAAGAACAGCCAGCTTCTTCGCGAGGGGGACTCTCATGCCACCATCCGACAATTACGAAACGGTTGTCAGCAAGGCGAATGCGGAAATCGCATCTTTTGCTGGCCGTGACAAAAGCCTGATCGCGCGCTTTCACCATGCGCTGCACACCACACCGGCTTTGGTGCCGCTGATCGTTCTGGTCACCGCCATCATCATCTTCGGTCTTGCCCTCGGGTCGCGCTTCTTTTCGCCCTTCGCCCTGACGCTTATCCTGCAGCAGGTGCAGATTGTGGGCATCGTGGCAGCGGCGCAATCTCTGGTCATTCTGACGGCCGGGATTGACCTTAGTGTGGGGGCAATCGCTGTGATCTCATCGGTGGTGATGGGGCAGTTTACCTTCCGCTATGGCATGCCACCGTCCATTGCCGTCGCCTGTGGACTTGCCTTCGGCACCGCCATTGGCGCGCTCAATGGGTGGCTTGTGGCCCGCATGAAGCTGCCCCCGTTCATTGTGACGCTTGGCATGTGGCAGATCGTGCTGGCGGCAAATTTCCTCTATTCGCAGAACGAAACCATTCGCTCGCAGGAAATCGCAGAGCAGGCACCCTTGCTGCAACTGATGGGCGCCAAGTTCAACATTGGCGGAGCGGTCTTTACCTTTGGTGTGGTGTTCATGGTGCTCTTGGTGCTGGTGTTGGCCTATGTGCTCAAACACACCGCCTGGGGTCGACATGTGTACGCGGTGGGCGATGATGCAGATGCGGCAGAGCTGTCCGGTGTGAATGTTTCTCGCACGCTGATTTCGGTTTATGCGCTGGCCGGTCTGATCTGCGCCTTTGCTGGCTGGGCCTTGATCGGCCGGATCGGATCTGTGTCACCGACCTCTGGGCAGCTTCTCAACATCGAAAGCATCACTGCTGTGGTGATCGGGGGCATCTCGCTCTTTGGTGGGCGCGGTTCGATCCTCGGCACGTTCTTCGGGGCCCTGATCGTCGGTGTGTTCACCCTTGGCCTGAGACTGGCCGGTGCAGATGCACAATGGACCTTCCTCTTGATCGGCGTGCTCATCATCGCCGCCGTGGCTGTAGACCAGTGGATCAGAAAGGTGGCAGCATAATGGAACCGATTTTGAAAGGGCGCGGTCTGGTCAAACGCTATGGTCGCGTCACCGCTCTGGATCGTTGTGACTTTGATCTTATGCCGGGTGAGATTCTCGCGGTGATTGGCGACAACGGCGCAGGCAAGAGCTCTTTGATCAAGGCAATCTCCGGAGCGGTTATCCCAGATGAGGGGACAGTGACCCTCGAAGGCAAAGAGGTGCGCTTTACCTCGCCGATCGAGGCGCGTGAAGCAGGCATCGAAACAGTCTACCAGACGCTTGCCATGTCGCCGGCTTTGTCGATCGCCGACAACATGTTCATGGGCCGCGAAGTGCGCAAACCTGGTTGGCGCGGCAAGTGGCTGCGACAGTTGGACCGTGCGGCAATGGAAAAGATGGCTCGGGACAAACTGTCCGATCTTGGGCTGATGACGATCCAGAACATCAATCAGGCGGTCGAAACCCTTTCGGGCGGTCAGCGTCAGGGTGTCGCCGTGGCACGTGCCGCCGCTTTCGGCTCCAAGGTGATCATCCTTGACGAACCGACGGCGGCGCTGGGGGTCAAGGAAAGCCGCAAGGTGCTGGAACTGATCCAGGATGTGAAATCGCGCGGTATTCCGATCATCCTGATCAGCCACAACATGCCACATGTGTTTGAGGTGGCGGACCGTATCCACGTGCACCGTCTGGGCAAACGGCTTTGTGTGATCGACCCCAAGGATTACACCATGTCAGACGCGGTGGCGTTTATGACAGGTGCGAAAGAAGCGCCTGAGGCAGCATAGCGTACACGTCATTTCGGATTGGCCCGGGCAATGCTCCGGGCCTTTTTTTATCGCATGGTAAAAAATTCAGTTCTTCGGAAATTTGGAACTTTTTTGGACGGCCTTTCGTTGCTTGTAACAACGTGGCGTTGAGCCGCGCAAAAAGCACGAATAAACAGGACATACCCAATGGAAGAAGTTGAAGCCGTCGCAACCAGTGTTTGGGATCAGATCGGTTCTGTCTTCACAATGGAGATCTATAACGGCAAGTCATTTGCCGATCTTCTAACCCTTGAAGCGATGCTCTCGCTCTTGGGCAACGCGGTGGCGGCAACTCTGATCCTGATTGCCGGTTTCATCATTTCCGGTATGCTGAGCCGCCGTATCACCCGGTTGGGACAGCTGCACGCAAGCCTTGACGACACGCTGTTCGTCTTTTTCGGCAACATTGCCCGCTACACCATCCTTGCTTTTACGACGCTGTTTGTACTCAACACCTTTGGGGTGCGGACAACGTCAATCGTTGCGGTGATCGGTGCTGCTGGTCTGGCCATCGGTCTGGCATTGCAGGGGACGCTGTCCAATGTCGCGGCCGGTGTGATGCTCATCCTGTTCCGACCACTGAAGAACGGTGACTTCGTGCAGGTCAATGATGTGGTCGGCACGGTCAAAGAGATCACGCTGAACTACACCGAGATCGCGGATATCGGGAACGTCAAGGTCGTGGTGCCGAATTCCGAGGTCTGGGGTAATACAATCAAGAACTACTCGGGCTACAAGACCCGCCGCGCAGAATGGGAATTTGGCGTGGGCTATGGTGCCAACCTTGCTCGGGCAGAGCAGGTCATTCGGGACACGATCATGTCCGACCCGCGGTCTCACAGCGAGCCAGAGCCGTTCATTCAGGTGAATAATCTGAATTCCAGTAGTGTCGATTTTCTGGTGCGCGTCTGGTGCGACGCGGCGGTCTATTTCCAGTATCAGGCCGACATGAAGCGCAAGGTCAAGGAAGCGTTGGACGCCGCAGGTGTCGATATCCCATTCCCGACCCGGACCCTTGTCATGCAAAATAGCGGGGACGACAAGGACGCCAAGTCTCTGGTGGCCGAATAAGACCCTTTATCCGTCGCGGTGCACATGAACCGCGCAGGGTGCGTGGCGCACAACACGGGCTGCCGTTGAGCCAAGAAAGAAGTCGCTGAGTCCCGGCTTGTGTGACCCGATCACGATACAGTCAAACCCGTGCTGGGTTGCATAGTCGATGATCGTCCGGGCTGAGTGACCTTTGACAAGCGCGGGTGTGACCCCCTCCACACCATCCAGCTTTTCGTGCAGCCGCGCTTTGGCGCGTTCGTATCCTGCCTTTACGACGTCATCGTCCAGATACGCGCTGACAGTGCCTTGCGGCGCTTCATAAACATGCAGCGCCACGAGCTCGCCATTCTCAGCGGACAAGACGCGCGCAACTTCCAGAGTTTGCGGAGAAATGCCGTGGTCGAGTGCCATAGGAACGAGGATTTTCTTGTACATGTCAGCTCTCCGATTGGGTGTCTGTCAGGCCCACGGGTCCAGAACGATCTTGGGCGCGGCTGCCGCGCCGTGCCTCAGATCATGGAACGCAGATGCGCCCTCTGCCAAGGGGCGTGTTTCGAACCAGTCCAGCGGTCCCAGCCTGTTGTCGAAGACAGCCTGTGCTGTATCGCGGAAATCCTGAGCGGTGTACGTGTAGGTCCCGATGAAGGTGATTTCCTGAAGCGTCATGCGGCGCACATCCAGTCCGCCGGTGTCTTCACCGAGACCCACATGCGCAATGACCCCGCCCGGCGCTGCATGCGCCGAAGCCGCAGCGCGGGTGGCGGCATAGCCGACCGCGTCTATAACCACAGGGTAGAGGCCGTCAGCCTCGGAAACGGCCGCTTCACCACAGGTTTCGGCAAGAAATGCACGCCTTGCAGGGTTGGGTTCGACGATGGTGACAGTCTCTATCCCCATCGCTTTAAGCGCCAAAGACGCGGCAAGGCCGATCGCGCCTCCACCTAAGACAAGCGCCGAGCGTTCCATCGACGGGTGCAGCGCTGCCAGAGCCAGTCGCACCGCGTGCCAACTGACCGCCAAGGGTTCGGCCAATGATGCTTTGTCCAGAGGCACGGCATCCGGCACGGTGACGAGGTTCGACGCGGGCATCGACACGTATTGGGCAAACGCGCCCGGTCGCGGCTTCATCGAGATGACTTGACGAGTGGGGCAGAGGTTCTCGCGCCCGTTTGTGCAGGCAGGGCAGGTGCCGCAGGTGACCAGCGGGTTTATCGTCACGCGGGTGCCGTCCATCGGACCGCCCTGAACCACTCCTGCTGCCTCGTGGCCGAGGATCAGCGGAGCGGGGCGGCGTGCGTCATGGCCGAGATAGGCATGCATGTCAGAGCCGCAGATGCCCACCGCTGCAATGCGGATCAGGTGCTCGCCTTCTCTCGCGGCGATGTCGGGGACGTCTCGAAACGCAAGCGTTTCGACACCTTCATAGATGAGCGCTTTCATTTTGCGGTAAACCCTCCGTCCACCATGAGAACCTGGCCCGTAACATAGGCCGATGCGTCAGAGCATAGGAATAGGATCGGGCCGTCAATGTCCTCTATCGTCCCATTGCGACCGATGCAGGTTTGCGCCGCGTTTCGGGCGGCACGGTTGGGATCCGAGAACACTGCCTGGGTGAGTTCGGTCGGGAAAAATCCCGGACCGATCGCGTTGGCGGTGATGCCATGCGGTGACCACGCCTCGGCCATCGCGCGGGTCAGTTGGGCGATACCGCCCTTCGTTGCGCCATAGGCAATACCGCCCGGGAACGCGCGGGTGGTTTGGAGCGAGGCGAAGTTGACGATACGGCCCCAGCCTTTGTCCTTCATGGACGGGACCAGCGCCTGAGACAGAAAGAACGGTGCCGATAGGTTCAGCGCCAGCGTCACGTCCCAGCCTTCGGCTGTCACATCATCTGCTGGCTCACGCGTGTTGATCCCCGCTGCGTGAACCACGATGTCCGGCGCGCCGAATGGGTCTGAGATGGCTTCGACCAGCGCCGAGAAACCGTCGCGGTCGGTTACGTCGCCAACGACATAGGCCGCTGCTGATCCGATCCCGGAGCAGAGGCTTTCCAATGCTTCCTGACGTCTGGCCAGACCGATCACCTTGGCACCCGCAGCTGCCAACGTGAGGGCTGCCCGTCGCCCGAGGCCAGAACTGGCCCCGGTGACGACGGCCACCTTGCCGCCAAGGTGGAACAGGTCTGCCGGGTCAGCCATCTGCGGTCAGATCGAAATTCACGCCAGGAAAGTACTTGGCCAGACGCACATCCGCCGCGCGCGCGTGGCCCTCCATGCCTTCAAGACGCGAGATGCGGGCTGTGGCTTCGGCAATTGCCTTTGAGCCTTCGCGGGTGGCGCGCTGCCATGTGACGATCTTCATGTATTTGTGCACTGACAGACCACCCGTGTAGCTGGCGGCCCCAGATGTGGGCAGAACGTGATTTGTGCCTGTGGCTTTGTCGCCGTAGGACACGGTGGTTTCTTCCCCGAGGAACAGCGAGCCGTAGCAGGTGAGGCGGTTCAGCCACCAATCCAGATCGTCGGCCTGCACCGTCAGGTGTTCGGGCGCGTAATCGTCGGAACAAGCCGCCATGTCCTCGCGGTCAGAACAAAGGATCACCTCGGCATAGTCGCGCCATGCGGCGGCGGCGTTCTGGCTGTTCACTTCCGGAAGGTCGTCAATCATGCCGGGTACGAGCTCCATCACCTTTTCCGCCAGCGCGCGGTTGTCGGTCACCAGCCAGACGGGCGAGTTGTAGCCGTGCTCTGCCTGGCTCACAAGGTCGGTTGCCACGATATGCGCGTCGGCTGTGCTGTCGGCAAGGATAAGGCTGTCGGTGGGACCCGCGATCATATCGATACCGACGCGGCCAAAGAGGATGCGCTTGGCTTCGGCGACGAACTGGTTGCCTGGGCCGACAAGAATGTTCGCCTTGGGCAAGCCAAACAGGCCAAAGGTCATCGCGGCGACACCCTGCACGCCGCCCATCGCCATGATCTTGTCCGCGCCACAGATGTGCGCGGCATATACGATGGCAGGCGCGATGCCGACACCGGGGCGGGGCGGGGAACAGGCGGTTATGTGACGGCACCCCGCCACCTTGGCGGTGGTCACGGTCATGATGGCCGATGCGATGTGGCTGTAGCGCCCACCGGGCACATAGCAGCCTGCCGCATCCACCGGGATCGCTTTTTGACCGGCAATCATGCCCGGCACGATTTCCACCTCGACATCCGATACGGTGGCCTTTTGCGCCTCGGCAAAACGTTTCACGTTGTTGTGTGCAAACTCGATGTCCCGCTTCAGCTTTTCCGGCACCAATGCGCAGGCCGCTTTGATGTCGTTCGGCGTCAGCAGGACATTGCCCTCGTACTGGTCGAACTTCTTGGCATATTCCATCGCCTTCGCATCGCCGCCCGCTTCGATATCGGCGAGGATGGTCTTTACGGTTTCATGCACTTCGGATGCATCCGATTTGGCGGTCAGGGTTGCTTTCTTCAGGTATTCACGTGTCATCTTCGGGATGTCCTACTTGTAGATGTCCGGCAGGAGCGTTGTGGATACGGCTGGCACATAGGCAATCAGCAGCACCACCACGAACATGCCCAAAACGAAGGGAATGGCGCGGGCAGCGATCTTGAGGATCGATTCTCCGGTGATGCCGGAGACCACGAAAAGGTTAAGTCCAAGCGGTGGCGTGATGAAGCCTACACCGAGGGCTGTGATCATCATGATGCAGAACTGGATCTCGTTCATGCCGAAATTGTCCGCCAGTGGCTTCAAAATAGGCGCAAGGATCACGATGTTCGGCGTTGTCTCCATCACACAGCCTGCCGCGATCAGGATCCCGATCATCAGCAAGATGAGAACCCAAGGCTCGTCCGTAAGACCCGTCACAGCGGTGACAAAGCCCTGCGGCACTCCCATGATCGCGAGCGCTTCGGCAAGCGGGGCCGAGAAAGCGATGATCGGCAGGATCACCCCGTTCACCTTGGCCGAGCTGACCAGCATGGCCGGGAAGTCGGCAAAGCTGAGTGTGCGCAGGATGAACCCCATGATGATCGTCACGACGACGGCGGTGGCGCCTGCTTCGGTCGGTGTCAGGCGGCCCGAGAAGATGCCGTAAAAGATGATGCCGGGTACGATAAACGCGTACCAGCCGGACTTCAGCGATGTCGCGAGGCGCGAAAAGTATTCGCCCATCGAAATATTGCCGCCGCCTTCATAGCCATGGATGCGGTTGACGATCACATTGGTGACAAGGATCGAGATCAGGATCGCTAGGCCCGGAATGAGGGCTGCCAAGAACAATGTCGAGGCGGATATGCCCAGCACAAGGCCGATGATGATATAGGCGATGGAGGGTGGGATCAGGATGCCGGTGCAGGCGCCCGCTGCCACAAGTGCGCAGGCGTAGGGACGGGGATAGCCAGACTCCACCAGCCGCGCGATGGTCATACGGCCCACCGCCGCAGCTCCCGCCGCGTCTGAACCCGAGATGGCCGCGAACATGCCGCAGACCAGCACCGTGGCCGACCCGAACCCGCCCTTTGCGAATTGCGTCAGCGCCTCGGCCACGTCGAGGAATTTGCGGGACAGCCCGGTGCGCACCAGCACGTCACCCGTCAGAATAAAGAGCGGTACAGCCGTTAACGCGAAGGCGTCGATCCCGGTGAAGAGCTTTTCGCCAACAAGGCTCAGCGGCAGGTCTCCAGACATCACCAGCATGGTGATTGCGGCTGTGCCGATGGCGGCCCAGACGGGCACGGCCAGCGCGATGAGGCCAACGAAGATGATCACCGGCAGGTAGAAATCCCAGCCCAGCTCCACCGTTTGATTCATGGTTTGCCAAAGCATCTGTCAGGCTCCTCAATCAAACAGCTTGTCGCCTTCGTAGACGGGAACACCGTCACGAAGAGAGCGGAAGTCGCGCAGGAAAGACTGCAGGAGACGCCAGATCATCAGGGCAAAGCCAACCGGCACCGCCATCAGGAACCACACCTTTGAGATCCGCAGACCGTCGGTTACCGAGCCAAATTTCATCGACACATGGACGGTCTCAAGCGACCAGTAGAGCGCAATGACGGCAACGAAGAACATCACCAAGTCGCCGAAGATATATAGCAGCGCCTTCGGGCGTGGCCCGAGGTAGTGCATGATCACGTCGATGCGGATATGCGCGCGTTCCTTGACGGCCGCAGCAGCACCGATCCAGGCGAGATAAATGAAGGAATAGCGGACGATTTCCTCGCCCCAGATCGAAGAATATGAGAAAATTTCGCGGCGAAGAACTTCGATCGCCATTGTGATGACAAGCATCACGTAAAATACGAGCAACAACCAACGCTCTGCGTCCCGGTCGATTTTTTGCCAGACAGACATGGGGCGGCCTTTCGATGAACACAGCCCAACAGAACGCGCCAAACTGCGCGTCAAATCAGAACGTGTTTGGAAAGAGAAAAGAGGCGGACGCCGCAGTCCGGCGTCCGCCCGATCTGTTACGCGTCGTGGACGTAGTATTTGCCCTGCGTGCTTGCCGCTTCTTCGAGTTTGGCAAAGGCGTCCATGGAGCCTGCGAGTTCCACCTTGAACTCGTCCCATTCAGAGCGCTGATAGCCGCCAGCTTCTTGCCACTCGGCCAGCTGATCGTCGCTCAGTGAGTGGAATTCGACACCGGCTTTGGCAAGTTCCGCCATCGCATAGGCGCGGGCGGATGGAACCTTGGCGAGGTTCTGATGTGCGGTCATCTCGGATCCCCACATAATGCCTTCCTGAACGTCCGAGGGCATCGAGTTGAACCATTCGAGGTTACAGGAATAAACCTGACTGTCCGGCACGGCCTGCGTGAATGTGACGTGGCTCAGAATGTCCTTGAAGCCGAACACGTAAAGCGCGCCCACGGACGGATCGAGCGCGTCGGCCACGCCCTGCTTGATCGCGGACGGGGTTTCGCCCCACGCCACCGGCGTCGGGTTCGCGCCAACCATGCGGTAGTATTGCTGCAGCATCTTGGAGCCAGGCACGCGGAATTTGACACCGTCCAGATCGCTGGGGCTGAGGACCGCACCTGCGCCGCCCTTACGGACCGCGACCACGCGGGGGTCGATATTCACGTAGAACAGCGCCTTGAAGCCGTTCGCTTCGACCTTGGGGTGAACTTCGCGGCTCCAGAAGTCCGAATTCACAAGGTTGGTGAAGCGCTGGTTCGAGCCACAGAGATACGGCATGTTGATCAGGTCAACCGTCGATGCGAAGGGTGCGAAGTTCGAAAGCGAGTGCTGCGCTGCCTGAATGGTGCCGCCCTGAACTGCCTGAACCAGCGCGCCGCCGGCGCCAAGCTGCCCGCCGGGGGCCAGTTTCACGTAGACTTTGCCGTTGGTGGCGTTCTGGATGTTTTCCTTCAGGTCAAGCTGCATGATCGGGTAACTGCGGGACGCCCCCAGAACATAGGCGGTCGCAATGACCATCGTGTGCTCGGCCGCGTTTTCGCGCTCGCGCTCTTCGTTTGCAGTTTGTGCAGCCGCTTCCGAGGACCAAAGCGTGCCAGCCGCGCCAGCCACCATTGCAGCTGTAAAGCCGCCTGTGCCTACCAGTTTCAGGAAATTACGGCGCTCGGCGGATACGAGCTCCTTACGTTCGTCAGTCATCTGGTCTCCTCCCAATTGACCTCAGCTGCCGTTCTTGTTCTTTCGGTCAGCCTCTTTTTGCAGAATGGCAACGACGAAGAGGATCGACGCCGCAAACAGAACCAACATTTCACCGACGTCGGACAGGAACGCAGTTTTTGCAAAAGCCCCCATCGCGACATTGGCGAAGTACACGACAAAGACGATGGCGGATGCTGCGAGAAACATTCTGGACTCCGGAATTCGGATTGATTCTGAGGTTAGTGTAAGCGCTTACATTTGAATCTTGCAAGCGCTTACATTTGCTTTTGTCGTATTCGATGATGTGGGATATGCTAGCGTTTGGGCCGCATGCCCGCGATGGAAACTGGATTTCGAATTTGCCGAGCGTACCCACATTGGACGATGTTGCGCGCAGCGCAGGCGTATCAACGGCGACGGTTTCGCGCTGTCTGAATTCGCCTGAACGCGTGGTCGAGCATACCCGTAAGCGCGTGATGGCCGCCGTCGAACAGCTTGGATATACACCGAATTTCGGAGCTCGCGTCATGGCGGCCAAGCGGACGTTCACAATTGGCGCGATCATTCCGACGATGGAAAACGCGATCTTTGCCCGAGGCTTGCAGGCATTTCAGGAAGCGCTGCACGCGCGGGGCTACACCCTGCTTGTCGCCAGTTCGGCCTATCAGCCGAAGATCGAGGAAGAGCAGATCCGGTCGCTGGTTGCGCGGGGTGCGGATGGGTTGCTGCTGATCGGCCATGACCGAGATCCGGCAGTTTACGAGTACCTCCGCGCCCGGTCCATCCCGGTTCTGTCCGCTTGGGTCTATCTGCCGGACTGCGACCAGCCGACGGTGGGGTTTGACAACAGGGCTTCGATGCGGGCGCTGGCGCAAAAGGTGATCGATTTCGGCCACCGGAGCATTGCGATGATCTCGGGCATCACCGAGGGCAACGACCGGGCAGCTGCCCGTTTGGCAGGGCTGCGGGATGCTCTCAGCGATAATGGCCTGGACCCGGGTGCGGTGCCAGTGATTGAAACACCCTACGAAATCGAAAATGGGTCGGTTGCCTTCCGAACGCTGATGCAGGGAGACACGCGCCCTTCGGTCGTGATGTGCGGCAACGACGTTCTGGCAGTGGGAGCTTTGCGGGGTGCGCGCGAGATAGGTCTGTCGGTGCCTGATGATGTGTCGATCACAGGCTTTGACGACATCGAATTGGCACGGATCGTCGAACCTCAGATTACCACTCTGCACGTACCGCATCGCGAGATGGGGCGCCGTGCGGCAGAAGCGTTGATCGATATCGTGGAAAAGCGCAATTCAGGGGCGTCCATTGAGTTGCAGAGCTCAATCCAGTTGCGCGGATCATTGCGCGATTTGCGCGTCTGAACGGACCCATCGACAAGACCTGTTCAAGGCAGTACCCCGTCGCGAAACCGACGCTATGAGGCTTAAACCGTGACACCCGAAAAGACCGCCCCCCGGGCTTTGATGATCCAGGGAACCGGGTCGAATGTCGGCAAGTCGATGTTGGTCGCGGGGCTGTGCCGTGCGGCGCATCTGCGCGGGCTCAGCGTTGCGCCGTTCAAGCCGCAGAATATGTCGAACAACGCCGCTGTGACCCACGAAGGGGGCGAAATCGGTCGTGCGCAGGCCTTGCAGGCCATCGCCTGTGGGCGGGAGTTGTCGGTCCATATGAATCCGGTGCTTCTCAAGCCCGAAAGCGACAAAGGCTCTCAGGTCGTGGTTCAGGGACAGGTGCGTGGCTGGCTGGACGCACGGCGGTTTCGTGAGGATCGTGGCGCTTTGATGGAGGTCGTGCTCGACAGTTTTCACACGCTGGGCCAGACCGCCGACCTGATCCTTGTCGAAGGCGCTGGCAGCCCCGCCGAGGTCAATTTGAGGCGGGGCGACATTGCCAATATGGGCTTTGCCTGCGAAGCGGATGTGCCGGTGATCCTTGCCGGAGATATCGACCGGGGAGGGGTTATCGCGCAGATTGTTGGTACTCGAGCCGTCATGACAGATGACGACGTGGCGCAGGTCGCAGGCTTTCTGGTGAACAAATTCCGGGGCGATGTTTCGCTTTTTGATGACGGCTACTGCGCAATCGAAGACCATACCGGCTGGACCGGCTATGGCGTTCTGCCGTGGTTTGACGCGGCACACCTGCTGCCCGCCGAAGATGCTGTAGAATTGTCCGAAACCAGCGGCGGGCAGGGGTTCCATATCGCCTGTCCGATGCTGTCGCGGATCGCCAATTTCGACGATCTTGACCCGCTTAAGGCCGAACCAAACATTCGCCTGACAATGGTGCCGCCGGGACAGGCGCTCCCCGGTGATGCCGACCTCATTGTTCTGCCCGGAACCAAATCCACCCGTGCCGATCTGGCGTTCTTACGCGCGCAGGGCTGGGACATCGACATTCAGGCGCATCTTCGTCGTGGTGGTCGGGTGTTGGGGATTTGCGGCGGATACCAGATGCTTGGCACCCGTATCGACGATCCAGATGGGTTGGAGGGCGAGGCTGGGTCAACGCCGGGGCTGGGGCTGCTCAACGTTGCGACTCTCATGCAGCAGCGCAAGACACTTACGCGGGTGAAGGCGGTTCACATGCCGACCGGCAAAGGTTTTGACGGCTACGAAATACACATTGGCCAGACGAGCGGTCCTGACAACGCCCGCCCCTTCGCACGGGTCGGGGGTGCACCTGACGGTGCGGTGTCCGGCAATGGCCGCGTCATGGGCACCTATTTGCATGGTCTTTTTACCGTTGGCACGTTCAGGCAGGCGTTCCTGCGTCAAATGGGACATGAGACGGGTGGGGCGGATTACACCCGTACCGTCGAGCAGACGCTGAATGAACTGGCGGCGCATATGGAGGCGCATCTCGATGTTGACGGCCTTCTGGCTGCAGCCCGTCCGATCCAAAATCAAGCCTGAGCGACCACGACTTCGGTATCCCAGCCCGCGCATTTCTCGGGCAGGTCAGCGGGCAATGGGGCGTCGGTGAAAAGACTGTCGATCTCGGAGAGCGATGCGATGCGGGCCGGGGCATTGCGTTTGAGCTTGGAGGCGTCTGCGACCAGATAGGTCTTGCGCGACTGTTGCAGGATCGCTTGGCTCACACTCACCTCCTGAATATCGAAGTCGAGCAAATCGCCATCGCGGTCCAGCGCCGAGCATCCGATGATCGCCAGATCAAACTTGAACTGCAGGATCGTTTCGGTTGCCAGCTTGCCGACCAGCCCGCCATCAGCGCGGCGCAGGTTGCCTCCGGTCACAACCACTTCGCACTCTTGCGTTTCGGCCAGAATATTCGCCACGTTCATATTGTTGGTCACGACAAGCAGATTTCGGTGATTGCGCAATTCGCGCGCAACCGCCTCGGTGCTGGTACCGATGTTGAGAAACAGCGAAATGTTGTTTGGAATGCGCTGGGCGCAGGCGCGGGCCATCGCTGCCTTGGCCTTGGCATTAAGCGTCTGGCGCTGTTCATAGCCGATATTGCTGGTGCTGGACGGTAGCATCGCACCACCGTGCACGCGCTCAAGATGGCCTTCTTCCGCAAGATCGGACAGGTCGCGCCGGATTGTCTGTAACGTGACGCCGAAATGCTGAGCCAGGCCTTCGACCGTGACCTTGCCCTCCTTCCGTGCGATTTCAAGAATGTCACGGTGGCGGAAGGCGTGAGACATGAGGTGTTCGGTCCTGTCAAGTTTCGGGCAAGGCGCGTGTGCGATTCCGCAGGGTTGCCGCGCGTACGTGCCATTTTTTTGATCATAAGCGGCTTAGGTCGCAAAACGCCAATGTCAAATTTCTTTTACTTTCAGGTAGATAGCAAAAAGCGAACATAAACGAAAAAAATCGCCTTGCGCGAAGGCGACTCAATCCGCATACATTGCGGGTGGATAACGTGGCCTTGGGAGGTGGCGCGCGGTGATCGACCAAAACGTCGAACCAACAGATTTGTTCATCATTGGCGGTGGCATCAACGGTTGCGGGATCGCACGTGATGCAGCTGGCCGTGGTCTGTCTGTAACACTCGCAGAGATGAACGATCTGGCCTCCGCCACCTCGTCGGCCTCGACCAAGCTCTTTCATGGCGGTTTGCGCTATCTCGAATATTTCGAATTCCGTCTGGTCCGCGAGGCGCTGGTCGAACGCGAAGTGCTGCTCAAGGCGATGCCGCACATCAGCTGGCCGATGAGATTTGTCCTACCTTATCATGAAGATATGCGTTTCGAGTCCGATACGCCGACATCACGCCTGCTCAGCTTTGTCATGCCGTGGATGAAGGGGCGCCGGCCTGCATGGCTGATCCGTCTCGGGCTGTTCCTCTATGACAATCTTGGTGGTCGTAAAATCCTGCCGGGGACGCGTACTCTCGATCTGAAAAACCGCCCTGAAGGTGCGCCTTTGGAAGATCGGTTTGCAAAGGCCTTTGAGTATTCGGACTGCTGGATTGAGGATTCGCGTCTGGTTATCCTGAACGCCCGAGATGCAGAGGCGCGGGGTGCCACGATCCTGCCGCGCACCAAGGTTTTGTCAGCGGCCCGCGAAGGCGATCTCTGGCGCATCGAAACGCAAAATACCGAAAATGGCGAAACCCGTACATACCAAGCGAAAATGCTGGTCAACGCCGGTGGGCCGTGGGTTGGCGATATTATCCAGACCAAGGTTCGCTTGAATTCGCGCGAAGGCGTTCGCCTGGTGCGTGGCTCTCACATTGTCACACGCAAGCTCTACGACCATGACAAGTGCTATTTCTTCCAAGGCACTGATGGGCGGATCATATTTGCGATCCCTTACGAGACTGATTTCACCCTGATCGGCACTACGGACGCCGAACATGACGACCCCTCGAACAAACCGGTCTGCACCCCGGAAGAGCAGTCTTACCTGCTGAACTTTGCCAACCAGTATTTCAAGCAGGACCTGTCGGACGACGATGTCGTCTGGACGTATTCCGGTGTACGCCCGCTCTATGATGATGGCGCCAGCAGCGCCACTGCGGCGACCCGTGACTATACGCTCAAGGTTGATACGAATGGCGGTGCGCCCATTCTGAACATTTTTGGCGGCAAGATCACGACGTATCGCCGCCTTGCCGAAAGCGCGCTGGACAAGATCGCCGAGCAATTGCCGAATGTTAAAGGTCCGTGGACGGCGGGCGTGACGCTGCCAGGCGGCGATTTCCCGGTCGACGGGTTTGACGCACAGGTCGCCAAGCTTCGGGATGCCTTCCCATTTCTCGACGCCTTCTGGGCCCGCCGCCTTGTCCGCGCCTATGGGACAGAGGCACCGGCGATCCTCGGAACCGCGAAGGAAGCGGGCGATCTGGGTCGCGACTTCGGCGCGACCTTGACCGAGGCTGAAGTACATTGGCTGATGACCCACGAATACGCCCACACCGCTGAAGACGTTGTGTGGCGCCGCAACAAGCTTGGTCTGCGACTGAGCGCCAAACAGATCAAGGACTTGGATACGTGGATGGCGGAGCACCGCCAGACTCTGTCCAAGGCCGCAGAATAAGGGGCCGGACATGACGCTCGAACTGAAAGGCGTGTCCAAGGTGGTCGAGGGGCAAACGCATATCTACCCCACCGATCTGACGCTGGAGAAAGGCACGATGAACGTGCTCTTGGGGCCGACACTGTCGGGAAAAACCTCGCTGATGCGCCTGATGGCAGGGCTTGACGTGCCAGCGACCGGTCAGATCATCTGGCAAGGCAAGGATGTCACCGGCATGCGGGTGCAGGATCGCAAGGTGGCAATGGTCTATCAGCAGTTCATCAATTATCCGTCGATGTCCGTCTACGACAACATAGCCTCGCCGATGAAACTGATGGGCGTCGACAAGTCCGAGATCGACCGCCGGGTGCGCGAAACCGCCGAGTTGATGAAGCTCACGCCGATGCTCGACCGCAAACCGCTGGAATTGTCCGGCGGACAGCAGCAGCGCTGTGCATTGGCGCGGGCTCTGGTCAAGAACGCGGGGCTGGTGTTGCTGGACGAACCGCTTGCCAACCTCGACTACAAGCTGCGCGAAGAATTGCGCATCGAAATCCCCAAGATTTTCGAAGAATC
>QCWH01000050.1:3285-24207 GCA_003149565.1 Marivita sp. XM-24bin2 | reverse complement strand
AGGCTCATGTTCGGGGCCGCCGCATGGCCCAGCCGTTCTTCAGGCGCTGTCAGGAAGCCGACCGCGCGGCGCGCCACCGGTCCGTCGCGGCTCACATCCGCGCCCTTGACCCAGATCGTGCCGCGCTTGGTGGTGCGTTCGCCCGAAAGCGCCAGCAGCAATTCGTCCTGCCCATTGCCCGCCACCCCACCAAAGCCCAGCACCTCGCCCGCGCGCAGCTCAAAGCTGATGCCGCGCAGCGGTGTGCCGAAGGCACCGGGCGCGGGCATGGTCAGGTTGTCGACCCGCAGGAGCACCTCTCCGGGTGTCTTGGCCTTGGCGGCGGGGGAGGCAAAGCTGGAGCCCACCATCATCTCGGCCATCGCGCGTGCTGTGGTCTCGGCCGGTGTGCAGGTCGCCACCTTCTTGCCCAGGCGCAGAATCGTCGCATGGTCGCAGAGCGCGCGGATCTCTTCCAGCTTGTGGCTGATATAGAGGATTGCCGTGCCTTCGGATTTCAGCTTGCGCAGGGTCTCGAACAGGATCTCCACTTCCTGCGGCGTCAGCACCGAGGTGGGTTCGTCCATGATCAGCAGCTTCGGCTCTTGCAGGAGGCAGCGGATGATCTCGACCCGTTGTCGTTCGCCCGCCGACAGGGTGCCCACAGTACGGGACGGGTCGAGCGGCAGACCATAGGTTTCTGACACGTCCCGGATTTGCCCGGCCAGATCGCGGCGCGGCGGTGGGTTTTCCATGCCCAAAGCCACGTTCTCGGCCACGTCCAGTGCATCAAACAGCGAGAAATGCTGGAACACCATCGCCACTCCGGCTTGACGCGCGGCGCTGGGCTCGGACGGTGTATAAGACTGGCCGCGCAAGGTCATACTGCCCTTGTCCGGCTTCACCAGCCCGTAGATCATTTTGACCAAGGTCGACTTGCCCGCGCCGTTTTCGCCCAGCAATGCGTGGATTTCTCCTTCGCGGACGTCGAAGGACACGTCGTCATTGGCGACGACACCGGGATAGGCCTTGGTCAGGCCGTCGAGGCGAAGGAGGTCGTCGGGCACAGGGCACCTGCTTTGGTCGTTGAAAGGGTCAATAGCTGCGCAGCAACCCCAACGGCAATTGCCTGAGGGTGCTTTCCGAGAGATTTTTGCCCAATCGGGCAGCAAATGCGTGAAATCTGGGCATCGGAATGGCCCATTTTGCGCAAACGAGAGGTGAAGCGCGCCCATTTGGTGTCGGATCCGATCAGGCCGGTGAACCCGAACCCGTGGCGCAGCAGCGCATCACAGAGGCTGAGATCGAGCGCGTGTGAGTAGGTCAGGATCAGATGTGCGGCGGTATCCGGTGCGCGAGAGACAACACGCAGCGGGTCGCTGGCGGGCAGGGCATTCACCGCCTCCGGAATGGTGTCGGGAAAACGGTTCGGCGCGGTGTCGACCCAGGTGATCTCGATGTCGGGGATCGGGTGCAGCACATCCACGAGCGCGCGCCCGACATGGCCCGCGCCCCAGATCCAGAGCGGACGGGTTGGCTGTGCCACAGGTTCGACAAACCAGCCCTGCACCATGCGCGGGCGCAGGTCCACGCCCTGATTTCGGGCGCAGGTCGTCAGGCGTTTGACGGCCAGTGGCATCTCGCCCGGCCCGCGCGCGATCACGGATTCGCCGTCGAGCGTGGCAAGCCGGTTTGTATCGTAGACCTCGGTGAGCAACGTTACCGCGCCACCGCAGCACTGGCCCAGCTCGGGACCCAGTGGATGGCGGCTGAACCCCTCTCGGGCGAAGGCCTGCTGCGCCGCTTGATATTCCAGCGCGCCGCCGCCGATGGTGCCGGATTGCCCGCCCTCCCAGACCAGCATCGACGCACCCACCTCGCGCGGGGAGGAGCCCTGCACCTCGGCGATCACAACGCGGGCGACCCGGCCATGTGTCGCAATGGCCGTGTGCAAGGCCCTCAGATCAAACGCCATTGCGCACCCTTTCTATGGCCGCCAGCACCCGTTCGGGCGTGGCTGGTGCGTCAAGCGCTGGGTAGCCGTCGCCGCAGGCCGCCACCGCATCGGACAAGGCCAGAAACACGGACATGCCCAGCATGAAGGGCGGCTCTCCCACCGCCTTGGAGCGATAGATCGTGTCCTCCCGGTTGCGCCCGTCCCAAAGAGCGACATTGAACACGTCAGGCCGGTCCGAACAGGCGGGGATCTTGTAGGTCGAGGGCGCATGGGTGCGCAGGCGTCCCTCGTTGTCCCAAACCAGTTCCTCGGTTGTGAGCCAACCCGCGCCTTGCACAAAACCTCCCTCGACTTGCCCGATGTCCAACGCGGGATTCAGCGATGATCCCGCGTCGTGCAGGATATCGGTGCGCAGGATGCGGTACTCGCCAGTCAGCGTGTCCACCGCCACTTCGCTGAGTGCCGCGCCATAGGCAAAGTAGAAGAAAGGCCGACCCTGACCCTTGATACGGTCCCAGCTGAGCTTTGGTGTGCGGTAGAACCCTGTGGCGGACAGGCTGACCCGCGCCTCATAGGTCAGCTGCGCGGCTTTGGCGAAGCTGTAGCTTTCCCCCTGAACGCTCACCTGTCCGTCGGCGAAAATCACATCCCGTGCGTCGCACTGGTGCAGGCTTGCCAGATGGTTCGCCATCCGGTCGCGGATCGTGTCGCAGGCCGCCTTGACCGCCATGCCGTTCAGGTCCGACCCGCTCGAGGCCGCCGTTGCGGAAGTGTTGGGGACCTTGCCGGTATCCGTCGCGGTGATCTTGACCATTTCAAGGGGCACACCAAAGCGGTCGGCAGCCACCTGCGCCACCTTCTGGAACAGGCCCTGTCCCATCTCCGTGCCGCCGTGGTTCATATGGATGGAGCCGTCCTGATACACATGCACCAAAGCGCCCGCCTGATTGAGGTGCGTCAGCGTGAAGGAGATTCCGAACTTCACCGGTGAAAAGGCGAGGCCCTTCTTGATGACGGCATTGCCCGCATTCCACTCCGCCACGGCTGCGCGCCGCGCCTCGTAACTCGCGCCATCGAGCAACCGATCTGTCATCTCGTGCAGGATGAAATCCTCGACAATCTGCCCGTAAGGCGTGGTCTGTTCGGCAACCGCCGCCGTCGCGCCGGTGTTCTCCACCAGCTCCTCGGACCCGCGCGAGGCGATGTCCTGCTCCGTCATCTTGCCAGATACAGTCTGGGAGGCCGAAGGCGGCGGCGGAGCCGCATCGACCTCTGCCGCGTAGTAATTCGCCCGCCGCACCGCGACCGGGTCGAGACCCAGATCATGGGCGATGTGATCCATCACGCGCTCGACCCCCAACATCCCCTGCGGCCCACCAAAGCCCCGGAACGCCGTGGCGCTTTGGGTATTGGTCTTGAGGCGGTGGCTTTCGATCCGCACATGCGGCAGGTGATAGGCGTTGTCGGCATGCAGCATCGCGCGGTCGGCGACGGGCAGGGACAGATCCTGCGCCCAGCCGCACCGTGCGTACTGCTGGAATTCAATACCCGAGATCACACCCTGATCGTCGAAGCCGACACGGTATTCGATACGGAAATCATGCCGTTTGCCGGTGATCATGAAATCATCGTCGCGGTCGTAGCGCATCTTGGCCGGACGCCCGGTGGCCGAGGCCACCACGGCACAGGCGATGGCCAGAGCGTTGCCCTGGCTTTCCTTGCCACCAAACCCGCCGCCCATGCGCCGGGTTTCGACGCGGACGGCATGCATCGGCAGGTGCAGGGCATGCGCCACTTTATGCTGGATTTCGGTCGGATGTTGGGTCGAGGCATGCACCACCATGTCGCCGCCTTCCTGCGGCAGGGCCATGGCGGATTGGCCTTCGAGGTAGAAATGCTCTTGCCCGCCCATTTCGATCACGCCGCTGATCTGGCGCGGCGCGGTGTCGATGGCTTCGCCCGCATCGCCCTTTTCCCAGATGCGGGGGCCGTCCTCGAACCGGCTGTTGGCGGCCATTGCCTCGTCAATGGTCAGGATCGCATCGCGTTCGGCATAGCTGATCTGCCCGAGGCGCGCCGCCTTGCGGGCGGCGAGGTGGCTGGTGGCGGCGACCAGAAAGATGGGTTGACCAAAGTAGTGGATCGTCGCGCCCGACAACATCGGCTCGTCATGGGCCGAGGGCGAACAATCGCAGTCGCTGGGCAGGTCTTTGGCCTCCCACACGCCCACCACACCGGGGGCGGCGCGCACCGCGTCGAGGTCAATCGAGGTGATCCGCCCGGCGGCGATGGTGCTCAGGCCGAAGGTCAGATGCAGCGTGCCTTTCGGGGTCGGGATGTCATCCACATAACGGGCCTGTCCGGTGACATGCAGATGCGCCGCGTCGTGGGGGAGGGGCTTGGCGATACTCATGCCGACACCTCCAACACGTTAGAGGCGATGCCCTGATCCTCGTGCCAGTAGCGCAGCAGCATGTTTTCCGCCGCGTGCAGTCGGTACTCGGCTGAGGCGCGCATGTCGGACAGGGGGGTGTAATCCTCGGCCATCATGGCCATCGCGGCGCGAATGGTGGCCTCGGACCACGGTTTGCCGGTCAAGGCGGCTTCCACCGCGGGGGCGCGTTTCGGGGTGCCGGCCATGCCGCCGAAGGCCACGCGCGCCGCGCTCACTGTGCCATCCGTCACGGTGATGTCGAACGCGCCGCAGACGGCTGAGATGTCCTGATCGAAGCGCTTGGAGAGTTTGTAGACCTTCAGCCCGGGAGCGTGTCGCGGGATCGTGACGGCCTCGACAAATTCGCCCTTGGCGCGGTCCTGTTTGCCGTAGTCGATGAAGAACTCTTCCAGCGGCATGTCGCGGCGGTGGTCACCGGCCCGCAGGTGCAGCGTCGCGCCCATCGCAATGAGTGCAGGCGGGTTGTCCCCGATGGGCGAGCCATTGGCGATGTTGCCGCCGATGGTCGCCGCCGCCCGCACTTGCGCCGAGCCGTAGCGGCGGATCATTTCGGCGTAGGACGGGTGGAGGTCCTTCACGGCGGTCAGGACCCGGTCCATCGTGACGCCCGCGCCGATGCGCAATGTGTCGTCGGTTTCCTCGACCTGTTGCAGTTCGGTGCAGCGGTTGAGGAAGATGACATCGTCCAGATCGCGCAGGGATTTCGTCACCCAGAGCCCCACATCCGTCGCCCCGGCGATCAGCGTTGCATCGGGGCGGGCGGCGTAGATGGTTGCGAGATCATCCAGCGTTTCAGGGGCGGAGATGCTGGGGGGCTGTCTGCCCCCCAGCCCCCCCGAAGGGTATTTTTGAAACAGAGAAGCAGGGGGGGTGTCTTGCATCCACTCCGGCACAGGCTGGTTGGTGGCGGCTTCCGCCGCGCGGGTGATCGGGGCGTAGCCGGTGCAGCGACACAAGTTGCCGGCCAGGGCGTCGTCGTGATTGGTGTCGCCATTCAGATGCGCGACCGCCATCGACACGACGAAACCAGGCGTGCAGAAGCCGCATTGCGATCCATGGTGGTCGATCATCGCCGTTTGCACCGGGTGAAGCGTGCCGTCCGGGCCGGATATGCCCTCAACTGTGCGCACCGCAGAGCCGTCCAACTGTGGCAGCAGCAAAATGCAGGCGTTGAGAGAGCGCGCGCCGCGCCCATCGGTGATCATCACGGTGCAGGCACCGCAGTCACCTTCGTTACAGCCTTCCTTGGTGCCAGTAAGGCCGCGCTCTTCGCGCAGCCAATCGAGCAGCGTTGCCGTGGGGGACACGTCTCGCAACTCCACGCTCTCTCCGTTCAGAAGAAAGGTGATATCCATGTGAAAAACCTGCCGCCTTACCAATATGCCCCGTTTTGTGCGCGCCCTCGATGCGGCGTAGAAAACGCGCGGGGTATCCCTGTTGCCGGACGAGGCTAGGCAAGCGGGATGCGGTTTGGCAAGAGATTTTCTGCTTAAACTATGGTCGGCGTGGGTGAAGTGCCTGTTTCACAGGCGTTGAACGCGGGGCGTCTGGTGTCCGAGTGTGGTGCCCCAGCCGTCGAACAAGCCCATTTTCTCGTGTTCGTCATGTTTGGCCGAATCGAAATGCATGACATGCGCGTGACAGAGCGTGCCACCGTCCTGCGGGATCGGAAGGATGTCGGTCGTCATGAAGGCCTGGGTCGGCGTCAGGATTGAAGGTCATGCCAGGTCTCCCGAGCCGATCATCCGTTCCAGACGGTCGAGGCCGCTGGTCCAACCGGCTTGGAAGTCTTCCCGCATGTCCTCGCCGGTCATCGAGGCCACGGCGACATCAACGGTGAGGGTCGTGGCCGGGCCGTCCGGCTCAAGCACATAGGTGACCAGAGAGACGCCAAAGCGCTGGCCTTCTGCGATGATCGTTTCGGTGAAGCAGGCGCGCGTGGGGCTGTCGATGTGATACCAATGGGTGTCGACGGTGAATTCAGGATTTTCCGCAGGTCCGCAGCGGTGGCGTTCTTGGCCGCCTTCGCGCAGGTCGGTGCTTTCCAGAACCAACGTGGCGTCATCCGAGGGCGCGCCCCAGATCTCGCGCGATCGTGCGTCGGTGAGGAGGTGCCAGAGCCGGTCTTGCGGTGCGGCGATGATGCGGGTCAGGCGGAAGGTGGTGATGGGGGCGGTCATGTGTTGGGCCTTTCAAGAGCTTCGGCGAGGGCCTGCAACCGGTCGAGACGACCTTCCCACAGCTTGCGCTGTCGGGCGAGCCAGTCTTCTGCGGCGGCCAGGGTCGCGGCTTCGATATGCAGGATGCGGGTGCGGCCGGTCTTTTCAGAGCGCACCAGACCGGCTTTTTCCAGCTTGCCCAGATGTTTGAGGAAAGACGGCAGCGCCATGTCATGCGGGCCGTGCAGGTCGGATACGCTGGCGGGGCCGTCGAGCAGGCGCTCGATCACCGCCCGCCGGGTCGGGTCGGCCATTGCAGAAAAAACGAAATCGAGTTGGTTAGCCATGTGGCTAAGTAACTGGCGCAGGGCCTCGGCGCAACAAAAAGGTATCCAAGTGGCTAAGTTTTGTCACACTCCGAACAGAAACACAGCCAGCGGAACCGGCAGCACAGCGATGCAGATGCTCAGCAGGACCTTCGGCAAGGTGAACACATCGCTCAGCCCGGCGGCAAATGACAGGCCGCCACCTCCGCCGACCAGGGCATTGCCCGGCATGTTGATGAGCAGGGCCAGCGCCACATAGCGATAGAGCGCCAACCGCCGCAGCGCAGGGTGGCCGGTCGACTCGATCAGGACATGTGGCCGGTCTTCCTTGGGGGCCTGGCACAGGGTCTCCAGAAAGCACGGCAGTTTCACCAGCCCGGTCCTGCGCAGGTACCGCGCGGTTTTCTCAAGCGACACAATCCGTCCGACCGAATAGGCCAGAAGCAGGCTCAGGATCGTGGCGAGATAGATCAGCGGCGCTATTTTCGCGCCGAAAACCGTGAGCAAGGTCATGCCAATCTCGGCCCCTGGCACAAAGGGCAGGGCGGTGAGCAGGATATAGGCGATGAGGCCAAGCAGGATCAGCTTATGCATCATCTCTTCGTTATGCGGCATCACGTCAAAGCCAATCGCCTCTTTCACCTGTCCTGCAAAATAGACCAACGCGAGCAGCAGAATGATCAACCCGCTCAGGCGCAGGGCCAGCCCTGCGAAGAACCGCATATCGGAGGATTGGGCTGTGGTCATGTTCCGGACAGAGGCGTGGCCGGTTGGTCTGACAGGGTGCCGTTGAATTCAAGCACCTGCACGGTGTCCCAATACCAGCGTTTGGACGTCCATGTGACGGTGCCACTGACATTGTCGCCGCGCACCGATCCGCGCCAGACCATCGTGGTGCTTTTGGTCGGGCAATAGGCTTCGACGATGAAATCGGTACCCTCCTGAACCGCGCGGGTCATGTAAGCGCTGGGCGGGTAATTGCAGCGGTCGGTGCATTCGCGCGACATGAACAGCCCGTCGCTGAACTGGACGTAGTCGATCAGCTCGGGTGGTTTGCCCTGCAGCCCCATCTCGGTATCGAACCGAAGACCGTCCAGCGGACCCGCGCCAGCCGGATCTGCCATCGCAATCAACATGGCGCGCGGTGTGGCCGCAGCGTGATCGGTGTCGCTTGGGGACTGCAGTATGGCGGTGGTTACACCCCCAAGCCCGATAAAGGCGAGAATCGCAAAGATCCATTTCATGGGCGGTCTCCTTTGCCATCAGCTTAAGGAAAAACCGCCCATGCGCATAGGGTGCGCGCGCTCTGCATCAGAACGGCAGGAACCCGTCGCCCAACTCGTAGGATTTGACCGCGAGCAGCGGTTGGTTGCCGTCGTAGGAGAACACGAACACATGCGCGAGATCGGATGCCAGCGTCATGCGGCAGAAATTGGTGTCGGCGTCGAACTCGGCCGGGCAGCCTTCGAGGTCGACATGCTCGACGGCGGTTTCAAAGATATCATAGGTCAGGCCGTTGGCCAGATAGGCAGTGCCGTCAGGGTGTGTCTCGCCGGGGCCCGAGGCCAGCGCGGCGCTGGTCAGAGCGAGGGTGCCGAGAAGAGATGTCACTGGCCGTAGCATATTTTCTGATTCCTTTTGTCAGGTATTATGTGCTGAATTCCTGACTATTTAAGTCAGAATTGTAAAGTGCAATTTGTCAGATACCTACAGGTTGGGCTTTTCTCCGGGTCATAGGCTGCATATCGTGGGTGCATGGCTGATCCCCGATTCATTCACCTCCGCGTCCATTCCGAATATTCCCTTCTGGAAGGGGCGGTGCGGCTTAAAAAGCTGCCGGATCTCTGCATCACCAAAGACATGCCCGCGGTGGCGCTGACCGACACCAACAACCTCTTTGCGGCGCTGGAGTTTTCCGTGTCTGCAGCGGGTGCAGGCGTGCAGCCGATCATTGGCTGTCAGGTTGATCTGAGGGTGGCCGAGCCCGCACCGGGCGAGCGTGCGAAACCGCCTGCGCCAGTGGTTCTGCTGGCACAGACCGAAGCCGGTTACGAGCATCTGATGAAGCTCAATTCCTGCCTCTACCTGCGGCATGACGGAGAGTTGCCGCACGTCACGCTGGATGAGCTCGAGCAGCATTCCGAAGACGTGATCTGCCTGACCGGAGGGCCTGACGGCGCGGTTGGACGCATTCTGCAACAGGGCAATCGTGGCGCGGCCGAGGCGGTGATGCAGCGTCTGGCAACAATGTTCGGCGACCGGCTCTATGTTGAATTGCAGCGTCATCCGGGCGAAAACGGTCTGCCCGAGAGTGAGCGTCTGACCGAGCGACCCTTTGTGGAAATGGCCTATGCGATGGGTCTGCCACTGGTGGCGACCAACGATGTCTATTTCCCGAAATCCGACATGTACGAGGCCCATGACGCGCTGATCTGTATCGCCGAGGGCGCCTATGTCGACCAGCAGGAACCGCGCCGCCGTCTGACGCCGCAGCATTACTTCAAATCGCCGCAAGAGATGGTGACGCTCTTTGCCGATCTGCCGGAAGCGACGCAGAACACCGTCGAAATCGCCAAGCGCTGCGCGTTCATGGCCTACAGGCGCGATCCGATCCTGCCGAAATTCGCGGATGACGAGGTCGAGGAACTCAAGCGGCAGGCACGTGAAGGGCTTAAGGACCGGCTTGCGGTGATCCCGCACGCCGCGCCGGTTGAAGAGTATGAGAAGCGGCTCGAATTCGAGCTGGGCATCATCGAGGGCATGGGGTTCCCCGGCTACTTCCTGATCGTTGCCGACTTCATCAAATGGGCCAAGGAGCATGACATTCCGGTGGGGCCGGGGCGGGGCTCGGGTGCGGGTTCTCTGGTGGCCTATGCGCTTACCATCACCGACCTCGATCCGCTGCGCTATCAGCTTCTGTTCGAGCGGTTCCTGAACCCGGAACGGGTGTCGATGCCCGACTTCGATATCGACTTCTGCATGGACCGCCGTGAAGAGGTGATCCGCTATGTGCAAGAGAAGTACGGGGCGGACAAGGTGGGGCAGATCATCACCTTCGGTGCTTTGCTGTCCAAGGCGGCGGTGCGCGATGTGGGGCGCGTCCTGCAAATGCCCTATGGGCAGGTGGATCGCCTGTCGAAGATGATCCCGGTCGAAGGCGTCAAACCGGTCAGCATCGAAAAGGCGCTCAAGGACGAGCCGCGCCTGCGCGAAGCGGCGCGCGAGGAAGAGGTGGTGGACCGGCTCCTGACCTACGGCCAGCAGGTCGAGGGGCTTTTGCGCAACGCCTCGACCCACGCCGCCGGGGTGGTGATCGGCGACCGGCCGCTGGACGAACTTGTGCCGCTCTATCAGGATCCGCGCTCGGACATGCCGGCGACGCAGTTCAACATGAAATGGGTCGAACAGGCGGGTCTGGTGAAATTCGACTTCCTCGGTCTGAAGACGCTGACGGTGATCCAGTACGCGCTCGATATGGTTTTCAAGACAGGGCGCCCCTTGCACATCGCCGCCGATGGAACCGAGCTTTACCAGCCTGCCGAAGGGGCCGAGAACGACATCGGGCATATCCCGCTCGATGACGAGGCCACCTACAAGCTTTACGCTGCTGCGAAAACGGTTGCCGTGTTCCAGGTGGAAAGCTCGGGCATGATGGATGCGCTAAAGCGCATGAAGCCCACCTGCATCGAAGACATTGTGGCGCTTGTGGCGCTCTATCGTCCCGGCCCGATGGAAAACATCCCGACCTATTGCGAGGTCAAGAACGGGCTGCGCGAACGGGAATCCGTGCATCCGCTGATCGACCACATCCTTGAGGAAACGCAGGGCATCATCGTCTACCAGGAACAGGTCATGCAGATCGCGCAGGTCATGGCGGGTTACAGCCTTGGCGGCGCCGACCTTCTGCGCCGCGCGATGGGCAAGAAGATCAAGGAGGCGATGGACGCCGAACGCCCCAAGTTCGAAAAGGGCGCGGCAGAGAACGGCGTCGAGGCCAAGAAAGCCTCCGAAGTGTTCGACCTCTTGGAAAAGTTCGCCAACTACGGTTTCAACAAGTCCCACGCCGCCGCCTACGCCGTGGTCAGCTACCAGACAGCCTGGCTCAAGGCGAACCATCCGGTCGAGTTCATGGCCGGGGTGATGAACTGCGATATTCATCTGACCGACAAGCTGGCGGTCTATTTTGAAGAAGTGAAGAAAGGGTTGAGCCTGCCGTGGGTGCCACCTTGTGTGAACCGCTCTCAGGCCATGTTCGACGTGCAGGACGGGGCGCTGGTCTATGCGCTGGGCGCTTTGAAGAACGTCGGTGTCGATGCGATGAAGCTGATCACCGGGGCGCGCGGCGAGAAGCCTTTTGTGAACCTTTTCGACGTGGCCCGTCGGGTCGATCTGAAACGTGTGGGCAAGCGGCCCTTGGAAATGCTGGCGCGCTCGGGTGCGTTTGATCAGCTCGACCGCAACCGTCGCCGCGTGTTCGAAAGCCTTGATGCGCTGGTCGGGTACTCCGCTGCGATCCATGAGCAGCGCGCGTCGGCCCAGGTGTCGCTGTTTGGCGAAGCGGGCGACGATCTGCCAGAGCCGCGCCTGTCTCCGGTCAGCGACTGGCTGCCAGCCGAACGTCTGTCGGAAGAGTTCAAAGCTGTCGGCTTCTACCTCTCCGGTCACCCGCTGGATGACTATATGACGGCGCTCAAGCGCAAAGGTGCGATGACGCTCGACGATGTGCTGGCCAAGGCGCAGAACGGTCCATGCGTGGTCAAGATGGCTGGGGTTGTCGCCGGCCGGCAGGAACGCAAATCCGCACGCGGCAACCGCTTTGCCTTTGCCCAGCTCAGCGACCCGACCGGGGCCTACGAGGTCACGCTTTTCTCCGACACTCTGGAGGCGGCGCGCGATCATCTGGAGACCGGATCCAAGGTCATGGTCACTTGCGAGGCGACGCTGGAATCCGATCAGCTGAAACTCCTCGGGCGCTCTGTGGCACCTGTCGACATCGCCGTTGCGGATGCCGTGAGCATGGGACTGCGCATCTTTGTCGATGAGGTCGATGTGGTGCCGCATGTCGCCTCGGTCCTCACCCGCGCGGCGGACCAGTTGCCCAAGGCGGGCAAGGGGCCGATCCGCATCTGCTGCCTCAACGCACCGGGGCTGCCCGGGGAGGTCGATGTGGCGCTGGCGCGTGAGTTTCCGGTGACGCCGGAAATCAAGGGCGCTATCAAGTCTCTGGGCGGCGTTCTGGACGTCGAAGAGCTCTGACCCGCACATGGCGGACTGTTGCGTGCGTGCTGCTGGACGGCGAGCCAGTGTCTCGATAGGGTGCGGCAACGGAGTTTGGGGGGACTGATGATCCGTTTCACAGTGATCCTGATCCTGAGCGGTCTGTTGGCCGGATGTGCCAGCGACCCTCTGAGCGGTGTGCCACGCTTGTCCGACACCGATGTGAGCGGCTCCGAAATCCAGGCGGCCCTGAGGGAAGACGCCGATCCGTCTGCCGACGACGCGCCTGCTTTATCCGAGCCACAGACCACCGGGTTCTTCGGACGGCTCTTTGGTCGGGCTGCGGCGGGCCCCGATGAAGAGACGGTTTCTGCCGAAGATCCAGCAGAGAGCGTTGAGCCAGAGATGGGCGCATCCGTTCCAGAGCGGGACGCCGAAGCCGACGCTACGGTTGAGACAGCGGTGGCTGAGCCGCCGCGCCGAGGTTTGCTTGGCTTCCTTAGCCGCGCGGCACGGTCTGCACAGACCGAAGGCGGCACTCAGCTTGCCGCCGCACCGCCCCAAACCGACACGGATGCCGCCGCGCCTGCACGTGGCGGGCCCAGCCCGGATGCACCCGATTACCGGATCGTGCCGATTGGCACCGTACTGCCGTACGGCGTTCTTGCCCGGGTCTGTGATGTGCCAAACCGCCGCCTGGGCACACGAGTCGAACGCTATCCCGAGCGCGGCAGCGGCTATGAGATTTATGACAGCGAGCCGGGCAACACCGGGCCGCATACGTTTTACGTGACAGGTTTCGACGACGGTTGCGCGCGCCAGTTTACGGCGGCGCTGGCAATGTTCGGCAGCCCTGAGACCCACGAGCGGTTGCGCTATGGCCTGCCGTCCAAGGTGCAGCCCTATTCCAGCACTGACGCGGCGTATGAAACGCTGAAGTCGCGGGTGTGTCGGGTCGGCAAGGGCAAACCGTGTGGATCGTCCATGTCACGGCTTGCGCGCAACACCGCCTTTGTCAGCGTTTACGAACGCTTCGGGTCAAACCCGGTCTGGAAAACCATTCTGCTGCACGACGGCAAGGTCATCGAAACCGACATTCGCGGCAACTAGGCGAGGTCGCTTTCAGTAATGCGGCGGACGCTCGTCCCCCAGGACGATCCCACCAGACCCTTCGGCCTCGCGCTCGGCTTCACGCATCATGAGCATTTCCACCCGCGCGGTCAGCCGGTCGATCTCTTTGGCCTGATGGGCTACGGTGTCGGACAGGTCGTCCGTGACACGCAACAGATGTGCGATACGTTCTTCGAGGCTGGTGATATCCATGTACCAAGAGATGTGACACCGGGCGCGCATTGGCAAGAGGCGGAATAGGTCCAGATGCGGACCTATTGTTTCGCACGCGAAACATTGGGTCCGATCCGGCCCTTTTAACCTTTTGTTATAGAATGCGGCTAGGCAGGAGGCGCGCCTCTGCTTGCCCCGCCGGGTTCCAGCGTTTAGAGGAGGCGCGACACGCAAGCCCAAGCGGGAATTTACCATGGCCAAAGAGAAAAAAGCCCCCAAGCCCAAGGCGCAGACGCCGAAGGGCTTCCGCGACTATTTCGGCACCGAGGTGACCGAACGCGCCGAGATGCTGGCGCAGATCGCCGGGGTCTATCATCGCTATGGCTTCGACGCGCTGGAAAGCTCGGCGGTCGAAACCGTCGAGGCGCTGGGCAAGTTCCTGCCGGATGTGGACCGACCCAACGAGGGCGTGTTTGCGTGGCAAGAGGATGAGGACGGCGACAAGGGCGATTGGTTGGCGCTGCGATATGATCTGACAGCGCCGCTAGCCCGCGTATACGCGCAACACCGCAACGACCTGCCGCTGCCTTATCGGCGCTATGCGATGGGGCCGGTCTGGCGCAACGAAAAGCCGGGGCCGGGGCGATTTCGCCAATTTTATCAATGTGATGCGGACACCGTTGGATCGGGTTCGGTTGCGGCGGATGCCGAGATTTGCGCGATGCTGGCGGATACGCTGGAGGTCGTTGGGATTCCGCGTGGGGACTACATCGTTCGGGTGAACAACCGGAAGGTTCTGAACGGTGTGCTGGAAGCGATGGGGCTTTCCAATGACGACCAGCGGGATGCCGTTCTGCGCACCATCGACAAGTTTGACAAAGTCGGTGAAGCCGGTGTGCGCGAGCTTTTGGGCAAGGGGCGGCTGGATGCCTCGGGTGCCTATATCGACGGTGTGGGCCTGAGCGATGCGCAGGCCGAGCCCGTTATCGCGTTTTTAACCTCCAAGGGCGAGACTGCCACGCAGACGATTGAGAATCTGAAGGCGGCGGTTGGTGAGAGCACGATTGGGGCAGAAGGTGTGGCAGAGCTTGAGCAGATCGCCGATCTGCTGGCTGCTGGCGGCTATGGGCCGGATCGCATTGTCATTGACCCATCGGTGGTGCGCGGCCTTGGCTATTACACCGGCCCCGTTTTCGAGGCCGAGCTTACCTTTGAAATCCTTGATGAAAAGGGCCGCAAGCGGCAGTTCGGTTCGGTCGCAGGCGGCGGACGCTATGACGATCTGGTCAAGCGCTTTACCGGCCAGCCGGTCCCCGCCACGGGGGTCAGCATCGGTGTCGACCGACTTTTGGCCGCTTTGCGCGAAAAAGGCCGGATCGGCAGCAAGAGCACGGGCCCGGTGGTGGTGACCGTCATGGATCGCGACCGCATGGGCGATTATCAGGCCATGGTGGCGGAACTGCGCGGTGCGGGCATCCGGGCCGAGGTGTACCTTGGCAACCCCAAGAATTTCGGCAATCAGCTGAAATACGCGGACAAGCGCCATTCGCCCGTCGCCGTGATCGAAGGCGGGGACGAAAAGGCCAATGGCGTGGTGCAGATCAAGGACCTGATCCTTGGGGCCAAGATCGCGGAAAGCGCGAGCCTCGAGGAATGGCAGGACCGTCCAAACCAGTTCGAAGTGCCGCGCGGTCAGCTTGTGTCCAAGGTGCGCGAGATCCTCGAAAGCTATTCCTGATGGCGCAAGACATTCCCTACAAGTCCCGCGTCAGGATCGAGGCGGAGGCCATCTGCGACGGGTTCGTCGCTGCGGGGGCCGCAAGGTTTGAAACGGACATCCTGTTGTCTGCCGAGGTTCTGCTGGACCTCTATGGCGAGGACATTCGCGCGCGGGCCTATGTGACGACCGACCCGGAGCGCGGCGAAATGATGCTGCGCCCGGATTTCACCGTGCCGGTGGTGCAGTACCATATGGAAGGTGACGGTTTTCCCGCCAGCTACACCTATTTCGGCGAGGTTTTCCGGAAACAGGAAGACCATCCCGACCGTCGCAGCGAATACATGCAGGTGGGCTACGAGGAGTTTGGCGGTGCCAATGCGGCGGTATCGGATGCCGGCATGTTCGGACGGTTTTCAGAGGTGCTTGCGCCGCTGAGCCTGCGCGCGGCGACAGGTGACATCGGCATCCTCATCGCCATGGTGCGGGGGCTGGCAACGACCGAGGACCGTCGCGTGGCCCTGATGCGCCACATCTGGCGACCGGCGCGGTTTACGGCGCTGGTCAAACGCTTTGCGGGGCTAGCGCCCGTGCCGCCGTCGCGGGCAGCGCTGCTGGCCGCCGAGGCTCCGCTGCAGGACGCAGGCGTAATGATTGGGCTGCGCAGCGAACGCGAGATCGAAACAAGGATCGACGCGCTGCGCGCGGATGCGTCGGAACCCGCGATGTCGTCCGAGATGGTCAATCTGATCACTGCCGTGCTGTCGGTGTCGGAAACCTGCCCGAACGCGCTTGAACAGCTGCGCGACATCGCGGTGGACATGCCAGGCCTGCTGCCCGCGCTCGATCGGTTCGAGGCGCGTTGCGACGCGATGGCGCGATGCGGTGTGGATGTGGAAAACCTGCCCTTCGAGGCGTCCTACGGGCGCACGTCGATGGAGTATTACGACGGGTTTGTCTTTGGTTTCTATTCCGAGGCGCGGCCCGATCTGCCGCCGGTGGCCACCGGCGGACGCTACGACGCGCTGACCCGACGGCTCGGGCAGGGGCGCGAAATTCCGGCAGTGGGCGGTGTGATCCGGCCGGATCTGGTGCTTGATCTTGGGGGGCTGCCATGACGATCAAGCTGGGTGTGCCGTCAAAGGGACGGCTGATGGAAAAGACCTTTGACTGGTTCGGCGCGCGGGGTGTGACGCTGACGCGGACGGGATCGGATCGGGAATATGCCGGCGCCGTGGACGGGGCCGATGGCGTCGATCTGGTGCTGCTCTCGGCGGGCGAGATCCCGCGCGAACTGGCGGCCGGGCGCATTCACCTGGGGGTGACGGGCAACGACCTGATCCAGGAAAAGCTGGTACAGTGGGATCAGAAGGTCGAACCGGTGGCGCCTTTGGGGTTTGGTCATGCGAACCTGATTGTGGCGGTGCCGAATTGCTGGGTGGATGTTGATACGCTTGACGATCTGGATGGTGCGGCGGCTGCGTTTCGCGCGCGGCACGGGTTCCGGATGCGGATCGCCACCAAGTATCACCGGCTGGTGCGGGATTACCTGAGGCGTGGCGGCGTGGCGGATTATCAGCTGGTGGACAGTCAGGGTGCGACGGAAGGCACGGTCAAGAACCTGACGGCTGAGGCGATTGCGGATATCACCTCAACCGGGGAGACTTTGCGTGCCAACCACCTGAAAATCCTGGATGAACCGCCAGTTCTGGAGAGCCAGGCGACGCTGTTCCGCAGCCGGCGCGCCGAGGTGACGGATCAGGAGCGGGCAGACCTGCGGGCTTTGATCAACCGATTGGGCGTTTAGCGCCGGGCAATCCGTCGACGGATTGCCCAAACGCGTTGACGCGTTTGGGTGCCTTACGAATAGCGTTGGAAGAGATCGCGTATCGTGACCTGTGCGCGGACGCGCGTTGCCAGCAGGAACAGTCCGGCGGCCTTGCGTTGCAGGTAGAGCACTTCGGTCGGCGGGATGTGCTGGATCGAGCGATCTCGGCCAAGTGCCATACCTCGGTCGCGCAGGTCTGAGACAAGTGACGTATCGCCGAAATCAAAGCCATGCGGGTGCAGCATCGGACCGTTTGCCTTTTCGACCATGCTGAGGATTTCGGTGCGGGTTTTCGTAGGCAGTGCGTCGGACAGAAGGCCAAGGTCGTGCAAGGCGGTGGCGATGCCGGGCAGGTTATTGTCCAGAGCGGGGCGCAGGATAGCGCGGGCGCGAGCCACGAGATCGGGCGAGAGGCGTCGGGTTGCGCCGAAATCGAGCAGGACGAGTTTGCCGGTCTCTGGCTGCCAGCGGAAATTGGCGAAATTCGGGTCGGACTGGACGAGATGAAACTCGAACACCTCGCGCAGCATGAGGACGATCAGGCGTTCCGCCGCGTGGTTGCGGGTGGCTTGATCGGCGTCTTCCAGCGTGTCGATTGGATCGGAGGGGATGAACTCCATTGCAAGGATGTCTTGGGTGGAGAGGTCTTCATAGCAGGTGGGAACAATGAAGTCGGGGTCGTCCTTCAGAAGAGCGCCGAACTGCTGCAGGCTCCGGGCCTCCTGCTCGTAATCGGCTTCCTCATGCAGTTGGGCGCGGGCGTCGTCCAGCAAGGGATTGAGGTCGAGGCCCTTGGGCATCATGCCGGACAGGCGCATCAGGCTGGCGAGGTTGCGCAGATCGCTGTCGATACTGTCGCGGATGCCGGGATATTGCACCTTGATCGCCAGATCACGACCGTCGTGCGTCTGGGCGCGGTGCACCTGCCCGATGGAGGCGGCGGCGAGGGGGCGGACGTCAAATTTTTTGAACCGTTTGGTGAAATCTGCGCCCCAAGCCTTGGTCAGCACTTGCTTCAACTGGCCGGGCGGCATGAAGTGTGCCTGCGCCTGAAGTGGGCGTAGGACGGCGGCCAGTTCGGGCGTCAAAAGGTCGCCTGCTTCGAGCGAGAGAAGCTGGCCCATTTTCATTGCCGCACCGCGCATCTGTGAAAGCTCCCGCGTCAGGCGTTGGGCGTTTGACGGGGTGAGGAACATGTCGCGGGGGGATGGCTTGCGGCCTTGGAACAGCGTGCGTGCCCCGGCAGCGGCGGCAGAGGTCAGAAGCCCGCCAGCCAAACCGCCCATGCGGGCGGCACGGGCGGCGCGTCCGGTGGGGACGGGGCGGCTGCGGCTGTCGAAATCATCCTTCATGCGGGCTGAGATAAGGCCCGGCGGGGATGCGGCAATAGCCGCGCGCCGAGTGTCGCGGCGCGCGGCGGCGGCGTTATTCGGCGGCCTGAAGCTTGTCCTGCGTCTTTAGGGCAAAATCCGATGCGTCGTGACGCTCGCGCAGTTGCTCGCTGGCGTCACCAGAGGCGCGGTTGACCATGCGCCCGCGTTTGACGGCGGGGCGGGCGTCGATGGCCTTGGCCCAGCGGACCACGTTGGTGTAGCTTTCAACGTCGAGGAATTCGGCGGCATTGTAAAGCCGACCCAGAACAAGCCCGCCATACCACGGCCAGATCGCCATATCGGCGATGGTGTAGTCGGGGCCGCTGATGAAATCGCGTTCAGCCAGTTGCCGGTCGAGCACGTCGAGCTGACGCTTGGTTTCCATCGCGAAGCGGTTGATCGGGTATTCCATCGGTTCCGGCGCGTAGGCGTAGAAATGGCCGAAGCCGCCGCCGAGATAGGGCGCGCTGCCCATTTGCCAGAAAAGCCAGCTGAGCATTTCGGCGCGGTTTTCCTTGGGTCCTAGGAAGGCATCGAACTTTTCGGCCAGGTGCATCAGGATCGCGGCGGATTCGAACACGCGCACAGGTGCATCGCCGGAGCGGTCCATCAGAGCGGGAATCTTGGAGTTCGGGTTGATGTCGACAAAACCCGATCCGAACTGATCGCCGTCGCCGATCTTGATCAACCATGCATCGTATTCCGCGTCTGCATGGCCTGCGGCCAGCAATTCCTCGAACATGATGGTGACCTTTTGCCCGTTCGGGGTGGCAAGGCTATAAAGCTGGAACGGGTGCTTGCCGACCGGGAGCTCTTTATCATGTGTTGCGCCTGCAATGGGTCGGTTGGTGCTGGCGAACTTACCGCCATTTTCCTTGTCCCATGTCCAGACCTTGGGCGGTGTGTAGTTGTCGGTCATATTGACTGTCCTGTTCGCTGATGGCTTGGCACCACACGTAAGAAGTGTTGGCCCATGCTGCCAGTGCAGTGGCGCAGGGTTTCTGTGCGGCGGAGGTCAGAGCACGCCGATTTCGGCCAGCGCGCCCGCCAGTTCGGGGGGCAGGGTGTCGTCGTTCTGGCGCGATTTGCCCAGATCGGGCGGGGCGTCTTCGGGCTTGAGGTAGCGCCAGCCTTGGAATGGTCGTTTCGGGGCCGTGGCGGTGCGGACCAGTTCCGGATCAAGCACGATGCCGCAGCGGCGGATACCATCATCACCGATGATCTCTTCCAGACCGATGATCCGCTGGCGTGCTTGCAGCAGACCTTTGACCACCCAATAGATCGAGCCGCCATTGAGCAATTCGGCCTCGCGTTTGGGCCACATGCGGGTGAGGTGGTAATACTGTCCATTGGCCCGCTGCTTTGAGCGGTTTTGCTGCCAATCCTCAATCTGCTCTACGCTATCGGATCCGACAGAGAGTTTGATGAGGTGAATCGTGCCTGCCATGATGTCTGTCCCCTCTCGGTCAGATCATAGCGGGCAGGGGGCCGGGTTCAAGCGGGGCTGCGCGTCTGGTTTGCCTTCAGTCGGTAGTTTTACCGGTCTTGCGCTTTGCGTCGGGCGTTTTGGCGCTTTCCGAAGATTCGCGTTCAAGCCGGGTCTTGCGCAGCCGCTGGGTTTTCGCCTCGCGCTGCTCGGTTTCCGTGTCGAGCATTTCGCGCACGATACGGGTGGTCTTGTCCATCACGGTTTCCGCGCGCGTCTGTGGTGCTTTGAAGAGCGTGTCTTTGTTCAGCTTTGCCATCATTAATCTCCTGGACGGGTGGGGTCACTTGGGGGCCGCGTCTTGAGGGGTGACGTCGTCAAACGCAAAAACGGGCGCAGTCCGAGAACCGCGCCCGTTTCGAAATCAGTCGTGCAGAGGCTTATGCCAGAGCAAGATTTGTCGCGCTTTCGCGGCCATCACGGCCACTTTCCACGTCAAAGGTCACGGCCTGACCATCGTCAAGCTGGTGCAGACCTGCGCGTTCCAGCGCGGAGATGTGGACGAAGATGTCCTTCGAACCATGCTCGGGTGCGATAAAGCCAAAGCCTTTTGTGCCGTTGAACCACTTCACGGTGCCATTTGCCATCGTGGAGTCTCCTAAATTTTATTCGCCACCCGCAACATGCGATGGCCCGGCTCAGTGTCGTCGTAGGATCGCCTGAGGCCGTTAGGAAACAGAAGGTCATCGGAAGAATCTTTGCTCCTCTGACATGAGGGGTATCGGGTGGGAATGCAATGTTTATTCTCGTTGTGGGAAAAATAAACTGAGTTGGAACCAGATTATATCGTGATTTATCCACAGGATTCTCCACAGACGGCGCATGATGTGGTAGGGTGAATGTCCGCGCAATCTAGACGTTGTGGATTTGTCGAATTTTGCGCTATCTTGTCCGTCTGCTGCCACAGGGGAATCGCTGCCATGTCTCGCTTTACCGCTCCGATTGCTGAACAGATCTGGGATATGAAGTACCGCTTGAAAGAGGCGGATGGCGCCGCGGTGGATCGCACCGTCGAGGACACGTGGCGCCGGATCGCGCGCTCTCTGGCCGAGGTCGAGGCGGAGCCCAATGTCTGGGAAGAGCGGTTCTACGGCGCTTTGGAGGATTTCAAATACCTGCCGGCAGGTCGGATCACGGCAGG
>QCWH01000050.1:0-2577 GCA_003149565.1 Marivita sp. XM-24bin2 | reverse complement strand
CGACAGCATGGGCGGCATTTTCGAGATGTTGAAAGAGGCCGCCCTCACCATGCAGCAGGGCGGCGGGATCGGGTACGACTTCAGCACCATCCGGCCCAAGGGCGCGGATGTGAAAGGGGTTGCGGCAGATGCGTCTGGCCCACTGTCCTTCATGGATGTCTGGGACGCCATGTGCCGCACAATCATGTCCGCCGGATCGCGCCGGGGTGCGATGATGGCGACGATGCGCTGCGATCACCCGGATGTTGAGGATTTCATCGGGGCCAAGGCAGATGCGGCGCGGTTGCGCATGTTCAACCTGTCGGTGCTGGTGACAGATGACTTCATGGAAGCGGTCAAGACGGATCGGTCTTGGGACCTGGTCTTTGATGGCAAGGTGTACCGCACGGTGCAGGCGCGCGACCTCTGGAACCGGATCATGCGCGCGACCTATGATTACGCAGAACCGGGTGTGATCTTCATTGACCGGATCAATCAGGCCAACAATCTGAGCTATGTCGAAACCATCGCAGCGACGAACCCGTGCGGCGAACAGCCTTTGCCCCCTTATGGCGCGTGTCTTTTGGGGTCGATCAACCTCGCGCGGCTGGTGTCGGACCCGTTCGAGGACGCGGCGGCGCTGGACGAAGGCGCGCTGAACGAGTTGGTCGCCACCGCCGTGCGGATGATGGACAACGTGGTGGATGCCTCGCGCTTTCCGCTGGAGGCGCAACGGGCAGAGGCGCAGGCAAAGCGGCGGATCGGCTTGGGCGTGACGGGCTTGGCCGATGCGCTCTTGATGCTGGGTCTGCGCTATGGCTCGGACGAGGCGGCGCGCCAGACCGAGCGCTGGTTGCACGCGATTGCCCGCGCCGCGTATCTGGCGTCGGTCGAGTTGGCAAAGGAGAAGGGCGCGTTCCCGCTGTTCGATGCCGACAAGTACCTTGCGTCAGGCACCATGCAGATGATGGACGACGATGTGCGCGACGCGATCCGTGAACACGGCATCCGCAACGCGCTCCTGACCTCCATTGCGCCGACCGGGACCATTTCGCTTTATGCGGGGAATGTATCGTCGGGGATCGAGCCGGTCTTTGCTTATGCCTATACCCGCAAGGTCTTGCAGAAGGACGGTACGCGCACCGAGGAAGAGGTGGTCGATTACGCCGTCCAGATGTGGCGCGAGAAATTCGGCGACCGGGAGTTGCCCGAGTATTTCGTGAACGCCCAGACGCTGGCCCCGCTGGAGCATGTGAAGATGCAGGCGGCGGCGCAGAAATGGGTGGATTCGTCGATCTCGAAGACGATCAACTGCCCGGAGGACATTTCCTTCGAGGCGTTCAAGGACGTCTACATGGAGGCATTTGAGACCGGCTGTAAGGGGTGCACGACCTATCGCCCGAACGACGTGACCGGCTCGGTTTTGAGTGTGGCGGAGGAGAAGAAGGCGGAGGCTCCGGAGGTTGTGACGTCTTCCGACGAAGAGCCGCAACAGCCGCATGGCGACGTGATCTACATGTCCGAACCGCTTGACCGGCCGAAGGCGCTGGAAGGCGCGACATACAAGCTCAAATGGCCGGACAGCGAACATGCGATTTACCTGACGATCAACGATATCATCGTTGGGGGTCACCGGCGCCCGTTCGAGGTTTTCATCAACTCCAAGAACATGGAGCATTTCGCCTGGACGGTGGCGCTGACGCGGATGATCTCGGCGGTGTTCCGGCGCGGTGGTGATGTGTCTTTTGTGGTGGAAGAACTTAAGGCCGTGTTCGATCCGCGCGGCGGGGCCTGGGTGCAGGGCAAGTATATCCCGTCGATCCTTGCCGCCATTGGCGGGGTGATCGAACAGCACATGATCGCCATCGGGTTCCTTGCGGGTGAAGGCATGGGGCTGAAATCCGATCCGCAGGCGCAGGTGGTGAACCTCGACGCGCCGCGCGGCAAAGCCTGCCCCTCCTGCGGACAATACGACATGCGTATGGTTGAAGGTTGCATGACCTGTGGTTCTTGCGGTCACAGCAAGTGCGGCTGACGCGTCGCTGGGCCCGTTTATCGTCCGACACAGGGATTACGTCTTTTCGACATAAGACGGGTTCTTGCAGAGGGCTCTGCTGTTTGCCAATCCTGAACGAAAAAGGGCGGCGCCGAATGGCACCGCCCTCTTTGTTTCGCTTCTGAGCTGGCTCACTCCGAGAGGGCCTTCTGAACATCGTTCTTCAGAAAAATATTGCCGTAATCCGTATCGCCAAGTTTGAATGGGGCAACCCCTGCATCGCGCAACTTGCTAGAGAGCGATTGCCAGCTTTCCCCTCTGATCCGAGAGAGAATGCGCAACGTGACGAAGCGATCATGGAATGCGGCTGCTTCAGCAGGACCGATATACCGCTGCAAGGCTTTTGTGCGGGGATTGCGCATCTCGATGGTGGCGACATGCCCATCTTTCACCAGCCGTGTCATGTAGGCAGGGTTTCGAAGACCGACGGTCTTTGAGAACATCTCCAGCGACATTGCGGATGGCAGGTCTTGAGCCAACACCTGTGCCACTTCGTCATGATAAACATGGACTGACTGGTACCCTCGGAACTGAACATTGCG